>NZ_JACUZY010000010.1:0-253270 GCF_014851605.1 Achromobacter sp. ACM02
GATTGGTGGGCGGCGTGAACGTGGCGGCTGGCGCGGGCGCCGGTGCGGGCGCGGGCGCCTCCGCCGGCGCGCCTCCCGCCACGGGAGGATCGGGCGGCACGAGCGGCGGCGCGGCCAACGGCGGACTGCTCGGTGGTTTGCTGGGCGGGGTGACGGGCAGCCTGACGGGCGGCACGGCGGCGGGCGGGTCTTCCGGCGGGACCGCCAACGGCGGCCTGCTGGGCGGACTGCTCGGCGGCCTGGCCGGCAAGAAGTAATCCATCGCAACCGCCAGGAACCCACATCATGCTGCAACAACAGACCTACTTTCACCACGAGCATGTGACCGGCATGGCTGAATCAGCAGTAAGCAACCGGCGGTCCGGCATGCTGGACGAAATCGTCCTGCTGCTGGGCCGGCAGTTCGCCGCCTACAACGCGGCATGCCAGTCGGCCCTGGCGGAGAAGCTGGGCATTCCCCTGGCGGATCTGAAGGCGCTGGAGCTGGTCATGGAGTTCGATGCCCTTCCAACCGGCCATCTGGCCCAGTTGATGGGCATCAGCTCCGGCGGCGCGACCGCCTTGATCAACCGGCTGGAGGCGGCCGGTTATGTCCAGCGCGGCCGCCACCCGCTGGACCGCCGGATGATCGTGATCCGGCCGGTCGAGGAATCGTGCCAGGCGCTGGCGCAGGAACGGCAGTGGATCGCCGAGGCCATCGCCACGACGGCGCGCGGGTATGACACCGCGGAACTGGAGGCAGTGCATGCGTTCCTGACGCGTTGCGGCCGCAGCCTGAAGCGCGACACCCTGGCCTGGCTGGAGACAGGCAGCGCGCATCAGGCCGGGTAGCAAGACGGCGGGGGCCTCCGCCCCCGCTGCTTCGAACGCCCGATCAGGCCGCTTCGCGCGGCCCGAAGTGCAGGCGCGGCACCGCGGCCAGCAACCTGCGCGTCATGTCCTGGCGCGGTTCGTGCAGAACCGCATCGGCCTGTCCCAATTCGATGATGCGCCCGCCGTCCATGACGGCGATGCGGTCCGCCAGATATTCGACCACGCCGAAGTTGTGCGTGATGAACAGGTAGGCGATGCCCAACTCTGCCTGCAGCTCGCGCAGCAGGTCCAGGATCTGGGCCTGCACGGAAACGTCCAGCGCCGATGTGGGCTCATCGCAGATCAACACTTTGGGCTCGACCGCCAGCGCCCGCGCAATGGCGATCCGTTGACGCTGGCCGCCCGAGAATTCATGCGGATAGCGCGCCAGGGTATTGGACGGCAGGCCCACACGCTCGATCAGCCTTGCGGCGTGCGTGCGGCGCGATTCCTTGTCCATGCCGCTGCGCAGGGACGCCAGCCCCTCATCCAGGATGTCGCCCACCCGCATGCGCGGGTCGAGCGAGGCATAGGGATCCTGGAACACGATCTGGATGTCCTGCCTCAGGCGCTGCAGCGTGCGCCGGTCCGCGGACAGCACGTCCTGCCCTTGCAGCATGGCCCGGCCTGAAACGCGTGCGCCGTCGATCAGGCGCAGCAGCGCCTTGCCCGTGGTGGTCTTGCCGCAGCCGGACTCGCCCAGCAAGGCCAGCGTCTCGCCCGCCTTCAGGGTGAAGGTCACGCCATCCACGGCCTTGACCCAGCTTGCGATGCGCCGCAGCGGCCCCTTGCGCACGGGGTAATGGACCTTCAGGTCCTGCACGTCCAGCACCACTGCCGCTTCGCCCGCCTGGGCGCTGGCGGCCAGCCGGGCCTCGTCGCGCGCCATGGCCTCGCGGCCGCTTGCCGTGAGCGGCGTGCCGCGCTTTTCAAACGTGGGGATCGCTTCGAACAACTGCCGCGCATAGGGATGTTTGGGTGCGCGGAAGAATTCCTCGGCGTCGGCGCTTTCAACGATCTCGCCGCCGCGCATCAGCGCCACATGATGGGCGACGTTCTTCACCACCGCGAGGTCGTGGGTGATCAGCAGCACCGCCATGCCCATTTCCCGCTGGATGTCGGCCAGCAGGTCCAGCACCTGCGCCTGCACCGTCACGTCCAGCGCGGTGGTGGGCTCGTCGGCGATGAGCAGCACAGGCTCGGCCGCCAGCGCGATGGCGATCATGACGCGCTGCTTCTGGCCGCCCGAGAACTGGAAGGGATAGTCGTCGATGCGCCGCTCGGGCTCCGGGATGCCTACCCGCCGCAGCCAGTCCACGGCTCGGGCGCGCGCCGCCGCGCCACGCAAGGGAGTATGGGCGATCAGCGTTTCGATGATCTGGTCGCCCACCCGCATGACCGGGTTCAGGCTGGTGGACGGCTCCTGGAAGATGATGCCGATGCGCCCGCCGCGCACGCCGCGCATGGCGCTTTCCGGCAGGCGGTTGAGGTCTTCTCCGTCCAGGTCGATCTGTCCGCCCACGATGCGGCCGGCGTCGGGCAGCAGGCGCAGGAGCGCCAGCGCCGTCATGCTCTTGCCGCACCCCGATTCGCCGACCAGCGCAAAGGTCTGGCGTCTGGAGATCGCCAGCTGCAGGCGCTTGACCGCATGCGTCATGCCGCTTTCGCCGGCGATATCGACGTCCAGGCCGTGCACTTCAAGCAAGGGAGCCTGGCTCATGGCGCATCTCCCGTACGGGACTGGCGCGTATCGGTCGCCAGGGCCGTGCGCGGTGCGCGGCCGAACAGGCCGAAGCGCGCCATGCGGCCGGGCTTGTAGCGGCGCGTACGCGGATCGAAGGCATCGCGCACCGCGTCGGCGAACAGGTTGGCGGCCAGCACCAGCGCCAGCATGAACAGGAATGCGGTCAAGAGGTTCCACCAGATCATCGGGTCTCGGGACATTTCCAGACGGGCGCCATCGATCATGGAGCCGAAGGAGTTCATGCTGGGATCCACGCCTATGCCCAGATAGGACAGCACCGCCTCGTACAGGACCAGCCCGGAAAATTCCAGCACCACGGTGATCAGGACCAGATGCGCCACATTGGGCAGCAGATGGCGGGTCATGATGCGCCAGTGCGAGACACCGAAGGCCCGCGCCGCCTGCACGTATTCCAGCTCGCGCAGCTTGAGGGTTTCGGCGCGCAGCAGGCGGCACAGCCCGGCCCAGCCCGTGAAACCCAGGATCATGCAGAGCAGGAACAGCCGCAGGTCGGCGCGCGCGGCCGAGGTGTCGAACAGGTCGGCGTGATTGTCGATGTACACCTGCATCATCAACGCGCAGGCGGCCACCAGCAGCACGCCCGGAATCGAGGTGATGGTGGTGTAGAGATACTGGATGCCGTCGTCGACCTTGCCCTTGAAATAACCGGCGGCGATGCCGAAGACGATGGCCGGCGGCAGCATGGCTATGGTGGTGAGGCTGCCGATGACCAGCGCGGTGCGGATGCTCTTGAGCGCCTGCCACAACACGTCGTTGCCGATGCGGTCGGTGCCCAGCGCGTGATAGCCGCTGGACAGGCCGGCCAAGGCGCCTGCCGTCAGGCACAGCAGCGTGAAGGTGACGGCCATGGCGCGCCAGGGCACGTCCGAAGCCGCCTCGTCGGCGGGCCTTGCGGCGCGCCGCCTGGCCAAGCCCGCATACATCAGCCCGATCACGACGGCGGACACCGCAAGCCCTGCGGCCAGGCCCAGCCCTAGCCGCTTGGCGACATCGCCCAGGTGGTCGCGATCGGCGTCCTCCAGATGCACGCCGGCCCCTCGCAGCCGGGGAAAGTCGCGCACCGGCTTGTCGTTGACGAGCATGGTTTCCTTGGTGAACTGCCGTATCGCCAAGGGCTCGGAATAGGTCTTTTCCGGCGTCGTCAGCACCGAGCCGGTGAGCAGCCCGTCCAGCGCCGAGCGCACCGCGGGCGCATAGGCCGGCGGTGCGTCGGCGGCCGCGCCGGGGGCCGGCGGCAGCAGCGGCCGGTAATGCACCGAGTCCAGCAGACCCACCACCACGAACGCGGCCAGGATCACCGCCGAGCACATGGCGGGCGTGTCGCGCGCCACGCGCGCCCAGGTCGCGCGCAGGTTCGGGCTGCGCCGCACGTGCCAGACATAGGCAAGCGCGCCCAGCACCATGAGCCACAGCGCGATATCGGTCCAGAGGAAGACGAACTTGGGCATGGCGGCTACTCGAATCGGACGCGGGGATCGGCCAGCGTGTAGGAAATGTCGGCCAGGATCAGCCCCACGATATAGAGGGCGGCGCCCAGGAACACCATGGCGCGCACGATGGAGAAGTCCTGCGCGTTGATGGCGTCGATGGTGTAGCTGCCCAGGCCGGGAATGCCGAAGAAGGACTCCGCGATCAGGCTGCCCATGAAGAGCAGCGGCAGCGCGGCCACCGTGCTGGTCAGGATGGGCAGCATGGCGTTGCGCAGCACGTGCCGGAACAGCACGATGCGTTCAGCCAGGCCCTTGGAGCGCGCGGTGCGCACATAGTCCTTGCCGATCTCCTCCAGGAACAGGGTGCGGTAGAAGCGCGCCTCCGGACCCAGCCGCGACACGATCGCGACCAGCACCGGCAACGCCAGGAACTTGACCACGTCCAGCCCGCCCGAAAAGCCCGAGAACGGCACCAGCCGCAGCAGCTTCGCAAAGACCCATTGGCCGGCGATGATGTAGAACAGGCTGGAGATGGACAGCAGCAGCACGCAGACCACCACGCCCCAGAAATCGAGCCGCGTGGCGCGGAAATACACCAGCGTCAGGGAAAAGACGATGCTGACGAAGAGCCCCAGGAAAAACGTAGGCACCGCCAGCGCCAGGCTGGGCCCCATGCGCGTCTTGATCTCGCGGCCGATGTCGCGTCCACCGTCCGACGCGCCGAAGTCCATGACCAGCAGAGGCACCGAACGCTGGTAGAACACCGTGTCGGTCAGCTGCGCCGCGCCTTGCGCCTTGGCGTTGAAGAACAGCGGTTTGTCGTAGCCGCGCTCGACCTTCCATTTCTCCACGGCTTCCTGGTTGGCGCGCTGCCCGCCGATGGCCAGCCGCGCCATGTCGTCGGGCGTATTCACGGCGAAGAACAGGATGAAGGTGAAAAGATTCACGCCGATCAGGATCAGCACGCCGTACAGCAACCGGCGGATCACGTAGCCGATCATGATTGATGCTCCTTGCCCAGGGCCGGCGCGAATGCCGTCTGCCGTTCACGCCGCTTCAGCGCCACATACGACGGCCATATCGCCAGCGCCAGCAACAGCGCGAACAGGCCTATGGGCCACCACCTCGGATAGTTCCACTCGTCGATCTTCTGCTGCCGCAGGACCGGGTCTATCTTCATGTACTGCAGCGTATTGCGCACCATCTGGGTCGGCTTGGCGTTGCCAACCCATTGCTGGTAGGCGCCGCCCGACATCGGAAAATAGCCGAACATCCAGGGCGCGTCGCGCTGCACGATGGCGGTCATCTTGGCGATGAGCTGTTCCTTTTCAGGGCCATCGTCCAGGAACTTCATCTGCTCGAAGAGGCGGTCGTATTCGGGGCTGGCGTAGTTGGCCGCGTTCTCGCCGCCGCCCTTGGCCTTGGCGTTGGGACCGTACAGCAGGAACAGGAAGTTCTCGGCGTCGGGATAGTCGGCGTTCCAGCCCCACAGGAAGATCTGCGCGGACCCGCGCATCATCTTGTCCTGGAAGCGGTTGTAGTCGGTGGCGCGCACGTCCAGCTGCACGCCGATCTTGGCCATCTGACGCCGCATCCAGTCGAACTGCGGATTGGAGCCGCCGCCCTGCATCGAGTCGTAATAGAGCACCAGCGGCGCACCGGTCTTGGCGTTGCGGCCGTCTGGGTAGCCGGCTTCGGCCAGCAGGCGGCGGGCCACGTCCACGGACTTGCGCACGGGCTTGCCGTCGACCAGGTTGTAGACCACGGGGTTCACGCCCTCGGGCGGTTCGCGGTAGCCGAGCACGCCCGGCGGCACCGGGCCGTAGGCCACTGAAGCCTGGCTGTTTTCGAACACCGCGACGTACTCTTCCCAGTCGAAGGCGATGCTGATGGCCTGGCGCAGCTTGCGGTTCCGTTCTTCCTGCTCCGGCGTGTCGCCCTTGCCCACCACTGGGTCCAGCCAGTTGAAGCCCATGTACCAGTTGGCGGTCTCGACGGTCGTGGGCAGCTTGATGCCGTGTTCGTTGTACAGGCGCGCCTTGTCCTGGCTGTCGCCCGCCGCGACCAGCATGGCCACGCCGTACTCGCCGCGCTCGATCTGCGGCACGTCGTAATAGCCCTGCAGGAACTTGCCGGTCAGCGGGATGGCTTCCTTTTCGACGCTGAATTCCGCGCGGTCGATGAAGGGCGTGGGCTTGCCGCAGTCGGCCAGCAGCCCCGCGGCCGCGTCGCCGGGCTCGCCTTCGCAGGGATAGGGTTCGCCGTGGAAGTTGGGGTTGCGGCCCAGCACGTGGCGGCGGTTCTGCAGCGACTCCACCAGCATGTAGGGGCCGGTGCCGACTGGCCAGGTATTGAACGACAGGTCGTGCGCCGCCATGCCGGGCTGGCTGTAGAAGCGGTCCGCTTCCCAGGGGATGGGCGCGGTGAAGGTCATGGCCAGCCAGTACTTGAACTGCGGGTACTTGCCGTTCACGCGGATGCGCAGCGTGTGCGGATCCAGCGCCTGCACGCCCGTAAAGCCGTCGGCCTCGCGCAGGTCCAGCCAGGGCGCACCGGCACCGCCCGGCATGTCTTGCCGCAGCGCCTGGTCGCGCTGGCGCAGCCGGTCCGCATACTCCTTCAGGCCCGTCACGTGCTCGGTCATGAGGCTGGAGATCGGCGACACCACGCGCGGGCTGACCAGGCGCCGGAACGCGTAGACGTAATCGTCGGCCGTCAGTTCGCGCGTGCCGGTGCGCGGGAAATCGGGAATGTAGAACTTGTCGTCCAGTTCGCCCGGCGCAAGCGGAAAGTAGTCGTAGCTGCCATCGGTCTTGCGGGCGAATGCCGGGTGCGGCGCGTAGCGCGCCCCCGGCCGGATCTTGATGTCGTAGATGCTTTGCGCGATCTGCTCGCCGGGCGCGTCGGCGGGCAACGTATTGCCCTGCGCATCCAGGTAGACGGGCGGGTCGATCGACGCCGCCGCGCGCGGCACCAGTTCGTAGGGCCGCTTCAGGTAGTGGTAGCCGTACAGCGTCTCATAGATGTTGTACGTATAAGGGGTCTCGTCGCCGGAATAAGAGCTGGCCGGATCCAGGTACTTCGGAGATCGCTTGACGAAGGCGGAAAACAGCGTGTTCTGGCTTTCGGCGCCGGACGGATAGGGGCTGTTGATGGGGCTTTCTTGCGAGCAGCCCGCCAACGCCAGCGACAGCAGCATGGCCGCCGCCCAGAGCCGCTTCAATGCACGCATGGAAACCTTCCCTTCGAATCGTTGCGACAGAGGATAGCAAACACGGGCCGGGGACCATACCCAGGCATCCCCCAGGGCTGGCGGCGCTCGGGCGCGGCGTTCCGGGCCGGCCCGCGCGGGTTCAACCGCACTGGCGCTGCCGCCAGCAGTCGTAGCGCCACTTCCAGGGTTGCATGGCGCCGGGCTGCGCCCACAGGCCGCGCCCGGCCGCCTTGGCCTGGCGCTGCAGGTCCGGCATGGCCCTGTCGCGCAGGTAGTCGCCCTGGCGCGCCGTATAGGCCCAGGCGTAGCCGGCCTCCACCTGCAGGCGGTTGGCCGAACGGCCGTCATCCAGGATCAGGGCGCAGACTTCCCGGCCGTACTGGTCCTTCTCGTAGCATTGCGCGCTTAGCGTCTTGCCCGCGACCAGGCCGGCCAGGTTCTTGCGCGCGGCCTCGGCATAGGGTTGCCCGGGCTGGTCGGACCCGTGGCCCTCTTCGGGCGCATCGATACTGTCCATGCGGATGCGGTGCTGACCGTCGGACGCGCGCAGCGTCACGGTGTCGCCGTCGGCCACGTTGACGATCATGCCGGTAAGCGTATAGCTGCCCTGCGGAATGCCGCCAGCCAGCGTCGCGCCGGGCCGGCCCTGGGCTGAAGGCGCCTGCCGTTCAGCCCGGTCCTGCCCCTCTCTTCCCGAAGGCTGCAGCCAGTTGACGATGGCGCCTGCCGCCGCAAGGATCACGGCGACGATCAGGGCGGTCAGCTTGCTGCCGCCGCGTAAAGGGGATTTGCCACGCACCAGCCAGGCTCCAGGAAGGAAAACGCAGGCAGTTTGCCATAAAGGCGAGGCGTGGAGTCGCCCGCTACAGCCACCCCGACTTGCGGAAGCGCCAATACAGGACCGAACAGATCGACACGATGACGCCCAGCGTGATCGGATAGCCCCAGGGCGATTTCAGTTCGGGCATGAATTCAAAGTTCATGCCGTAGATGCCGGCAATGGCCGTGGGCACCGCCAGGATGGCGGCCCAGGACGCCAGCTTGCGGGTGGTGTCGTTCTGCGCGGCCTGGCCTATCATCAGGCTGGCTTCAAAGGCGAAGGCCAGGGATTCGCGCAGCGAGTTGAAAAGTTCATCCACGCGCAGCACGCGGTCGGCGACTTCGCCGAAATACGGACGGGCATGCTCGTCCACCGCGGACATCTCGACCCGCGCCAGGCGTCGGCAGATTTCGGCCAGCGGCGACACCACGGTATGGATGCGCAGCAGGTCGCGGCGTTGCCGGTACAGCCTGCGGATGTCCGAGTCCTTGGCGCCTCGGATCAGCAGCTTCTGTTCGGCGCCTTCGACCACGGATTCGATCTTGCCGGCGGCGGCTACATAGCGATCCACCAGCCAGTCAAGCAGTTCGGAAGCCACATAGTCGCTGCCGCGCTTGAGCAGGTCGGGCGAGGCTTCCAGCCGTTCGCGCAAGGGGCTATGGCCGGCGGTGGCGCCGCGCCGCACCGTGACCAAAAAGCCATCGCCGATCAGGAACTGGGTCTCGCCGAAGATGGGGCGCTCGGCCTCGACCTCGACCGTGATGGCGACGATGAGGATCATGTTGCCGTAGTCGATGATCTTCGGCCGCCGGTGGGATTCCAGCATTTCTTCCTGGTTCTTGTCGCAGGCGCCAAGTTCGCTGGCGACCTTCGCCAGCACTTCCGGGCGCGGATTGCGCAGGCCGATCCACAGCATGCCGTGGTCCTGGCTGACGTACTGGGCGACTTCGTCGATGGGAACCTCGCGTTCCCGCCGTCCGTTCACATAGGCGATCGATGCGACGACCTCTCGTTTCGAGTCGTCGGCGGTATGTTCTTCAGTAGACATAAACACCCTTTTGCAATGCGATCCCTGCCGGACAGCTTATGCGTATCGGCCGATGATAGCCCAGCCTACGAGAACAGGTTCCGCACCCGCTTGGCCACGTCCACGCTGGGCGCTTGAGGCTCCTTCGGCGCGGCGCGCCCGGCGGGCAGGTCCGGCAGCTTGGGCAGGTGGTCGAACAGCGGCAGCATCGCATTGGTGATGTAGCGCGTGCGCGATCCGTAGACGTGCCGGTCGCCCATGCCGGTCTGCTGGTGCACGTAGAAGCGCTGCGGCACGATGAGCTGCAGGCGTTCCTTGGCGCGTGTCATCGCCACATACAACAGGCGGCGCTCTTCCTCGATTTCCTCGGCCGTGCCGGTGCTCATGTCCGACGGGATGCAGCCGTCCACCACGTTCAGGACATAGACCGCCTTCCATTCCTGTCCCTTGGCGGAATGGATGGTGGAAAGGATCATGTAGTCCTCGTCGCGATGCGGCGCGCCGGACTCGTCGCTGGTGGCGTCCGGCGGATCCAGCGTCAGTTCGGTCAGGAAGCGTTCGCGCGAGCCGTAGCCCGCGGCGATGCGCCCCAGCTGGTCCAGGTCGGCGCGGCGCACGCGCGCATCGTCATACAGGCGTTCCAGCTGCGCGCCATACCAGCGCAGGGCCAGGTCCACGTCGGCGGGCCATTTCAGCGCGGGGTCGCACAAGGCCGCATACGTATCGGCGAAAGCGCCCCACTCTTCCTGCGCCGCCGCGCCCGGCTTGAATTCGCGCAGCGCGCGCAGCGGTTCGGCGGAGGCGGACATGGCGTCCATCAGCTTGCCCGCCGTGGCCGGGCCGATGCCGGGCAGCAACTGCGCCACGCGAAAGCCCGCCATGCGGCCGCGCGGATTCTCCGCCCAGCGCAATAGCGACAACAGGTCCTTCACGTGCGCGGCCTCCAGGAAGCGCAGCCCGCCGAACTTCACGAAGGGAATGTTGCGGCGGGTCAGTTCGAGTTCCAGCGCGGCGCTGTGGCTGGCGGTGCGGAACAGCGCCGCCTGCGACTTGAGCGTGGCCCCGCCTTCGCGCTGCGCCAGCACCTGGTCGGCCACCCAGCGCGCCTGGCCGGCTTCGTCGCTGACCGTCACCAGTTCGGGCAGCTGGGACGACTGGCGATCGGTCCACAGGTCCTTGGCGTAACGTTCCGTGGCCAGGCCGATCACGGCATTGGACGCGTTCAGGATGGGCTGGGTGGAACGGTAGTTGCGGTCCAGCGTGATGACCCTGGCCGGGTTGGGAAACTGGTTCGGAAAGTCCAGGATGTTGCGCACCGTGGCCGCGCGGAACGAATAGATGGATTGGGCATCGTCGCCCACCACCGTCAGGCCGCGGCCGTCGGGCTTCATCGCCAGCAGGATGGCGGATTGCAAGCGGTTGGTGTCCTGGTATTCGTCCACCAGTACGTGGTCGAAGCGCGCGCCCACGTCGGCCGCGATGCCGGGGTCGCCCATCATCTCGGCCCAGTACAGCAGCAGGTCGTCGTAGTCCAGCACCTGCTGGTCCTGCTTGGCCGCGACGTAGGCGCGGAACAGGTTCTTGAGTTCCTCTTCCCATTGGGCGCACCAGGGGAAGGAGGTCTTCAGCACGTCGGCCACCGGGGTCTGGCTGTTGACCACGCGCGAATAGATGGCGAGGCAGGTGCCCTTGAGCGGAAAGCGCGACTTGGTGGACGACAGGCCCAGTTCGTGGCGCACCATGCCCATCAGGTCCTCGGCGTCGCCGCGGTCGTGGATGGTGAAGGCCTCGGACAGGCCGATGCGTTGCGCGCAATCGCGCAGCAGGCGCGCGCCGATGGCGTGGAAGGTGCCGGCCCAGGGCAGCGACGGCGCCTGCTGCGTGGCGCGCAGCCTCATCACCCGCTGCAGCACCGAGCCTACGCGCCGCTCCATTTCCAGCGCCGCGCGGCGCGAGAAGGTCAACAGCAGCATGCGCTGGGGATCGGCGCCGTTCAGAATCAGGTGCGCGACCCGGTGGGCCAGCGTATTGGTCTTGCCCGAGCCTGCCCCGGCGATCACCAGCAGGGGGCCGTCGTCTCCCGGCGCGCCGGCCACGCCGAATTCGGCGGCCTCGCGTTGGGCGGGGTTGAGATCGGCCAGGGGATCGGGGCGTTCGGCGGACGGGTTGGACGTATCGGTTTGGTCGGACATGGGGCGGGGCCGCAGCAAGGCAGCCGCTGAAAACGGCGAGCCCGGACATTGCCGGGCTTCGGATGAACACTGTATATTTATACAGAATTTTTTCAATAAAGTCTGATTCGCCTGTGGCCATGCGCCTCTTGACCGGCACCGCCTCCTGGACCGATCCCACCCTGCTGGCCTGCGGCCGCTTCTACCCGCCGGAGGTCCGCAGCGCCGAAGCGCGGCTGCGCTTCTATGCCTCGCGCTTTCCCATGGCCGAGGTCGATTCCAGCTATTACGCCATGCCCACGGCCGAAAACGCCTACTTGTGGGCGCAGCGCACGCCGGACGATTTCGTCTTCAACATCAAGGCCTTCCGGCTGTTCACCGGCCATCAGACGCCGCTATCCGCGCTGCCCGCGGACATCCGGCGCGAACTGCCCGATTGGCCGGAACCCGTCATTTACCACGACCGCATGCCCGCCGACCTGCGCGATGAACTCTGGCGCCGCTACCAGCTTGCGCTGGAACCCTTGCGCATGACGGGCAAGCTGGGCGCGGTGCATTTCCAGTTCCCGCCCTGGATCCGGCGCGACGCGCGCGGTCGGGCGCGGGTGGCCGACTGCGCGCGTCGCATGGAAGAACACCTGGTGTCGGTGGAATTCCGCCACCGCAGCTGGTTCGAGTCGCCCTCCGCCACCACGGACACCCTGGCCTTCGAACGCGATCTCGGCGTGGTCCATACGGTGGTCGATAGCCCCCAAGGCTTCGACAACACCGTGCCCGCGGTCTGGGAGTGCACCCATCCGGAGCTGACGCTGCTGCGCCTGCACGGACGCAATACGGCCGCCTGGAACGTGTCCGGCGCCGCGTCCTCGGGCCGCTTCCAATACGAATACTCGGAACAGGAGCTGGCCGAACTGGCCGAGCGCTTCGCGCGGCTGGCGGCGCAAAGCGCCCAGGCGCACGCGGTGTTCAACACCAACTTCGAAGACCAGGGCATGCGCAACGCCGCGGCCTTCGCGGCGGCGCTAGCGCCCGCCTGACGCCGCCAGCGCGACGGACGCGCGCGCCACTTCGTTCAGGCTGTCCAGCAGCACCTCGAATTTGCGCGCAATGTCGTGCTCCGGCACGCAGGCATAGCCCAGCAGCAGGCCCGGCCGGCGGCCCTCGTCGTTGACGTAGTAGCGCGACAGCGCGCGCGTAAGCACGCCCTTGCTGCGCGCCACATCCACCACGCGCAGATCGTCCATGTCCTCGGGCAGCGTCAGCACCAGATGCAGCCCCGCCATGCTGGCGTCGCGATGCAGCCAATCCGGCCCCAGCCTGCGTTCAATCAGATTGACCAGCATGGCGCGGCGGCGTCCGTACAGCATGCGCATGCGGCGGATGTGGGCGGCGTAGTGGCCTTCCGAGATGAACGTGGCCAGGGCCGCGTGCGTCATCAGGTGGCCCTCGCGGTAGAGCTCGGCGTGCGCTGCCTGGAACGCGGCGGTCAGGGTCTTGGGCAGCACCAGGTAGCCCACGCGCAGGCCCGGATACAAGGTCTTGCTGAAGGTTCCCATGTAGATCACGGGCGCGTCGGGTTCCAAGCCCAACAGCGAAGCGATGGGCCGGCCGGAGAAGCGGAATTCGCTGTCGTAGTCGTCTTCGATGATCCAGCTGCCGCTTTGCCGCGCCACCGCCAGCAACTGGCGCCGGCGCGTCAGCGACATGACCGGCCCCAGCGGATACTGGTGCGAGGGCGTGACGAAGATGAAACGCGGCGGCGTGCCCACGGTCTCCGGCAGGCGCATGCCCTCCTCGTCCACCGGCAGGTGCACGGTGTGCAGGCCGTTGGCCTGCAGCACGGTGCGCGCGCCCCAGTAGCCAGGATCCTCGACCCAGGCGGTCTCGCCGGCTTCGCCCAGGATGCGGGTGGTCAGGTCGATGGCCTGATGCGAGCCCTCGGTGATGATGATCTGCTCGGGATCGCAATCGATCGAGCGCGTCAGCGCCAGGTGCTGCGCCAGCGCCTCGCGCAGGGCCGGCAGCCCGCCGCCGTAGGCGTAGGTCAGCAGGTCGGGCGAGGGATTGCGCCACAGGGCGCTGAAAATGCGGCCGAACTTCTTGTGCGGGAATTCGGTCAGGTCGGGCACGCCGGGCATGAAGGCGCCCCACTGGTAGGGCGAGGCCGAGACGCCGTCGACGATGGCGGCGCCGCGCGGCGACAGCGCCGGGCGCGGCTGCGCGGGCGGCGGCTGGCGCTTGCGCCGGCCGCTGGCCAGGTAGGAATCCGGCACCGAGGCGTTGACGAAGGTGCCGTTGCCCTGGCGACTGCGGGTGTAGCCTTCAGCCAGCAGTTGGCTATAGACGTGGACCACGGTGTTGCGGGCGATGCCGAGCTCTGCCGCCAGGTCCCGCGAGGCGGGCAGGCGCGAGTCCGCGGCAATGGCTCCATCCAGGATGGCTTCGCGGATGCCGCGGTACAGCCGCTTGTTCATGGGCTCGCTGGAGCCGTCCGCCAGCCGCAGCTGCAGCAAGTCACCGACTATGGACCGCAATTGGTTCTACCCGATTTATAAAAGTGGTTCCCACAAATGGGGCCATCGTAGCATTAAATAAGGTTTTCCCGCCCCATCATGCTCGCAGAGGCTGAGATGAAGAATCAGGACCTGAATACCCGCCGTTCCCTGGCCACGCCCCGCGGCGTCGGCGTCATGTGCGACTTCTACGCGGTGCGCGCCGAAAACGCCACCCTGTGGGACACCAATGGCAAGGAATATATCGATTTCGCAGGCGGCATCGCCGTCCTGAACACGGGCCACCTGCACCCGAAGATCAAGGCCGCGGTCTCCGCGCAGCTGGACAACTTCACGCACACGGCCTACCAGATCGTGCCGTACGAAGGCTATGTCTCGCTGGCCGAGCGCATCAACCGCCTCGCCCCCATCGACGGCCTGAAGAAGAGCGCCTTCTTCACCACCGGCGTCGAAGCCGTCGAAAACGCCATCAAGATCGCGCGCTCGGCCACCGGCCGCTCGGGCGTCATCGCCTTCTCGGGTTCGTTCCACGGCCGCACCATGCTGGGCATGGCGCTGACCGGCAAGGTCGCCCCGTACAAGCTGTCGTTCGGTCCGATGCCGGGCGACATCTATCACGTGCCCTTCCCCAACGCCACCCAGTCCATCACCGTGGCGGACTCGCTCAAGGGGCTGGACCTGCTGTTCAAGTGCGACATCGATCCCAAGCGCGTCGCGGCCATCATTCTGGAACCTGTCCAGGGCGAAGGCGGCTTCAACATCACCCCGCCGGAACTGATGACGGCGCTGCGCAAGATCTGCGACGAACACGGCATCCTGCTGATCGCCGACGAAGTCCAGACCGGCTTCGGCCGCACCGGCAAGCTGTTCGCCATGGAACACCACTCGGTCCAGGCCGACCTGATCACCATGGCCAAGAGCCTGGGCGGCGGCTTCCCGATCTCGGGCGTGGTCGGCCGCGCCGACGTCATGGACGCGCCTGCGGCCGGCGGCCTGGGCGGCACCTACGCCGGCAACCCGCTGGCGGTCGCCGCGGCGCATGCCGTGCTGGACGTGATCGCCGAGGAAAAGCTGTGCGAACGCGCCGTCACCCTGGGCGACAAGCTGCGCGCGCACCTGGAAGGCCTGCGCGCCAAGGTGCCGGGCATCGCCGACGTGCGCGGCCTGGGCTCCATGGTCGCCCTGGAACTGAACGATCCCGCCACCGGCAAGCCGGACGCGGAAGCGGTCAAGCGTGTGCAAGCCCGCGCCATCGAAAAGGGCCTGATTTTGCTAAGCTGCGGTGTGTACGGCAACGTCCTGCGCTTCCTGTACCCCTTGACCATCCCCGACGCCCAGTTCGATCGCGCGCTGGCCATCCTGTCCGAGGCGCTCGCCGCCTGACGCACAGGACCTGAACTACCGGTATTCCGGCGGGCAGGCACAAGTTTTGCGGGCGTAGCGGATCTGCCGCCACGCCCGCAAGCGTTTCCTGGCCCACCGCTTCCCTTCAAGGAGACTCCAACAATGACCGCACTGACCCATCCCCTGGCGCGCCCCGATCTGCTGCGCGACGCCTGCTACATCGACGGCAAGTGGGTAGCCGCCGGCAACGGCCCGTCCATCCCCGTGGACAATCCCTCCACCGGCAAGACCATCGTGTCCGTGCCCAAGCTGGGCCGCAAGGAAGCCGAACAAGCCATCGCCAGCGCCGAGGCCGCCCTGCCCGCCTGGAGCGCCAAGACCGGCAAGGAACGCGCCGCGATCCTGCTGAAGTGGGCACAGCTCATGATGCAGAACCAGCAGGACCTGGCCGCCATCATGACGTCCGAACAGGGCAAGCCCGTGACCGAAGCCGCCGGCGAAATCGCCTATGCCGCCTCGTTCCTGGAGTGGTTCGGCGAAGAAGCCAAGCGCATCGACGGCGACATCCTGCAAAGCCCCAAGGCCGGCCAGCGCCTGATGGCGCTCAAGCAGCCCATCGGCGTCACCGCCGCCATCACGCCGTGGAACTTCCCGGCCGCCATGATCACCCGCAAGGTCGGCCCGGCCCTGGCCGCCGGCTGCACCATGGTGGTCAAGCCCGCGCAACAGACCCCGCTGACCGCGCTGGCGCTGGCCGTGCTGGCTGAAGAAGCCGGCGTGCCCGCTGGCGTGTTCCATGTCATCACCGGCAGCTCGCGCGAAATCGGCGCGGCCCTGTGCGAAAGCGACGTGGTGCGCAAGCTGAGCTTCACCGGCTCCACCGAAGTCGGCCGCACGCTGATGGAGCAGTGCGCGCCCACCATCAAGAAGCTGTCGCTGGAGCTGGGCGGCAACGCGCCCTTCATCGTGTTCGACGACGCCGACCTGGACCGCGCGGTCGACGGCATCCTGGCTTCCAAGTACCGCAATGCCGGCCAGACCTGCGTCTGCGCCAACCGCATCTACGTGCAGGCCGGCGTGTACGAAGAAATCGCCAAGCGCCTGGTCGCCAAGGTCGAAGCCATGAAGGTCGGCGACGGCTTCGCCGACGGCGTGACCCAGGGTCCGCTGATCGACAGCAGCGCCGTGGAAAAGGTACAGGAGCACATCGCCGACGCGACCGCGCACGGCGCCAAGGTCATCGCCGGCGGCAAGCCCCACGCGCTGGGCAGCACCTTCTTCGAACCGACCGTGGTGCGCGACGTGACCCAGTCGATGCGCTTCGCGACCGAGGAAACCTTCGGCCCGGTGGCCCCGCTGTTCCGCTTCGAAACCGAAGCGGAAGTCATCGGCATGGCCAACGACACCATCTTCGGCCTGGCCGCCTACTTCTTCACCCGCGACTACGCCCGCATCTGGCGCGTGTCCGAAGCGCTGGAGTACGGCATCGTCGGCATCAACACCGGCATCATCTCCAATGAAGTCGGCCCGTTCGGCGGCGTCAAGCAATCCGGCCTGGGCCGCGAAGGCTCGAAGTACGGCATCGAAGAGTACCTGGAGATCAAATACCTCTGCGTGGACCTGGGCGCCTGACGGCCCCTTGCGCGCCGCGGCCCCCGCAGGCTTCTGCCGGCGGGGGCCGCGCGCATTTGGCGCGCGGGTTTCCGGGAGTCCGATATGTGGCATCCCGCCCCGCGTCCGGCATGGTAGATTTGCGCGTTCCCTGACCGAACGAGTCCGTATGAGCAGAACCTTCACCCGCGAGGACACTCGCCGGCTTGCCGCCATCCTGGCCGAAACCGCGCAGACGGAAGTCATGCCGCGCTTTCGCAATCTGCCGGAAGGCGCTGTGCGCGGCAAAAGCTCCGCCCGCGACCTCGTGACCGACGCGGACGAAGCCGCCGAACGCCTGATCGCCGCGCGCCTGGCCAAGCTGCATCCGGGCGCCGTGCTGATCGGCGAAGAGGCCTCGGCCCGCAATCCCGCGCTGCTGAACATGCTGGTCGACGCCGACCTGGCCTTCCTGATCGACCCCATCGACGGCACCCGCAACTACGTCGCGGGCCTGCCTCTCTTCGGCATGATGATCGCCGCCTGCCATCGCGGCGACGTGATCGCGGGCGTCATCTACGACCCGGTCAGCCGAGACAGCGCGCTCGCCGTGCGCGGCGAAGGCGCCTGGATGGAATATGAAAACGGCAAGCAGGCCCAGCTCGCGGTGGCCAGCCCCGCGCCGCCCGAAGACATGGACGGCCTGATCTCGACCGGCGCCCTGCCCGAGCCGATGCGTACCACCGTCAACAGCAACCTGTCGCGCCTGGGCAGCACCGCCTCGCTGCGTTGCGCCGCGCATGAGTACCGCATGCTGGCCGCCGGGCACTGCCACATCGCGTTCTACAACCAATTGACGGCCTGGGACCACGCAGCCGGCTGGCTGCTGCACCGCGAAGCCGGCGGCTACGCGGCCCACTTCGACGGTTCTCCCTACAAGCCCACGCATCGCACCGGCGGCCTGCTGTATGCGCCGGACGCCGGCAGTTGGCACGCGGCCCGCAAGGCGCTAATGGGGGACATGGCGGACGCCCCCGAGACTTGACAAACGCTGCTCTAAAAAGGTCGAAAACTCGGGGTTATCCCTAGGAGTTATCCCCAGTTCCTGTGGACAACCCTATGGAAAGGTCTGTAACAGCCGAAAAAAACCTTTGCAGGGCAAGTACTTGCTTAGACCGGTCAAAAACCGGCCGGCCCCGGGGTGTGTTACAGCGCGTCCAGCGCCACGGCGCAAGGCAGTTCCACTTTCAGCGTCAGCATGCTGTCGGCGCGGGTGCGCCCCAGGTTGATGGCAGCTACCGGCATGCCGTTGCGCGACGCGGCGCTGACGAAGCGGTAGCCGGAATACACCATCAACGATGACCCCACCACCAGCACCGCGTCGGCGTTCATGAGGCCGGCGTTGGCGCGGTCCACGCGTTCGCGCGGCACGGTTTCACCAAAAAAGACCACGTCCGGCTTGACGATGCCGCGGCAGCGCGGACAGGGCGGCACCTGAAATTGCGCAAAGTCCTCGCCTTCCAGGTCGGCGTCGCCGTCAGGCGCATCCGTGGCATCCAGCAGCGTCCATTCCGGGTTGCCGTCCTGCAACGCCTCTTGCCATGCCTGGCGGCCGCCGCGCCAGTCGCAGGCCATGCAACGCA
Source organism: Achromobacter sp. ACM02 (assembly GCF_014851605.1). Classification (NCBI taxonomy): domain Bacteria; kingdom Pseudomonadati; phylum Pseudomonadota; class Betaproteobacteria; order Burkholderiales; family Alcaligenaceae; genus Achromobacter; species Achromobacter sp. ACM02. The sequence goes on from NZ_JACUZY010000010.1 coordinate 18,370, forward strand.
CCTCGTCCAGCCGGCCGTGCAAGTCGACGACGTCGCGGCTGCCGGCGGCCTCGTGCAGGCCGTCGACGTTCTGCGTCACCAGCACCGAGACGCGGCCGCGCGATTCCAGCCGCGCCAGCGCCCGGTGCGAGGCATTGGGCTGCACATGGCCGAAACGGCGCCAGCCCACCATGCTGCGCGCCCAATAGCGCGCCCGCGCCAGTTCGCCGCCCATGAAGGTCTGCAGCGTCATGGGCGGCTTGCGCTTCCATTCGCCTTCGGTGTCGCGGTAGTCGGGGATGCCGGAATCGGTGCTGACGCCCGCCCCCGTCAGCACAAACAGCCGCGGGTGGCGGTCGACAAAGCCGCGCAGCGCGGCCAGATCAGAGACTCGTGTGTCCATCCAGGCTCCTCAGGGCCGGCCGTTACGCGGGCGCGCATCGGCGCCCGCGCGAAAAGGCGGCCGCTGCGCGAAAAGCTGCGGCCTCAAGCTGCTCAGCCGCCCAGGCCGCAGTCGGGCATGTCGCTGACCAGGCTGGCCTGCGTCACGTTGCTGCCCGGCGGCACGCTGCGGGTCAGCCAGACGTTGCCGCCGATGGTCGAACCCTTGCCGATGGTGACGCGGCCGAGAATCGTCGCGCCAGCGTAGATCACCACGTCGTCCTCGATCAAGGGGTGACGCGCCAGGCCTTTCTTGAGTTCGCCGTTTTCACCCGGCGGGAAGCGCTTGGCGCCCAGCGTGACCATCTGATAGAGGCGCACGCGGTCGCCGATGATGGCGGTCTCGCCGATCACGACGCCGGTGCCGTGGTCGATGAAGAAGCTGCGGCCAATGGTCGCGCCCGGGTGGATGTCTATGCCCGTATCCGCATGCGCGATTTCCGCCACGATGCGCGCCAGCATCGGCGCGCCCAGGCGGTACAGCACGTTGGCCAGACGGTGGTGGATCATCGCCGCCACGCCCGGATAGCACAGCAGGACCTCGTCCACATTGTGCGCGGCCGGGTCGCCCTGATAGGCGGCGGTCACGTCCAGGTCCAGCGCGGCGCGCACGCGCGGCAGCTCCGCGCCGAACTGGCGCACGATCTCGATGGCGCGCTGGCGCGCATCCGCGGGCTCGGTCTGTTCGGGCCGGCCCACGTACTGCAATTCAAGACAGACCTGGTGCAGCAGCGCGTCCAGCGCCGCGCCGATGGTATGGCCGACGTAGAAGTCCTCGACCTCTTCGCGCAGGTCGATGGGACCCAGGCGCATCGGGAACAGCGCGCCACAGAGATCCTTGACGATCTGGCGCAGGCTTTCCTGCGACGGGAATTCGCGCAGGCCGGCGTCTTCGCGCAGGCGGCCGCGGGGACCGCGCCAGGCCACGCGCGCTTCGCGCAGGCCGGACACGATGCTGTCCAGGTTCCAGTGGGCCGGCGCGCTGTAGGTCGGCCCGCTCATGACTGCAGCTCCTGCAGGAGGCCGGTAGAGGGATTGAATTCAAACATGGGTGCGCCTCGTTGACGGTGCACGGCCGCGGCGGCCAGGCCGCCGGGCAATGCTGCTTCGCAATATTTCCGTCAACTGTAACCGCTCGCGCCGGTTTCGAGGAATCCATCCGATACGGCGCAGGGGTTATGTCCCTGTGCCGAGGTCGTAGCCCTGAGGGTTGCCCTGCTGCCAGCGCCAGCCGTCCGCGCACATCGCATCCACGTCATGCGTGCTATGCCAGCCGAACAAGGAAGCCGCCAGCGTGGGATCGGTCCACATCTTTTCGACGTCGCCGGGACGCCTGGCCTGCGCCTGCACGGGAATGCGGCAGCCGTTGACCCGTTCGAACGCATGCACCAGCTCCAGCACGCTGGTGCCCTGCCCGGTACCCAGGTTGACCGCCACGAATCCGGGGTGGCGCTCCGAATAGGCCAGCGCCTGCACATGCCCCTGCGCCAGGTCCATCACGTGCAGATAGTCGCGCACGCCGGTGCCGTCGGCCGTCTCGTAGTCGTCGCCGAACACCCGCAGGAAAGGCTGGCGACCTACCGCCACCTGGGTGATGTACGGGAACAGGTTGTTCGGAATGTCGCGCGGACTTTCCCCGATCTGGCCGCTCGGATGCGCGCCGATGGGATTGAAGTAGCGCAACGTCACCGCGCTGAACGCGGGATCGGCCGTGCAGACATCGCGCAGCGCTTCCTCCACCATCAGCTTGGTGCGGCCGTAGGGGTTGGTTGGCGCCAGCGGATGCGCCTCGGTCAGCGGCAGGTAGCGGGGCTCGCCGTAGACTGTGGCCGAAGAACTGAACACCATGCGCGTCACGCCCGCCTCGCGCATGGCGCGCAGTAGCGTCACCGAGCCGCCGACGTTGTTGTCGTAGTACTTGAGCGGATCGGCAACCGACTCGCCCACCGCTTTGCTGCCGGCCAGATGCAGCACCGCCTGCACCGGCGCGCCGCGCGCTGCCGTCTCGGCCAGCACCGATTCGACCAGTCCAGGGCTGCGGATGTCCCCTTCCACCAGAGGAATCTCCACGCCGCAGAGGCGCTCGACGCGGCGCACGGCCTCGCGGCTGCCGTTGCTGAAGTTATCCAGCACCAGCGGCCGCTGGCCCGCCGCCAACATCGCGACCAGCGTGTGCGTGCCGATATAGCCGGCGCCGCCCGTCACCAACACATGCAGATCCGGCATGGTCTCCCTCACAGATGCGCCGCCACGCCAGGCACCCAGGCATGGCGCGGCCGCGGCGCCTGCGCATGGCTGCGGTAGCGGTCGATCCAGTACGAGGTGGACGCGTCGTGGCCCCAGTCCACCACGCCGGCCGACACCGGCACCGCCAGCTCGCGCTCGATGCCGGTGGCCAGGCGCTTGCCCAGTTCCACGCCCCACTGGTCGAAGGGATTGATGCCCCAGACCACGCTCTGCACGAACACCTTGTGCTCGTACAACGCCAGCAGCGCGCCCAGGCCGCGAGGATCCAGCTGGCGCAACACGATCAGGGTCGAAGGGCGCCCGCCCGGATGGACCATGTGCTGCGCCAGGCTCAGCGCACGCTCCTGGTCGTCGATGTGCGCCACGTCCATCAGCGCCTGCTCCAGGCATTTGCCGCGCAGCAACGCCTGGCGCTGCGCCAGGCAGTTGGCCAGCAGCATGCGGTGCGCATCGGGACTATCCGCATGGCCTTGCAGACTGGCGATGAAGTCCACCGGCGCGCCCTCTTCGCTTTGATGCAGCCACTGGAAGAAGGTGTGCTGGCCATCGGTGCCCGGCATGCCCCAGATGATGGGAGCCGTCGGCACGCCGACCGCCGCGCCGTCGCCCGCGACCCGTTTGCCCAGCGATTCCATTTCCAGCTGCTGCAAATAGGTGACCAGGTGCAGCAGCCGCGCGCTGTAGGCCGCGATGTTCAGCGAGTTGTGGCCCAGCACGCTGCAGTTGACCAGGCCCGCCAGCGCCAGCTGGATCGGCGCATTCGAGGCGAACGGCGCTTGCTGGAAATGCTGGTCCATGGCCTCGGCGCCCGCCCGCATGCCGATCAGCACGTCGGCGCCGACCGTCAGCGCGATCGACAGGCCGGCGACCGACCAGACCGAATAGCGCCCGCCCACCCAGTCGCACATCTTGAAGATCTGGCTGGACGGCACGCCCAGCGCGCGCGCCGCCGACACGTTGGCGGTGACCGCGGCCAGATGTTCCGACACGTCGGCCACGCCGCCCTGCTTGAGCCAGGCGATGGCCGCGCGCGCGTTGTGCAGCGTCTCGGCGGTGGTGAAGGACTTGGAAGACACCACCACCAGGCAGCGGCGCGGGTCCAGCCCGGCCACCGCATCATGGAACGCGTGTCCGTCGATGTTGGACACGAAGCGGATCTGACGGCGCTGCTGCGCCCCGCCAAACGCCTGGACCGCCAGGCGCGGTCCCCAATCGCTGCCGCCGATGCCGATATGCAGCACCGTGTTGAAATCGGCCGTCTGGTCCACCCGCCGCACGAAGTCCGTCATGCGCGAATGCTCGCAGACGGAGTCAGCGTCCTGGCCGTCAGGCTGTTCCCGCGTGCGCCCGGCGCGCAGCGCCGTATGCCATGCCGGTTTGCCTTCGGTCCAGTTGACCGGCTCGCCCGCGAACAATGCCTGGCGCGCATCCGCCACGCCGCGCGCCTGCAGCAGCGACATGGCCGCCGCTTCCAGCGCCGGCGACTGCCGTTGCATGCTCAGGTCCACGCAAAGACCCGCCGCCTCGATGACCTTCAGCGCCGCGCCGTCCAATTCCGCGCCGTGCGCGGCCTGCGCGAACGCCTGCCACTCCGGGCTGTCCGCCAGGCCCGAATTCGCCCTTAGCGCCTCAATCGCATACTTGGCCTTTCCCATCGCGTGATGCTCCTTAAAACGGTAAACGAACATGAGGGGCAATGCGTCGGAACGCGTTGCGGAAATCCTCCTCGATACGGGCCAATGCGGCCACGGTGTCCCCTTCAAAACGCAATACCACCGTCGGCGTGGTGTTGGACGGACGCGCCAGGCCGAAGCCGTCGGCGTAATCCACCCTGATGCCGTCCAGGTCGTTGATGGACTGCGCGCCGGGAAACTGTCCCTGCGCACGCAGCGCTTCCACCAGGTCGAACTGCTCGCCTTCGGCGGTTTCCAGCTTGATTTCGGGCGTAGCGCAGGACTGCGGCAGGCTTTCCAGCAGGGCCGAGGGATCCGGCGCGCCGGACAGGATCTCCAGCAGCCGGGCGGCGGCGTAGATGCCGTCGTCAAAGCCGTACCAGCGCTCCTTGAAAAAGATGTGGCCGCTCATCTCGCCGGCCAGCAGCGCGCCGGTCTCGCGCATCTTGGCCTTGATCAGCGAGTGCCCCGTCTTCCACATGGTGGCCTTGCCGCCCGCCTCGGTGATGGCGCGCGCCACGTGGCGGCTGCACTTGACGTCATAGAGGATCTCGGCGCCCGGATTGCGCGACAGCACGTCGCGCGCGAACAGGATCAGCTGGCGATCGGGCCAGATGATCTGCCCCGTCTTGGTCACCACGCCGAGCCGGTCGCCGTCGCCGTCGAACGCCAGGCCGACCTCGCAGTCGGAATAGCGCAGGCAATAGATCAGGTCCTGCAGGTTCTGCGGATCGGCCGGATCCGGGTGATGGCCCGGGAACGAGCCGTCGACCTCGCAGAACAGCTCGACCACTTCGCAGCCCAGGGCGCGGAACAGCGCCGGCGCCGCGGCGCCCGCCACGCCGTTGCCGCAATCGATGGCGATCTTCATCGGACGCGCCATGCGGATATCGCCCATCAGGCGCGCCGTGTAGCACGGCATGATCTGCATCTGCGTGCGTCCGCCCGAGGCGCTGGCCGATTCGATGGGCAGGCGCATCGCATCGCGCAGCGCGGTGATGCCTTCGCCATATAGCGAGGCGCCGTCCAGCACGATCTTGAAGCCGTTGTGTGCGGGCGGGTTGTGGCTGCCCGTGACCGCGATGCCCGCGCCCGTGTCCATCAGGCGCGTCGCGAAGTACACCATCGGCGTGGTCGCCATGCCGATGTCGATGACGTGCATGCCCGCCGAGCGCAGGCCCGCCTGCAAGGCGGCCGCCAGCTCGACGCTGCTCAGCCTGCCGTCCCTCCCCACCACGATGGACCGCGCTCCCTGTTCGCGGGCCTGGGTTCCCGCCGCCATCCCCAGGCTGTGCGCGAACCTCGCATCGATTTCTTCCGGCACCGTGCCGCGTATGTCATAAGCCTTGAAAACCGCATCCAGAATTTGCGGCGTGTCCCAGCCAAAAGTTCCGTGCATGCCAGTTTCTCCGGGTGGCGTTATTTAGGGCCGTTCTGTTTGAAATCGCCGTAATACGCCGCACGGGAGTAGCGGTAACTGCCGTACTTGGACCGGAAGCCGAAGCGTTCCGGCAGGAGCTTGAGGCCGTTGAAGAGCACGCCGTCCACCGGCGCGCCCGCCTGGATCAGGCGCTTGGCCGTCTCGCGGATCTCGCCCACGGTGTTCATGCCCGAACGCACCACCACCATCACCGCCGCCGCATGCGTGCCGACCACGGCCGCGTCCGGAGACGACAGCACGGGCGCCGTGTCCAGGATCACCATGTCGTACTGCGAGGCCAGTTCGCGCAGGGTTTCGCCGAACACCGGCGAGGCCAGCAACTCGGACGGGTCGAAGGTGACCGCGCCGGTGGCGATGAAGTCCACGCCCTCGGACACGCTGTGCTTGCGGACCTGGGTCAGCGGTATCGTGCCCGACAGCACTTCGAACAGGCCGTCTTCCTTGGGCACGCCAAAGTAGCGGTTGAGCTGGCCCTTGCGAAAGTCAGCGTCGATCAGCAGCACGCGCTTGCCCACGCCGCCCTGGATGAAGGCGAAGTTGGCCGACAGGAAGGACTTCCCCACGCCTGCCACGGGGCCGGTGAACATGACCATGTTGTTGGCCGACTGGCGCAGCGACGCCTGCAGCACGTTGCGGAACGACCTCAGGCTTTCGATGGGCGGCGCGTTGCCCTGGCTCTGCGCCAGCAGCGCAGGCACGCTGGCGTTCTTGCGCCGGCTGCGCCGCCACAGCTTGTCCTGCATGTCGCTATAGGGAATGGCGGCCAACACCGGCAGGCCGGTATGGCGTTCGACGTCGTCGGGTTCCGACAGTCCGCCGAACAGCGCATTGCGCACGAACGCGCACAGCATGCCGAAGATCAGGCCGAAGGCGGTCGCCACGCCGATGATGATGGCGGCCTTGGGACGCACCGGCTTGTCCGGCTGCACCGCCGAGTCCAGGATGCGCACGTTGCCCACCTTGCCGGCGCGGATCAGGCGCAGCTGCTGGGCGTTGTTGAGCAATGCCGTGTAGAGCTCGGTGTTGACGCGCACGTCGCGCACCAGGCGCACCACGTCCTGCTCCAGGTCAGGCAACTGGCGGATGTTGTTGCCGATGCGGTTGACGTCCCCGGTCAGCCCGGCGATCTGGCGGTCCAGCGCCACGATGCTGGGGTGGGTTGGCGCGAAGCGGGTGATCATCTCCTGGCGCTTGGAGCGCAGTTCCATAACCTTGGTCTGCGCATCCACCGATTGCGCAAGGATCAGCTTGGCTTCTTCGCTCAGGTCGATGGTGCCGCGCTTGTTGCGCAGGGAGTTGTACTTGGTCTCGGCCGCGTCCAGCTCGCCCTTGAGCACCGGCAGCTGCTGTTCAAGGAATACCAGCGACTTCTCGGCCTGCGCCGACTTGCGGTTCACGTTCTGCTGCACGTACTCCTGGCCGATCTGGTTGAGCACGGCAGTCGTCAGCGCGGGATCATTGCCTTCCAGCGTGACGCCGATCACCCCCGACGTGCGGCCGCGCTCGAAGATCCCCAGGCGCGCCTGCACATCCTCGATGGCTGCAAGGCGCGAGCTGCGCGACACCGTGAACTCGGTCCCGGGGCGTCCCGTCAGCGCGTCGATATGCACGTCCATCGCGCCGCCGCCAGGCAGCCGGAAATGCTCGGGCTTGCCCACGGTGCCGTTGAAGGTCGCGCCCGTGAACTTGTCGCTCAGCGTGTAGCGCCCTTCGCCCAGCGTGGTCACGCGAAAGGGCTTGCCCAGCCATTCGTTGGGCACGTCCAGCTGCGAGATCGCGATGGCTTCGCCGCCCCATGCATAACCGCCGCGCGGCAGGCTCGACGGATACGGCAGGCTTTCGTAGCGCTGCGCCAGCCATTCGCCGATCACGGGGAAATAGCGCGGCTTGGCCTGGATGTACAGCAGGAACTTGTCGACTGCGGGTCCAACCACCATGCGCGAACGCAGCACTTCCATTTCGCCCGAGGTCTCCGCCTTGGTATCGAACATGGAGGACACATCGCCGAGCAGGCTGCGGCTCTGCCCCTGCGGCATTTCCTCTTCCACCTGCACGATGATGTCGGCCGAGTACACCTTGGGCGTGATCATCACATAGGTAAGCGCCCCCAGTAATGCAAGCAGAGTGATCGCGATGATCATCCACCGGTTGGAGAAGATGGCGTCCACATGGGACGACAACGGAGTTTCCTGCTGGCGAGCCGGCACGGACGGCTCGAACGATTCGATGGGCAACGACATGCAGCTCTCCAAGAGAAGACGCCGCCGCGGTCGCGGCGTCCCCAGGCGTGGTTTAAGGCGGACTAATCTATGGACTTCACGGTCTGTACGGTCTGGGCGCTCGGGAACAGATTGCTGATGAAGCGGTTCCACCGCACCAGGGCCGCCGTATCCACGAACACCACGTCTTTGGGTTGCAACTCGAACTTCTCCGCCACCGCAAGAGTCTGCGGCGATCCGGCGTTCAGGTGGAACACCAGCGGCGTCGCTTGCTCAGTGCTGCGCACAACGAATATTTGAGACGGATTCGAGGTCAGCTGGTTCGGTCCTCCGGCCAAGCCCAGCGCCTCGGTCAACGACATGCGTCCGTCACGCATCACTGCCGCGGTGGGCAAGGTCACCTCGCCCATCACGAACACCTTGCTGTCATCGCGCGGCGTGACCCTGACGATGTCGCCGGACTTCAGCAGCACCTGGTTCAGGTCTTGGCCACGCTCGATCAGCGCAGGCACGTTCACGCGAGTACGGCGTCCGTCACGGATCACGTAGACTGCGCTGCGATCGCCCGTGGGCAGAATGCCTCCGGCCCTGTTGATCGCTTCCAACAGGGTCATCGGGATATCGTTGATCGCGATTGCGCCCGGCGTCTTCACTTCGCCATCGACGTAAACACGCTTGCTGCGATATCCCAGAACGCGTACGGTGATCTGCGGATCCTGGATGTACTTGCTCGAACTATTCACTATGAGATTGCGCGCCTGAAGTTCCGTCAACCCGGCCACTTTCAGCAATCCCGCATAGGGAAATTGGATATATCCAGTGGATGAAACCGTATAGCCCGGAATGCCCGAGGCGGTGTCTCCAATGGCTAGTTCCGTTACCCCAGTCCCGATGGCGTAGGTTTGCGTCGGAAGGACGAGTTCAGGGTGATCCCACACTACGATCGAGAGGATGTCTCCGGGCCCGATCAGGTACGGCCCGGACTTGCCGTAGAGCTTGTCGACGCCTTCGTTGTCGAGCAATGCCTGGCGCGCGCGCTGGTCTTCAAGCACCAGCGACGGCGTGATTTCCTTGATTACAGCCTTGGAGTTCGGATCCAGCGGATCCGCAAGTTGATTGGCGTCAAAGGTCATACCGGGAGACAAGGCGCAAGCGCCCAGCGAGGACACGAGCGCGATAGCTGCTATGCCTCGGCTCAACGTTCCGAAAAATGTCGTCATGGCAAATCCACTTGTGAATGACTTCGTTGCTTGGAGTGAGCCCGATGCGTAACGGGTTGCGACATTCCACTCTCTTTTCCTAGCCCCGCACATTCGACGGATGTCCTAAGCCTTCTCCTACATCGTTTGGAGGTTTCGGGTGCCTTGCGCACTCAATAAGATTTTGTCGGTAGCCACAAGCTTTGCGGCGGTGCACTGTCTTTGCCTTTCGCACGGCGGCTCCCCACGAACAGGAGTGCGCGATGGACCCGTCCCAAACGGACACGTCGTCTAGATTCAGCGGAGCAAGCTATCTCTATCGCTTGCTCGATGCCGCGATCGTGATCGCCTGCGGCCTGACTGCCACCGGCTTGAAATTCTCGGACGATGCCTTGGCGGATCCTCCGCAGATCCATCTGTTCCTTGTGTATCTGTGCGGCCTGGGCGTGGTCGCCATATTCCCGGCCTTCCGCCTCTATGTATCCTGGCGCGGCCGCCTGCTGACCGACCTGGTCGTGCGCAGCCTGGCGGCCTGGGCGCTGGTGTTCGCGCTGGGCATCTGCATCAGTTTTCTCATGCACCAGACCGCGGCGATATCGCGCATATGGGCGGCTACGTGGTTCGGCATGTCGGCGCTGACGCTGGCCGGCTTACGCATTGCGGTCTACGCGATCCTGGGCGCGGCGCGCGACCGCGGGCTGGACCGCAAGCGCGTACTGCTGGTGGGCTTTGGCGCGCTGGGCCATGACCTGTGGCGCCGCGTCGAGCAATACCGCGGCGCGGGCTACGAAGTGGCGGGCATCTATGCCGAGCCCCATGAGAACCTGCCGCCGCAAGTCCGCCGCCTGCATGACCTGGACGAGCTGCATGGCTTCGTGCATGAGCACAACGTCCGCGAGATCTGGATCGTGCTGCCGATGGAAGCGGGCCAGGAACTGCGCGAAGTCCTCTATCACCTGCGCAACGACCTGGTGGATATCCGCTGGATTCCCGATGTCATGTCGATCCAGCTGCTGGGGCACCGCATCGGCGAATTCCTGGGTCTGCCGGCCATACAGCTCAACAGCCTGCCGGCCGCCGGCGTGCGAGGCTGGGCCAAGGAACTCTTCGACCGCGGCTTCGCCTTCTGCGCGCTGATCGGGCTGTCGCCCGTGATGCTGACGGTGGCGATCCTGGTGAAGGCGACTTCGCGCGGCCCGGTGTTCTTCACCCAGCCTCGGCTGGGCGTGGACGGCAAGGTCTTCCATGTCTACAAGTTCCGCACCATGACAGTGCATCAGGAGCATGGCGTGGTCACCCAGGCCACGCGCAACGATGCCCGCGTCACGCGCATCGGCGGCTTCCTCAGGCGCACCAGCCTGGACGAACTGCCGCAGTTCCTGAATGTGCTGATGGGCGACATGTCGGTGGTGGGTCCGCGTCCGCACGCGCTGGAACACAACGAAATGTACAAGGACCTGGTGCAGCGCTACATGATGCGCCACCGCGTCAAGCCGGGCATCACGGGCTGGGCGCAGGTCAACGGCCTGCGCGGGCAGACGGACACGCTGCGCAAGATGAGCGACCGGGTCGAGTACGACATCTACTACATCCAGCACTGGACGTTCAGGATGGACCTGCAGATCATCGCCCGCACGGCGTTGTCGGGATGGACGGGCCGCAATGTCTACTAAACCCTTGGGATGGCCCGAGCAACGCAAGGCCGCGGCCCGCGACGGCTTGCTGGCGCAGGCGGAGTTCCGCCAGGCGGTAGAGATGTTGCCGCTGGTTTCCATCGACCTGCTGCTGCGCGATGCCGCGGGCCGCTACCTGACCGGCCTGCGGGCCAATCCCCCGGCCCAGGGCGCCTGGTTCGTGCCGGGCGGACGGATCCGCAAGAACGAGACCCTGCACGCCGCGCTGCGGCGCATCGCCCGCGACGAACTGGGCATCCCGGTCAGCGAGCTGGCCTGGACCCCGCGCGGCGTGTACGAACACTTCTATGGCACCAATTTTGCGGGTGAAGCCGGACGCTCCACCCACTACGTCGTCCTCGCCTATGAGGCCGAGCTTTCTTTGGACATTTCCAGCCTGCCCCAGGCCCAGCACCGCAGCTACCGCTGGCTGCCCGCGAAGGCCCTCGCCGCCGATCCCGGCGTGCACCCCTACACCCAGGCCTACTTCAAGGAGTGAGCGCCATGACCAATCCCCCTCCCCCGTACCGGGCAGTCATACTCTGCGGCGGTTCAGGCTCGCGCCTGTGGCCGCTGTCGCGCGAGCTGCTGCCCAAGCAGTTCATCCGTTTGACCGATGACCGCAGCCTGCTGCAGAACACCCTGCTGCGGCTCGGTTCGGCGGATGCGCAGGCCCGGCCCACCCTGGTCTGCAACGACGCGCACCGCTATATCGCGGCGGAGCAGGCGCTGGAGCTGGGCATCAAGGACGTGGAAGTGATCCTGGAGCCTTTCGCGCGCAACACGGCGCCGGCAATCGCCGCGGCCACCCTGCGCGCCATGCGCGACGGCGAGGACCCGGTCATGCTGATCATGCCGTCGGACCACGTGCTGGAAGACGGCGAGGTACTGCGCGCCGCCTTCGCCGAAGCCTACAAGGCCGCCTTGCAAGGCGCCCTGGTGACCTTCGGCATCACGCCCACCGCGCCGCTCAGCGGCTACGGCTACATCCAGGCGGACGAGCCCGGGGTCATGGCCCCCGCCCGCCGCGTGCGCCGTTTCGTTGAAAAGCCCTCGCCCGAGGTGGCGCAGCGCTTCATCGACGATGGCGGCTATTACTGGAACAGCGGCATGTTCGCCTTCCAGGCCTCGGTATTCCTGTCGGAAATGGCGCGCCTGGCGCCCAAGATGCTGGAACAGGTGCAGGCGGCGGTGGCCATCGGACATGGCGAGAATTCGCTTTTCCACCTGGACGGCCCGTCCTTCGAGGCCTGCCCCAGCGATTCCATGGACTACGCCATCATGGAGCGCACCGACAGCGCCGTGGTCATCCCGCTGGCCGCCTCGTGGAGCGATGTGGGCGCCTGGGACGCGGTCTGGGGTATCGCCCAGAAGACGGTGGAAGGCAACTCCACCACCGGCGACGTCATGGTGGAGGATTCGCGCAACTGCCTGATCCACTCCACCAGCCGGCTGGTGGCCTCGGTGGGCCTGGACGACATCGTCGTGATCGAAACCGCCGACGCCGTGCTGGTGGCGCACAAATCGCGCTCGCAGGACGTCAAGCGGCTGGTCGAGATCTTCAAGACGCAGCACCGCTCGGAACTGAACCATCACCGCGAAGTGCAGCGGCCCTGGGGATCCTACGACTCGGTCGGCCAGGGTCCGCGCTACCAGGTCAAGCGGATCACGGTGAAGCCCGGCGCGCGCCTGTCCTCGCAGATGCACCATCACCGGGCCGAGCATTGGATCGTGGTTTCCGGCACGGCGCGCATCTACAACGGCGACAAGCAATACCTGCTGACCGAGAACCAGTCGACCTACATCCCGCTGGGCGAGATCCACAGCCTGGAGAACCCGGGAAAGATCCCGCTGGAAATCATCGAGGTGCAATCGGGCGCCTACCTGGGTGAAGACGACATCGTCAGATTCCAGGACATGTATGGCCGGGTTTGAAAAAGAGGTGCCCCCGCCCTTCTTCAGACCGGGCATGGCCCGGATCTGCCTGCCTCTTGCCGGGCTGTTCTTCGCCGTACTGGTAACGATAGGCAACCTGCCGGGCCTGGCCGCCGAGATGTCGGACGCCTTTGGGGACAAGCGTCTGCATCTTGCGGCTTACGCCTTCCTGACCACGTTGATCTATTTCTCGGTCAACCGGCGCCCGGCGCTGACGGCCTTGGTGGCGATTGCCATGCTGGGTGCGCTGGATGAAGCAATCCAGTCCCTTTTTCCCTATCGACAGGCTGAATTATTAGACCTTTTGGCCGATATCTCAGCGGCTGGTGCAACAGTAATCTCATTGCACATTGGTACCGCAGCCTTCGGCTCCTTTCGTGCAGTCACTAAGTCTTAAGGATACAACCATGCCAAAACGGGCACTGATTACCGGCGTTACTGGCCAAGACGGGGCCTATCTGGCGGAGTTTCTGCTGGCCAAGGGCTATGAGGTCCACGGCATCAAGCGGCGTGCTTCGCTGTTCAATACCGCCCGGATCGACCATCTGTACCAGGATCCGCATGACCAGCCCCGCAATTTCGTGCTGCATCACGGCGACATGACCGACTCTTGCAGCCTGATCCGCATCGTGCAGTCGGTGCAGCCCGACGAGATCTACAACCTGGCCGCCCAAAGCCATGTCGGCGTCTCGTTCGAGGAACCCGAATACACGGCCAACGCCGACGGCCTGGGCACCCTGCGTCTCCTGGAAGCCATCCGCATCCTGAAACTGGAGAACAAGGCCCGCTTCTACCAGGCCTCCACCTCCGAGCTGTATGGCCTGGTGCAAGAGACGCCGCAAAAGGAAACCACGCCGTTCTATCCGCGCAGCCCGTATGCGGCGGCCAAGCTGTACGCCTACTGGATCAGCGTGAATTACCGCGAAGCCTATGGCATGTATGCCTGCAACGGCATCCTGTTCAACCACGAATCGCCCAAGCGCGGCGAGACCTTCGTCACGCGCAAGATCACCCGCGGCCTGGCCCGCATCGTGCTCGGCCTGCAGGAATGCCTGTACCTGGGCAACCTGTCCGCCCTGCGCGACTGGGGCCACGCCCGCGACTACGTCGAAATGCAATGGCTGATGCTGCAGCAGGACACGCCCGAGGACTACGTCATCGCGACCGGCATGCAATACAGCGTGCGCGAATTCATCAATACCGCCGCGCGCGAGCTGGGCATCCTGCTGGCCTGGGAAGGCGAAGGACTGGAAGAGACCGCCACCGTGCTGTTCTCGCCGGTCCATGACGTCAAGCCCGGCCAGGTCATCGTCCGGGTGGATCCGCGCTACTTCCGCCCGACGGAAGTGGAGACCCTGCTGGGCGATCCGACCAAGGCGCGCGAAAAGCTGGGATGGTCGCCCCGCACCTCCTTCGCGCAACTGGTCAAGGAAATGGTCGAGAGCGATCTGCGCGACGCCCGGCGCGATGCGCTGGTCGAGCAGAACGGCTACGAAATCTACGCCTACAAGGAGTAGCACGACATGACGAACCTGGAGCAACGCGTCTTCGTCGCCGGCCACCGCGGCATGGTGGGCGCCGCGATCACCCGCGAGCTGCAACGCCGCGGGTACCGCAACGTGCTGACCCGCGGCCGGGAAGAGCTGGATCTGGAAAACCAGAATCAGGTCAACCGCTTCTTCTCGACCACGCCGGTCGACGTGGTGTACCTGGCCGCGGCCAAGGTGGGCGGCATCCTCGCCAACCAGACGCATCCGGTGGAGTTCCTGTACAAGAACCTGATGATCCAGTGCAACGTGATCCGCGCCGCGTATGCGGCCGGCGTGCGCAAGCTGCTGTTTCTGGGTTCGTCATGCATCTATCCGCGCGAAGCTCCTCAGCCGATCCGCGAGGACGCCTTGCTGACGGGGCCGCTGGAGGCGACCAACGAGCCCTACGCCATCGCCAAGATCGCGGGCCTGAAGCTGTGCGAGGCCTATCAGCGCGAATTCGGCGCGCGCTTCATCTGCGCCATGCCGACCAATCTGTATGGCCAGCATGACAACTACGACCTGCAAAGCAGCCACGTGCTGCCCGCGCTGATCCGCAAATTCCACGAAGGGCGGGAATCTGGCCAGGAAAGCGTGAGCATCTGGGGCACCGGCGCGCCGCTGCGGGAGTTCCTGTACGTGGACGACCTGGCGCAGGCCTGCGTCATGCTGATGGAGCATCCGCAGGCGGAAGGCATCTACAACATCGGCGCCGGGCAGGACATCTCGATCGCCGACCTGGCCAGGCTGGTGGCCCGCGTTGTCGGCTACGAGGGCAACATCGTCTACGACAGCAGCAAGCCCGACGGCACGCCGCGCAAGCTGATGGACTCGGCCCGCATGCAGGCGCTGGGCTGGAAACCGGAGATCTCACTGACGCATGGCATCACGCTGGCCTACGGGCACTTCCTGCGTGAACGCACCCAGCATGCGCTGCCCGTGGCCTGACGGCCTCGCCAGAACCCCTATGCCCACAGGCCCCAGCCATGTTCGGATTCCTGAGGAAACACATCGCCGGCAATGCCTCCTTCTGGGGGCTGGTGGAGTATGGCATCGGCCCCGTCGCGGCGCTGGTGGCCTTGCCCATCCTGTTCCGGCAGCTGGGAACGGTGGGCTTCGGCCAGTACTCGATGATCATCGCCCTGGCCGGCTTCGGCAATGCCGCCAACCTGGGCGCGGCGGTGACGGCGACCAAGCTGGTTTCCGAGCGCATGCACGAACCGGGCGGCGCCTATCGCGCAGCCGGCGTAAGCATGTCGCTGATCGGCTGCGCGCTGGGGGTCGTGACCCTGGCCGCAGTGCTGCTGTGGGGAGTGGTGGGCCTGGGCTGGCCGGCGGCCACCTTCGGCGGCGTGGCGGTGACGATGCTTGCCATGCCCGCCCTGGCCATCTACCTGACGCAGCAATATGACCAACTGTTTTCCGGATGCCTGAAAGGGCGTGAAGACTTCCGCGCCACGGCGCTGTGCGAGGTCTTCAGCCGCACCGGCACGATGGGGCTGGCTTGCGCCACGGCCTGGCTGACGGCCTCCCCCACCTGGACCGGCCTGGCGCAGGCGCTGGGACTCCTGATCGCGGGCAGCGTGAAGATGCGCGTATTCGCGCGCACCTATGGACGCGTCCTGGTGCGCCCGGTGCGCGACCGCGCCGCCATGATGGACGCCTTCCGTTTCTCCCGCTGGTCCTGGCTGAACAGCCTGAGCGCCCTGGCCTTCGGTTCGGTGGACAGGGTGCTGGTCGGCAGTCTCATGGGCCCGGCGGCGCTGGCCATCTACACGGTCGGCGTGCAGGTCGGCCAGATCATCCATACCGCGTCGGTCGCGATCTTCCAGAAGGCCATGCCGCGCGTCACCCGCCTGTCGGTTTCGCCGCCCTATCCGGGCGCCGTCGAACGCGAGATCCGCCGCATGATGCTGTGGAACCTGGCTCTGTCGGCCAGCGCCACGCTGGCGGTGCTGGCGGTCAGTCATCCGCTTCTGAACCTGCTGCTGGGGGACAACGTCGCCAGCGGCCATCTGGGCACCTTCCAGTTGCTGATCGTGGCCTCCGGGCTGCTGTCCTTGAACGCCGCTGCGCACTTTTCCCTGCTGGGCCTGGGCAATTCACGCGCCGTCGCCATCCTGAACGGCCTGGGCGGCCTGGCGATGCTGTGCGTCATGGCGGGACTGGTACACGCGGCGGGGGAACACGCCGCGGCATGGGGCCGCATGGCCTACGCGGCGATCACGCTGGCCGGCGTGGCCCTCGCCATCCGTCAATCCCGCCCAGAATTTCCGGGCGCCTTGCCTGCGGCCACCCGTTAACTCATATGCTGAGGTCCTACATGCGCAAGCGTCATAACGAGTATTCACGTCAGCTCATCGACTTCGTCCGCGAGTTGCGGCCGCCGGCGCCGATTGCCGGCAGCCTGTTGCCGAAAGTGACCATCGTTACCCCCTCGTTCAACCAGGCCCGCTTCCTGGAGCGCACCATCCTGTCCGTGCTGAACCAGGGCTATCCGCGGCTGGAGTACATCATCATCGACGGCGGCTCCACCGACGGCAGCGTGGACATCATCCGCAAGTATGAGCGCTACCTGACGTACTGGGAGAGCACGCCCGACCGCGGCCAGTCGCATGCCATCAACAAGGGCTTCGAACGCGCCACCGGCGACTATGTGGGCTGGCAAAACTCCGACGACCTGTACTTCCCCGGCGCCTTGCGCAAGCTGGGCGCGGCCGCCTCCAAGGGACGCGCGCCCATCGTCAGCGGCAACCTGTTCGTGGCGGACGCCGACAACAAGATCTTCCGCAAGATCCATTACACGCCGGTCAACCGCGGCACGCTGACGGTGGTGAAGGCGTCCATCCCGAACCAGTCCGCGATCTTCCGCCGCGACCTGCTGCAGAAGTACGGGCTCCTGCAGGAGAGCATGCGCTACTGCATGGACCTGGAGCTGTGGAGCCGGCTGCTGCGCGAAGGCAAGAACCTGATCGTCCCGGACGCAATGGGCGTGTACACCGCCCATGACGAAACCAAGACGGCGCTGATGCAGGACGTGCTGCTCGAAGAGCGCGAGCAGATCGTCTCGCGCATCCGCCGCACGGAGCCGGGCCTGGGAAAGCTGTTCGAACTGTCGTGCCGGGCGTCCAAGGTGGCCGCCCACGCACGGCAGGGCGACCTGTCCTATCTGTTCGAAAAGCTGACCACCAGGATTTTCGGACGAGACGACTGGGCTTCGCACTAGCGCCTGTCCATACCGGGAAGAGCCACAATGACCACGCACCGCCGCTTATCGACCCTGCATCTGCTGGGCATGTTCGCCTTCACGGCGCTGGCCCTGAACGACGATCACTTCGTCCTGGGCGTCGGCAGCTTCAAGCTGTCGCCCTTCGATTTCCTGTTCGTCGCCATGCTGGTGGTCAAGATGCTGCGGCTCGCGGATCCCGCGGCCTATGCGCTGCCCCGCGGCATGCTGGGCATGCTGCTGGGAATCCAGTGCGTGTCGGTGATCTATCTGCTTCTGGTGTCGCTGCATCATCCCGGCATCGAGACCGGCGATGTCGCGCGGGACCTGCGCATCGTGTTCTATTTTCTGTGCACGCCCTTTCTTTGCTACAAGGACATCGACAGCCCGGCCGCCTACGCGGTGCTGCAGAAGTACATCGTGGCGGCCTGCCTGGCCGTGGCCACGCTGATGTTGGCCGAACAGCTGCAAGGCTTCAGCGTGGCGAATCCGCTGCGCAACGTGCGGCTGGGCGTATGGGCCATTCCGTTCGGCGTGGTGTCTCTGCTGTACTTCCGGCGCACGCTCAACGTTTCCGGACCCAAGGCTTACGCGCTGACGGTCTATATGCTGCTGGCCCTGGTGTTCTCGCTGAACCGCAGCCAATACCTGCAGCTGGCGATCTCGGTCTTCATCGCCGTGCTGTTGGGCGCGGGTCCCGAGATCCGGCGCCGCGCCGTGCTGGTCTTTGCGCCGGCGGCAGTCGCCGGGGTGCTGGTCTTCGCCGCGATCGGCTACCTGGACGTGCTCACCAATCGCATCTTCAGCGTCGAGCGCCTGGACGAGGACTCCAGCTACGGCGCGCGCGTCCAGGAAATGCAGGGGCAAATGGACTTCTTCGCGGAGAGTCCGGTGTTCGGCAAGGGCGCGGGCTTTCGCAGCTGGGTCATGGGCGAGAACGGCTTCGAGCTGAGCACCTTCGCCCACAACTCCTGGGCCTTCTACCTGATGAAATTCGGGGTGGTCGGCACCATCATGATCATGCTTCCGCCCGTGCTCATTCTGCTGCTCACGCTGTTGCGACGATATGCGCATCCGGGCCTGGAGCTGCACCGGCGATACCTGCTTGCCACCGCGCCTATCTATATCTTCATCGACTCGCTTTCCGGCGGCCTGGCCTATGCGCCCAAGACCGCCTTCACCGGGTTCCTGCTGTGCTATTGCCTGTCGCTCATGCGCAATGCCCAGATCATGCCCGTGCCAGAACAAAGAACGACATCCGCCCCCAGCCACCGCCCGGACGTTGCGCGCCGGACGCCAACTAGAGTGATCCCACATGCCTGATGTCTTGTTTGTCGCGCCAGACCTGCACGGCGGCGTAGGAAGATGTGTCGCCTTCATCGTGGATGCCTTGCCGGAACAAGGGGTGGATTCCGCCTTGTTCCTGCTGCGTTCGCGCATCCGCGAGTATCCCGTATCCAATCCGAAGGTGACCCGGGCGCTCCCTGTCAACGAATCCCCGACCGCGCTGCGGCTGATGCTGCCCGTGGCCTTTTTCAAGCTGCTCATGCAGATCCGGCGCGACAAGCCCGCCATCGTCTGCTCGCACGGCCTCTTGTGCAACATGCTGGTCGTGGCGGCCAAGAAGCTGCTGCGCGGCAAGTTCGCCACCGTCGCCTTCGAACACAGCAGCCCGGCCATCCACTACGGAGCCTCGCGCATGCGGCGCCTGAAATGCTGGCTGGTCAGCCAGACCTACCGGCGCCACGATGCGGTGGTGGGCGTGTCGCGCGGCGTCAAGGAAGACCTGGTCAGCATGTTTCCGCCGCTGCGCGGCAAGGTCCACACCATCTACAACGGCGTGCCGCTGGAAAATGTGCGCGCGCAGGGCGGCCGCGGCGGCGACGACCCCGCGCAGCCCGCCCCCTACCATGTGGTGGCCGTGGGCCGGCTCGAAGCAGTGAAGGATTACGCGACGCTGATCGACGCGGCCGCATTGCTGGATGACCCCGGCATCCGCTTCACCATCCTGGGCGAAGGATCCGAGCATGCCGCCCTGCAAAAACGCATCGATGAGCGCGGCTCGCGCAGCCCGGTCACCCTGGCGGGCCATATCGACAACCCGTTCCCGGTGATTGCGGGCGCCGGCGCATTCGCCCTGACCTCGCTGCGCGAGAGCTTCGGCAATGTGCTGGTGGAAGCGCTGTGCCTGGGCGTGCCAGTCATTTCCACCGACTGTCCCCATGGCCCGGCTGAAATCCTGGATTCCGGCCGCTACGGCCTGCTGGTTCCGGTGGGCGACGCCGCGGCCCTGGCCGAGGCGGTGCGCCGCCTGGCCTATGACGCGGAGATGCGTGAACGGTTTGCCGAGCAAGGCCCGGAACGCGCCGACGCCTTTTCCCTGGAACGGCACTGCCGCAACGTCATCGCCCTCTTCCGCCCGCTGATGCAGCGCGGCACGCCCTGAACAGGACAGCATCATGCAGAAGATACCGGTATCGGTCGTCGTCATGACGAAGAACGAGGAACGCAACATCAACAAGTGCCTGAAGGCGCTGGTCGAATTCGACGAAGTATTCGTGGTGGACTCCAACAGCACCGACGCGACCTGCGCGATGGCGACGGCGCTGGGTGCCAAGGTCTCGAACTTCCAGTGGAACGGCAAGTATCCCAAGAAGAAGCAGTGGTGCCTGGAACAGCTGCCGTTTTCGCACCCCGTGGTGCTGTACGTGGACGCGGACGAAGAGATGACGCCCGGCCTGGCCGCGGAAATACGCAAAGCCCTGCCGCGCTTCGCGGCGGGCGCGGGCGGCGCCTTCGTGCCGTTCGATTACGTCTTCTGCGGCAAGAAGCTGGAACACGGCCACCGCGTGTACAAGCTGGCCCTGTTGGCGCGCGACCGCTCGCGCTTCCTGGACTACGACGATCTCGACGTGGCGCATATGTGGGAGGTCGAAGGCCATTACCAGCCGCAGGTCGAAGGCGAAACCTTCGCCCTGCGCCAGCGCATGGTGCACAACGACCATGATTCGCTGTTCCACTACTTCGACAAGCACAACCGCTATTCCGATTGGGAAGCGAACCTGCGCACCAAGGGCCTGATGAACGATCCGCGCGAGGCCAACGTGGGCGCGCGCGCCCTGCTCAAGCGCATCTTCCAGGCCATGCCGTTCAAGGCGCCCATCTCGTTCCTGCATTCCTACGTGTTCCGCCTGGGCTTCCTGGACGGCAAGGCGGGCTACGACTACGCGGTGGCGCGCGCCATGTACTACTGGCAGATCCGCATCAAGACCGAAGAGATCCAGAAGGCGCGGCAGGCCAGCGCCGCCGCGGCGCGTGACGACGCCGTGGCGGGAGCCGCCAAATGAGCGCCCTGCAACAGCTCGACCGTTTTGCGCTGGCGCCCGGCCAGCGCGGCCGCTCCGCCCTGACGGTGCAGCTCTGGTGGACGGTGCAGGCGACGCTGTTCCGCTGGTCGCCGCAAGTTGCCTATGGCTTTCGCCGCTGGCTGCTGCGGTGCTTTGGCGCACGGGTCGGCCGCAAGGTGCTGATCCGGCCCACAGCCACCGTGACTTATCCATGGAAGGTCGAAATCGGCGACTACGCCTGGATTGGGGACGACGCGGTCATCTACAGCCTGGGTCCCATCCACATCGGCGCCCACGCCGTGGTGTCGCAGCGCAGCTACCTCTGCGCAGCAGACCACGATGCGGCGCAACCCGACTTTCCCTTGCGCGAACGCGCCGTGCGCATCGAGGACGGCGCGTGGGTGGCGACCGACGTGTTCATCGGCCCCGGCGTGACCGTCGGGCGTGAAGCCGTGATCGGCGCACGCAGCTCGGTGTTCCGCAACATGCCGCCCGCCATGGTGTGCCACGGCAACC
Source organism: Achromobacter sp. ACM02 (assembly GCF_014851605.1). Lineage (NCBI taxonomy): Bacteria > Pseudomonadati > Pseudomonadota > Betaproteobacteria > Burkholderiales > Alcaligenaceae > Achromobacter > Achromobacter sp. ACM02. The sequence goes on from NZ_JACUZY010000010.1 coordinate 39,795, forward strand.
CATGCCGTCCGATCCGCCCGCGCCAGGCTGGCCCGGCATGAAGATCCTCATCTACGGCATCAACTACGCGCCCGAACTCACCGGCATCGGCAAATACAGCGCCGAACTGGCCGAATGGCTGGCCGCGCGCGGCCACGAAGTCAGCGTGGTGACGGCCCCGCCCTACTATCCGCAGTGGCAGGTGCACGAAGGCTATCGCGCCAGCCGTTACCGCAAGGAAACCCTGCGCGGCGTCACCGTACGCCGCGCGCCGCTCTGGGTTCCCGGACGGCCGGGCGGCCTCAAGCGCCTGATCCACCTGGCCAGCTTCGCCCTGTCCAGCCTGCCCTCGCTGTTGCGCGCGGCCGCCGGGCGGCCGGACATCATCCTGGTGGTGGAGCCCGCGCTCTTCTGCGCGCCCGCCGCCTGGCTGGCGGCGCGGCTTTGCGGCGCCCGCGCCTGGCTGCACATCCAGGACTATGAAGTGGACGCCGCGTTCGAGCTGGGGCTGCTCAAGGGCGCCGGCCTGCGCGCCATGGTGCTCAGGGCCGAACGCTGGCTGATGCGCCGCTTCGACCGCGTGTCGACCATATCCAGCCGCATGCTGGACCTGGCGCGGGCCAAGGGCGTGGACCCGGGCCGCGCGGTGCTGCTGCCCAACTGGATCGATGTCGATGCGATTGCGCCGCGCGCCGGCGGCGGCAACTACCGCGCCGAACTGGGCATTCCGCACGACGCGATCGTTGCGCTTTATTCAGGCAACATGGGCGGCAAGCAGGGCCTGCAGACCCTGGCCGACGTGGCCCGCAGGCTCAGCCGCGAGACGCGCCTGTGGTTCGTCTTCTGCGGCCAGGGTCCTGAACGCGCGCCGCTGCAGCAGCAATGCGAGGGCCTGGCCCGCGTCGTCTTCCTGGACCTGCAGCCTGCCGAACGCCTGGGCGAATTGCTCAATACCGCCGACATCCATCTGCTGCCCCAACGCGCCGGCGCCGCCGACCTGGTGATGCCGTCCAAGCTGACTGGCATGCTGGCCAGCGGCCGGCCCGTGGTGTGCGGTGCCTCGCCCGGCACCGAGCTGGCCGGCGTGGTCGCGCGCTGCGGCCTGCTGACGCCGCCGGAAGACGGAGCGGCCATGGCCGAGGCGGTGCGCAAGCTCAGCTACAACGCGCAGATCCGCGAAACCCTGGGCGCCGCGGCGCGCCAGTATGCGCAGACGCATCTGCACGTGGACAGCGTGCTGGCTGCCGCGGAACAGGAATTCGAAGCGCTGATAGCGGCCAAGGGCAAACATGCGGCCCGCGGCGCGGGCGTTTGAACGTCCGCACGGCGCCGCACAAGCCTGCCGCATCTGCTGCGCGCAGGCCGTCAACGTTGCGATGAGTTCAATTTTCTCTTGGCGGTTGGCGACGGGTTACGCGCACTCGAGACCGATGCTCTTGCATCAAGTCTCTCGCGCTTGACCCATCCTACGCGTCTGGGTCGTGCTTGGCGGGCGCTGCGCCGTTGCCGCTTCTGACCAGTCCCATCTGCACCGCGATGTAGGCTGCCTCGGCCTGGTTACGCGCGTTCAGCTTCCAGTACAGCGTGCGCGCGTGGCTCTTCACGGTGGCCACCGAGATGCCGACCTGCTGGCCGATCTCCCGCATGGTCTTGCCCTGCACCAGCAATTGCAGGATCTCTTCCTGCCGTTGGGTCAGCTCCCTCAGCTCCTGGGTTGGCGGATGCGAGGCGCCCTGAGGTCGGGCCGCGGGCTGCGGATAGCATTCGCCGCCCGCCATGACGAGGCTGACCGCCGCCGCCAGCGCATCGGGGCTGGAGGCCTTGGGCATGTAGCCCGCGACGCCTGCCCGCGCACACGCCGCCATGACGCCCGGGTCCAGCACCGAATAAAGCACCAGCACCAGCCGCGGCATGAAGAACGCCATCGATTGGGACAGGAGTCCGACGTCCTGCTCGGCCAGGCCGCTGCAACCCATCACCAGCAACTCCACCGGGCGGTTGATCGAACTGGACATGGTGAGCAATTGGGCTGGCGAGATGGCCAGAATGTCGTCGGTGTTCCGCGCACGCTCCAGCACATGCTGGATCGCGACACGGAGCAGAGCGTAGTCTTCGATCAGTACGGTTGTCATCCCGGGGGGAACCTTGTGACGCATGGCCCATACACGGTTCCCATGACGCTGGCGCATCATTGCTGCAACGGCAGGCTGCTGGCGTCACCGACCTCACGGGAATCTCGTCCGCGGCACGGAATCGCGATGGCGAGGCGGAGTTGTTCGCCTTCTCGATCCAGTCTTGCGGACACAACCCATGCTATCAGCGGCTACGTTCGCTGAATCTCGTTCAGGAGGATGATTGGTGGAGGAATGCAGCAGCACTGCGACCGCGGATACTGCTGTGTATGAATTAGCCATGATGGCTATGCGCGCTCCCGGCAGCAACGGAACGCCTTCGTTCCAGGCTGCCGGGCAGGCCGCGCAAACCAATCCCGGCTACCCGAGCTTGCGCCCATAAAGCTGCCCGGCATCCACATCCCTGCCGTTCGGTTCATGCCATTCCAAGGTCGCGCCACGCTGCAGCGCCGCGTATACGGCTTCGCCCTTGTTCTTCACATGCAAGCGCTGGTAAAGCGTGCACGCATGCGTTTTGGCCGTGGCCACCGAAATGTTCAACATCCTGCTGACCGTCTTGATCGGATAGCCGCGCGCCAGCAACACCAGGACTTCGTATTGCCGCGGCGTGATCTGCAGCAGCTGCGCGCCGGCGCTGACGGGCATGGAACCCTTGCTGGCAGCGGCATCGTCGGCATCCCTGGCCGGCAAGGCGCAGACCGTTTGCGCGGGAGCCTGCAATGCCTGTTCGCTGGGGAAGCACTGCCCTCCCGCCATGACCAGGCGGATGGCCGCTTCAAGGATTTCCACCGATGCCGTCTTCATGAGGCAACCGTAGACGCTTGCCCCGGGCAACCCTTGTACCGGCATGGGCAGGGGCATGACGTCCGTCAGCAGCAGGATCCGCTTGGGCGTGAGCACGCGCTGGATTTCATGCAGCGCGCTCCACGCTTCGTCGGTATCCACCGGCAATCCATAGATCAACAGGTCGGCGCCCGCGTGCACGCCGTCCGCCTTGGAGATGTCAGCCAAACCCATCCCCTCGATTTCCCACACATCATCCAACTTGCTCAGAATCTGCCACAACCCCAACCGCAGGAGCGGATGGGCTTCAATCAGGACCATCTTGGCCATGGTGTCCTCCCGGTTTTTCGACGGGCCTAGAAGGGATCTTCGCTGTGCTGAAGACTATTTTTTTTCCAACCCTGCGATGCGAGTCCGCAATATTCCGGAATATCTAATGAAGCTGAACCGGAGCATTTGGGCTGGGAGACTTTGGTAGCCAACATAACGGATGGCATGGACCCATCTTATGGTTCGAAATTGTCAAAATCAAGACGTTTCGACTCGATATAATCCGACAAAAACAGAAATCATTCGTTAGCCTTAATCATCATCGTAAATCTGGACGAGACGCGCATCTCATCCATTCCGGCGCTAGGGTTTTCACCAGGAATTCCCCATGAGGAGCTTGCGCTTTCCCTATGGAAGATGCAGGTCCGGCGCGGGTCGCAGGCTAAGGCAGGCCGCTGTTACAGGCGTAAAAAAGCCGCGCCGCGGCATCCGCCGGGCGCGGCCTGGAAGTTCCGGAATCAGGACAATAACTGTCTATATGTTTCCGCGGACACATCAAGCCCGTGCGTCTTTCTCGTAATCGAAATATAGGTAACATTTTTATTTTTGCGTTTCCGGCACGATTTACTCCATATAGGCGAAGTCAAATACCGTATGCCCGCCCTGATGATGCCAATGGTGCATCGAAGCATGACGTTTTCTCAGGAAGCTCGCGTAGTGGATTTCGCCGTCCGTTTCCACATAGGTGGACGGCGTTAGTTCCTCTATCCGGTTCAACGACACGCCCTTGCCGTAGTGGCAGAAGCCCTGGTACTGGGCGCAGCGGATCACCTCTCCGCCAGGCGACACAACGATTCCGGCGTTGCGGGCCCGCATCGGGTTGCGCACGATGGGGTTGCAGGCATGCGGCGTCCACTCGGTCGAGCGCGGCGAATCCGAAAAGAAAGCGAATAATTCGTCGCAATGGCTTTGGCCGTCGGTCCGATCGATATTGGTTAATAACCACCAATATTCGCCGTGTTTGAAAATAATGGTATCGACGGCGGATATATTAGTCATCAAATTTACATCAAGCTCCCATTTGAGCGGAAAATCGGTGCATTTCCAGAGCTCTATACTGCGATTGCCGCAGGTCTCCGGCACCATGTAGGTGACGCCTTCGTGCTCGAATATATATGGGAATGACAGATGGTAGGGCAGGTTCAGGGCCGTGCCCAGCAGGCGGAAAGCCCCGTCGGAGTAGGTCGCAACCGAGATCGTGCCCTTGCGCGAGGTAAAATCGTAATCCTCGAAAAATATATACGGCTTTTTATCCTGGGTATATACAAACGGATCCGCGAAGAATCTTCCCTTGGGCGGCTGCAATACCATGGCCTCGGATACCACCGCCTGCTGCCGGGCAGAAGGAAACATGCCTATCCGCCAGCGCACATTGCGTTTCATGACGCGCCGCACAATCAAATCCGACATTAACCAGGCCTGACGCGCAATATATGCGGCGCTATCCCACTCCACCGGATCCTCGCGCCGCAAGCCGCTCATGATCTGCATGCCCGGCGGCGCAACGCCTTGCTTGACGCGGGCCAGCGCCTGCAGCGCGTCGTACACCATGAAATTGCCCAGGCTGAACGCGCGCGCCTGATTCTTCAACCAGAACACTTCGGTGTTGAAACTGCGCTGGTCCAGCAATTCGTCCTGGTCCTCCCGCGGCCCCACGCGCCAGAGCTTCACCGTGGTGTGATCTTCACGCTGATAGACCTCCCAGAAGCCGGCATAGCGGCTGGTCGCCACCGCAATATCCGAATAACTCAGCTGCCATACGCCCAGCCGCGCCCAGCCCGCCGTTTGTTCGCGGGTGGCAGGCGATGCGCCCAGCGTGATGACCAGGTCCAGGCCCAGCGCCGCAACCTGGCTTTGCACCTCGGCCGCGGGCATGCCAGGCGTCAACGACAGGACGGCAGCCGTATCCGATGACACGCTTTCCCGCATGTCGCGGCACGCAAGCGCCTGCCGCTGCTTTGCCGGCAGCAGCCGCGCTTCCAGGCGCGACAAGGCGCCAAACAACGCGCGCGCACCCAACCGGGGCGCTTTCTCGCCGCCCTCCTCACTCATCACCAGCAAAGCAGCGACTTCAAAATCCTGGCTATGCGTGAGCCAATCCACCATCTCATGCATCCAGCCGGGTTGCTCGTACCCGTCGACCAGCAGTCCCACTCTGTAGGTTTTCATTTCTCCTGCTCCTGTGCCAGGGCTTGTCGGCCTTCCGTCCGTTACGGCGAACGGACTAGGGCCTGTCATTGCGTATTCAGGGGCGCGACAGATTCAACTCCTCGCGCTGATACTGCGGGGTTTTGCGCCTCCCTTCCAGACCACATTCATCCTAGGTCGGCAGTCCGAGGACGAAAGGCTCAAGGTCATGCGCAAACACTAGGAAATCGTTACTCCCTCCGCATGAGTTTCGTCATCCCTCTGGTGGAGATTGGCGAGAATCCGGCCGGTCCTGAACGCGGGACTTGCGGCCCGCTAGTGGTAAACCCTATTGGGGATAGCCGAGGCTCGCGTCTCAGCCATCTCTCACGCATAATTGTTTTTAAACGAACGTTTGAATTCAACCTTATGCAAGAAATCAGACCGTCCCTCACCCGTGAATCCATCCTGGACACCGCCGAGGCCTTGTTTGCCCAACAAGGACACGATGGCACCTCGATGCGCCAGATCACCACGGCCGCCGGCGTCAATCTGGCGTCGGTGAACTATCACTTCGGCTCCAAGGAGTCACTCGTGCAGGCGGTGCTCAAACGTCGCCTTGAAGTGCTGAACCGCGAACGCTTGCGACTTTTGGATGAGCTGGAGGCGCAAGCCGAAGGCAGGCCCCTGAAGCCGTCGCAGATCGTGGACGCCTTTTTCGGCACGCTGCTGCGCCTGGCGGCCGATCCCGCGCAGGCCGGCAGCACCTTCCTGCCGCTGCTCGAACGCACCATGACGGATCCCTCCGACTTCATCCGCGCGCTGTTCGCGGAGGAGTACGCGGATGTGCTGGAGCGCTACCGCAACGCGCTGTTCGCAGCCCTGCCCGACGTGCCCCGCGCGGAAATCATGTGGCGCTTCCAGTTCATGCTGGGCGCCACCTCGTACGCCATCATCGGCACCGACCTGTTGCGCTCGGTCACGGGCTGGACCATCGACGACGCCGAACAACCGGATAACCCCAACCTGCTGCTGCCGCGCCTGATGAGCTTTCTGCTCGGCGGCCTGCGCTCGCCCCTGCCGCACGTGCCCTGAACGCCAAGCGCCCGCAGACGGAACAGAACCTCCACGGAGACAAGAAAATGAACGCAGTCATCTACGCTCTGGTCATCGTCGCGCTCCTGGCGGCGGTCTTGCTGGGCGTACGTCCGATCCGCCGCGCCCTTTTGTCGGCGCCGATCTTCAACCTGTACCGCAAGGTGCTGCCGCAGATGTCGGACACCGAGCGCGATGCGCTGGAGGCCGGTACGGTGTGGTGGGAAGGCGAACTGTTCCGCGGCCGGCCCGACTGGAGCCGCCTGCTGGCCTATCCCCGCCCGCGCCTGAACGATGACGAGCAGCGTTTCCTCGACGTCCAGGCCGAAGAGGCCTGCCGCATGGTCAACGACTGGCATGTCACGCAGGAAAGCCACGACCTGCCGACCGAGGTCTGGAGCTACCTGAAGACCCAGGGCTTCCTGGGCATGATCATTCCCAAGGAATACGGCGGCCTGGGGTTCTCGGCCTATGCCCATTCCGAAATCGTGACCAAGCTGTCCACGCGCTCGTCGGCGCTGGCGGTTTCAGTCATGGTGCCCAACTCGCTCGGCCCCGCCGAACTGCTGCTGCACTACGGCACCGACGACCAGAAGAACCACTACCTGCCGCGCCTGGCGCGCGGCGAGGAAGTGCCCGCCTTCGCGTTGACCAGCCCCTGGGCCGGCTCCGACGCCGCCGCCATCCCCGACAGCGGCATCGTCTGCAAGGGCGAATGGCAGGGCCGCGAAGTGATAGGCATGAGGGTCACCTGGGACAAGCGCTACATCACGCTGGCGCCTGTGTGCACCCTGCTGGGCCTGGCGTTCCGCCTGTACGATCCCGACGGCCTGCTGGGCGGCGCGAAAGACCTCGGCATCACTTGCGCGCTGGTGCCGCACGACCATCCGGGCGTGGACACCGGCCGCCGCCATTTCCCGCTGAACGCCATGTTCATGAACGGCCCCACGCGCGGCGCGGACGTCTTCATGCCGCTGGATTTCATCATCGGTGGTCCTGCCATGGCCGGCCAGGGCTGGCGCATGCTGATGGAATGCCTGGCGGCGGGACGCTCGATCTCGCTGCCCTCCTCCAACACCGGCATGTCCAAGCTGACGACCCGGGCGGTGGGCGGCTATGCGCGCGTGCGCAGCCAGTTCCGCACGCCCGTCGGCAAGTTCGAAGGCGTGGAGGAAGCGCTGGCGCGCATCGGCGGCAACACCTACATGATGGACGCCGCGCGCAGCATGACGGCAGGCGCGGTGGACCTGGGCGAAAAGCCATCGGTGGTGTCCGCCATCGTCAAGTACCACGTGACCGAACGCGCGCGCCAGGTCGTCAACGACGGCATGGACGTCATCGGCGGCAAGGGCATCTGCCTGGGCCCGTCCAACTTCCTGGGCCGCGCCTACCAGCAGATTCCGATCGGCATCACGGTGGAAGGGGCCAACATCCTCACGCGCAGCCTGATCATCTTCGGCCAGGGCGCGATCCGCTGCCATCCCTACGTGCTGGCTGAAATGCAGGCCGCGCAATCGTCCGACCGCAAGCAGGGCCTGGACGATTTCGACCGCGCCTTCTGGGGCCACGTGGGCTTCGTCGCGAAGAACAAGCTGCGCGCGCTGGGCACGGCGCTCACGGGCGCGCGCTGGGTCGGCGTCAACGCCGATGTCGCTCCCGAGATGAAGCGCTACTACCAGCTGCTCAGCCGCTACAGTGCCGCCTTCGCGCTGCTGGCGGACACCTCGATGCTGGTGCTGGGCGGCAGCCTCAAGCGCCGCGAGCGCCTGTCGGCGCGCCTGGGCGATGTGCTGTCGCAGATGTACCTGATCAGCGCCACGCTCAAGCGCTTCGAAGACGAAGGCCGCCAGGCGGCCGACGCGCCGCTGGCGCACTGGTCCATCCAGGACGCGCTGTACAAGCTGCAGGAAGCCGTCGAAGGCGTGCTGGACAACTACCCCAACCGTTTCGTGGCCTGGAGCCTGCGCCGCCTGGTCTTCCCCTGGGGCCGCACGCAAGCCCTGCCCTCGGACCAGTTGGGCCAGGACGTGGCGCGATTGCTGATCAATCCCAGCGCGACGCGCGACCGCCTGACCGCCGGCTGCCACCTGCCCGCGACCGAGGCCGAGCCGGTGGGCGCGATCGAGCTGGCGCTGGCCGCCACACTGGATGCCGAGCCCATCGAAGCCAAGATCCGCGAACTCGAAAAGCGCGGCGCGCTTGACGGCAATCCACAGGCCAACGTGCGCGATATCGCCGATGCCGCCTTCGCCATCGGCGGCATCACCGCCGAAGAATATGCAGTGGTGAAACGCCGCAACCGCTTGCGCGACACGGTGGTGAAAGTGGATGATTTCCCCTTTGATTTGCGCGCCGCGGACCAGGGCAGCCCCGCCGCCGAACGCAGGGCCGCCTGAACAGGAGGAATCGGATGGCATTCAAACCGGTTTACGTCGTCGACGGCGCCCGCACGCCTTTCCTGAAGGCGCGCACCGGCCCGGGCCCCTACTCCGCCGGCGATCTCGCAGTGCAGGCGGGACGCGCCCTGCTGCTGCGCCAGCCCTATGCGCCCACCGACCTGGACGAGGTCATCGTGGGTTGCGCCGCGCCTTCGCCCGACGAAGTGAACATCGGCCGCGTGATCGCGCTGCGCCTGGGCTGCGGCAACAAGGTGCCAGGCTGGACCGTCATGCGCAATTGCGCCTCGGGCATGCAAGCGCTGGATTCGGCGGTGGCCAACATCCAGTCCGGCCGTTCGGAGCTGGTGCTGGCCGGCGGCACGGATGCGCTGTCGCGCGCGCCGGTGCTGTATTCGGACGAGATGGTACGTTGGCTGGCCAGCTGGTATGCCGCGCGCGGCGCGCGCGCCAAGCTCGCGGCGCTGGGCCGTTTCCGGCTGCGCAATCTTGCGCCCGTCATCGGTCTGCTCAAGGGTCTGACCGATCCGGTGGTCGGCCTGTCCATGGGGCAGACTGCCGAGAACGTCGCGACCCGCTTCGGCATCGACCGCGCCGCGATGGACGCCTACGCGGCGCAGAGCCATGCTCGCGCGCGGGCGGCCCGCGCGGCCGGCGCCCTTGGCGAGATCTCGCCGCTGATCGACACGCAGGGCAAGCTGTATCCCGATGACGACGGCGTGCGCGACGACTCCACTCCCGAGAAGCTCGCCAAGCTCAAACCCGTCTTCGACAAGCCCTGGGGCAACATCACCGCGGGCAACAGCTCGCAAGTCACCGACGGCGCCGCCATGCTGGCCCTCGCTTCAGAGGAAGCGGTGCGCAAATGGAACCTGCGGCCGCTGGGCCGCATCCTCGACAGCCAATGGGCCGGCCTCGATCCCGCGCAGATGGGCCTGGGGCCGGTGCATGCGGCCACGCCCATCCTGCAGCGCCACGGGCTGGGCCTCAATGACCTGGACTTGTGGGAAATCAACGAGGCCTTCGCCGCCCAGGTGTTAGGCTGCCTGGCGGCCTGGCGCGACGATGCCTATTGCCAGGAACACTTCGGCACGCCGGCCTGGGGCGACCTCGACCCGGCCCGGCTCAACGTCGATGGCGGCGCGATCGCCATCGGGCATCCCGTGGGCGCTTCCGGCGCCCGCATCGTGCTGCACCTGCTGGCGGCCCTCAAGCGCCGCGGCGACAGGCGCGGCATGGCGGCCATCTGCATCGGCGGCGGCCAAGGCGGCGCGATGCTGGTCGAAACCCTGGACGAGGACCGCTCATGACGACTATCGACACGCTTGCGCACTGGCGCCTGGAGCGCGATGCCGACGGCCTGGCGTGGCTGACCTTCGACCGCGCCGGCAGCGCGGTCAATGCCTTGTCCGCCGACACCATGAGCGAACTTGCGGTGGTGCTGGACGCGCTGGACGCGGCCCCGCCCGCGGGCCTGGTGATCCGGTCTGGCAAATCCACGGGTTTTGTCGTGGGCGCTGACGTCAATGAATTCGCCAGCCTGGACACGCCCGAGCAGGCACGCGCGCTGGTGGCGCGCGGATGGGACCTGTTCAACCGACTGGCCGCGGTGCGCTATCCCACGCTGGCCCTGATCCAGGGCCACTGCCTGGGCGGCGGGCTCGAACTCGCGCTAGCCTGCCGCTACCGCCTGGTGGCGGACCAGCCGGGCACGTCGCTCGCCTTGCCCGAAGTCATGCTCGGCATCTTTCCCGGCTGGGGCGGCATGCTGCGCCTGCCGCGGCTGATCGGCGCACCGGCCGCGCTGGACATGATGCTGACCGGCCGAGGCGCCGACGCGCGCCGCGCTGCGGCGCTGGGCCTGGCGGACGCGCGCGTGCCGCCCCGCCTGCTGCTGGCCGCCGCGCGCCAGACCGTGCTGTCGCGCAAGGCGCCACGCCGCGCGCGCGGCTTCGGCGCCTGGGCCAACCGCTGGCCGCTCAAGGCCATCGTCGCCAACCGCGCCCGCAAGCAGATCGCGGCCAAGGATCCCCTGGGCCACTATCCGGCCGCGCCCGCCATCGTCGAGATCTGGGAAAAGCATGGCGGCAACGCCTTGCAGGCGCCTGCGCTGATCGAGCGCATCATTTCCTCCGACACCGCCCGCAACCTGCTGCGGGTGTTCCGCCTGCAGGAACGGCTGAAGGCCAACGGCAAGCAGGCCGGCATTGCCCCCGCGCGCCACGTGCACGTGGTCGGCGCCGGCGTGATGGGCGGCGACATCGCGGCCTGGTGCGCGCTCAAGGGCATGACGGTCACCTTGCAGGACCAGGACATGGCGCGCATCGCGCCCGCCATCAAGCGCGCCGCCCAGCTGTTCTCGCGCCGCCTGAAGGATCCGCGACTCGCGCGCGCGGCGTTCGACCGCCTGGTGCCGGATCCCGCAGGCGGCGGCGTGCCGCTGGCCGACATCGTCATCGAAGCCATCAGCGAACAGCCCGAAGCCAAGCGCGCGCTCTACCGCGCGCTGGAGCCGCGCATGAAGGCCGATGCGCTGCTCGCCACCAACACCTCCAGCCTGTCGCTGGAGACCTTGCGCGCGGATCTGGCGCAGCCCCAACGGCTGGTTGGCATCCACTTCTTCAATCCCGTGGCCAAGATGCCGCTGGTGGAGGTCGTGCACGCCGACGGCGACTCGGACGAGGCGCAAGCCCGCGCCTGCGCCTTCGTCGGCCAGATCGACAAGCTGGCGCTGCCGGTCAAGAGCGCGCCGGGCTTCCTGGTCAACGCCGTGCTGGCGCCCTACATGCTGCAGGCCATGCGCAGCGTGGACGAGGGCCTGGCGCCCGAAGCCGTGGACGCGGCCATGGTCGCATTCGGCATGCCGATGGGGCCGCTGGAGCTGGCCGATACCGTGGGGTTGGATATTGCCCGTGCGGCGGGCGCGGAACTTGCTGGCGGCGCCGAGCCGCCGCGCTGCCTGGCCGAGCGCCTGGCGCGCGGCGACCTGGGCAAGAAAAGCGGCCGCGGCTTCTACGCCTGGCGCGACGGCAAACCGGTCAAGGGCGCCAGCCAGTCCGGCGCGCCCGCCGGATTGGCGCAGCGCCTGATACAACCGCTGATCGACGCCACCCGCCAGCGCGTGGATGCGGGCATCGTCGCCGACGCCGACCTGGCCGACGCGGGCGTGATTTTCGGAACGGGGTTCGCGCCATTCACGGGCGGTCCCTTGCATTACCAAAGCAGCAACGCGGTGCGGAGTATAAGACCGGCTGAGGCCGATTAGGACCTGTACAACCTAAACCGGAACGACAAGACCGGCAGTGCCATAGAGACATCATCCATCACGAGGAGGCAGTACCATGAGCAGACGTTCATTGTCCCTGAGCACCTTGTCGGCCCTCGTGGTCGGCCTGGGCGCATCCACGGCAACGCACTCGGCCGGCTTTCAGCTCCTGGAGCAGAACGCCAGCGGCCTGGGCAACGCCTATGCAGGCTCTGCGGCGAATCCGGAGAACGCCAGCATCATCTATTACAACCCGGCCGGCATGACCTACCTGCCCGGCTTCAATGTGTCCGGCGGCGTCAACCTGATCAAGCCGTCATTCAAGTTTTCAGACAACGGCGACAGCCGCAACCCCAGCATTCCCGGCCTGCCGGGCACCGGACTGGGCGGATCGCGCCCGACCGGCGGCAACGGCGGCGACGCGGGCAACCTCGGCGTGGTGCCCAATATGTACGCCTCCTGGCAGTTGAACGAGCAATGGTTCATCGGCCTGGGCGTGGGCGCCCCGTTCGGGCTCATGACCGAGTACGACGACGGCTGGGTGGGCCAGTACCACTCCAACAAGTTCGAGATCAAGACGATCAACGTCAACCCCTCGATCGCCTACAAGGTCAACGAAAAGTTCTCCATGGGTTTTGGCGTGAACTGGCAGCACATCGACGCCAATTACAAGAAGAAGACCGTGCTGCCGGTTCCCGGCATGCCGCTGGGCACGACCGGCGACGCCGACCTGAATCTCAAGGGCGATGCCTGGGGCTGGAACGTGGGCTTCATGCTGCAACCCACCGAAGACACCCGCATCGGCCTGTCCTACCGCTCGAAGATCAAGCACACCGCGAAGGGCGACACCGACATCACCAGCATCTATCCGCGCGGCAACTCGGTGTCGTTCGACGCCAAGGCCACCGTGTCCCTGCCCGACACCCTGATCCTGAGCGCGGCGCACCAGCTGAACGAACGCTGGGAACTGCTGGGCGACGTCTCGTGGACCGGCTGGAGCAGCATTCCGAATCTGAAGATCCGCAACTCGGGGCCGGGTGCGCGCGACGACGACCTGCCGCTGAACTTCCGCGACAGCTGGCGCGTCGCGCTGGGCGCCAACTACAAGTTCGCGCCCAACTGGAAGTGGAAGGTCGGCGTCGCCTTCGACCAATCGCCCGTGTACAAGGAAGCCGACCGTCCGACCTCGCTGCCGGACAACGACCGCTACTGGCTTTCGACCGGTATTCAGTGGCAGGCCACCAAGGACACCACGCTGGACGTGGGCTATACCTATCTCTACCTGCGCAAGACGGACATCGACACCACGTCCGGCAACCAGCTGACCAAGGGCCGCGTGGCGGGCACCTATGACAGCAATGCCCACATCCTGGGCATACAGCTGTCGTCCCGCTTCTAACCCGCCCCGGATGGCGGTCCGGCCCGGTCCGGCCCGCCATTCGTTTTTTTCAGGAGACTGCCTTGAGCAAGTTCGTCGTCAAACACGTCGCCGTCCTGGGGGCCGGCGTCATGGGTGCGCAGATCGCCGCCCATCTGGCCAATGCCGGCGTGCCCGTCACGCTGTTCGACCTGGCCGCCCCCGAAGGCGACCGCAACGGCACGGTCAAGAAAGCGATCGCCGGCTTGAAGAAGCTGGAGCCCGCGCCCCTGGCCGGCGCGGCGCGCCTGGCGTACATCACGCCCGCCAACTACGACGACGACCTCGAACGCCTGCGCGGCTGCGACCTGGTCATCGAGGCCATCGCCGAGCGCATGGACTGGAAGACCGCGCTGTACGAGCGCATCGCGCCGCACGTGGCCCCGGGCGCCATCATCGCCTCCAATACATCGGGCCTGTCGATCGACGCGCTGGCCAACGCCCTGCCCGCGGGCCTGCGCGACCGCTTCTGCGGCATCCACTTCTTCAATCCGCCCCGCTACATGCGGCTGGTGGAAATCATCGCCACTTCGCACACCCAGCCCGCCGTGCTGGATCAGCTCGAAACCTGGCTGACCTCGACCCTGGGCAAGGGCGTGATCCGCGCGCTGGACACACCCAACTTCGTTGCCAACCGCATCGGCGTGTTCTCGATCCTGGCAGCCATGCACCACACGGCCCGCCTGGGCCTGGCGTTCGATGAGGTCGACGCCCTGACCGGCCCGAAGATCGGCCGCCCCAAGAGCGCCACCTACCGCACGGCCGACGTGGTCGGCCTGGACACGCTGGCCCACGTGGTCGGCACCATGGAAAAGAATCTGCCGGACGACCCCTGGCACCGCTATTTCAAGCTGCCCGAGTGGCTCTCCGCGCTGATCGCCAAGGGCGCATTGGGGCAAAAGACCGGCGCCGGCGTCTACCGCAAGCAGGGCCGCGAAATCCAGGTGCTGGACCTGAAGGCGCAGGACTATGTGCCCAGCGCCGGCAAGCTGGCCGACGAAGTCGCCGCCCTGCTCAAGGAACGCGACCCGGGCAAGCGCTTCGCCGCGCTGCGCGCGAGCAGCCATCCCCAGGCCCAGTTCCTCTGGAGCCTGTTCCGCGACATCTTCCACTACAGCGCCGTGCAACTCGAACACGTGGCCGACAATGCGCGCGACCTGGACCTGGCCATGCGCTGGGGCTTCGGCTGGGCCCAAGGTCCGTTCGAAACCTGGCAGGCCGCCGGCTGGCAGGCCATCGCCGCCGCGGTGGCCGAGGACATCGCCGCCGGCCAGGCCATGAGCGACGCGCCGCTGCCGGCCTGGGCGCTGGAACCCGGCCGCAATGGCGTGCATGCGCCCGAAGGCTCCTACTCCGCGCGTACCGGCCAGCTGAGCCCGCGTTCGACGCTGCCGGTGTACCGCCGCCAGTTGTTCCCCGAGCGTGTGTACGGCGAAGGCGCCAGCGAGCGCGGCGTCACGATCTGGGAAAACGAAGGCGTGCGCCTGTGGAACCTGCCGCAGGTCGACGCCGGCGTGGCCATCCTCTCGGTCACCTCCAAGAACCACACCCTGGGCGCGGAAGTGCTCGACGGCATCCTGCAGGCGGTGGCGCGCGCCGAACGCGAATACGACGGGCTGGTCATCTGGCATGACGCGCCCTTCGCCGTGGGCGCCAACCTGCAGCAGGTCTCCGAGGCCTGCGCCGCCGGGCTATGGGACATGCTGGAGGCCACGGTTGAAAAGTTCCAGCGCGCCTCGCAGTCGTTCAAGTACGCGCAGATTCCCACCGTGGCGGCCGTGCAGGGCATGGCGTTGGGCGGCGGCTGCGAATTCCTGATGCACGCCTCGCACCGGGTGCTGGCGCTGGAAAGCTATATCGGGCTGGTCGAGGCCGGCGTCGGGCTGATTCCGGCGGGCGGCGGCAGCAAGGAATTCGCCGGCCGCGCCGCGGCGCTGGCCGCCAAGACAGCCACGCCGGGCGAGGTCTTCCCCTATCTGCAACCGGTGTTCCAGACCATCGCCACGGCGCAGGTCGCCAAGAGCGCGCTGGAAGCCATCGCCACGGGCTTCGCCCGCGAGCATGACATCGTCGTGTTCCATCCGGACGAGCTGCTGTACGTCGCCATCGGCCAGGCCCGCGCCGCGGCCGAGGCCGGCTACACGCCGCCGCCCCGCTTGCGCGACATTCCGGTCGCGGGCCGCAATGGCATCGCCAACTTTGAAATGGTGCTGGTCAACATGCGCGAAGGCGGCATGATCAGCGCGCACGACTACCGCGTGGCGCGCAGCGCCGCCGTGGCCCTGTGCGGCGGCGAGGTCGACACCGGCGCCAAGGTGGACGAGGAATGGCTGCTGGCCGTGGAGCGCAAGGAATTCGTGGCGCTGCTGCGCACGCCTGAAACCCAGGCCCGCATCCGCCACACTCTCGACACCGGCAAGCCCCTGAGGAACTGACATGAGCAAGCAGATTCAAGACGCCTACATCGTCGCCGCCACGCGCCTGCCGGTGGGCAAGCGCAACGGCGCCTACATCACCACCCGTCCCGACGACATGCTGGCTGCCGCGCTCAATGGCGCGCTGGCGCAGGTCCCGGGCCTGGATGCCGCGCGCATCGATGACGTCATTGCCGGCTGCGCCATGCCGGAAGCCGAACAAGGCATGAACGTGGCCCGCATCGGCCTGTTGCTCGCCGGCCTGCCGCAAAGCGTGGCCGGCGTCACCGTGAACCGCTTCTGCGCATCAGGCCTGCAGGCGGTGGCCGATGCCGCGGCGCGCATCCGCACCGGCGAGGCCGACATCATGATCGGCGCAGGCACCGAATCCATGAGCGCCATGCCGCAGATCATGGGCAACAAGGTGTCGATGAACCCCGCCATCTTCGAACACCAGGAAAACATCGGCATGGCCTTCGGCATGGGCCTGACCGGCGAGAAGGTCGCCGAACGCTGGAAGGTCTCGCGCGAGGACCAGGACGCCTTCGCCCTGGCCTCGCACCAGAAGGCCTGCGCGGCCATCGCCGCCGGCCACTTCCGCGCCGAGATCACGCCTTATGAAACGGTGTCGCGCCAGCCCGGCGACGCCAGCGGCACGGTGCGCGTCGCGCGCCGCCTGGTCGAGACGGACGAAGGTCCCCGCCCGGACAGCAGCGCCGAGGCGCTGGCCCGCTTGAAGCCGGTGTTCGCCGCGCGCGGCAGCGTCACCGCCGGCAACAGCTCGCAGATGTCCGACGGCGCCGCCGCCGTGATCCTGGTGTCCGACCGCATCCTGCGCGAATTCAATCTGAGCCCGCTGGCGCGCTTTGCCGGCTTCGCCGTGGCCGGCGTACCGCCCGAAGTCATGGGCATCGGCCCGGTCGCCGCGATCCCCAAGGTGCTGCAACGCGCCGGCATCGGCCAGGACGCGCTGGACTGGATCGAACTGAACGAGGCCTTCGCCGCCCAATCGCTGGCGGTGATCCGCGAGCTGAAGCTGGATCCGGCCAAGGTGAATCCGCTGGGCGGGGCAATCGCGCTAGGCCACCCGTTGGGCGCCACGGGCGCGATCCGCACGGCCACCCTGACCCACGGCCTGCGCCGCACCGGCGGCAAGTACGGCCTGGTGACCATGTGCATCGGCACCGGCATGGGCGCGGCCGGCCTGTTCGAGGCGATGTAGGCGGAGCGGCGCGGAACATGAAGCCCTATTGGTTCAAGAACCTGTCGCCGACCTGGCGGGCGCGCCTGATGCGGGTGGGCTTCAACCTGCATCCCGCGTTCCGCGCCACCGGCGGCAAAGTGGTGCATGTATCCGCGGATTTCCATCACATCCGCATCAAGCTGCCGCTGCTGCGGCGTACCCGCAATATCGTCGGCTCGATGTACGGCGGTTCGCTGTTCGCGGTGACCGACGGCGCCCACCCCACGATGCTGATGTCCGCGCTGGGCGCGGACCACATCGTGTGGGACAAGGCGGCCACCATACGCTTCCGCAAGCCGGCGTACGCCACGCTGTATGCGGACTTCCGGCTCCCGCCCGACGAAATCGCGGAAATCCGCGCAATCCTCGCGCGCGACCATGAAACCACCCGGACCTATACGGTGGAACTCAAGGACCGCGACGGCGTGGTCTACGCCGTCGTGGAACGCACGATCTATATCGCAGACAAGAAGTTCTACAAGCAGAAGAACACTGGAGGAGAATCATGCGTCGCATCCCCGGAGGGCGAATCGCCGCCCTGAGCCTCATGCTTGCCGCCTGCCTGGCCGGCGCCCCCGCACAGGCCGCCGACGTCGAAGTCGCCGGCCTGCGCGTTCCGGACAGCCTGTCGGAAGGCGGCCGCGCGCTGGTGCTGAACGGCGCCGGCGTGCGCACCAAGTTCGTCGTCAAGGTCTACGTGGCGGCGCTGTACGCCACCGCGAAAAGCGGCGATGCGGCTGCGCTGGTCAACAGCGACGAGCCGCGCCGCATGCGCCTCTTGCTGCTGCGCGACGTCGACAGCAAAAGCCTGGACGAAGCCCTGCAGGACGGATTGCGCGACAATACATCAGCGCAAGAGCTGGCCGAGCTGAAGGCGCCGGCCGCCCGCCTGTCCGCCCTGATGGCGGAAATCGGCGCGGTGCGCGAAGGCGACGTGGTCGACCTGGATTTCGACGCCCGCGGCGTCGCGGTCACCGATAACGGCAAGCCGCAAGGCCGCATCGACAGCCCCGCGTTCGCGCGCGCCCTGCTGAGGGTCTGGCTGGGCGACAAACCCGCGCAAGCCTCCCTGAAAAAAGCCCTGCTGGGCGGCTAGGGCCCAAAGGCTCTCTTGCTGTACAGGCCACACACGGAAATCCGGCATATGGAACGAATCTGGCAGAAAAGCTACCCCGCGGGCGTGCCTGCGGACATCGAAATGGACGGCGTGACGACGCTGGTGTCGGTCGTGCGCGAAAGTTGCCGGCGCTACGCCGACAAGACCTCGTACATCAGCATGGGCAAGTCCCTCAGCTACGCCGAGCTCGACCGGCTGACGCGCGACTTCGCGGCCTGGCTGCACGCCAACGGCCTGGGCCGCGGCGACCGCGTCGCGCTCATGATGCCCAACCTGCTGCAATACCCCGTATGCCTGTTCGGCGCCTTGCGCGCCGGCTGCGTGGTGGTCAACTGCAACCCGCTCTATACCCCGCATGAGCTGCAGCACCAATTGGCCGATTCGGGCGCCCGCGTCATCGTGGTCGCCGACAACTTTGCCGCTACCGTGCAGAAGGCCCTGGACGGCACCGCGATAGAACGCGTGGTGGTGACGTCCATCGGCGAGCTGCTGGGACCGCTCAAGGGACGCCTGGTGGACTTCGTGGTCCGCCGCGTCAAGCGCATGGTGCCCGCGTGGTCGCTGCCCGGCGCCATCCGGCTGGGCGATGCGCTGCGCGCCGGCGCCGCCGCGCCCTTCACGGAAGTGGAACTGGACCAGCGCGACCTGGCCTGCCTGCAATACACCGGCGGCACCACCGGCGTGGCCAAGGCGGCCATGCTCACCCACGGCAATCTGGTGGCCAATCTGAGCCAGGCCTATGCCTGGGTCCGGCCGCTGGTGACCGAAGGCGAGGAGTGCATCGTGACCGCCTTGCCGCTGTATCACATCTTCGCGCTGACCGCGAACTGCCTGACCTTCATGAAGATGGGCGCCAGCAATTTGCTCATCATCAACCCGCGCGACATTCCCGGGCTGGTCAAGGAAATGCGCAAGGTGCCGTTCTCGGCCTTCACGGGCGTGAACACGCTGTTCAACGCCCTGCTCAACAACCCGGATTTCGCGCGCCTGGATTTCTCGCGGCTGCGCCTGACGATGGGCGGCGGCATGGCGGTGCAGCGCTCGGTGGCCGACCGCTGGCGCGCCGTCACCGGCCGCTCACTGGCGCAGGCCTATGGCCTGACCGAGACCTCGCCCGCGGTCACGATCAATCCGCTGGACGTGCAGGAGTTCACCGGTTCCATCGGCCTGCCCGTGCCATCCACCGACATTTCCATCCGCGACGATGCGGGCCAAGAACTGGGCGTGGGCGAGACCGGCGAAATCTGCGTGCGCGGTCCCCAGGTCACACAGGGCTACTGGCAACGGCCCGACGAAACCGCGCTGGTCCTGTATGCCGACGGGTTCCTGCGTACCGGCGACGTGGGTTACGTGGATGAAAAGGGCTATGTGTTCCTGGTGGACCGCAAGAAGGACATGATCCTGGTGTCCGGCTTCAACGTCTATCCCAACGAGGTCGAGGACGTGGCCGCGCTGCATCCCGGCGTGCGCGAAGTGGCGGCGGTGGGCGTGCCCGACGAGCGCTCAGGCGAAGCCGTGAAGCTGTATGTGATCCGCAAGGATCCGGCGTTGGACGCCGAGACCCTGATCGCGCATTGCCGCAAGCAGCTGACGGGCTACAAGGTGCCCCGCTACATCGAGTTCCGCGATGACCTGCCCCGCACCAACGTCGGCAAGATCCTGCGCCGCGAACTGAAACCGGCGGCGCAGGAAGCCGTGCAGGCGCAAGTCCGGCAGCCGGGTTAAGACTGGACAGCCGCCGGCTCGCGCCGAACGCGGGCCGGCGGCGGGGGCCAGCCCGGCCTACCACTGCCCGAAAAACACTCCGGCCCGCTTGTGGGCGTTGGTCGCCTTTTCCACGGCCTCGTCGCTGATGGTGGTACGGCGCTTGCCGCGCAGCATCCATTCCAGCAGCCGCTGGCACAGCTCCAGGCGCGTTTGCGCATGCGCGCTGCTCGCGCCCAGGTCCTGGAACTCGTCCGGATCGGCATGCAGGTCGAAAAGTTGTTCACGCTCGTCCAGCCAGTACACGTAGCGCCAGCGGTCCGTGCGCACCGACCAGGCGCGGGCGTTCTGCGGCGTCTTGCCGCACAACAGGCGGGCCTGGCGGAAGCTGTAGTCCAGCTCCGAATACACGCAATCGCGCCAAGGAGTCGCGCCATCGCGGCCGTGCAGCACGGTCTGCAATTCGCGGCCTTCCAGCCGATGGCCGGGTCCGGGCTTGCCCAGCGCGCGCAGCACCGTGGGCACCAGGTCCACGCTTTCCACCATGTCGTCCAACGCGCGGCCGCGCGTGGCGTCGGCCGCAGCCGAGGGGTCCATGACAATGAAGGGCACGCGCTGCACGGTGTCGTAGAACAACTCCTTTTCGCCCAGCCAATGGTCGCCGAGAAAATCGCCATGGTCCGCGGTGAACACGATGAGCGTGTTCTTCATCAGGCCCGCGCCTTCCATGTAGTCGAACAGCCGGCCCAGATGGTCGTCCAGCTGCCGGATCAGGCCCTGGTAGGCGGGACGCACCACGCGCACGCATTCGTCGGTCGAAAAGCTGACGCTCTCTTCCTGCTGCCGGTAGGCCGCGACCACCGGATGCGCGTTCTCCAGTTCTTCATGGTTGCGCCGCACTGGCAGGCATTGGTCCGGGGTGTAGCGCTTGTGGTAGGGATCCGGCGCCATGTAGGGCCAATGCGGTTTCACGTAGCTCAGGTGCAGCACCCAGGGCTGGCTGCCGCGCCGTTTCATGAAGTCCAGCGCCTGGTCCGTCATGTAGGCGGTCTCGGAATGCGGCTCGGCCACGCGTGCCGGCAGGTGCGCATTGCGCATGTTCCACCCGCTGACCACCTGCCCCGCGGCGTCGACCGCGGCGATCACGTAGTCGGTCCAGGGGTCCGCGCTGTCGTAGCCGTGGCGCCGCAGAAAGGCGGGATAGCCGCTTTCGTCGCCCGGCGTGTGGTGGCCGTCGTAGCGGTCCAGTTCGGTGAAGCCGCCGCGGCCAAGCAGCGCGCCCAGCTCCGAGGAACCATCGATCGACAGCCGCTCCATGCCGGCCTTGTCGGGGATGATGTGAGTCTTGCCGGCCAGAGCCAGTTCGCGGCCCTGCCCCGCCAGGTATTCGCCCAGCGTGATCTCGTTGACCGACAACGGCACGCGGTTCCAGGTGGCGCCGTGGCGCGAGGGATAGCGGCCGGTGTAGTAGCTCATGCGCGAAGGCCCGCACACGCCCGAGTTCACGAAGGCGCGGTCAAAGCGCACCCCGCGCGCGGCCAGCGCATCCAGGCTGGGCGTCTGCAGATAAGGATGGCCATAACAGCTCAGGTGGTCGGCCCGCAGCTGGTCGGCCATGATGAACAGCACGTTCTGCACATCGCTCATCGTCGTCCTCCTATTGCGTGGCCGTGAAGCCGGATGCACGCACCACGGGCTCCCACTGCTCGCGGTACGCAGTCAAGGCGTCGGCTGTGCCGCGCGCATCCAGCGATACCGGCTCCAGGTAGGCTGCGCGCACGGCCTCCTGCATAGCGGGCTCGCGCAACACCGCCGCGATGTCCGCGCCCAGCCTGTCGGCCTTGGCCTGCGGCATCGCTGCCGGTGCGAAGAAGGCGTTCCAGCCGTTTGCCGCAAGGTTCACCCCGCTTTCCTTGAAGGTGGGCACGTCCTTGAGTTCGGCATCGCGCGCCTCGCCGGACACGGCGAGGATGCGGATCTTGCCGGCGCGGTGCTGCGGCAGCAAGGTGTCCAGCGTGTCTATGCCCTGCGGCAGGATGCCGCCTATCAATTCGGAAATCAGCGGCGCCGATCCGCGGTATCCGACCACTTCCGGCTCCTGGCCCAGTTCACGTCCCAGCATCAGCGCAAAGAAGTGCGGCAGGCTGCCGGTGGCCGGCACGCCGACGGCGAACTGCTTGGGGTTCGCCTTCAG
Organism: Achromobacter sp. ACM02; assembly: GCF_014851605.1. Taxonomy (NCBI): domain Bacteria; kingdom Pseudomonadati; phylum Pseudomonadota; class Betaproteobacteria; order Burkholderiales; family Alcaligenaceae; genus Achromobacter; species Achromobacter sp. ACM02. The sequence continues at coordinate 61,991 of NZ_JACUZY010000010.1, forward strand.
CCACTGCCGCAGGCCAGCCAGGTCCTGGATTGGCGAATTCGCCGCCACCGCCATCGCAAATTTATAGCTGCTGACCAGCGACACGGGCTTGAAGTCGCGCTGCGCGTCGTAGCCCGGTTGGGCATAGACCAGCGGCGCCACCACCATCACGGCCGGGTTCGCGAGCATCAGCACGTTCTGGCCGGCCGGCGCCGTGTGCAGGGCCTGCGCCGCGATGCGGCCGCCCGCCCCCGTCTTGTTCTCGACCACCACGGGCACGCCTACCCGATCCTTGAGCCGGTCCGCGACCAGCCGCGCAATGCGGTCCGAACTGCCGCCTGGCGGATAACCCACCACCACCGTCAGCGTCCCGTCCAGCGGGGCCTGCTGCGCGCCGGCCAACGGTGCGGCCCCCGCAAGTATTGCCGCCGCGGCAGCGCCCGATATCCATTTACGCATGGTCAACTCCTGGAGACAGCGGCCCGCTGTCGATTATGGTTGTCACTGCCTGGCCGATACTCAAATAGGAAAATTGACTTTAGCAACGCCCGTATTTGTTGATCTAATCCAGGACTTCCCATAACGATATGCAGCGCGAACTGCAACACCACCAGGAGGAGATGCCATGCCGACCGATTCCGCGTCCGGGCAGCGCCAGCTTTCGGACATGCTGATGTACCGGCTATACCAGGCATGGTCGCAATCGAATCCCGTATTCCTGCGCCTGTGCGAAGGACGCTTCGGCATCACGCGGCGCGAATGGCGGGTGCTGGCCTGTGCCGTCGAGGGCGGCATCATGAGTTCGGCTGAACTGGCGGCCGCTGCAAAACTGGATCTGGCGCGCACCTCGCGCACCCTGGGCGCGCTATGCGAAAAAGGCTGGCTGCGCCGCCTGCACGACAGCGCCGACCGCCGCGTGGTGCGTGTGGAAGCCACGGCCGAAGGCAGCACCCTGTACGACGCCTTGCTGCCCGAAGTCTCGCACCTGAACGACCTGCTGGTGCAGGACCTGAGCGCCGACGAGGTCGCCTTGCTGCGCGACCTTCTGGGCCGCATCGAACAGCGCGGCCGTCGCATGGCCGAGGGCAATATCGTCTCGGAAAAAGCCAGCCGGCGCGACGGCGGCACCCGCCGGCCGCGCCACGCCTGAGCCGTTCTGTCGCGCCTCGCCAACAGGCGAGCGGCTCCCTCGCGCCTTTCCCAGACCTCGCCAAGCTACTGATAGGACGGCGTTTTTCGTCGTCCACCTTACCGCCCGGCAAGCTTTGCACGGCTTTTTTACATCTGCGGACCGCGGATTTTCTGACATCTTTGATCTATTAAATTAATAATAGTTATCGTTGTCATTTGCATCCAAAATCGGCCGAACTCAGGCCGAAGGGGAAATCCGTTGAAACGCCACCCTGATCCCGCCGCCCGGCGCGCGCGGCCGCTGGTCCTGTTGCCTGCTGCCGCCGCGCTTGCCGCCTGCATGGGCGCCGCAGCGCAGGCCCAGCCCGCCGCATCCGGCGAACCCGCCACCATCCTGCCCGCCGTGCAGGTCACCGGCACCGGCGAAACCGCGACCAGTCCGGTAGAAGGCTACGTCGCCACGCGCAGCGCCACCGCGACCAAGACCGACACGCCCTTGTCCGAAACGCCGCAGGCCATCACCGTGATCCCGCGTGAACAGATCGTGGACCAGGGCGCGCAGAACATCCAGGACACCATGAACTACGCGGCCGGCGTGCGCCCCAACGCGTATGGCGTGGACAACCGCGCCGACTACGTGCGCGTCCGCGGCGTGGAGCCGGTGCAGTACCTGGACGGCCTGCGCCAGTACTTCAGCTTCAACAACCCGCGCACCGAGGTCTATGCGATGGAGCGCGTGGAAGTGCTGCGCGGCCCCGCCTCGATGCTGTACGGACAGGGCAGCACGGGCGGCATCGTCAACTTGGTCAGCAAACGCCCGCAGGAGGAAACGCAGCGCGAAATCGGCGTGGTGCTGGGCAATCACAACCGCCGCGAAATCCAGGCCGACCTCACGGGCTCGGCCAGCGAGGACGGCCAGTGGCTATACCGCGTGATCGCCGTGGGACGCGACAGCGATACCCAGGTCCAATACGCGCCGGACGACCGCCTGATGCTGGCGCCGTCCCTGACCTGGCGCCCCAGCGCAGCCACCTCGCTGACATTGCAGGCCACCTGGCAGAAGGATCGCGCCGGCACCACGCAATCCTTCCTGCCGTGGAGCGGCTCGGTGCAGGAAAATCCCAACGGCCGCATCCCGACCCGTCGCTTCGCCAGCGAACCGGGCTTCGACGCCTACGACACGGAGCAGTTCAGCGTCGGCTGGCTGTTCGAGCATCAGTTCAACGACACCTGGAAGGTGCGGCAGAACTTCCGCAATACGGTCAGCAGCGTCGACTACAAGACGCTCTATCCCAACGTCTACGGCGCGCGCCGCGGCGATTCCTACATCGATCCGGAACAGACCACCGTCGACCGCATTTTCTATGTCAACAAGCCGCGCATGCGCACGTTGCTGGCGGACCAGAACGTGGAAGGCAAGCTGAACTGGGGCCGCACGGAGCACACGGTGATCTTCGGCATGGATTATTCGCGCTACCGCGAGACCAGCCAGACGGCCAGCGGCGCGGGCTCGCCGCTGAATCTGTACCACCCCGTGTACGGCAACGTGCCCGAGTACGAACTGTCGGACAACCCCAAGATCAATCAGCAGCAGATCGGCTTCTACGCGCAGGACCAGATCAAATTCGACAAGAACTGGATTTTCCTGGCCGGCATCCGCCGCGACCGCGCCGACAGCACCACCGAAGGCCAGGACCGGGAAACCGACATGGCCACCACCAAGCGTTTCGGCCTCATGTATGCCGCTGACAACGGCTGGTCGCCCTACCTCAGCTACAGCGAATCGTTCACGCCCATCGCCGGCGCCGACTTCTACAACCAGCGCTGGAAGCCCATGCGCGGCAAACAGGTGGAGGCTGGCATCAAGTACATGCCGAAGGACGCCGACATCGAATTCACCGCGGCCGCCTATGACCTGCGCGAGAAGAATCGCCAGACCAACGACCCGGACAATCCCAACAACCAGATCCAGGCCGGCAAGACCCGTACCCGCGGCGTGGAGCTGGAACTGCGCGGCCGCGTCACCAAGGAACTGGACGTGATCGCCAACTATATCTACACCGACCTGGACCCGCAGCTTGAGGCCCAGCCCAAGCACATCGCCTCCATGTGGGGCAAGTACCGCTTCGCGCTGGCCGGCCAGCCCGGGTTCGCGGTGGGCGCGGGCGTGCGCTACCTGTCGGCGTTCCGCGACGGTGGCGCCCCGGAAACCCCGGCGGTCACGCTGTTCGACGCCATGCTCAGCTACGACAATGGCCCCTGGCGCTATGCGCTGAACGTGAACAACATCGCGGACCGCACTTATGAGGTGGTCTGCCTGGATCGCGGCGACTGCTTCTACGGCGCGCGCCGCACCGTCATGCTGAGCGGCGCCTACCGCTTCTAAAATCGGAACTGCCTCCGGGCCTGGGAACCTGTACGTACATGCTGTACGTACAGGTGTACACTACGGTTTTTCATCCCTGTTCAACCGTCTGACAGACGCGCGCTCGAACGTCTGCAACCTAGAAAAACCGTCCTGGAGACTCCGATAGTGTCGACCGAAACTTCCCGCTCGCCCTTTTTTGGCACGATGCAGAAAATCCCCGGTGGATTGATGCTGGTGCCGCTGATCCTGGGTTCCCTGATCGGCACCTTCGCTCCCGACGCCCTGGCGATCGGCGGGTTCACCACGGCACTGTTCAAGAACAGCGCCCTGCCCCTGATCGCGCTGCTGATCTTCGCCACCGGCACCCAGGTCAATGCGCGCACCGGCGGCCCCATCCTGGCCACCGCCGGCACCATCCTGCTGATGAAGACGCTGGTGCCCGCCACCCTCATCATCATCCTGGGCAGCTACGTCGGCCTGGACGGCGTGCTGGGCGTCTCCATCCTGGCGCTGCTGGCCGCCTTCGACAACAGCAACGGCGGCTTGTGGCTGGCCTATACCGGCCAGTACGGAGATGCCCGCGACCGCGGCGCCTATGTGGCCAGCGCGGTCAACGACGGCCCCTTCTTCAGCCTGCTGTTCCTGGGCGCCTCGGGCCTGGCCGACATCCCCATGATCGCCCTGGTGGCGGCGCTGGTGCCGTTCCTGCTGGGCGTGGTGGTCGGCAACCTGGACCCCAAGTGGCGCGACGTGCTCAAGCCCGTGCCCAACATCGTCATCCCGTTCTTCGCCTTCGCGCTGGGCACCGGCATCAACCTGGGCGCCGTGGTTTCCGGCGGCGTCAGCGGCCTGATCCTGGGCCTGATCATCAGCCCCATCACCGGCGGCCTGGTCTACCTGGGCTATCGCTACATCCTGCGCCGCGGCGGCAAGAGCGGCCTGGGCTTCGCAGCCGGCACCACCGCCGGCAACGCCATCGCGACCCCGGCCGTGGTGGCGGCCGCAGACCCCAACTTCCAGCAGTACGTGTCGACCGCCACCGCGCAGGTCGCCGCCTGCGTGCTGATCAGTTCGATCCTGGCGCCGATGCTGGCCTCGTACTTCCTCAAGCGCGCCGGCGAACTCAAATCCGAGGACGCCGACCCCACGGTCGCGCCCGCCCTGCGTGAAGCGCGCGGAGAGGCGCTTTGAATCCCGCCATCGCCATCGTCGCCGATGACCTGACCGGGTCCGGCGACACGGCGGTGCAGTTCGTGCGCGCCGGCTGGAACACCCATCTGTCCATCGGCGGCGCCGACGAGGCGCTGTCCGGTCCTGGCGCCGCCGGCGTGGAAGTGCTGGCGGTCACCACCAACAGCCGCCCCCTGTCGACCGCCGACGCGGCCGAAGTCGTCTGGCACAACGTGCGCCGCCTGCGCGCGGCCGGCGTCACACGCCTGTACAAGAAGGTGGATTCCACCTTGCGTGGCGCCTTCAAGGCCGAGATCGATGCGGCGCGCGAGGCCTGGGGTCCGGACACCATTGCGGTGATCTGCCCGGCTTTCCCGGCCACCGGCCGCACCGTCGAACAAGGCGTGCTCTACGTCAATGGCAAGCCCGTCACCGAGACCTCGGCGGCCACCGATCCGGTCACCCCCGTGACCGAAAGCCATATCCCCACCCTGCTGGGCTGCGCCCATGTGGCGGCGCAGGCAGGCGACACGCCGCAAACGCTGGCGGCGCGCATCCGCGCGGCCGGCAACACCGTGGTGGTTGACGCCGCCACCGAAGCCGACCTGGAACGCCTGGCGCGCGCCATCGGCTTGCTGGGCGTGCACGCCCTGCCCGTGGGCGCGGGCGGCCTTGCCGTACCGCTGGCCCGCGTTTGGGCCGGCGCCGACCAGACCGCGCCGGTCGTGGTGGTGGTGACCTCGCAGCACAGCGCGGCACGCGCACAAGCCGCGGCTCTGCAAGCCTCGGGCGCCGACACCTGGACGCCCTCGCTGGCCCAATTGGCCGACGACGCAGCATGGCAGGCCTGGAGCCAGCCGCTGCTGCAGGCGCATGCCCGGTCGCCCGCGCAAGCCGGCACGGTGCTGCTGCTGGCGCCCGAAGGCCAGTTGGACGGCCTGGATTCCGAGACCGTCGCCGAACGCCTGGGCGGCCTGGCCGCGCAATTGATCGCCAGCGCGAACGCGGCCGGCGTGGTCGCCACCGGCGGCGACGGCGCGCGCAGCGTGCTGGTGGCGCTGGGCGCCCGCGGCATCGCGCTGGTGGATGAAGTGATGGGCGGCGTGCCTTTGGGCACGCTGACCGGAGGCACGGCCGCCGGCCTGCCCGTGGTGACCAAGGCCGGCGGCTTTGGCACCGAAGATGTACTGGTTCGCGCGGTGCGCGCGATCCGCGACAGGAGATTCAAGCGATGACACAACCCCAACCGGGCAAACTGCCCCTGCTGGCCGTAACCCTGGGCGACGTGGCGGGCATCGGGCCGGAAATCACGGCCAAGATGCTGATGGGCCATGACGAACTGCGCCAGAAGGCCCGCCTGCTCGTGGTCGGCGACGTCGACGTGATGGCCAACGCCGTGCGCGGCCTGGGCGGCGACCCCGCCATCGTGCGCAAGCTGGACCGCGCGGCCGACTGCGCCAACACGCCCGGCACGATCGAAGTGCTGCAGGCCGGCCCGTCGCTGGCCCATGTAAAGCTGGGCGAGATCAGCGCGGACGCGGGCGACGGCTCGGTGCGCTTTGTCACCACGGCCTGCGCCCTGGCGCGCGCCGGCGAGGTCGACGGCATCGTCACCGCCCCGCTGAACAAGGCGGCCATGCACGCCGCCGGCCACAAGTGGCCCGGCCACACCGAACTGCTGGCGCACGAGTTCGGCGTCAAGACCTTCTCGCTGGTGCTGTCGGCCGGCGACCTCTACATTTTCCACGCCACCACTCACGTGTCGCTGCGCCAGGCCATCGAAGACCTGACCCCGGCGCGCATGCGCGCAGTGCTGCGCCTGGCCGGCTCGTTCGCCAAGGCGCTGGGCCGCGGCGACCAGCCGGTGGCAGTCTCGGGCCTGAATCCGCATGCCGGCGAAAACGGCATCTTCGGCACCGAAGACGCCGACATCCTGGCGCCCGCGGTGGCCGAAGCCAATGCCGCCGGCATCCTGGCCGCAGGTCCGATTCCGGCCGACGCGCTGTTCCCGCAAGCCGTGCGCGGCAAGTGGAAGTTCGTGATCGCCTGTTACCACGACCAGGGCCACGCGCCCTTCAAGGCGGTCTACGGCGACGACGGCGTCAACATCACGGTGGGCCTGCCCGTCGTGCGCGTGTCCGTCGACCACGGCACCGCCTTCGACATTGCCGGCCGCGGCATCGCCCGCGAGGACAGCCTGATCCTGGCCGCCGAGCGCGCCGCGCATCTGGCCCCGGGCTGGACGCATGTGTGGGAAACTGCGCGGGCACAAACCGGAGGTTGATTCCCATGGCGCCCGCCACGCACGACGCATTGCCCGTACTTGATCGCTCCGGCGATATCCCGCTGCACGCCCAGGTGGCGACCCTGCTGCGCGGATACATCCGCACGAACAAGCTCGCGGCCGGCGCCGTGCTGCCCAGCGAGGCGGCGCTGTGCGAACGCTTCGGCGTGGCGCGCAGCGTGGTGCGCCAGGCGCTGGCGGCCCTGGCCACCGAAGGCCTGATCCAGCGCGAAACCGGGCGTCCCGCCAGCGTGGCCGCGCCCCAGGAACACCGCCGGCTGGTACAGCGCTCCACCGGCCTGTACGAGCAGTTCGCGCAGTCCGGCGTGGCCCTGCAGACCCGCGTGCTCGCGTTCGCGCGCGCCGAGCCGCCCGCGGACGTAGCCGCCTTCTTCGGCACCACGCAATTGCTGATGCTGGAGCGTCTGCGCCATGTGGCCGACGCGCCGCTGGCCTACGTGCGCACCTGGCTGCCCGCCGATGCGGTACCGGGCCTGCGCGCCGAAGATCTCGCCGACGCGTCCCTGCATGGCGTGCTGACGCGCCGCTTCGGCTTGCGTCCAGGCGCCGGGCGCAATCAGATCCGGGCGGTTGCCGCCGACCAGACGCTGGCCGCACTGCTGGGCACGCAAGCCGGCACGCCGTTGCTGATGCTGCAAGGCCAGGGCATGGACCAGCATGGCCGCCCCCTGGAATGGTTCACCACCTGGCACCGCGCCGAACAACTGGTGTTCGACGTGGACGTCAGCATGGGTCATGAAAGCGTGCAGCCCCGGTTGCAGACGCCCGACACGCCCGCGGAGCCCTCGCCCGAGGGCCACGATCCGCTGGCGCGCGCCCAGGCCCTGGTGGCCGAGCTTTCCGCCGAACTGGCCAGGCTGCGCGCGCAGCCCTGAGGCGCGCAGCCCGCGCCGGCCGCTCTTGCTGCGGCCAAGACCCGGCCGCGCCGCAGTCCCCTGCGCCCTGCGGACGCTGCGACCCCTAGCCCAGCAGGTTGTCCCTCACGTGCAGCAGATGCCGCCGCACGGCCTCCATGGCCCGTTCGGCGTCCCGGTCATGCAGCGCATCGACGATCTCGCGATGCTCGACCTGATAGGCCTGGCGCCGCTCGGGCGTCAGGCTCCTGCGCTTCAAGGCGCCCCAGGTCGCCTGCGAGCGCGCCGCCGTCATCAGGGCGAACACTTTTTCGATGAAGAGATTGTGCGTGGCCGTGGCCATCAATTCGTGCAATTTGGCGTCCCAGATCTCGAACGCTTCGAAGCTGTCGGCGGCCTCGGCCCGCGCGCAGGCGTCCTGCATGGCGGCGAAATCGGCCGGGCTGCCGTGCTGCACCACCAAGGCCGCAATCGCCGGTTCCAGCACCAAGCGCGCCGCCATCAGTTCGGCCGGGCTGGTGGACAGCACTTCGGTGCGCAGCAGCCCTTCGGCCTGCGCCAGGACCGAGGGCGGATTGGCGTAGGTGCCGCTACCCACGCGCTGCGAAATCAAGCCTTCGACCTTCAAGTCGGCCAGGGTGCGGCGCACCGTTGAACGGCTGATGCCGAATTGTTCGCTCAGGGCGCGTTCCGTGGGCAGGCGATGGCCGGCGGGCCAGGCGCCGGATTGCAGATTTTCAATGATGACCGCGCGCAAGGCGGAAGCTTTGTCCATGGACCGTCCCAGAATGGCTAGCGGCCAGATGATACCAAAACAGACCAATACACGCCTAAAAAACTATTAATCCTGTTAGGAAAATTGGTTTACTTGGTATATCCTTCTCCGCAATTGGGCCTGATTACTCACTCAATTGGTACTTTTTGGTATTAAGCACGGGCGGCCGGACCGCCCAGGGAGCAAGCATGAAGATTGCAGTATTCCGGATCAACGGTGAACGCCGCATCGGCGTGGTTTCCGACGACGGCGGCAGCGTGACCGCCCTGGACTTCCCGCGCGAACTCGCAGCGGCCGGCGCGCTGACCGCCGTGGAGTGGCTGGCCGAAGGCCGCGCCCTGCCGGGCAAGATCGGCTCGTCCTACGGTTGGGACCAGGTGGAACATGAAGCGCCGCTGCCGGCGCAGCGGCGCAACCTGTTCTGCGTGGGCCGCAACTACCACGCCCACGCCAAGGAACTGCGCGACTCGGTTTTCAAGGACAACGACGCCAATCCCGAATCCTGGCCCATCGTGTTCACCAAGGTGCCGCAGACCGTGGTCGGCCCCTGGGCCGACGTGCAACTGCCCGTGGGCGTGTCCGACAAGATCGACTACGAAGCCGAACTGGCGGTGGTCATCGGCAAGGGCGGTCGCAACATTTCCCGCGCCGAGGCCATGAGCCACGTGATCGGCTACACGGTGGTCAACGACGTCACCGCGCGCGACGTGCAGATGCGCCACCAGCAATGGGATCTGGGCAAGTCCTTCGACACCTTCTGCCCCATGGGCCCCTGGCTGGTGACGGCCGATGAGCTGGACGGCCAGAAGACCCGCGTGCGCTGCTGGGTCAACGGCGAACTGCGCCAGGACGGCAATACCGAGGACCTGATCTTCGACATCCCCACGCTGATCGAAACCTGCTCGCGCGGCATCACGCTGTATCCGGGCGACGTCATCGCCACCGGCACGCCGGCCGGCGTGGGCCAGGGCCTGAATCCGCCTCGGTTCCTCAAGCACGGCGACGTGGTGCGCGTGGAAATCGACGGCATCGGACATATCGAAAACCGCTTCGTCTGAGTACAAGCCCCGGAATGAACACGGGGCGGCTCGGCAGCAGGAAGCACAAGGAGTGAGACATGAATCTGCGTTGCTACCGGGCGGCCGCGGCCGCCTTGCTATGGCTGGGAGCCGCGAATGCGCTGGCTGCCGGCTACCCTGAACGCCCCGTGACCATGGTGGTGCCCTTCCCGCCCGGCGGCGTCGCCGACACGATCGCGCGGCCGCTGGCCCAGGCCATGGGCGACAGGCTGGGCCAGGCCGTGGTCATCGAAAACAAGGGCGGCGCGGGCGGCGCCATCGGCATCGGCCAGGCCGGGCGCGCCAAGCCCGACGGCTATACGCTGCTGATGAGCCTGTCGTCGATTTCCATCCTGCCCGCAGCCGACCGCCTGCTGGAACGCAAGCCGGCCTATCAGCTGGACCAGTTCGTGCCGATTGCGCGCATCACCGCCGATCCCACCGTGCTGGTGGTGCGCGCGGACGCGCCGTACAGGACGCTGCAGGAATTCGTCGACGCGGCGAAGAAGCAGTCCGGCAAGTTCAGCTACGGCTCTTCCGGCATCTACGGCACCATGCACGTGCCGATGGAAATGCTGCAGAGCGCGGCCGGCATCAAGATGATGCATGTGCCCTTCACCGGCGCCGGCCCCGCAGTGCAGGCGCTGGTAGGCGGCCAGGTCGATGCCCTGGCCACCGGGCCGTCCAGCGTCATGCAGCTGATCCAGGCGGGGCGCGTCAGGGCGCTGGCGCATTGGGGCGACGGCAAGCTCGACAGCCTGCCGGACGTACCGTCCTTCAAATCGCAGGGCTACGACATCAGCTTCGTGCAGTGGTCAGGCGTATTCGCCCTGGCCGGCACGCCGCCGGCCGTCATCGACAAGCTGCGCCAAGCCGTCAAGGACGTCGCCAGCAATCCCGAAGTCCAGGCGCGCATCGCCGGCACTGGGAGCCCCGTGCAGTACCTGGACGCGCCCGCGTTCGACGCATACTGGAAGCAGGACACGGCCTCGCTGGAGACAGCGGTCAACCGGATCGGCAAGGTCGAATAGCGTAACGGGACGCCCGAGGCGTCCCTACGCTTCATGAACGCAGGCTGGCGGGCGCGAGCTGCCGCGCCAGCGCCTTGCGGTCGACCTTGCCCACCGCGTTCTCGGGCAGGCGCTCGATCCACAACACCTCGCGCGGCACGTAGATGCGGCCCAGGCGCGCCAGCACCTCGGCCTGTATGCCGGGCGCATCCGGCGCGGCCTCGCCCGCGCGCTGCACGAAGATCACGGGCACTTCGCCCAGGTCCTCGTCGGGCGCGCCCACCACGCAGCAGGCGGCCACGCCCGGCAGACCCGTCACTACCCCCTCGATCAGCGCCGGCGATATGTTCTCGCCGCCGCGGATGATCACGTCCTTGATGCGGCCGGTGATGCTCAGGTAGCCCTGCTCGTCGAAACGCCCCAAGTCTCCAGTGCGCAACAGCTGCGGCGCGCCCGCGTCGGCGCTGTCCACGCCCACATAGCCCAGCATCAGGCTGTCGCCCGCGATGCAGATCTCGCCTTCGCCGCCCGGCGCGGCCTCGCTGCCATCCGGCAGGCGCAAGGTCACGCTCTGGCCGGCCAGCACCGTGCCCACCGACCCCACGCGGCGCGCGGCGGGCGGGTTCATGGTCGAGGTGCAGGTGGCCTCCGAGAGGCCGTAGGACACCACCAGCGGGCAGCCCAGGAAGGCTTCGATGCGCCGGTGCAGCGCTTCGGTGATGGGCGCCGAACCGCAGCGCGCGAAGCGCAACGCGGCCAGGCTTGCGGGGTCGAACTCCAGTTCCAGCATGCGCGCATACATGGTGGGCACGCCGGTGATGAGGGTGGGCCGGAACGCGCGCAGCAAGCCCGGCATGTCTTCGGCCCGGAAGCGCCCCGCCAGCGCCACGCTGGCGCCCGCCAGCAACGGCGCGAAGATCTGGTTGTTGAGCGCGTTGGTGTGATGCAGCGGCATCACGTGCAGGAGCCGGTCTGCCGGCGTCAAGCCGGTGTGCGCCAGCACCCCGCGCGCGTTGTTCGCCAGCCCGCGGTGGCTCAACAGCACGCCCTTGGGATTGCCGGTGCTGCCGGAAGTGAAAAGCAGCAGGCCCGCGTCGCCGGGCTCGGCCTCGCCGCTGCCCGTCCAATCCAGCGGGCCTTGCGCCACGGCGGCGGCGTCCAGCAGGTGTTGCGGCGCCAGGCCGCTGGCCCGGGCCGTGGCCGCGTTGGCCGCGTCGTGCAGCATCCAGCCCAGACCCACCGCCGCCACGCGCCTGGCGGTCTCGGCGTCCGACAGGCGCGGCTCCAGGGGACACGGGCAGGCGCCCGCCGCCATCACGCCCAGGATCGCCAGCACCTGCGCCTGCGACCGCTCCATCGCGATCGCCACCTGGCTGCCGCGCGCCACGCCGGCGGCGCGCAAGCCGCCCGCGATGCGCCCGACCTCGCGCTGCAAGCCCGCATACGTCAAGGCGCCGTCCGCGGTCACGATGGCTGGCCGCCCGGCCCATTGCGGCTGGCTCCACAGGCGCGCGAACGCGGCCACCAGCGTGGCATCGGCGATCGTCATGGCAGTCTCCTAGCGCAGCGCGACGGCCGCGTCGCGTTCGAACTGCCCGTCGGGATCCAGCTCGCGCAAGGCGCGCGCCTCGGCTGCGCTGGGCAGCGCGGACGGCTCGGCGCCCGTCGCATCGAATTCGAACCCCGTGCGCTCGCGCACTTCAGACAGGCTGGATTCCGGGTGCCAGGACTGCAAGGCCAGCCGGCCGTCGCGCTTGACGAACACGGCGATCGGCGTGACCACGCCGTGGAAGCCGCCCCAGGAAGTCATGAAGTCCAGCTTCGGCACGAAGGTGCGCCGCGAGTGCTCGGTGCGCCAGGTGCAGGCGCGCCTGGCCGTGGGCAGCATCACCGCGCCGCCACCGCCGCCCGGCAGGCGCACCTTGGGCTCATGCCAGTCGCCGATGCAGGAGTTGTTGGCGCAGCCCGCGCCGTCGATCTGCGCCGCGCCCAGAAAGGTCAGATCCATACGGCCGCGCGTGCACAGGTCGTAGAAGTCTTCGTTGGAGAAGATCGACGCGGTGTGCTCGGCCAGTACCGGGTCGGAACTGGAGATCGGCACATGCGAGGGCCGCGGGTTCACGCCGCCGGCCACGTTGATGTAGACGAAGTCCCAATCGTAGGCGCGCTTGGCCAGCAGGCAGGCCAGCATGGGCATGGTGGAATTCACGCCGCTGAAGGTGATCTCGTCCGGCCGGATGAAACGCGCCAGATTGGTGACGATGTAGGAAAAACCCGACCATTGCTCAGCCATGCTGCACCTCCCGCGCTTCGGGCGCCGCAGCCATGTGCGCCTGCAGATCGCTGTGTTTGTCCATGTATGCCTCCACTGCCGGATAGTCGATGGCGTAGTCAGGCCAGCAGGATCCCGGCCATGCGCCCTGCGGCGCCACGGCATAGGCCTGCACCATGAAGAACGGCACCAGCGTGGATTCCGGATTGGCCTCGAACACCGCGCTGTCGACCACCTTCTCGGCCACCACCAGCACGCTGCCCGCGGCGCGCGACATGATGCGATCCCAATGCGCCGTGCCATGCACCCGCACATTGCCCAGCGCGTCCACCTCGGACGCATGGATCACGGCGAAGTCCGGCCGGATCGCCGGCACCACCCAGGTCTTCTGACCGCTGCCGTAGGGATCGTCCAGGCATTTCCAGCCATTGAGTTCGGGCAGGCCGCTGCCATGCAGGCCGCCGCAAGGCTGGAACGGCACGCCGAAGGCCGCCGCACGCAGGCCGGCCGTTAGGCTGGCGCACGCGTGTTCCTCAAGTTCGATTTCGCGCCGCTCCACCGCCTTGCGGTACCAGGGCGCCAGGCCAAAATTCCCTTCCATGGCGACGATGCCGGCGCGCACGCGGCGCAGCGCGCCCGCGCGGCACAGGATGTCCACGTCGTAGCCTGGCGACTGCTTGACCAGTTCCAGGTCGCGCCGGCCCTGCCGGATCAGTTCGCGCACGAAGGCGAACGGTCCGCGGTGCAGGAAGCTGCCGCCCAAGGCGATCGACGCGCCGTTGGGCACCAACGCCGCCAGCTCCGCCAGCGTGCACTGCTTGTTCTTCTGATTGAAACCCGATGCCATGATGTCTCCTTCCCTGCGTGTTCTTCTTAGGTCAACGCGCCTGCAGATAAGCCGCCACCCGCTCCTTCAATCCCGGCAGGGCGGCTGAGCGCACCAGGCGGGCGAGATCGGTATCCGGCGTTTCAGAGGACAGCGCCGCATACAGCTGGACACGGCTGGCGCAGCTCAGCGCTGACGCCGCGTCCAGCGCCTCGCGTTCGACGGCATGCCAATCCTGAGCGTCGGAAAGTCGGCTGGCGAAGCCGTCGCGCAAGGCTTCTTCCGCGCTGAACGTGGCCGCCTGCTCCAGCACCGCGCGCGCCCGCTCGGCGCCGACCAGGGCCGCGTAACGGCGCGTGCCCAGCACCAGGCCGAACTTCAGCCCAGGCATGCGGAACGTGGCATCGGGCGCGCTGACGCGCCACTTGCAAGCGCCGAACAAGTCCACGCCCGCGCCGAAGTTGCGGCCATGCGCCAACCCCAGCGTCAGGCACGGCGAAGCCGCCAGCCGCTGCAGCAGCATCTCGATGCGCACGAAGCGCAGCAGCAGGTCGCCTTCGCTCTGCTCCTGCCAACCTCCGAAGTCGAAGCCCGCGCTGAAATTCCTGCCCTCGCCCTTCAAGACGATGAGCTGGGCGCCGCCTGCCTCGGCCTCGTCCAATGCGGCGATCAGCGCCTCCACCAGCGGCGCCGACAGCGCATTCATCTTGTCGGGCCGCGCCAGCGTCAACACATGCGCCGCGCCCTGTTTGTCGATGCGCAGGACCTCGCTCATGCCGCCGTCTCCTTTCTGGCGGCGCGCAGCGCGCCCAGCACTTCATCGTTGTGTTCGCCCAAGGCCGGCGGCCGGCGGCGCAAGGCCGTGGTCTGGCCGTCAAAGCGCACCGGCAGGCCGAAGGTGCGCGTGCGCACGCCGTTGGGCAGGTCCACGGGCTGCACCCAACCCATGTGCTCGACCTGCGGATCCGCCAGCACCTCGGAATAGGTGTTGATGGGCGCACAAGGCACGCCCGCCGCACGGAAACGCGCCAGCCAGGTCTGCGCGTCCTCGGCTTCGAAGATCGCCTCGAGGATCTCGCGCAACGCCGTCTGGTTGCGCGCACGGGCGCTGGTGTCCGTAAAGCGCGGATCGGCCAGCAGGTCCTCGCGGCCTACCGTTGCGCAGACGTCCTTCCACAAGGCCTGGTTGCCCGCCGCCATGCCGAAGTAGCCGCCCTTGCAGCGGAATGCCTGATACGGCGCGTTGCGCGGATGGGCCGACCCCAGCTTGACCGGATCCTTGCCGCTGCCGAAGAACTCCGAGGTCTGCAAGGCCGCGATGCCCAAGGTGGCGCCCAGCATGGGCACGTCGATATGCGTGCCCTGCCCGCTGGCCTGGGCCGCGCGCAAGGCTGACGCGATGGCGAAGGCGCCGTACAGGCCGGCCGAAAAGTCCGCCACGGGCACGCCGCACTTCACGGGTTCGCCGCCCGCTTCGCCGGTCACGCTCATGATGCCGCTCATGGCCTGGATGGTCAGGTCGAAACCGCCTTCCTGCGAACGGGGCCCCGACTGGCCGTAGGCCGAGATCGAGCAATAGACCAGTTTGGGATTGGCCTCGCGCAGCTGCGCATAGCCCAGGCCCAGGCGGTCCATCACGCCCGGCCGGTTGTTCTCGATCAGCACGTCGGCGGCCAGCGCCAGATCGCGCGCCAAGGCCAGGTCGCCGGGATCCTTCAGGTTCAAGGTCACCGAACGCTTGTTGCGATTGAGGGAGGCGAAGTTTTCGCTGTAGCCGTCGGAAATGGGCGGCCAGCTGCGCAGCGTGTCGCCGCCTTCGGGGTTTTCGATCTTGATCACGTCGGCGCCCATGTCCGCCAATAACATGCCGCAAAAAGGCCCCGCCGCGACATTGCAAATCTCCAGCACCGTGATGCCGGCCAGCGCCGAACTGGGTGTCATGTCTGACCTCTCGTTATGAAAATTCAATATTTGGGACAAAGAAAACATTATAAGAGCTGACCTTCAAGGCTGGCATCATCCAGCCCATCTCTGGCGCATGCTTGTGTATTTTGGCGTCAATCCTAGTGCATTCCCTAGGTGATGTGCTTAATTGTTGACCAGCATAGCACCGTGTGGAATTCTAAGTAAATCATTTATTGATACTTGAATCCTATATTTTAGGATTTTAAAAAAAGGGCCGAGATGCTGCATAGGACGGCCCGCACCGACACCAAGGAGACTTCCATGAAAAAAATGTGGCGCATTGCCCTGACGGGCATGGTGCTGGCTTTGGCAGGCGGCGCGGCCGCGGCCGACAACTGGCCGACGAAACCCGTGCGCATGGTGGTCCCTTTCCCGCCCGGCGGCGCGACGGACGCGGCCGCGCGCATCTATGCGCAGCACCTGGGCGACTACCTGGGACAGAGCGTGGTGGTGGAAAACAAGGCGGGCGCGGGCGGAGAGATCGGCGCCGAGTACGTGGCCAAATCGCCCGCCGACGGCTACACCCTGCTGATGGGCGCCGTGGGCAGCCACGCAATCCATGCCGCCATGCCCGACAAGCCCGGCTACGACTTCGGCACCGCCTTCGTCGGCGTGTCGATGGCCACCAGCATGCCCATGGCCGTGGCGGTGAACAGCAGCAAGATTTCCGCGAAGAACGTGCAGGAGCTGATCGCCCTGGCCAAGAGCAAGCCCGGCACCATCACCTTTGGTTCGGCCGGCCCCGGCACGTCACAGCACATGGCAGGCGAACTCTTCCAGGTCGTCACCGGCACCCGGCTCATGCACGTGCCGTATCGCGGCAGCGGCCCCGCCATCACCGACCTGCTGGGCGGGCAGATCGACATGGTGATCGAAACGCTGCCGGCGCTGCTGCCCCAGGTCGCGACCGGCAAGATCCGCCTGCTGGGCGTCACCACCGCCACGCGCGCCACGGCGCTGCCGGACCTGCCCACGCTCGCCGAGCAGGGCGTAAAGGACTACTCGGTCGCGACCACCTACGCGCTGCTGGCTCCCGCGGGCACGCCGCCCGCCGTGGTGGAGAAGCTCTCGGCCGGCATGCAGAAGGCGGCGGCCATGGCTTCCGTGCAGCAGGCCGCACAGAAGCTGGGCGCCGACGCCGTGGCCACCACGCCCGCCGATACCAGCCGCGTGCTCAAGCAGGAAGTCGCCCGCTGGGCCGACGTGGTGCGCTTGTCGGCGGCCAAATGACGGCGCCCGACACGACACCGCAAGCGGCGGACCTGGCCATCGTCGGCGGCGGCTCGGTGGCCGTCAGCTTCCTCTATCAATTCCTGCTCTCGCTGGAACCTGCCGCTGGACGAGCGCTGACGATCGCGCTGTTCGAGCCGCAGGCCGAACCGGGCGCGGGCGAGGCCTACCAGAAGGATCTTCCCAGCAACCTGCTCAACATTCCCGCCGGCAACATGTCGGCGCGGGCCGATCACAGGATGGATTTCGTGGACTGGCTGCGCGCCCAGGATCCCGCCTGGCTGCGCGCGCAGGGCGCGGACTCGATAGCGCCGGCGGACTTCCTGCCGCGCCCGCTGTTCGGCGCCTACATGCGCGCAGTCTACGGACGGGCTTGCGGGCTAGCCCGCGCGCTGGGCATCACGCTCACGCACGTGCGCGGCCGGGTCCGCCGCGTGGCGCCGCTGCCTGGCGGAGGCGTGGGGGTCGAAGCGGAACCGGGTTCGCCCTTCCTGGCGCGTTACGCCGTGCTGTGCAACGGCAACCTGCCTTCGCAGGCGTTTCCGGAATTACGCGATGCGCCCGGCTACTTCAACAGCCCCTACCCGGTCCAGGCGCTGACCCGCGGCATCGCCGCCGACGCGCCCGTCTGCATCATCGGCACCAGCCTCAGCGCCGTGGACGCCATCGCCGCCTTGCAACAGACGGCCCATCGCGGCCCCATCCTGTGCGTATCGCGCAATGGCCGCCTGCCTTCCGTGCGCAGCCCCAACAACCGCGCGCCAGACACGCTGCAACAACTGAGCCCGAAGGGCGTTCCGCGCCTGGCCGCCAGGCATGGAGGCACACTGTCGCTGGACATCATCGTCACCGCGCTCCAGGAAGAAGTCCTGGCGCTGGGCGGCAGCCTGGAAGCCGCGGACGTGTTCGGCATGGAGGCCGAGGCCCACGTCGCACTGGACGAGGAGATACGTCGGTCCGGACAGGCCCCGCGCCCGTGGCAGGCGGTGGCGGCCGCGACCAATGCCGCCGTCGACCTGATCTGGCATCTCCTGCCGCAAGCCGAGCGCAGCCGCTTCCAGTCGCAATGGCGTTCGCTGTGGATGGCGCGGCGCGCCACCTTTCCGATGCGCAACGCATTGAAGCTGCAAGCCTTGTTCCAGAACGGCCAGCTGCAGGTCTGTGGCGGTTATCTGGACAGCCGCCACGATAGCGTCAGCGGCCTGTTCCACACGCGCTTGCGCGACGCGACGGGCGCCGTCTGCACTCATGCCAGCCGCTATCTGATCAATGCCACCAGCTTCTCGGTGGACACGCCGCGCACGCAGGACCCGCTGGTGTCCGCGCTATTGCGCGAGGGCCATGCGCAGCCCGATCCCCATGGCGGCCTGGCGCTGGACTATGCCACGGGATGCCTCAAAAACGCCGCAGGCGGGATCGAGCCGGATATCTCGGTGCTGGGTAGCCTCGCGGGCGGCACGTACTTCTGGACTACGTCCATGGATGTCAATGCGCGGCTGGCCCGCGATCAGGCGCAGCGCATCAGCGCGGCGCTGGCGCGGCCCGCTACTGGTCCAGATAGCCCCGGCGATAGCCCATCCCTTGCGAGATGGACTGGGCACAGGCAGCCACGTCCGGCGCCAGCTGCTTCATCCTAGCGGCGCTCAGACGGTCCAGCGGACCGGAGATGCCGATGGCGGCCACGGGCTGGTCCAGGCTGTTGAACAAGGTCACGGCCAGCCCGCCCACGCCTTCGCGCCATTCGCCGCGATTGACCGCATAGCCGGTGCGGGCGATCTTGCGCAGTTCGTCCTTCAAGAGCGGCATGGACACGATGGTCGACGGCGTATGACGCACGAGCTTGTCGGCGTAGCGCTCGACATAGCCTTCCGGCTGGTAGGCCAGCAACGCCTTGCCCGTGGCGACGGCATAGGCGGGCGCGCGTCCGCCCACCATCGAATAGGCGCGTATCGGCTGGGGGCTGTCGATCTTGTCGACGTAGACCACGTCGAAACCGTCGAGCACGGAAAGGTGCACGGTTTCGCCGGTCTGGTCGGCCAGCGTACGCATGTAGGGCGCGGCCAGCTTGCGCACGTCCAGTTGGGCAAGCTGACGCGCCGCCAGCTCGAACAGCCGGACCGCGCCGCGATAGCCGCCGCCGTCATCGTCCTTGGTCACATAGCCCGCATGTATCAGCGTCTGCAAGGTGCGGTGCGTGTTGCTGCGAGTCAGTCCGACCCGGGCGGCCAGCGCATCGATGGTGCGCGGCGGATTGTCCACGTCGGTCACCGCCTCCAGCACCATCAGACCTTTGAGCAGCGTCTTGTCCATTTTTTGTTTTCCTAATATTTAGGACAAGAAAATAGCATGGGACGCCGCGCGCGAACAGACCCTAGCGTGCGCCCCCGGCAATGGCGGCCCGCACGGCTTCCGAGCGGTCCCACAGGTTCGGCAAGCTGGCCGACGAATACCCCGACACGAAAGGCTTGGTCTGCCCGGTCGCGGGGTCATACACATGGCGCGACACGGCGCCGATGTTGCCGCCGTAGAGATGCACGCTGATCGATACGCGGTCCGCGTGGGCATTGGAGACCCGGTGGATGTCGCCTTCGGCGGGCGACAGGCGTTCTATGTCGCCCGGCTGCAAAGTGGTCGCGGCGCCCGCGGGCGCGACGCTGCCGTCCTTGCCGCGGACATAGCGTTGATTGACCTCGGCCCCGCGCAGCATGCCCACATAGCCCCAGACCTCGTGATCATGCACCGGCGTGAACTGGCCCGGCCCCCACACGAAACTCACCAGCGAAAAGCGCTCCAGGGGATCGCAGTGCAGCAGATACTGCTGGTAGTACTGCGGATGGGGCGCGGTACAGGCCTCGGGCAGCCAATCGTCATGGCGCACCAGGTCGGCGAATGCGGCCTGCAACTCCGGCGTCTGCGCCAGGCCTGTGGGCGTGGCCAGCCGGGTCGCCGCGGCGATGAAGCGGCGCAGCCTGTCCAGGCCGCCTTGAGATTCGGGCATTGCGTCTCTCCATGAATTCTGGAAATCCCAGATTGAAAAAATAGTATCCACGATTCAGGACAGACGCGCATGCTTGCCCCTGCCGCTACCCAGGTAATCGCGCTTGGCTCTTCTTGACAGGCCACGGGCCGCGCGAGCAGCGTATCGGACTGGCGGCAAGAATAAAAATGAAAAGCACGCATCTCGATATTCCTCCAGCGCCGCCGCGGCGCGCGTGCAGGCAGCGAGGGCTTCGGCGTCACCACTTGCAGCCCCGATCCGTAACGGTATCCGCCAACAGAAGCGGCAAGGCCAGCAAGCCCATGTCCGCATGGGCGTCCTTGCATGGCGGCCGCGCGCTCTTGGCGATGCCGCGCGCGATCTCGGATTGTTCGACCGGCGCTTTGGGTCCGAGTCGCACGACGGGCTCGCCACGTGCGCGCGGCATGCCCGCCGCTTGCGCATCTTCGGGGCGCCAACCGAAATCGCGCGAAAGATCCGCAGCGCCCGACGGTGGCACGGGTGTCCTGTCCAGCCTCGGCGCGGATGGCGCGGGTGTCCTGCGCGCGCCGGATCGTTGCCCTGCAGCCACGGCCGGCGACGGCGTGTCGACGCGGGCAGGCTGAGCAGGCGCCGATCCGGACGCAGGCTCGTCCTTCGCCGGCTGTTCCTGTGGCATGGGCGGCGACCGGGCGGGCAACAGATCCACGTAGAACGGCAATTCCGGCGCGCGCGCTGCGGGCTCTATCCGGTCGCGCCACCACAGCCCCGCCACCATCGCATGCAACGCGCACGACGCCAGCACGGCCCACCACGCCGCCCTGCTCGCGCGCGGTCGCGCATCCACGATTCCAGCCGCGGCCAGAGACATCGGCAACACTCGGACAGTACGCCCAAAACCCCGGGCAACGCGGCGATGATAGCCTCGCGCGGCGTGAAGATTTGTGAAGATGTTGAGGGCTGATGTGGCGCACAATGATCCGCTCAAGTCAGGCGAGGGGAAACCCCAAATCCCACCACCCGCACCCCGGGATACAGTGGCGGGATAGGTTTGGCCGTGGAGATTATCATTCCGTTTTCCTGGAGACTTCCCGACGTATTCGTGCGCTCGCCAGACGGTGTCTTGCACCGCGTGGTGCGCCACGCCACGACCGCGGAAACCATCGCCCAACTCGAGAGCATGCCCAGCAACTATCACCTGGACTGCGAGTGCATGCTCGACAACGGTGAAGCCCTGCATTGGATCGGCGACAACCAGTATCGCCAATTGAACGGCGGGGCCATTTTCACCGCCGAAATCGCTACCACCACGCCTCGCGGCGATTCCCGCAAGAGCGCTGCCGCCAAGAGCAGCCTGCGCGACGCCCGCAGAAAATCCGCCCCGCGCAAAACACCCGCGCAGGGGCAGAGTCATTTACCATTAGCTGTCGTCAATCTAAAAACCGGCAACGACTGGAGCCTGATACGCGCCTGGCGTGAGCATCTCAAAATCAGCACCGCTGATATGGCTGCACGACTGGGGGTGGACCACTCCATCTATATCGAACTGGAACGGCCGCGCCCGCGGCCCAGGCAGGTTATCCTGGACCGCGTATCCGAAGCCCTGGGCGTCACTCCCGACCAGCTCGACGATTCATTGTTTGGAGGGCACCTTCATTAGCGCCTGATGCGGGAACATCAAGCTTCCCGCCCTGGCATACTGAAGTGCCTGAACGACTTTGGCGCCGTATATCCAATGGCCCGCGCATGGAGGTATCGCATATGCTCGGCACCGCAAGACGATTGACCGACGTCCTCGCCACCGCGCCGGACGGCACGCTCTACCGCATTGAACGATTCGTCTCAGACCCCGACGCGTATTCCGCGCTGGGCACCTCGCGCTTCGATCCGAAGACGCATTGCGTATGCCGCACCAGCACGGGCGAAAAAGTCGCGTGGCTGGGCGGACAGACTTACCAGCTGCTCAAGAGTGGCACATCCTTGACGGCGGTGGACCGACGACGCCATTAGGCGCATGAGACCGGCGCCGCGCCTCACCGGGCGGCGCTTTCTCCACCCCAATTCCCCAGAACCGCGGCCCGACGCGCAATACTGCGCGCATCGGGCCGCAGGCTCTGCGTTTGAGCCAGATCAAGGAATTTCGGGCGCGCCCGGCAGTACGCTGGACATATATCCGGAAAGATCGGCGCCGCCATCGCGGCGCCCTCCGTCAACAGGCATTTCGCATGGCCAAGAAGTTTCCCTTGCACCCGAAGCACCCCGAACGCATATGCTGGGGCTGCGACCGCTATTGCGCCACCGACTCAATGGCCTGCGGCAACGGGTCCGGCCGCACCATGCATCCCGCAGAGACCCTGGGAGACGATTGGTACACGGTTGGAGACTGGGGATTCGACGACGAAGATGACAAGGCCCGAGACCAGGTCCGGGCCGCGGAACCAGCCTCCACGCACTGAAGCGCAATCCGCGCAGCAAAACAAAAAGGCCTTCGATCGAAGATCAAAGGCCTTTCCGTTTTCTTTCCATTTCATCCAAGCAAGAAGCTTGGCGCGCCCGGCAGGATTCGAACCTACGACCCCCTGGTTCGTAGCCAGGTACTCTATCCAGCTGAGCTACGGGCGCTCCGAAAGAGGCGTGTTTATACCATGAAAAATTAAGGGTGCGCAAATCGGACAGGCCGAAGCCTGTGTCCGCGCCGCGTCCGAATCACGCGCCCCCGATTCGTGGCCCGCCTCGGCCGCGCGATTCCTTCCACAAAACGCGCACAAAGGGAATAGTTCAGAAAGCCCGGTTCACTCGTCCGCGTTGCGAAATTTCACGCTTGGAAAAATAATTGGTTTCCTGTGCATATAGGACAAAAAATGCGCCCACGAGCGGAGAAGCAGCTTTTGCACAGGACCTCTCGCCGACGCCTGCAGTCGGGGCTCTCCTGCCCCCCATCTGTCAGAAGGAACTTGCATGGACACCAAGAATTCCTCGGGCGCGTTCGTTCTGGGCCTCGCTGCCGCGATCCTGGCCACAGGCTGTTCCACCGCTCCAAAAACAACGGAGTCCGGCTTCCTGTCGGATTACTCGCTTCTGCACCAGATGCCCGCCCCCGACGGCGGAACCCGCCTGGTCTACCTGAATCCTGATTTCAACGCGTCTCGCTATGCCGCGGTGTGGCTTGATCCGATCGAGTACTACCCGGAGCCTCAGCCATCCGCGGACGTTTCCATGGAAACCCTCACGGAGATACGCATGGCGGTCAACGAGACGCTGCGGCGCAAGGTCGGCGAACAGGTGAGGCTGGTCGATCGCGCCGGGCCCGGCGTCGCCCGTATCCGCATCGCCATCACCGCGGTGGGAACCTCGGAGCAAGCGCTGCGAGCCTATCAATACATTCCCGTCGCGTTAGTAATGACCGAGGCCCGCGCCGCCATGGAAGGAGGCATGGCGCGCAACGCCAGCGTCGCCATCGAGTCGCGGGTCACGGACAGTATGTCGGATGAATTGCTGTATGCGTCCGTGCGGGGTGGCACGGGCGAAAAGGTCGCCAACGCCACCCAGGGCGCGGGCGGCGTCCGCCTGTCCAAACTGCAGCCGCTGATCGATGAATGGACCTCGGGCGCAGCCCGGGAAATCGGCAAGTACGTACGACAACGCTAGAGCAAGGCATCTCGCGGCACAGCTTGGCCTGTGCCGCGGCACTTCGTGATTTTCAACCCATGAGTCCGTTGGAGTGATCCTATGAAGCTAACGCGCCGCACATTGAATGCAGGTGGTCTTGCTCTGCTCGCAACCAGCGCCCTGGGCGCCGCCGCCCGGGCCGCCGATGGCCTGATCGCGGATCTGCCCGAAGGCGACGAGCAGTTCGGACTGGCGACCGATGTCTACATCTACGCCTATCCCCTGGTGACCATGGAGATGACCAGAAGAGTCATCACCAACGTTGCGGAGCCCAAGGGCACGCGAGCGCCGATGGGGAATCTCATCAAGCTGCGCCAGTATCCCGACGCCAAGTTCCGCGACGTGACCGCGCCGAACGCCGACACGCTGTACACCACTTCCTTCTTTGACGTCGGCGACGAACCCTGGGTCGTCAGCCTGCCCGACATGAATGGACGCTATGCCCTGTTTCCGATGCTGGACGGCTGGACGACGGTGTTCGATGTGCCTGGCAAGCGCACCACGGGCACGGGTGCGCAAACCTTCGTGGTCAGCGGCCCCGGATGGGAGGGCTCGATTCCGCAAGGCATGGTCCAGTACAAATCTCCCACCAGCATCGTGTGGCTGCTGGGCCGCATCTACTGCACCGGCACGCCGGAAGACTATGCGCAAGTGCACAAGCTGCAGGACGAAGTGAAGCTCTGTCCCTTGAGCGCATGGGGCAAGGACTGGACTCCGCCCGCGGGCAAGGTCGACCCTGCGATAGACATGAAGACCTCGGTGCGCGAACAGGTCAACAACATGGACGCGGTCGAGTACTTCAGCTTGTTTGCGCAGCTGCTCAAGCGCAATCCGCCCAGCGCCGCCGACGCGCCCATCGTCGCAAAGATGGCTTCGATAGGCATCGTGCCAGGACAGGACTTCGACAAGAGCAAGCTCGACCCCGACATTGCGAAGCGCGTTCCGCAGGTGGGCTTCGGACGCATCATGACGCACTTCAAGTCCAGCGGTGGCGACATCCAGGACGTGGATGGCTGGGGCTTCACGACCAAGACGGGCATATACGGCACCAACTACCTCCAACGGGCGCTGGTCACCGCGATCGGCCTGGGCGCCAACCGCCCCCAGGACGCCGTTTATCCCACGTCCCTGAAGTCAGACACCGGCGCCATCAAGCGCACCTACAACGGCTCGGAGAAGTACGTGCTGACCTTCAAGAAGGGGCTTACGCCGCCAGTGTCGGGCTTCTGGTCGCTGACGATGTATGACGCGCGCTACTTTTTCGTCGACAACCCGCTGAACCGCTACTCGATCAGCGCGCGCCAGCCCCTGAAGGCCAAGCCCGACGGCTCGATCGACCTGTTCATACAGCATGAATCGCCCGGACCGGACATGGAGTCGAACTGGCTGCCTGCGCCCAAGGGCCCATTCATCCTGATGATGCGTCTTTACTGGCCCAATGAAAGCAACCCGTCGATCATCGACGGCTCCTGGACCATCCCTCCCGTAAGACGGGTCACCTGATACCTGGGTTACGCCGCACCGGCCCCTGGCCGGTTTTGCGCTCACCGCAGGCGTGATGGATGCGATTCATCACGCCTGCCGTTTGGGGAGGGTTTGCAATGAAAAAGAAAATCATGGGCTGCCTGATCTGCGGGCTGCTGCAAGCCGGGACTGCGCTGGGCGCCGAAGCGGAGCCCGCTTCCGCAGCGGGTACCGTGCCTTCGAACGAATGGCAATTCTCGGTCACGCCCTACTTCTGGGCTGCCGGCCTCTCCGGCAAGGTATCCCATTCGCGCTCGCCCGTCATCGACATCCACTCGGACTTCGACGAGCTGTTCGACAACCTCGACTTCGGCGCGATGCTCATCGGCGAGGCGCGCAAAGGACGCTACAGCGTATTCGGCGACCTGATCTACACCAAGATCGGCACACAGGGAGATACGCCGCGCGGCATCCTGGCCTCCAGTGCGGACGTAAAGGCATCCACGTTCGCGGGACTGCTCGGCGTCGGCTATTCCTTGCTGGAAAATTCACCGCATCAGCTGGACGTCGTCGCAGGCCTGCGCGTCTGGTCGGTCGACACCGACATCACGCTCAAGGGCTCGCACCTGAACGGCAGAACGCGCAGCGACGGCGCCACCTGGGTCGACGGCCTGGTGGGCGTGCGCGGAAACTACATGCTGAGCTCAAAGTACTACATCACCGGCTGGGGCCTGATCGGCGCGGGCGGCGCAGAAGCGGATTGGGATGTCGGCCTGGGTCTCGGCTACAACTTCAGCAAGAATGTCTCGGCGGCGATAGGCTATCGCGCAGTGGGCGTGGACTACAGCAGCGGCGGCTTCAAGTTCGACGCCGTGCTGCAAGGGCCGATGGCGGGCCTGACAATCCGCTTCTAGATGGCGGCGCAAAACAAAAAGGCCTTCGATACGAGATCAAAGGCCTTTCCATTTTCTTTGCTGTATTGGCCAAGTGAACTTGGCGCGCCCGGCAGGATTCGAACCTACGACCCCCTGGTTCGTAGCCAGGTACTCTATCCAGCTGAGCTACGGGCGCTCCGGCAAAGAGGCAAAATTATATCAGAAAATCTTGCCGTTTTTACTGCGTTTTCTACTGCACTTACTTCAAACTTGGCGCGCCCGGCAGGATTCGAACCTACGACCCCCTGGTTCGTAGCCAGGTACTCTATCCAGCTGAGCTACGGGCGCATTCGCGTTTGAAAGCAAGCCTTGAATAATAGCGTTATTTCGTGAAGCGCGCAAGTTGGGCACCGATTTATCCGACCACGGCGCCCGCGATGAACCGCAGTCAGGCGGCGTCCGCCCTTGCATCCATTCTTGCCAGCAACGCCCTCGCCTGCTCCACCACGTCGCCGTCATTGGGCCTGAATTCCAAGCGCAGCGCCTGCGGCAATTGCGTGAAGTGCGCATGGCAACTGCGCGCATAGGCCGGATCGTAGTGCCGGTCTATGAGTTCCTGCGCCAGCTCGGCGCGCGCGCCGCTGTCGACCAAGGCCAGCCAGCCGTTCACGCGCTCGCGGCTGTGCAGGCCGATCATGCGTTGAAGCTGCGCCTTGAATGTTGCAGGGTCGTCGAACAGATGGGCGTAGTCCTGCTGCAGAAAGGCCGCGCGATCCTCGCGGCTGGAACGGACCTCGATGCAGGGGCTCGCATGCACCGCCTTCAATAGCGCGGCAGGCAGCGCGACCGCGCCGATCTTGCGGCTCTCCGCTTCGACGAACACCGGCCGCGACGCATCGAACGCCCGCAAGCTCTGAGCAAGTCGCGTGTCGAAACCCTTTTGCGAGGGCTGCGCAACACCGGTCCAGGCGCCCAGCAGCGACCCGCGATGCGCGGCCAGGCGCTCCAGGTCCAGCGTCTGCGCGCCGGCCTCTCCCAATGCATTCAACAAGCGCGTCTTGCCGCTGCCAGTGGGCCCGGCCAGCACGATGTAGCGCAAGCCCGCGGGCAGGCTTTCCAGCGCGTCCAGCGTGGCCTGCCGATAGGTCTTGTAGCCGCCGTCCAGCTGCCGCGCGCGCCACCCGATCATGTTGAACATCGTCGTCATGGAGCCGGAACGCGTGCCCCCGCGCCAGCAATAGATCAACGGGCGCCAACCCTGGC
Organism: Achromobacter sp. ACM02; assembly: GCF_014851605.1. Lineage (NCBI taxonomy): Bacteria > Pseudomonadati > Pseudomonadota > Betaproteobacteria > Burkholderiales > Alcaligenaceae > Achromobacter > Achromobacter sp. ACM02. Next base: position 89,182 of record NZ_JACUZY010000010.1, read on the forward strand.
GCCGATCGGCAAAGGTCGTATCCAGATGCGCGGCAATATTGCGCGCCACCAGCGCCGCACCGACGCGCGAGGCCTCGAAGGGCGAGACCTGCTTGTACAGCGTGCCCACCACCACGCGCTCTTCATTGCTCAGCACCGGCGCGTTGATCGCGCCGGGAATATGGTCATCGGCGAATTCGAGCGGCGTGCGCACATCGATGACTTCATCGAAATCGTTCAGCCGGTCTAGCGTGGCAAGCAGGTGTTTCAAGGGATCTGCGCCTGGAAGGGAATCAGCGATTTTCTCATGCGGCGCAGACCCGCCGCGAGCCCATGAAAAAACCCGCAATCACTTGCGCGATTGCGGGTTTTTTATCTCCGGTGCTGACCGAAGCCAGATCGGAGAGAATCTGGCGGAGATGGTGGGATTCGAACCCACGATGCAGTTTTTAGCCACATACTCCCTTAGCAGGGGAGCCCCTTCAGCCTCTCGGGCACATCTCCGAAGAGAACGAGATTCTAGCACGACTTTTTTCACTCTTGCCCGCTATCGGGCACTCATTGCAAAAAAAATCGTGCCGGAGTCTTGAATCAGGCCTTTTCGGCAGGCGCCTGGTCCAGGCCGAAGGCCTTGTGCAGCGCGCGCACGCCCAATTCCATGTACTTGTCGTCGATGATCACCGAGGTCTTGATCTCGCTGGTGCTGATCATCTGGATGTTGATGCCTTCTTGCGAAAGCGTCTGGAACATCAGGCTGGCCACGCCCACGTGCGAGCGCATGCCGATGCCGACGATGGAGACCTTGGCGACCTTCTCGTCGGTGGACAGTTCACGCGCGCCCACGGCGGGGATGACTTCGCGCTTGAGCAGATCAACGGCGCGGGCGAATTCGTTGCGGTTGACCGTGAACGAGAAGTCGGTCGTGCCAGCCACGGACTGGTTCTGCACGATCATGTCGACGTCGATGTTGGCGGCGGCGACCGGGCCCAGGATGGAGAAGGCGATGCCGGGCTTGTCCGGAACGGCCAGCAAGGTGATTTTGGCTTCGTCGCGGCTGAAGGCGATGCCGGAGACAACGGCGGCTTCCATTTTTTCGTCTTCCTCAAAAGTAATCAGCGTGCCCGAGACCATTTCTTCTGCGAGCGGGATAAGCGGGTCGGTCAGCGAGGACAGGACCCGGACCGGCACACGGTATTTGCCGGCGAATTCAACCGAACGGATTTGCAGGACCTTGGAGCCCAGCGATGCCATTTCCAGCATTTCCTCGAAGGAAACGACGGCCATGCGGCGCGCTTCGGGCACCACGCGCGGATCGGTCGTGTAGACGCCGTCCACGTCGGTGTAGATCAGGCATTCGTCGGCCTTGATGGCGGCCGCCACGGCCACGGCCGAGGTGTCGGAACCGCCGCGGCCCAGCGTGGTGATGTGGCCTTCCGGGTCAACGCCCTGGAAGCCCGTAACGATGACCACGCGGCCGGCGTCCAGATCGGCGCGGATGCGCTCGTCGTCGATCGACGAGATGCGCGCCTTGGTGAACGACGAATCGGTGCGCACAGGCACTTGCCAACCGGCATAGCTGCGCGCCGGCACGCCTTCGGCCTGCAGCGCGATGGCCAGCAGGCCGCTGCTGGCCTGTTCGCCGGTGGCGGCGATCATGTCGAGCTCGCGGCTGTCGGGCTGCGGCGTAATCTCGCGCGCCAAGCCGAGCAGGCGATTGGTCTCGCCCGCCATCGCCGACGGAACAACGACAACCTGGTGGCCGGCAGCGTGCCACTTCGCGACGCGACGCGCCACGTTCTTGATGCGCTCGACCGAGCCCATCGAAGTACCGCCATATTTGTGAACGATCAGGGACATCTCGTACTCTGGCTGGGAACCCGCCGCAAAAGGTTGACGGGCAAAGCCGTATATTCTAGCGCGGCGGTAAAAATTTGCGCAGCTTGTGCAAAATTCTGTCCACAGCGCGATTATTTGGGGACATTGGCGCCGCTGATCCGCTTATTCCCGGGGTTCGACCCAGACCCTGCCCCGGTGGCAGCGGATGACGTGGCCAGCCTGTTCCACCCGCAACTGGCGGTCATGGCCCAGGCTGTGCAACCCGCGCAGCTGACGCAGCAGATCGCGCATCCTGGCGTCGGTCGGCATGCGGGCGCCATTGCGTTCCAGCCAATGGCGCAGCACGTGCGCCTGCCGCGCCTCGGACAGCCCGCGCCACGCCTGCAGCGAAAAGCTGGCGCCGTCATCAGAAGGATCGAGCGCGGCGAAATCCTCCCGCGCCACCTCATCCAGAATCTCGGCCGCCTCGCCCATGTGGCGCGCGTGGCGCGCGACGATGGCGCGCCACCCGGGCCAGCGGGCATCGAGCGCCGGCGCCAGCAGTTCGCGCAGGGCAGCCCGGGTGTAGTGCGGATCGGTATTGGTGGGGTCCTGCACCGGACTCCAGCCGCTGGCTTGCGCCACCTCGTCCGCCGCATGCAGGATCGCTTCGCGGCCGATTTCCAGCCAGGGTCGCAGGTAGACCAGCCCATCGCGCCGGGACAGCGGCGCCATGGCTGCCATGCCGACCAGCCCGGTGCCGCGCAGCAGACGCAGCAGGACGGTTTCGGCCTGGTCGTTGCGATGATGGGCCAACAGGATATGCGTCACGCCCTGCTCTCGCGCCAATTGCGCCAGTGCGGCGTAGCGGGCGTCGCGCGCGGCCGCCTCGATGCCCTTGCCCGCGGCCTGCGCCACCTCCACGCGCGCCACCGACAGCGGCAGCGCGAGCATGTCCGCCAGCGTGCGCGCATGCTGCGTCCATGCGTCGGCGGCGTCCTGCAAGCCGTGGTGCACATGGAACAACGCCAGATCCATGTCGAGTTCTCGCGCCACGGGAGCCGTGTGCACGGCCAGCATGGCCGAATCGGCGCCGCCGCTCAACGCCACGGCGATGCGCGCCGGACGCTCGGGCAAGGCCAGCAAGGCGCGGCGCAAGGCCGCGGCAAGCTCGGCCGACACGGGAAGGGAATGAACTACGCCCGCCGAGGCCCGATGCGGAGGATCGGACGCTGGGCGGGCGTTCATGGCGGGATGGCGCGTGGCGCTAGGCCGCGGCGCCGGCGGGGATGCCGGCGCGCTGCCTGCTTCAGGCGCGCACTTCCTGGTAGGCGCCGTAGGACAGCAGGCGCTGGACGCGCTGCTCCACGAGCTGCTCGGGCGTCATGCCCTGGAGCTGGCGCAGGGCATCGCCCAGCGCGCGGCGCAACAGGCGGGCCATGACGCGCGGGTCGCGATGGGCGCCGCCCACCGGTTCGTTGACCACGCGGTCCACCAGGCCCAGGTCCTTCAGGCGCGGCGCGATGATGGCCAGGGCCTCGGCGGCTTCGGGCGCCTTGTCGGCGCTGCGCCACAGGATCGAGGCGCAGCCTTCCGGAGAAATAACGGCGTAGGTCGCGTACTGCAGCATCAGCACGGCATTGCCCACGGCGATGGCCAGGGCGCCGCCCGAGCCGCCTTCGCCGATGATGGTGCAGATCACGGGGACCTTGAGCTCGGCCATGGCATAGAGGTTGTGGCCGATGGCTTCGGACTGGCCGCGCTCTTCGGCGCCGATGCCGGGATAGGCGCCCGGGGTGTCCACGAACGTGAACACGGGGATGCCGAATTTCTCGGCCAGGCGCATTAGCCGCAGGGCCTTGCGATAGCCTTCCGGACGCGGCATGCCGAAATTGCGCGCGGCGCGTTCCTTGGTGTCGCGTCCCTTCTGGTGGCCGATGACCATGCAGGGCGTGCCGTTGAAGCGCGCCAGGCCGCCCACGATGGACTGGTCGTCGGCGTACATGCGGTCGCCGTGCAGCTCATGGAAGTCGGTGAACATTTCGCGCACGTAGTCCAGCGTGTAGGGACGCTGGGGATGGCGGGCGACCAGGGCCGTCTGCCAGGGCGTGAGCTTGGCGTAGATTTCCTTGGCCAAGGTCTGGCTCTTCTGCTGCAGACGTCCGATCTCGTCGGAGATGTCTACGGCCGAATCGGCCTGCACGTAGCGCAGCTGCTCGATCTTGTTTTCAAGCTCGGCGAGCGGTTGTTCGAATTCCAGAAATGTATTGCGCATGTAGTGTGGTTCCGTAGATGGGCTGCCTGGCTTGCGTCAGTATTGGACCGGAGTCGGATCCAGACTGCGCCACAGATACCAGGTCGCCACGGTACGCCAGGGTTGCCACGCCAACGAGACTTCGCGAGCCTCGAAGCGAGAGACAGGCTCGCCGCTGAAATAGTGTAGCGAGATTGCCTTGAGCAACCCGGGATCATCCAGCGGCAGGACATCAGGCCGCTGCAGATTGAAAATCAAAAACATCTCCGCCGTCCAGCGGCCTATGCCGCGGATGGCGGTCAATTCGGAAATGACGGCTTCGTCGTCCATTGCCGCCCATTTCTCGGGATGGACCCGGCGTTCGCCGAAATGCACGGCCAGGTCCAGCACGTACTCGGCCTTGCGCTGCGACAGCCCCGCCGCGCGCAGGCCCTCCAGGCCGACGCGCAGCACGGCGACGGGCGTCGGGCGCTTGCCCACGGCCTCGATGAACTGGGTCCAGACGGTGTCGGCCGCCTTGCTGGACACCTGCTGCCCGATGATCGCCCGCGCCAGCGTCACGAAAGGCGTGCCGCGCGAAGTCAGCCAGACTTCGGGATGCTGGGGAATGATCTTTTTCAGGATGCGGTCGCGCCGCATCAGGTGGGCTACGGCGGCTTCCCAGTACTCGGGCTTGGGAATCTCGAGGTCGACGGTGGACATGGCGGGCGGGTCCTGCGGGTTCAAGCGCGACGCCATTGCGTCACGCCGCCCGGCTTGTCGTCGAGTTCAATACCGGCTTCGCGCAGTTCCGCACGGATGCGGTCGGCTTCGGCGAAGTTGCGGGCGGCCTTGGCGGCCGCGCGCGCGTCGATCAGGGACTGGATGGCCTCGGCGTCCAGCGCACGGCGCTCGCCCTGCTCCATGGCGGCCGCCGAATAGCGCGTGGGCGACTGGAAATAGGCCGCGGGATCCTGCTGCAGCAGGCCCAGCAGGGACGCCAGCGCCTTCAACTGGCCGGCGCTGCGCGCGCTCTTGTTGCGGTTGGCGTCGGAGGCCAGTTCGAACAAGGCCGCGACCGCGCCCGAGCTGTTGAAGTCGTCGTCCATGGCCGCCTTGAAGGCCTGGGCCTGCGGCTCGTTCCAGTCGATGCCCTGCGTGTCAGCGGGCACATTCTGAAGCGCCTGGTACAGGCGGTCGAGCGCGTTCTGCGCGTCGATCAGGTTGTCCGGCGTGTAGTTCTGCGAGCTGCGGTAATGGTTGCGCACGATGAAGAAACGCACCATCTCCGCTTCGCGCGGGTTGACGCGGTAGACGGCCTGATCGGCCGCCGGTTCTTCCTGGGCGATGGTCTGGCGGATGGTGCGGAAATTGCCCAGGGACTTGGACATCTTGTCCGAATCGACCATGAGCGGGCCGCAGTGCATCCAGATGTTGGCCAGCGCGCCGCCGAAAGCGCCCTCGGTCTGGGCGATCTCGTTTTCATGGTGCGGAAATTTCAGGTCCGGACCGCCGCCGTGAATGTCCAGCGGCAGGCCCAGCAGCGACTTGCTCATGGCCGAGCACTCGATGTGCCAGCCCGGACGGCCCAGGCCATACGGCGATTCCCACTTGGTGTCGGCAGGCTCGTCGGCCTTGGCGGACTTCCACAGCACGAAATCCAGCGGATCGCGCTTGGCCGAACCCACGGCCACGCGCTCGCCGGCGCGCAGGTCATCCAGCGTCTTGCCGGACAGCTTGCCGTAGCCGGGAAAGCCGCGCACGGCGTAGTTCACGTCGCCGTCGTCGGCCTGGTAGGCCAGGCCGTTCTGCTCGAGCTTGCCGATGATGTCCAGCATCTCGCCGACGTACTCGGTCGCGCGCGGTTCGCGGTCCGGCGTCTGGACGCCCAGCGCACGCTCGTCGGCGTGCATGGCGTCGATGTAGAAGTCGGTGACTTCGCCGATGCGGCGGCCGGTCTCGACGGCGCGGCGGATGATCTTGTCGTCGATGTCCGTGATATTGCGCACATAGTCGACCGCCAGTCCGCTGGCGCGCAGCCAGCGCTGCACGACGTCGAACGACACCAGCATGCGGGCGTGGCCCAGATGGCAGAAGTCATAGACGGTCATGCCACACACGTACATGCGCACCTGACCAGCCTGGGCCGGCTTGAACGGTTCTTTGGTACGCGACAACGTGTTGTAGATTTGCAGCATGGCGCTTATAGGCTTTATCTAAGTTTTCCGTGGCGGTTGCGGAAAGTTGCTGCCGAAGGAAAATACCTTCGGCGCGTGCCGCCGGGTCGGATTCCAATCCCGCCGATTTCGGTACTGCGATTTCGGTCCCGCGGTTTCGATCCCGATCTCGGCCTCGGGCCATAATCCCACTGGCGCCGACCGCCCCGAACCCGCATTCCGAGCCCGCATTCCATCAACGATATCCCGGGGCTTCGTCCCCGATGTCGAGCCAAAACTCAACCGGGGCTAAAATGGCGGTCGTCAAGTATAGCAAGCGGCCCGGTCGCGCGCGTAAGCGTCGGCCTGCCAAGACTTTTAACGGATGCCCAAGTGACTATCAAGCCGCGCTTTCGCGTCGCCCTGCTCGCCCTGGCCCTTGCGGGCGCGCCGGTTGGAGCCTCTCTGGCCCAGTCGATGGCCGGCGGCGGGGGAACCAACCCCAACGCCAGCCGCACCACCCTGGACCCCATCCCGCCCGAGGGTGGCTGGGACAGTCTGGCCAAGCTGCTGGAAGCCGCCAAGCCCAGCGTCGACACCCGCCTGACGCCCTCGGCCTCGCAGATCACGACTTACATCGAGCGCCTGCTGAACCACGGCGACAACGAAGAAGCGCTTGCCATGATCGAAAAGCGCCAGGAACAGATCAAGGACCAGCGCGGCACCGACGTGCAACTGATGTTCCAGCACGCCCGCGCGCTGGCGGCCCTGAACCGCACCAACGAAGCCATCGACGTCTACACCGAGATGACCAACCGCTTTCCGGAGCTGCCGGAACCTTGGAACAACCTGGGGGCTCTATATGCAGGGCGCGGCGAACTCGACCGCGCGCAGGACGCCCTGTCGATGGCCCTGCGCGCCGATCCCAACTATGCCGCCGCCCGCGCCAATATGGGCGATCTGCAGCTTCTGCAGGCCTTGAACACCTACAAGAAGGCCGCCCGCGATGGCGTGCCCGGCATGCAGGAAAAGGTCCGCGAAGTCGAAACCATGCTGAAGGATAAACACGGCAAATGATGTCCCGCTACTCCCCCCTACACCTGCTGCGCCTGACGGCGTGCTCGTTCGCGCTGGCTGCATTCGCCCCAGCGCTCGTCAGCGCCGCCCCCGCGGCCAATTCCTCCACCTCCACCTCTGAAGGCACAAAAGCCATGAGCACCAACCCCCGCGTCAAGCTCCAAACGAACCAAGGCGACATGGTCATCACCCTGGATGCCGCCAAGGCGCCCAAGACCGTCGAAAACTTCCTGACCTACGTCAAGGAAGGTTTCTACAACGGCACGGTGTTCCATCGCGTGATCGATGGCTTCATGATCCAGGGCGGCGGCTTTGAGCCCGGCATGAAGCAGAAGCAGACCCATGCCCCCATCGAAAACGAGGCCAACAACGGCCTGAAGAACGACAAGTACACCCTGGCCATGGCCCGCACCAGCGATCCGCACTCGGCCACGGCGCAGTTCTTCATCAACGTGTCCAACAACGACTTCCTGAACTTCACCGCGCCCACGCCCAACGGCTGGGGCTATGCCGTGTTCGGCACCGTGACCGAAGGCACGGACGTGGTCGACAAGATCAAGGGCGTGAAGACCGGCAACAAGGGCTTCCACCAGAACGTCCCGAACGAAGACGTGATCATCGAGAAGGCCGAAGTTCTTGAATAAGATCGCGCTGTCCGGCCCCATCTGGCTGGCATCCGACCTGCATCTGGGACCGGCCACGCCGGCCACCTCGGAGGCCTTTCTGGCCTTCCTGGAGGCCGCGCGGGAGGAAGCCGGCGCCCTGCTGCTGCCGGGCGACATCTTCGACGCCTGGATCGGCGACGACGTGATCCGCGCCGCGCCGCCGTGGCTCGCCACGGCGCTGACGGCGCTGCGCGACACCGCCAGCCGGATTCCGGTCTGGCTGGGCCGCGGCAACCGCGACTTCCTCATCGGGGAAGAACTGGCCCAGGCCCTGGGCGCCAAGCTGCTGCCCGAACCGGCGCTGCTGGAAACGGATTACGGGCAAATCCTGCTGACCCATGGCGACGAGTTCTGTACGGACGATGCCGCCTACCAGCAGTTCCGCAAGATGGTCCGCGATCCGCGCTGGCAGGCCGAATTCCTGGCCAGGACGATCCCCGAACGCCTGGCGATGGCGCAGCAGGCCCGCGGCGAAAGCCAGGCCGCCAACCAGATGAAGTCCATGGAGATCATGGACGTCAACGCCGCCGCCATTGAATCCGTCTTCCGCGAGACGGGCGTGCGCGTGCTGGTGCATGGCCATACCCATCGCCCCGCCCGCCACGTGTTGGAAGTGGACGGCAAGAAGCGCGAGCGCTGGGTCCTGCCCGACTGGGACTGCGACCACGTGTCGCCCGCCCGCGGCGGCTGGCTGGTCATCGACCAGGACGGCCTGCAGTTCTACGACCTGGAAACAGAAGCGTAGCCCTCGGGCGCACCGTGACGGAAAACAGCAAGGGCCGCGCAAGCGGCCCTTGTCATTGCTGCTGCCGGCGAACCGCCGGCCACGCCATCAGCGCGTGAAGATCCAGGCCGCGACGACGCCGCCGAAGATGATCCGGTACCAGGCGAATACGCGGTAGGTATGGTTGGCGACAAAGCGCAGCACCGCGCGCACCACCACCATCGCGCTCAGGAACGCGGCGATGAAGCCCACCGCGATGCCCGACAGGTCGTGCTGGGTGAGCACGCCGAAGTTCTTGTACATGTCGTACACGGCCGCCCCCAGCATCGTGGGCATGGCCAGGAAGAACGAGAACTCGGTGGCCGTCTTGCGCTGGATGCCGGCGATCATGCCGCCGATGATGGTGGCGCCCGAGCGCGAGGTGCCCGGGATCATGGCCAGGCATTGCGCCACGCCCACGCCGAGGGCCTGCTTCCAGGAGATCTGCTCCAGCGTGCGGGCCGTGGCGCGCTCATCCGAGGCGGTATCGTCGGCCGCGCCCGGCATGTCGCCCGGCGTATGGTGCGTCTTGCGCTCCACGTACAGCATGATCAGGCCGCCCAGCACCAGGGTCACGACCACCACGGCCGGGTGATAGAAGATGCTCTTGATGGACTTGATGAAGATGGCGCCGACGACGGCGGCCGGCAGGAAGGCGATGATCAGGTTGCGGGTGAAAGCGACCTCGGTGGGCACCCCGGTCAGCGTGCCGCGGATCAGCGTCAGCAGGCGCGCGCGGAACACCCACATCACCGCCAGGATGGAGCCCAGCTGGATCACCACCTCGAATACCTTGCCCTGGCTGGATTCGAAATTGATCCAGTCGCCCACCAGGATAAGGTGGCCGGTGCTGGACACGGGAATGAATTCCGTCAGGCCCTCGATGATGCCCAGGACGAAAGCTTTGATCAGATATAGGGTGTTTTCGGTCACGATGGCAGGTCGGTCCAGTTAGTCGTTGGCTAGGGATTCGTCGTCCGCAAGCATTTCCTGCGGCCGCTTCTCGACGCGCACCAGCGCGATGCGGCGGCCGTCCATTTCCAGGACTTCAAAGCGGAAATGCTCATGGTGGATCTCGTACTCGCAGACGTCGCCCGGCTTGGGCAGGTGCCCGAAGCGCGACAGCAGGTACCCCGCCAGGGTTGAAAAATCCTGGGCGTCATCGACCAGGCCCTCGGTTTCCAGCACCTGCTCGACATGGTGCAGATCAGCCGCGCCGTCGATTTTCCAGGTGTTCTCGCCGTCGGCGACGATGTCGGGAAGCTCATCCTCGTCGGGGAACTCGCCGGCGATCGCCTCGAACACGTCGATCGGCGTCACCAGGCCCTCGATGGCGCCGAACTCGTCGGCCACCAGCACCAGCTGGCCGCGCGAACGCTTGAGCGTGTCCATCAGGCGCAGGATGCCGATGGACTCGTGCACGATGATGGGGTCGCGCAGACGGTTGCGGCGCACCCTGCCCTCGGTGATCAGGTCGGCCACCAGATCCTTGGCGCGGCCGATGCCCAGCACCTCGTCCAGGGAACCCCGGCAAACGGGGAAAAAGCTGTGCGGCGCCTCGGTCAGCTGGCGGCGGATGGTTTCCGGGTCGTCGTCGATGTTGATCCACGACACGTCCGTGCGCGGCGTCATGATCGAACGGATCGACCGCTCGGCCAGGGTCAACACGCCGCTGACCATATTGCGCTCCTCGACCCCGAAAGCCGGGATGGCCGGGCCGTTCGCGCTGGGCAGGTCGGGTTCGTCGGCAGGCGGACGCTTGCCCAGCATGCGCAGCACGGCGGAAGCGGTACGTTCGCGCATCGGCCGGCGCGCATCCAGCTTGAGCAGGTTGCGGCGCGCCACCTGGTTGAGCGCTTCGATGGCGACCGAGAAGCCGATAGCCGCGTACAGGTAGCCCTTGGGCACCTTGAAGCCGAAGGCTTCAGCCAGCAGCGAAAAGCCGATCATGAGCAGGAAGCCCAGGCACAGCACCACCACCGTGGGGTGGGCGTTGACGAAGCGCGTCAGCGGCTTGGACGCCAGCAGCATGATGCCGATGGCGATGATCACGGCAATCATCATGATGGCCAGGTGGTCCACCATGCCGACCGCGGTGATGACCGAGTCCAGCGAGAACACCGCGTCCAGCACCACGATCTGCGTGACAATCACCCAGAAGCTCGCGTACACGCGCGGCCCCGATGAGCCGCCGTGCTGGGAGCCCTCCAGGCGCTCATGTAGTTCCATGGTGCCCTTGAACAGCAGGAACAGGCCGCCGATCATCAGGATCAGGTCGCGGCCCGAGAACGACAGCGGGCCGATGGAAAACAGGGGGGTGGTCAGCGTGACCAGCCATGACATGACCGACAAGAGGCCTAGACGCATGATGAGCGCCAGGCTCAGGCCCATGATGCGCGCGCGGTCGCGTTGCGCAGGGGGCAGCTTGTCCGCCAGGATGGCGATGAAAATCAGGTTATCGATCCCCAGGACGATCTCAAGGACGACCAGGGTAAGCAAGCCGACCCACGCAGTAGGGTCCAGCAGCCACTCCATCAGGAGCTCCAGAAGTTACACGACCGGTAATCGTACATGGAAAATCCGTGACACGCCGGTGACGAACCCCGTCCTTATGCCTGAGGCGCACGCGGTTTAGGCCTGTAGAACCAGGACATCCGGGGTCTGGCGCCATTGCCGGAGCGGACAAAAAAAAACCGGCTTGCAGCCGGCTTTCAGGTCCAGGACAGCCAATCAGTCGCTGAGCTTGAGCGTGCCCTTCATCATGGCCCAGTGGCCCGGGAACGAGCAGAAGTAGGCATAGGCCTCGCCCGGGGTGAGCTTGGAAACGTCGAACGTAACCGAATCCGACTCGCCGCCGCCGATGACCTTGGTGTGGGCGATGACGCGGGTGTCTCCCGCCTTGACGTAATCCTGCGGCAGGCCGGCGTTCATGCCGTCGGTGGCCACGGCCGTCTTGTCGGCTTCCTTGGTCAGCACCCAGTTGTGGCCCATGGCGACCTTGGCCATTTTGCCGACGTGCTTGAGATGCACGGTGAATTGCTTGCAGCTTTTGTCGACAACCATTTCCTTCAGGTTGTACTGCATGGCGTCGTTGCTTTCTATGGTTGCTTCGCACTGAGCGGCCAACGCGGGCAGGCTGGCTGCGGACAGGGCGATGGCGAGGGTGGCTTTTGCCAGCATGGAGATTCTCCGTAAACGTTGGCGGCTCTTCCGACACGCGCGAGGCACATGCCTAGCGTCGCTGCCGCCACGCACAAGTCTATGGCGCAGCGCAAAGCGCGCTATTGACCGGCATCAATAGCGCCTCGTTCAACCTCTCCAAAACGGGGATATCCCCTACAAAACGCAGGGGCATTGCCTCCGCACGGTCCGCGCGCGTACGCCGATTGACAAACCGCAATACGACCGATGCCAAGCATTCTTAGGATGCCTGCAAACAAACACAATCAGCAGAGTACGAAAATGCAAGGCAGCACAGCGGCGGGGCGCGGGTTCAGTCGGTACAAGTGGTTCGTGCATGCAGTCTTTCTTTTCTTGCTGCTGCTGTCCTCGCAGGTCTTCAGCGCCGCTCAGGCCCAACGCCTGCCGGATTTCCTGGGCAGCATCCCCATCGGACAGATCTTCCCCGGCGCGGACCGCGCCGACCCGCCCGCCGGCAAGCCCATGGTTGCCAAGGTGTATGCGGGCACGCGCCAATTGGGCGTGGTCTATCTGACGTCCGACGTCGTCAACACCCGCGGCTACTCCAGCAAGCCCATCGACGTGCTGGTCGGCCTGGCCAACGACGGACGCATCGTCGGCGCGCGCCTCGTGGAGCACCACGAGCCCATCGTGCTCATCGGCATTCCGCAGTCCAAGGTCGACCATTTCATCAGCGGCTACGTCGGGCTGAACTTCGTGGACTCCCCTCCCCGCCATGGCGCCCCGCCGCCCGTGGACATCATCAGCGGCGCGACCGTCACGCTGATGGTGATCGGCGACAGCATCACGCGCTCGGCCATCGCCGTGGCGCGCGCCCATGGCATCGACAAGACCGCCACGGTGGCGCCGTCGGCCACGCCCGTTGCCGCCCGCGTCGTGGACGATGCGCGCGATGCCGTCCAGTCCTGGCAGGACCTGCTGGATGCCGGAGCGGTGCGCAATCTGCGGCTGAACCCGGAAGACGTGAATCAGGCCTTCCGCGCATCGGGCAGGAACGACGCCGCAGCCAATACAGAAGGCAGCACGGACGCGGACGGCTTCATCGACCTGTACGCCGCGCTGGTCAGCGTACCCGCGATCGGCCGCAGCCTGCTGGGCGACACGGAATGGCAGCGCCTGCAGGAGAGGCTCAAGCCCGGCCAGCAGGCCGTGCTGGTGGCCGGCAACGGCGCCTACTCGTTCAAGGGCTCGGGCTACGTGCGCGGCGGCATCTTCGACCGCATCGAGATCATCCAGGATGAAAGCAGCTTCCGCTTCCGCGACCGCAATCACCAGCGCCTGGCCGACGTGGCCGCGCAGGGCGCGCCCGCGTTCCGCGAAGTAGCCCTGTTCGTCGTGCCCGAGGACGCCGCGCTGGATCCGGTCGCGCCCTGGCGCCTGCAGCTGATGGTGCAACGCGTGCTCAGCGTCAGCGACAAGGCCTTCGTCACCTTCGACCTGAGCTATGAACTGCCGGCGGCCTATACCCGGCCGGTGGCGGGCGCGCAGGCATCCACCGCGCCCCCGCCGACTGCCGATCAAGCCGCCCCTGCCCAGACTGCGCAGGAAGAAGACGCCGCGCCCGCGCTATGGAAACAGATCTGGCGCGGCAAGGCCGGCCAGGTCGCCGTGCTGACGGTGGCGCTGCTGGTGCTGGTGGGCGTCTTCTTCTTCCAGGACCAGCTCGCCAGCCGTCCGCTGCTGCACGACCGCCTGCGGCTGGCGTTCCTGGCGTTCGCACTGTTCTGGATCGGCTGGTACGGCCAGGCCCAGCTCTCGGTGGTCAACGTTCTGACTTTCTTTTCGGCCATGCGCAGCGACTTCCGCTGGGAGTACTTCCTGATGGACCCGCTGGTGTTCATCCTGTGGTGCGCCACGGCCATCTCCATGGTCTTCTGGAACCGCGGCGCCTTCTGCGGCTGGTTATGCCCCTTCGGCGCGCTGCAGGAACTCAGCAACCGCGTCGCCCGCCGCCTGGGTGTGCGCCAGCTCAAGATCAGCCACGGCGTGAACCAGCGCCTGTCGACCCTGAAGTACGTAATCTTCCTGCTGCTGTTCGGCTTCTCCTTGTACGACCTGGCGCTGGCCGAACAGTTGTCCGAGGTCGAACCCTTCAAGACCGCGATCATCCTGCGCTTCATGCGCTACTGGCCGTTCGTCGCATTCGCCGTGGCGCTGCTGGCCGCCGGCCTGTTCGTGGAGCGCTTCTTCTGCCGCTATCTCTGTCCGCTGGGGGCCGCGCTGGCAATCCCTGCGCGGCTGCGCATCTTCAACTGGCTGCGCCGCTACCGCGACTGCGGCAATCCCTGTCAACGCTGCAATCTCGAATGTCCGGTACAGGCGATCGACCCCACCGGCGAGATCAATCCGAACGAGTGCATCCAATGCCTGCACTGCCAGATGCTCTACCACCACGAACAGAAGTGCCCACACCTGATCCAGAAGAAGGCCAAGCGGGAGCGCCGCCGCGCGCCCGCCGCCGAACCCGCCGAGCAGGTCATCGTCATGCACCGCGCGCCGAATCCGAATAGCGAACCTGGCGCCTGATCCCGCTTTCCGCACCGCGGCGCCCGGGGCGCCGTCCCTACCAAGGAGTTATCCATGTCAGACAAGAATCCCGACAAGGCCGGCCTCACCCGCCGCAGCTTCCTCGGCACCGCAGCCATCACGGGCGCCGCCGGCCTGGTGGCCGGGGCGCAGATCTCCACCGCCCACGGCAAGGATGCAAAGGGCGGCGCGAACGGCGTGCTGGGCCACGTCGCGCCCGGCGAGCTGGACGAATACTATGCCTTCAATTCCAGCGGCCAGTCGGGCGAGGTGCGCGTGCTGGGGCTGCCCTCCATGCGCGAACTGGTGCGCATCCCGGTCTTCAACCATTGCAGCGCCACCGGCTGGGGCCGCACCAATGAAAGCCGCAAGATCCTGACCGAAGGCCTCACGCCCGAAACCCGCGAGTACCTGAAGGACAAGGGCGGCGTCTTCATCAACGGCGACGCGCACCACCCGCACCTGTCCTTCACCGACCGCACCTACGACGGCCGCTATCTGTTCATCAACGACAAGGCCAACAACCGCGTCGCGCGCATCCGCCTGGATGTAATGAAGACGGACAAGATCACCGAGCTACCCAACGTCTCCGGCGTGCATGGCCTGCGGCCGCAGCGCTACCCGCGCACGGGCTACGTTTTCGCCAACGGCGAGCACATCATCCCGCTGCCCAACGACGGCAAGGTGACGGACGATCCCAAGAAGAACTTCTTCGCCATCTACACCGCCCTGGACGGCGACACCATGAAGGTCGCCTGGCAGGTGCTGGTCGACGGCAACCTGGACAACGGCGACGCCGACTACCAGGGCAAGTACTCGTTCTCCACCTGCTACAACTCGGAGAAGGGCGTCACGGTGGAAGAAGCCTCGGCCAACGAGCAGGACTGGGTCGTGGTGTTCAACATCAAGCGCATCGAGGAAGCCGTCAAGAATGGCGACTTCAAGATGATGGGCGGCGTGCCGGTCGTCGACGGACGCCACGGTTCCAAGTACACCCGCTACATCCCCGTGCCGAACTCGCCGCACGGCTGCAACGCTGCGCCCGACGGCATCCACCTGGTGCTCAACGGCAAGCTCTCGCCCACCGTCACGGTGCTGGACGTGCGCACGCTGGACGATCTGTTCGACGACAAGATCAAGCCGCGCGACTGCGTGGTGGCGGAGCCGCAGTTGGGCCTGGGGCCGCTGCACACGGCGTTCGACGGCCGCGGCAACGCCTACACCACGCTGTTCATCGACAGCCAGATGGTCAAGTGGAACATCGACAAGGCAAAACGCGCCTACAAGGGCGAAAAGGTCGACCCGATCATCCAGAAGCTGGACGTGCACTATCAGCCCGGTCACAACCATTCGACCATGGGCGAGACCCGCGAGGCCGACGGCAAATGGCTGGTGTCGCTGAACAAGTTCTCGAAGGACCGTTTCCTTAACGTCGGCCCGCTCAAGCCCGAGAACGACCAGCTCATCGACATTTCCGGCGACGAGATGAAGCTGGTGCATGACGGCCCCAGCTTCGCCGAGCCGCACGACATGTGCCTGGTGCACCGCTCCAAGGTCCATCCGGTAAGCGTCTGGAAGCGCGACGACCCGATGTGGGAAGACGCCCGCCAGATGGCCAAGAAGGACGGCGTTTCGCTGGACGATGCGGCCAAGGTCGTGCGCGACGGCAACAAGGTGCGCGTGTACATGATGGCGGTCGCGCCCATGTTCAGCATCAAGAAGTTCGAGGTCAACCAGGGCGACGAGGTCACCGTGGTGGTCACGAACATGGAAGTGATCGAGGACCTGACGCACGGCTTCACGCTCGAAGGCCATGGCATCGCCATGGAGATCGGGCCGCAGGCCACATCCTCGGTCACCTTCACGGCGGACCGGCCGGGCGTGTATTGGTACTACTGCCAGTGGTTTTGCCACGCCCTGCACATGGAGATGTCCGGCCAGATGGTCGTCCATCCCAAGAAGACCGCGTAGCGCATATGAAGCTCGCCGCAATCCTTGGGATGAGCGCAAGCAGGACCGCCGGCGCCGCGCTGCTGGCGGCCGCCGGGCTGGCGCTGTCGGGCGCGGCGGCCGCGGCGACCGTGGAGATCGCCGCGGCCGCCGACCTGACGGCGGCGATCGCCTCTGCCGCGGCCGGCGACGTGCTGCGGCTGGCGCCCGGCTCCTACGCCGGCGGCATCGTCATCGACAAGCCCCTGACGCTGGAAGGCCCCCAGGACCGTTCGGCCGTCATCGCCGGCACGCGCCAGGGGCGCACCGTCTGGGTCACGGCCGCGGACGTGTCGCTGCGCAACCTGACCGTCACGCGCTCCGGCCTGAGCCTGTCCGACATGGACGCCGGCATCTTCCTGGACCGCGAGGCGCACCGCGCGCTGGTGGAGCGCAACGACGTCCTGGACAACCTGGTCGGCGTGCACGTCTGGGGGCCAGCCGACGCTACCGTCCGCGGCAACCGCATCGTGGGCAACAAGGAGCTGCGCGTGGCCGAGAGAGGCAACGGCGTGACGCTGTGGAACACGCCAGGCACGCGCGTGCTGGACAACGACATATCCGCCGGCCGCGATGGCATCTTCGTCAACACCAGCAAGCTCAACACGTTCAGCGGCAACCGCTTCCACGACCTGCGCTACGCGGTGCACTACATGTACACCAACGATAGCGAGATCAGCGGCAATGTATCCACTGGCACCGACATCGCCTACGCCATCATGTATTCGCACCGGCTGGTGGTGCGCGACAACGTCGCGCTGGACAGCCAGGAGCAGGGCCTGATGCTGAACTACGCCAACCATTCCACGATCGCCAACAACACGGTGGACCGCGCCGGGAAATGCGTGTTCATCTACAACGCCAACCGCAACACCTTCCTGGACAACCATTTCTCCAACTGCGACATCGGCGTGCATTTCACGGCCGGGTCCGAAGGCAACCGGATCTCGGGCAACGCCTTCATCAACAACCGCAACCAGGTGAAGTACGTGGGCACGCGCACACTGGACTGGTCGGTGGACGGGCGCGGCAATTACTGGAGCGACAACACCGCGTTCGACCTGGACGGCGACGGCATCGCCGACACCGCCTACCGGCCGAACGACGTGGTCGACCAGTTGCTGTGGCGCGCGCCGGCGGCCCGCATTCTGCTGAACAGCCCGTCGATTTCCATCGTGCGCTGGGCCCAGTCGCAGTTTCCCGCCATCCTGCCAGGCGGCGTGATCGACAGCGCCCCGCTGATGCAGCCTCCGCCCACCGCAAGCACCAAGGAATCCCCATGAGCACCGACCTGGTGGCGCTTACCGGCGTCAGCAAGCACTATGGCGCGCATCAGGCCATCGACGGCCTGGACCTGCAGCTGCGCGAAGGCGAATGCGTTGCGCTCGCCGGACACAATGGCGCCGGCAAGAGCACGATGATCAAGCTCATCCTGGGCCTGATACGTCCCACCCGCGGCCGCGTCGCGATCTTCGGCCAGGACGCACACAGCCCCGCCGCGGCGCGCCTGCGCAGCCGGATCGGCTACCTGCCCGAGACCGTGGCGCTGCATCCCTCGATGACCGGCGAGGAAACCCTGGCGTTCTACGCCAGGCTCAAGCGCCAGCCGCTGTCGGGCAACGCCGCGCTGCTGGAGAAGGTCGGCATCGCCGGCGCCGCGCGCCGCCGCGTGGGCGGCTACTCCAAGGGCATGCGGCAGCGCCTGGCGCTGGCGCAGGCGCTGCTGGGCCAGCCCCGCGTGCTGCTGTTCGACGAGCCCACCACCGGCCTGGACCCCGCGTCGCGCCTGATGTTCTACGACATCGTCCACGAACTGCGCGCGGCCGGCGCCACGATACTGCTGAGCACGCACGCCCTGTCCGAACTGGCCGGCCATGCGGACCGCATCGTCGTGATGAAGGCGGGAAAAAAGATCGCCGACGGCGCGATGTCGGCGCTGCGGCGCTCCACCGGGCTGCCCATCCGCATCCGTCTGACCTTTGCCGATGCCAGCGCGCCGCCGCCCGGCGGCGATTGGCGCCGCATCGATGCCGGGCGCTTTGAACTGGCCTGCCCCGAGAGCGGCAAGGTCGAAGCGATCCGCGGCATCGGCGCGCTGTCGTCGGCCATCGCCGACCTCGACATCCAGGTCCCGGGCCTGGACGACATCTATGCACATCTGCTTGAACGGGAAGACGTATGAACGCGGTATGCACCATCATCGGCAAGGAAATCCGCGACGGCCTGCGCAATCGCTGGGTGCTGGCGACCGCCCTGCTGCTGGCCGCGCTGGCGCTGGCGCTGGGCCTTTTGGGCAGCTCGCCCACGGGCACCGTCAAGGCCGAGCCGCTGACCGTCACGGTGGTCAGCCTGTCCAGCCTGTCGATCTTCCTGGTGCCGCTCATTGCCATGCTGCTGGCCTATGACGCCGTGGTCGGCGAGGTCGACCGGGGCACGATGGCGCTGCTGCTCAGCTACCCGGTTTCGCGCAGCCAGGTATTGATCGGCAAATTCATCGGCCACCTGGCCATCCTGGCGCTGGCCACGGGCGCGGGCTACGGTTCCGCCGGGCTGGCGCTGCAATGGGCCTACGGCGGCCTGGACCCCAGCGCCTGGCAGCCGTTCGCCCTATTGATCGGCGCCAGCGTGCTGCTGGGCGCGAGCTTTCTCGCCATGGGCTACCTGATCAGTTCGCTGGTGCGCGAGCGCGCCACGGCCGCCGGCATCGCCGTCGGCGTCTGGCTGTTCTTCGTGGTGATCTACGACATGGCGCTGCTGGGCGTGCTGGCGGCCGACCAGGGCCGCCACGTCAGCCCCGGCCTGCTCAACGCGCTGCTGCTGCTCAACCCGTCCGACGTATACCGCCTGCTCAACCTGACGGGCTTCGAGAACATTTCGCTGTATGCCGGCATGGCGGGCGTGAGCGACCAGGCCAGCCTGCCGCTCGCCGCGCTGGTCGCGGCGCTGCTGCTGTGGATCGCCGTGCCGTTCCTGCTGGCGACCGCGGCTTTCAGGAACAAACCGCTATGAAATCCCTGCGACTCATGCTGGCCGCCTCCATCGTGCTGCTGGCCGCGGGCTGCGGCAGCGGCGCCGCGCCCGAAACCGCGCCTCCGCCGCAGGCCGTGACGACGGAGTCCGTCGGCCATTACTGCGGCATGGCGCTGAGCGAACACAACGGTCCCAAGGGACAGATATTCGTCAAGGGGCAGGCCGCGCCCGTGTGGTTCTCCTCGATCAAGCAGGTCTTCGCCTACACCCTGCTGCCCGAAGAACCCAAGGGCATCAGCGCCATCTACGTCAACGACATGTCCACCGCGGGCGCGGGCGGCGCGCCGGACCCGGCGGCCTGGATCGACGCGCGGCAGGCGTACTACGTCATCGAAGGCCGCTACATCGGCGGCATGGGCGCCGAAGATGCCATCCCCTTCTCCCGCCGCGACCATGCGCAGGCTTTCGCCGATACCCACGGCGGCCGCGTCGTCACCTTTGCCGACGTGCCGGAAAGCTATGTCTTCGCCCAATAGCCCGCGCCTCTACAGGCCTATCGCCATGAACCCTACCCGCCGCCGTTTCATCGGCATCGCCGCCGCAGCCAGCGCGCTGGCACTGGCCCCCGTCGCCGCGCGCCGCGCCGCCGCCTCGATTGCACCCGTCACCTGGCAAGGCACGGCGCTGGGGGCCGATGCCGAGCTGCGTCTCTACCATCCCGACGCCGCAGCGGCCCAGCGCCTGATCGCGCAGTCCTTGCAGGAACTGCGGCGGCTGGAAGCCATCTTCAGCCTCTATCGCGACGACAGCGCGCTTTCGCGTTTGAACCGCCAGGGCTTCCTGGACAATCCGCCGGCCGACTTGCTGCGGCTCTTGAGCGAAAGCCGGCGCTACAGCGAATTGACCTCAGGCATGTTCGATCCCACCGTGCAGCCGCTGTGGCAGCTGTATGCCGAACACTTCTCGCAGCCCGGCGCCGCCGCCGACGGTCCGCCGGCCCAGGCCATCGCGCAGGCGCTATCGCGCGTGTCGCATGCCGACGTGATGCTGGACGACAGCCGCATCGAACTGCTGCGGCCGGGCATGGGCATCACGCTCAACGGCATTGCCCAGGGCTACATCACCGACCGCGTCACCGATCTGCTCAGGCGCGGCGGGCTGGAACGGGCGCTGGTAGACATGGGCGAAATACAGGGGCTGGACGGCAGCGCTACGCCGCAGCCCTGGAAGGTCGGCATCGCCGACCCGCGCGACCCGGCGCGCCTGCTCGCCAGCGCCAGCATGACGAACCAGGCCCTGGCGACTTCCGGCGGCTATGGCACCGCCATCGACCCCGCGGGCCGGTACACGCATCTGTTCGATCCCCGCACCGGCCGCGCGCGGCCGCGATACCTGAGCGTGTCCGTCATGGCGCCGTCCGCGACCATGGCCGATGCCCTATCGACGGCTTTCTCGAACATGCCGCTGGAAACGACGCAGGCGGTGGTGCGGGAGCTGGGGCTGCGCGCGTGGTTTGTGGCGGAGGATGGGCAGTTGGTATTGCAGGGTCAGGCCGGCTGAGCCTGCGCCCGCGCATGAAAAAACCGGCCATGGCCGGTTTATTTCATTCTGGCGGAAGCGTTCCGCTTCAAGCTGCCGAAGGCGGATTCAGCGAGGACAGCATCTGCGTGAAGATCTTGGGGCTGGCGGCCAGCACGTTGCCGCTGTCCATCCAGCCTTGCTCGCCGTCGAAGTCGGCCACCAGGCCGCCGGCTTCCAGCACCATCAGGCTGCCTGCAGCCAGGTCCCAGGCCTTCAGGCCCACGCCGCAGAAGCCGTCCAGGCGGCCGCAGGCCACGTAGGCCAGGTCCAGCACGGTGGAGCCCAGGCGGCGCACGCCGGTGCTGCCTTCGGCCATCTGGCGGAAACGCGCGGAGCCTTGTTCCGGATCGCCGGAGTTGGGCCAGTGCGCGCCCAGCAGGGCCTCGTGGTAGCGGGTACGGCCCGAGACGCGCACGCGGCGGTCGTTCAGGAAGGTGCCGCTGCCACGGCTGGCCGTGAATAGTTCATTGCGGGTCGGGTCATAGATGACCGCCTGCGTGACCTGGCCGCGCTGCGTCAGCGCGATCGACACGGCGTAGTTGGGCAGGCCGTGGATGAAGTTGGTGGTGCCATCCAGGGGATCGATGATCCACTGGAATTCCGCCTGGTCGGGGCCTTGCAGGCCGAATTCCTCGCCCAGCACGGCGTGGTCCGGGTAAGCCGCGCGCAGCGTCTCGACGATCGACTCCTCGGCGGCGCGATCGACTTCCGTGACATAATCCCGCGGCCCCTTGCGAGCCACGCTGAGTCGTTCCAAATCCATGCTGGCACGGTTGATAATGGTGCCGGCACGCCGGGCCGCCTTGATGGCGATGTTGAGCATCGGGTGCATAAAATTCCGTACGAATGCGATGAGTTGGCTTGATGATAGGCCGCTTGCCGCCCCCCCGGTCCGCCGTTCCCCGACAGGGGGAAATCGACCCAAAAAACCAGGAAGGCACTAAGCCAAACGTGCCATTTTAAATGACTCAAGCATTTTCACGTGTTCGCTTCGTTATGGTGAACCCCAGCCACCCCGGAAACGTGGGTTCGGCGGCCCGCGCCATCAAGACGATGGGCTTCTCCGAACTGGTTCTGGTCGAGCCTAAATTTCCAGATGTAACAAGCCAGCCGGAGGCCGTGGCGCTCGCCAGCGGCGCGCTGGACGTGCTGGAAAATGCCCGCATCTACGGGTCCCTGGAAGAAGCGCTGGCCCCGGTCACCATGGCATTCGCGCTGACCGCGCGGGTACGCGACCTGGGCCCCCCGCCCTGCGACATCCGCCAGGCGGCCGAACTGGCCCGCGCCCACCTGGGCGAAACGGCCGAAGGCGTGGCCGCCGTGGTGCTGGGCACCGAACGCGCCGGGCTCACCAACGCCCAGATCGCGCTGTGCCACCGCATCTGCCATATCCCTGCCAACCCCGAGTACAGCTCGTTGAACGTGGCCCAGGCCCTGCAGCTGGCCGCCTGGGAGCTGCGCTACGCGCTGCTGGTGGACCAGGGCGCGGCGCTGCTGCCGGCCTCCACCGCGCAAGAGGCGCCGCGCGGCGCGGCGCCGGCTTCGGGCGAGGCAGTGCAGGCCTTCCTGGCGCACTGGGAAGAAGCGCTGGTCGGCGTGCAGTTCCTGGATCCTGCCCACCCCAAGAAGCTGATGCCGCGCATGCGGCACCTGTACTCCCGCCTTGCGCTGAGCCGCGACGAGGTGGACATGATGCGCGGTGTCTGCACCGCCATGCTGGCCACGGCGCGCCGCAACGGCGGGGCAAAAAAATAGGGGCGCAGGCTTACGCCTGTCCCCCAGCAAGGTTTGCCGGGCGGCTTGCCGCCCGGAAATCGAACATCAGTCCACCTTGGCGCCCGAGGCCTTGACCACGGGGGCCCAGCCTTCCACTTCCGACTTGATGAACTGGCCGAATTCGGCCGGCGTCGTCTTCACGCCCACGGCGCCCAGCTTCTCGAAGCTGAGCTGCACTTCGGGCTTGTCCAGGGCCTTGACCATGGCGGCGTTGAGCTTGTTCACGACTTCCGGCGGCGTGCCGGCGGGCGCGATCAGGCCGAACCACGAAGACACGTCGAAGTTGGCGAAACCGGATTCCTTCATGGTCGGCACGTCAGGCGCGCTCTTGGAGCGTTCGGTCGTGGTCACGGCCAGGGCGCGCAGCTTGCCCGACTGCACGTGGGGCCAGGCCGACGGCATGTTGTCGAACATGAACTGCACCTGGCCGCCGATCAGGTCGGTCACGGCCGGCGCGCTGCCCTTGTAGGGCACGTGCAGCACGTCGATGCCGGTCTGCATCTTGAAGAGCTCGCCCGCCATGTGGATGGACGTGCCGCTGCCGGACGAGGCGAACGCCAGCTTGCCGGGATTCTTCTTGGCGTAGTCCACCAGTTCCTGCACCGATTTCACGGGCACTGTCGGGTTCACCACCAGGATGTTCGGCACCTTGGCGCCCAGCGCCACCGGCGTGAAATCCTTGGTCAGGTCGAAATTGACGTTCTTGTACAGCGTCTGGTTGATGGCGCTGGTCACGGCCACGAACAGCAGCGTGTAGCCGTCGGGGTCTGCGCGCTTTACCTGGTCGGTGGCGATATTGCTGCCGGCGCCCGGCTTGTTCTCGACCACGAAGGACTGGCCGAGGCTTTCGGTCAGCTCCTTGGCCATGATGCGGGCGATCACGTCAGTGGTGCCGCCGGCGGAAAAACCGACCACGATGCGGACGGGCTTGTCGGGATAGGCGGCATGGGCCGAACCCATTGCGAATGCGCTTGCGGCGGTAGCCAGAAGGGTGGCGGCAATGCGCCGCAGTCCAGGCTTTTGACCTGTAGTCATAGAGTCTCCGTGCAGGTACTGTCCATTGAATGGACGATTTGAATTGTTCGATGCAGCATTCTGAGCTATACACATGCACTGCATCAAGGTAGAGTCCACAGCACGGACAGTGGTTTTCCCTTGAATATTCCGTAATAACCCGAGTTTTCAGAGATTTTCATGCAAGATAGCGACGCCGCGGCCGCGGGCCCACGCACATTGCGGCGCGGATTGGCCGTCCTGGCCGCCCTGCGGGACCAGGGCCCTGACGGCCTGAGCGTGACCGATATCGCCCGCCTCACGGGCATACAGCGTCCCACCATCTACCGCCTGCTGGCCGCCCTGCTGGATGCCGGGCTGGTGCTGGCCGTGACCGGCACCAAGAAGTACCGCGCCCAGTTGGCGGTGGACCCGGACACGCGCTCGCGCGACCCGCGCGTGCGCCAGCTGCTGCCCGTGCTGCGGCGCCTGGCCGATCGCACCGGCGACGCGGTATTCCTGGTAGTGCGCGAAGAGGACGACTCCATCAGCCTGCATCGCGAGATCGGCAGCTATCCGGTGCAGATCCTGGCCACCTACGCCGGCAAGCGCCAGCCGCTGGGGGTGGGATCGGGCGGCATGGCCTTGCTGGCCGCCCTGCCCGACGACGTTGCGCGCGGCATCGTCGAGCGCAACTCGGGCCGGCTGGACGAATACGGCGGCATGACGCCGCAGGAAATGTTCCGCCTGATCGAAAACACCCGCGCCCGCGGCTATTCCGTGGTGGGCAACCACGCGGTGCGCGGCGCGCTGGGCGTGGGCTGCGCGCTGCTGGACGCGCAGGGCGCGCCTATCCTGGCGGTCAGCGTCACGGCCATCATCGACCGCATGCCGGCCCAGCGCCAGCGCGAAATCGCCGGTTGGATCAAGAACGAACTGGCGCGCCTGTCCATGCAGGCCTGAGACCTGCTTGCCTCCGGCAAAAAAAGGGGCGCCCAGCGGGGCGCCCATTGTCATTCCAGGGAAAGCCGCCTGCTTCAGGCCGCGGCTCCCGGCTTGGCGTTCTGGATCTCGCGCATAGGGATCGGCGGCTGGAAGCCCGCGTCTTCCAGCGACTTGCGGATGTCCTGGTACAAGCCCCAGCGCAGGTCCCAGTACTTGGCCGACTCGGTCCATACCCGCACGTTCACGACCACGCCGTTCTCCTTGTAGTCGACCACCTTCACCAGCGGCTCAGGATCCTTCAGCGTTTCCGGGCGTGCGTCGACGATGGCGCGCAGCTTGGCCACCACCACTTCCAGGTTGTCGCCATAGCGCACCGGCACCGGGATATCCAGGCGGCGCGTCTTGTTGCGGCTGTAGTTGGTGATCGTGGCGTTCCACACCGTGCTGTTGGGCAAGGTCAGATGGATGCCGTCGACCTGGATCAGGCGCGTCAGGAAGAGGCCGACCTCTTCCACCGTGCCGTCCACGCCGGTGCTGAGCGCCACGTATTCGCCCGCGCGTATCGGGCGCAGGATCAACAGCATGATGCCGGCGGCGATGTTCTGCAGCGTGCCCTGCAAGGCCAGGCCCACGGCCAGGCCGGCTGCGCCCAGCACGGCGATCAGGCTGGCCGTCTGCACCCCGAAACGCGCCAGCACCGCAATCACGGTGAAGATGCGCACCGTCCAGACCACCGTGCTGTAGAACATGGGCACGATGGTCGGATCGATCTTCTTGGAGCGCGTCGCGGCGCGGCGGACCCAGCTGCCCAGCAGCGACGACACCCACCAGCCGATGATGAGGATCAGCAGCGCAACCGCCAGATTGAGGCCCAGGTCGACCAGCTTGGGAGCCCAGGCGTTAAATTCTTTCAAGGCTTCTTCCATGGATACTCCTGCGGAAAAGTTGAGGCCGCGCAGCGTCCCGGCAACGGACGCCTGGCGGCCTGAAAAAAGCAGCCGAAAACTTTATCAGATGGCGCTTGCGATAAGGGCCGCATCGCGGCCCCGTTGTGTCAAGCTTTGTAAGCACGCGGGTTCAGGCCCGCGCCGGAACTTTGCGGAAATGGTTGTCCCAGGAGACCTCGCGCGACGGCGCCAGCACGGGCTGCTCCTTGCCGGACGCGTCGGTGCGCAGCATCGCTCCCAGGCCGCTGCTCAGCAGGAAGCCGTCTCCGGCGGCCGGCGCCACGCCGCAGCCATCGGCCAGTTCGGTCGTGCCCAGGCAACGGCCGCTGGCCGCGTCCCAGTAGATCACCTGCCCGCCCACCGGGCTGGACGTCGCGACCACGGCGCCCGCGGCATCCACCGCCACCGAACCGACATAATTGCGCATCTGGCGCAGCGCCTGCGTGGGTCCTTCGAACAGTTCCAGCTGCGCGCCGCGCCTGTGCCGTCCCACCAGCGCCGGCCGGTCGGAGGCCGGACCCATGTACTGGCAGCCAAACCAGACGCAGCCGTCGGCGGCCAGCGCCAGGTGACGGATGGACAGGCGGTGCAAGGCGGGCTCCAGCTCCACTTTTTCCAGCAGCTCGCCGCTGGCCGCGTCGATGTAGGCCAGCGAGGGCCGCATCGTGTCCAGGTTGAGCTCCAGCTTGCCGTAGTCTGGATGCGTCAGGATGCCGCCGTTGGCGACGCACAGCGTCTTGCCGTCGGGCATCAGCACGACTTCATGCGGACCGATGCCGCCGCTGTCGAATTCGCCGATACGGCGGTATGCGCCCCCGGGCGAGGCGTCGTACAGCCCCAGCACGCCCCGGCCCGCTTCAAAATCGTTTTCGGTGGCGGCCAGCAGCCGGCCGCCGTCCACGTAGGCGCCATGGCCGAAGAAGTGGCGTTCCTCGTGCATGGGCAAGGCCTGGGGCTCGCCGCCGCGCAGCGAGAAGGCCAGCGCGAAGAAGCCCGGCTGGCGGCCGAAGACGACCGCGCGTTCCCCCGCGGCATCGATGGCGAAGCTGTGTCCGCGCGCGGGCATCGGCACCACCAGCCGGTCATGCCCGGCCGCGTCCAGCAGCGCGGTTTCGTCGCGCCCGCCGCGTTTGCGCGCGCTCAGGTACAGGACTTCGCCGTCTTTGGGCGCAGCCGCCAACGCCGCCGCCGGAGCCAGGCCCAGCGCGGCCGCAAGCGACAGGAAGCGGCGCCGGTCAATCGCCATCGAGCGCATTGAATCCGATCGTGACGCCCAGGGCCGGCGCCAGATTCTCGTCGACGATGGCCTTGGCGTTCTTCAGGGTCAGCGCCGCCAGCGTCAGTTGCCTGCGCCCGTCCTCCTGAGCCAGGGCCTGCTCCAACGGCGTTGGCACATCCAGCAGCGTGCGCGCCGCGCTGGCCAGTTCACCGCGCACGGACTCGGCCATCCAGGCATCGCCCTTGGGCAGCGCATAGGCGCCCGCCTGGTAGAAGGCCTGCAGCCCTTCCAGGTTGGCCGCCAGCAGGCGCGTGGACAGCTGGCTGCGCCAGAATGCGGCGCGCTTGGGCCGCGCCGCTTCCGGCGTGTCGCCCAGCACCGGCAGGATCTTCACGTCGCGTGCGAACTGCAATCCCGTGGAAAGCGACTTCATGGCCTCGGCCGCGATTTCCTGCTGGTCGCGGTACAGGTCGTTGCCGGCCTTGGGTTGCGCAAACTGCCGGCCGAAATCGCCTTCGGCGCTCCAGGCCTGGGCTACATCGCGCGAGATCTGCCTGACGTTGGCGACCACCGCCCGGGCGTAATCGCAGGCGTAGGTGCCGCCCTGCCCGCCATCCTGCCGCAGCAAGGCCGGCTCGCCGTACAACACGTATTCCAACGCGGGCAGGCCCTGCACGGCCACGCTGCGACCCGCTAGTGCACCGGGCACGAGCAAGGCGCCGTCCTGGGCGGCGATCAGCGCCTGTACCTGCTTGGGCATGACGCCGCGCGTATCGGGCCAGAACGCCAGGCGCTCGTAGCGGTTGGCCTGCACCAGCGGGCCGAAGCGCAGGAACTCGATGCCGGACCACGCCAGGGCCAGATTTTCGAAAGCCTCTTTGACGCGCTTCGCGTCGGCTGCACCGGGCTGCGCGCACCAGCCGCCCAGCGCGCCGTCCAGCGCCGACGCCGCGTCAACCATCCTGGCCACGGCGGGACGGGCGTAATCGCGCGCCAGGCGCTCGCCCAGGTCGGAGGGCGGCGCGGCCAGCGCGGCCGCGGGTGCGGCCAGGACCAGCGTCGCGGCCGCGGCGCGCTTGAACATCAGCTTTGCAAATCCGGCCATCACAGCGACTCCAGGAAACGAATGAGATCGGCGCGTTCTTCCGGCGTCATCGCCACCACGCGATCGCGCGCCGGCTTGGCCTCGCCGCCATGCCACAGCACGGCTTCCAGCAAGGTGCGCGCGCGTCCGTCATGCAGCCAGGTGGCATTGGGGTTCACGGTCTTGGTCAGGCCGATGCCCCACAGCGGCGGCGTGCGCCATTCGCGGCCATTGGCCAGCCCGTCCGATACGCCGTCGGCCAGATCGTCGCCCATGTCGTGCACCAGCATGTCGGTGTAAGGCCAGATCAGCTGGAAGCGATGCTCGGGCTGCTTGGCGTTGCGGCTGGTGACGTACTTGGGCACGTGGCAGGCGACGCAATTGGCTTCGTAAAACAGCTTCTTGCCGGCCAGCACCCGCGCATCGTCGGCGTCACGGCGCTGCGGTACGGCAAGGTTGGTGGAATAGATGGTGACGAAGTCCATCAGCTTGGCCGGCACTTCCTCGGGGCCGAAGCGCGGCTGCGCGCCGTGCGGCATGTCCAGGCACTGCTTCTGAGAAGGCGTGCAGTCGCCGGAATGCTGAGGGAACAGAGGCGTGGACAGCCCCATGTCGTTGGAGAAGGCGGCTGCGCTCTGCTGCTCGACCGTGGGTTGGCCGGCCTTCAGGTTGAAGCGGCCCAGTACGCGCGCGCCAGTGCGCGCGTCGGTGACCCAGTTGGCCTTGCCGACAATGCCGTCGCGCTTGTCCGCGCCCACGTTGGCCAGGATGTCGGCTTCGTGGATGGATTCCAGCAGGCCCAGGCCTATCATGGGCGGCGCCAGGCGCGGCGAGATCTGCGTGTCTGCACGCATCGGGCCATAGCCCAGGTTCTCGATGCGGTAGGCCGGCTTCATCAGGGTGACGGTTTCACCGCCGTTGAGCGCGACCGGGACCGGCTGGTATTCGATCTCCATGCGGCCTTCGGCGGGCAGGCCAGCGACCGCGAAGTTCTGCAGTTGCACGCCGTAAACGGGTTCGGGCAAGGCCGCGATCTCGCCCGGCGCGAGCTTGGGGTGGCCGCGGTCGGCGCCCTGCGGCACCGCCAGGCGCAGCAACAGCGCTACCGCATCGGTACGTTCCAAAGGATCGAAGCCCGGCACCGTGCCGCGTCCGTCCTTGGTGTGACAGGCCTGGCAGGAACGCGCATTGAAGAGCGGGCCCAGGCCATCGGACGCCTGCGTGGAGGCCGGCGCCGAGACCCAGTCCTTGCGAAACAGGCCGTTGCCGACCTGGAATTCCTGGCGCCCTTCGAAGCTCATGTTGGCCGACGGCTGCGAAAAGATGTCGGCGTTGATGAGTTTGTTGGTGGTGGCGGCCCCAGCCTGCATGGTCTCGAAGGTCTCGACCTTGGAGAAATCGCGCGTGGGCGCCGTGATGGCGGTCACGCGTTTCAGATCTTCGGGCGTGAGGTCGTCACGCCCGGTTGGAGCGGCGGCGGCGCCGGCATGGGCCGACGCCGCCAGTACGGCGGCTAAAACGAGTTTCACTTGAATACGGCGTCAGGTTTGTCCAGGCTATCGGAACCTTCGATGGCAACCTTGCCCAGGTCCAGCAGGGCGATCACGCGCTCCAGGCTGCGGGTCTGGTCGACCAGGCGGTCGATGGCGGCCTGGACCACGGCATTGCCTTCCTTGTTGCCGTCCGAAATCATCTGGTCGTAGGTTTCGACCGTTTCGGCGCGCGTCTTCATCGCCTGCATGGCGGCCACGGTGGCGTCCAGCTTGGCGCGAACCTCGGCATCCAGCTTGGGATCGCGCGCCTTCACCAGTTCCGACAGGCTGGCGCCCGAGACGGTCTTGCCGTCGATGCGGGTGTAGCTGCCCAGGTAGACGTTGCGGATGCCGATCTGGTCGTAGTAGTGCGAGTTGTGCGTATTGTCCGAGAAGCAGTCATGCTCTTCTTCGGGGTCATGCAGCATCAGGCCCAGCTTCATGCGTTCGCCGGCCAGCTCGCCGTAAGACAGGCTGCCCAGCCCGGTCAGCATGGCGATCAGGCCGGCCTTCGGATCTTCTTCGACGGCCTTGCGCGCGGCGCCGTCCTTCTTCCAGTTGCCGACCATCTCTTCCAGGTCCGTCACCAACAGATCGGTCACGGCCTTCAGGAACTGCACGCGGCGTTCGCAGTGGCCGCCCGTGCACTGCTTCGGATCGAAATCGGTGTGCGGACGGTTGCCGGCATGGCGTTCCTGCGGCGTGCCCTTGCGGTCTGCCGGCGCGGGGCCGGTGCCGTTCAGGTCCTGGCCCCACAGCAGGAATTCGATGGCGTGGTAGCCCGTGGCCACGTTGGCTTCGTTGCCGTCGGCTTCATGCAGCACCTCGGACAGCAGCTGGGGCGTGATCTTGCTGACGTCGACGGTCTTGCCGCCCACCGAGATCTTGGAATTGGCGATGACGTTGACGGCGTAGTAGGCGTTCTCGTCGTTTTCCGTGCCGTAGGAGGCGTCGACGTAGTCGATCAGGCCTTCGTCCAGCGGCCATGCGTTCACACGGCCTTCCCAATCGTCGACGATGGGGTTGCCGAAGCGGTACGCCTCGGTCTGCTGGTACGGCACGCGCGCCGCAAGCCAGGCCTCGCGCGCGGCCTTCAGCGTTTCGGCGCTGGGCTTGGCGATCAGGGCGTCGATGGCTGTGCGCAGGGCTTTGGCGGAAGTCAGCGAGTCTTCGTAGCCGGCCAGCGCCAGATCCGAATACGTGGCGACCACGGCCTTGGGCTCGGCCGCAGCCTGGGCCGTCCCCCCGAACACCGCAGCGGCCAACACCGCTCCCAACAACAACTTGCGCATCGACTCTCTCCCGTAACAGGAACGGATCCCGCCCCCACGGCGGCCCGCTCAACCTCGAATTTTGAGGATGAGAGTGTAAACAATTTTCGTTTGGTGTTCAGAATAAAGTCAGATACCTGACATTTCTTTGAACCGCAAGGCGCCGTCCGGACTCCAGTCCGGGCGGCGCCTGGCCGGCCTAGATGCGCCTCAGCGTTGCAACGGAGATTTCGCCGTTTCCCTGGCAGCCAGCACCGCCACCGCCGTCACGATCAGCGCCGCCGCCACGTAC
Organism: Achromobacter sp. ACM02; assembly: GCF_014851605.1. Lineage (NCBI taxonomy): Bacteria > Pseudomonadati > Pseudomonadota > Betaproteobacteria > Burkholderiales > Alcaligenaceae > Achromobacter > Achromobacter sp. ACM02. The sequence continues at coordinate 120,196 of NZ_JACUZY010000010.1, forward strand.
AGCGATATGGCAAAGGTCGAGTTCCAGGACTTGAACAGGCTGGCGATGATCAGCGGCGCGAACCCGCCGCCGACGATGCCGGCCAGGGTGTAGGCCAGGGACGAACCCGCATAGCGCACACGGCCCGGAAACTGCTCGGTGATGAAGGCGGCCTGCGGGCCGTACATCAGCGCGTGGATCAGCAGGCCCACCACGACGGCTGCGCAGATGGCGATGGGATGCGCGGTGTCCATCAGCACGAAGAAGACGAAGGCCCAGATCATGCCCAGTACCGCGCCCGCCAGATACACCGGACGGCGGCCGATCTTGTCTGACAGATGCCCGCACAGCGGCACCGCAATCGCGTTGAGCGCGGCGCCCAGCATGGTCGCGGTAAGCGCCATGGGCCGCGACAGGTGCAGCACCGTGGTGACGTAGGTCAGCGTGAACACCACCACCAACGCATAAAGCACGTCGGAGCCGATGCGCGAGCCACCCGCGATCAGCAGCTGCCGCCAGTACTGGCCCAGCACTTCCTTGATGGGCGTGGCGGCGGTTTCGCGCTTCTGCTCCATTTCCAGGAACACGGGCGTTTCCTCCACCCCGCGGCGCAGCCACAGGCCGAACAGCACCAGCGCCACGCTGGAGACGAAGGGCACGCGCCAACCCCAGGCCTGGAAGTCCTCGGGACTCAGGAAGGCCGAGACCGCGGCGATGAAGCCCGTGCCTATCAGCGTGCCGCAGGACGGACCGATCTGCGTGAAGGAAGCGTTGCGCCCGCGCTGGTCCGGCTTGCCATGCTCCATCGACAGCAGCACCGCGCCAGCCCATTCGCCGCCCAGCGCCACGCCCTGTACAAAGCGCAAGGCCACCAGGGCCACCGGCGCCCACACGCCCCAGGACGCGTAGGTCGGCAACAACCCCATCAGGCCGGTGGACACGCCCATGATGACCAGGGTGGCGACCAGGACGAACTTGCGTCCCAGCCGGTCGCCCAGGTGGCCAAAGACGAAGCCGCCCAGGGGCCGCGACACGTAGCCCACGGCATAGGTGGAAAACGCCAGGATCGTGCCCGTCAGCGGGTCGAAGGACGGAAAGAAGATGGCGTTGAATACCAGCGCAGCCATCAGGTTGTAGATTGTGAAGTCGTACCACTCCAGCGTGGTGCCGACCGAGCTGGCCAGGGCCAGCCTGCGCATCTTGTTGGGCGCTGCCGCGGTCTTGACCGCCGCGGCGCCGTATAGCGTTTGTTCAGCCATGGGATTCCCCTTGAATCGGATGTTTGGTGACTGGCCGCAATGGGCTCAGCGCAGGTCGGCGGCCGTCAGCTTCCAGCCCAGTTGCAGCAGCCAGGCGCTGGCCGGATCGGCATCGAAGGCGCGGCAAGCATCGTCGCGCAGCGCGCGCGCGGCGGCCGCGGAACTCGCTTCCGCCACGAACAGCGGCGCCAGCACGCGGTTTTCGGCGGACTCGCGCGGCAGCGGCGTGCTGAGCGCCGCGTCCGGCACCAGCAGGTAGGACTGCACGAAGCCGTCCGCCTGCGCCAGTTCGGCGCCCAGCGCCTGCGCCCGCGCCACCAGCGCTTCGCTGTCATTCGTCGCCGGCAGAGGCAGGACCGCAATCTCGCTGCCGGAGCCAAAGCCCGTCACGGCCCGCACGGCGCACACGCGGCGCATGGGGTCGCGCATGCGGTCCAGGTTGGTCACCGACCACTCGGTCTGGCGCTCGAACGCCTTGCGATAGTCCGCCGTGGTGAAGGCGGCCAGCGATTCGGTGCGATACAGGCCCAGATACTTGCGGCCGCCTGCGCGCGACAGGTAGCGCGCGCCCGACAGAAAGCCGGGGATGCGCACACGTTCTTCCACGTGTTCGCGGTCGTACCAGCGGTTGAAATCGGCTTCGTGGGCGGGGTCGGCGTCAGTGGCGACGAACAGCAGGCCGTGCGGCGGGAGAGTGGATTCGGTGCGCGTGCTCATGGGCGGAAGACAGGAAATTCCTTCGATTACGGAAGGCTCCATCTTCAGCCGGCCGGCTGCCCCGGGACAAACGAGTAATTCTTCTGCGCGGCAATAAAATTACTGAAAGACGCCCTAGGGATAACACTATTGCGCCGAACCCAATCGCGGCGCAGTGACCGAGGACGTGAACTGGTCGGAAGCGCGGCTGGCGAGTTCGGCAACCAGCCGGATCGCGTCCGACCCGGCGCTTTCCAGATAGCTCACCACCAGCAGCTGGGGCGGCACGGGGATGTCGCAGCGGATGATCTGCACCTCGCCTCGCGCCACGTATTCGTAGATGGGCGGCAGCGGCACCAGCGCCCGGCCGAAGCCGCTGCGCACCAGCCGCGCCAGCGCGGAGATCGAGCTGACGCAGTGCACTTTGCCCTGCGGCATGCCGACTTCGCGGTACAGGGCCTTGAGCGCCTCGTGCGGCTGCGATCCCGGGCTCATGGTCAGCACCGGCTCGCTCAGCAGCTGTTGCGCGCTCAGAGCGTCCTCGTCGCCGGCCGGTCCGACCCAGCCCATCTCCATTGGCAGGCAGGCGGTGCTGATGATGCCGCTGTCGTTCAGCAGGTCCGTCTGCAGCGCGATATCGAGCGTGCCCTCGCGCAAGCCCCGGTGCAGCGCGCGCGTGGTTTCGGAGGTGAGCTGGACCTCGATGCCCGGGTAGGTGGAGCGCAGATTGGTCAGGAAGCCGATCAGCCAGGTGTGCACCACGGTCTCGATGGCGCCGATACGCACCAGGCCGAAGACCTCGTCGCCGCCCTTGCCCAGCGACAGGATCTGCTGGCGGATCTCCAGCAGTCGTTCGCCATAGTCCAGCAGCCGGGTGCCGGTGGCCGTCAGCCTGAGCTCCTTGGCGTCGCGCTCGAACAGGCGCGCGCCTATGTCCTCTTCGAGCGACGCGATGCGATTGGCCACGGCGGCCTGGGTAATGTGCAGACGGTCGCTCGCCGCCCGGAAACTGCCCAGGCGCGCCGACCACAGAAAGGCTTCGACAAAACGCGTATTCATCTCGGTATGACGCAGCCAGGGCGTCGCGCAAGGGTTCACGAACCCGGAGCAGCACGCTCCGATCCGCCCACATGCTACGCCATCGCGCGCAGCGCGACACAGGGCTGGTTATGTCCCCTTCAATGGTGCGCCGTGCACCAATGTGGTTCAGGCGAGGCACCAGCGCGAGGCCGGCCCGCCACGCTCCCTGGGCGCCTGCCGCCCCGGACGAAGTTGGCACGGCTCTTGCTTGATGCCTGGTATGCCAGCTTGTCTACAAGCGCCACTTTCCTTGCACACCAGGAGCTCCCTCATGATCTACCGCAACGCGCCCCATGCCTTCAACGCCACCCGCCGCCGGCTGATCCAGGGCGCCGCGCTGGGCGCCGCGACGTTGACCGCGCCGGCGCTGACGCGCGCGCAGTCGGGACCCGTCATCCGCATCGGCTTCTGGCCCGTGGCGGCCGGCCTGCCGTTCTATGCGGCGCTGGAAAAGGGCTATTTCAAGGAGGCCGGGTTGAACGTCGAGCCGCTGAAATTCGCGGGCGCGCAGCAGGTCATGGAAGCCATGCTGGCCGGCCGCGCGGACGGCAGCGCCAACGGCACCGGCTCGGCCAACCTGGCCATCGGCGAGATCGCCTCGCCCGGCCTGTTCAAGATCTTTGCGTCCAATCCCAGCAACGCCAAGCACGTGCTGGACGAGTTCATCGTCGCGAAAGACAGTCCCATCAAATCCATCGCAGACCTCAAGGGGAAAAAGGTCGGATCTGGACCCGGCATCCAGAACGCCACGCTGGCCAAAGCAGTGCTGGAGCGCGCCGGCGCAACCGGGGCGACCGTGGTCGAGCTGGCGATAAGCCAGCACGTCGCCGCGGTCGCCGCCGGCCAGTTGGACGCCTGCTACACGCTGGAGCCAACGGGCACGGTGGGCAGGCTGAACGGCACCACCCGCGTGCTGGAATCGGGCGTCATCGCCAAGTACGTGCTGGGCGATCCGATGGCGCCGTGGTTCGGCGGGTCGGCATCGCTGACCACCGCCTTCCTGAAGAAGCATCCCGAGGAAAGCAGGAAATTCATCGCCGCCTATGCACGCGGCATCGAACTGATCCGCAGCAAGCCGGAAGAGGCCCGCCCCTACCTGAAGGGCTACACCGCCATCGAAGGTCCGATGACCGAGGAAGTGCCGCTGGCCGCCTACACCCTCTACAACGAGTTCACGCCCGGCGACATCCAGCACTTCCAGAAATTCTTCGACCTGTTCGCAGACAAGGGCGTCTTCGCCCAGAAGGTCGACGTCTCGACCATGCTCTACAAGGGCTAAGCCATGACCGCAACCACTGCAACAACCGCGGCCGGCCCGGCCGCGACAGCGCGGCCCCTGCGCAAATTCGACACGAGCCGCCTGCTGCCGCTGATCGGCCCGCTGGCGCTCTTCGTGGTGTGGGACCTGGTGGTGCGCCTGCAACTGGTCAGCCCTGTGCTGCTGCCCACGCCCAGCGCGGCGCTTGCGGCGCTGGTCAAGGGCATGGCGGGCGGCCCGCTGCTGGCGGACTTCCTGGCGTCGCTGAACCGCACACTGCAGGCCTTCCTCATCGCGGGCGTGATCGGCGTGCCGCTGGGCGTGCTGCTGGGCAGCAACGAAAAGGCTTATCGCAGCGTGGAGTTTCTGATTGATTTCTTCCGCTCCACGCCCTCTTCCGCGCTGATTCCGCTGTTCCTGATGATCTTCGGCGTCACCGACATGAACAAGATTGCCATCGCGGCCTTCGCGGCGGTGCTGGTGATCCTGTTCAACAGCGCTTACGGCGTCATCAACGCCCGCAAGCAGCGTGTCATGGCGGCGCGCGTGATGGGCGCGTCGCGCTGGCGCATCTTCAAGGACGTGCTGATCTGGGAAAGCCTGCAGCCCACGTTCGTGGGCCTGCGCAGCGGCGTGTCGATGGCGCTGGTCATCGTGATCGTGGCCGAAATGTTCATCGGCTCCGACAGCGGCCTGGGCAATCGCATCATCAATGCGCAGCAGGTGCTGAACGTGCGCGACATGTATGCGGCCATCCTCGCCGCCGGCGCGCTCGGCTATGTGCTGAACATTCTTTTTCTCGTGCTGGAAAAGCGCGTGGTCCACTGGAGCGGCCGCTGATGTCCACCGTCCTCAATCCCGTCATCGCCCCCGGCCCTACCGCCGCGCCGTTCGAGCCCGGCCCGCTGGGCACCCACATCACCATACGCGGGCTGACCAAGTACTTCGCCGGCTGGCCGCTGTACGAGGACTTCAACCTCGACATCCCCAAGGGCAAGATCGTCTCGGTGTTCGGCCCCAACGGCTGCGGCAAGTCGACGTTGATCAACATGATCGCCGGCCTGATTCCGATCGACTCGGGCGAGATCCTGTTCGACGGCAAGTCGCTGGCTCAGACCAAGATCGGCTACGTCTTCCAGAACTACCGCGAGGCCATGTTCCCGTGGCTGCGCACCATCGACAACATCGCCTATCCGCTGCGCCTGGAAGGCCGCAGCAAGGCCGAGGTGGATGCGCGGGTCGCCGAGCTGGTGGCCTCGTTCGACGTCAAGTTCGACCTGAACCGCTATCCCTATGAACTGTCCGGCGGACAGCAGCAGACCGCCTCGATCATGCGCGCGCTGGCGCCCGGACCGGAGGTGCTGTTCCTGGACGAGCCCTTCTCCGCGCTGGACTTCGAGATGACGCTGTTCATCCGCGAAAAGCTGCAGGAGGTCTTCATGCAGACCGGCACCACCATGCTGCTGGTGTCGCACGACCTGGAGGAAGCCGTGTACCTGGCCGACCAGGTGCTGCTGCTGACCAAGCGGCCCACCCGGGTCGCGGAGATCCTGGATTACCGCGACGCGCGCCCCCGCACGGTGGCGACGCTGTCAGAACCCAGCTTCATCGAAATGAAGAAGCTCAGCCTGGAAATCTTCCAGCGCGAAGTGCGCAAGTAAATCACCCGTACCGGAGAGTCCGCCATGACCCAGGAAACCATCGACCAATACGTGCGCAGCGCCCTGGCGCTGGCCGGCTATGCCTTGCGCGAGCAGGCCGTGGCCGACGTGGCGCAGCAGTTCGCGCGCATCCAGGACATCGCGGCCGGCTTCGTCGATGAGCCGCTGGCCGTGGAGCTGGAATCTGCCGCGGTGTTCCGCCCGTGAGCGGCCCCGCGCAGGATATCGCGCGCCAGGTCCGCGCCGGCGAACGCAGCGCAATGGCGGTGCTGGACGCCACGCTGGCGCGCGTGCGCGAGCGCGATCCGCGCTACAACTGCTTCACCGCCATCACCGAAAGCCGGGCGCGGCAGGAAGCGGCGGCCATCGACGCGCGCCGCGCCCGCGGCGAGCCGCTGCCGCCGCTGGCCGGCGTGCCCTATGCGGTCAAGAACCTGTTCGACATCGCCGACCAGGTCACCCTGGCCGGCGCGCGGGTCAACGCCTCCAACCCGCCCGCGCGGCGCGACGCCAGACTGGTCGAACGCATGCGCGAGGCCGGCGCGGTGCTGGTCGGCGCGCTGAACATGGACGAGCACGCTTATGGCTTCACCACGGAAAACAGCCACTACGGCCCCTGCCGCAACCCTCACGACACCACCCGCATCGCCGGCGGCTCGTCCGGCGGCAGCGCCGCCGCGGTCGCGGGCGGCCTGGTGCCGCTGACGCTGGGCTCGGACACCAACGGCTCGATCCGCGTGCCCGCCTCGCTGTGCGGCGTGTTCGGCCTGAAGCCCACCTTCGGCCGCTTGTCGCGCGCAGGCTCGTTTCCGTTCGTCGGCAGCCTCGACCACCTGGGGCCGTTCGCGGCCAGCGCCAGCGACCTTGCCGCCGCCTACGACGCGCTGCAGGGCATGGACGCCGACGACGTGGCCTGCGCCCAACGCCCGGCCGAACCCACGCTGGCGGCGCTGGCCGGCGGCATGCGCGGACTGCGGGTGGCGGTGCTGGGCGGCTACTTCGCCGAATGGGCCGGACCGCAGGCCCGCCGTGCCGTCGAGATCGCGGCGCACGCGCTGGACGCCACGTCTGTCGTCGAACTCCAGGGCGCGGCCCAAGCCCGCGCCGCGGCCTTCGTCATCAGCGCGGCGGAAGGCGGCGCCTTGCACCGCCGCAAGCTCGTTACGCACTATGACTACTACGAACCGCTGTCGCGCGACCGGCTGGTCGCAGGCAGCCTTGTGCCCGCAACCTGGGCGCAGCAGGCGCAGCGCATCCGCCATCGCGTCTATCGCGAAGCGCTGACGCTGTTCGAGCACTACGACGTACTGATCGCCCCCGCCACGCCGGTGCCGGCCACGCCCATCGGCGCAGACTGGCTGACACTGGCCGGCCAGCGGCTGCCGGCGCGCGCCAGCATGGGCATCCTGACGCAGCCGGTGTCGTGCATCGGGCTGCCGGTTTGCGCCGCGCCGGTCTGGCCCGAAGCCGGACAGGACGATCACCTGCCGTTGGGCGTGCAACTGATCGGCGCGCCATGGCGCGAAGCCGATTGCCTGCGCGCCGCACATGCGCTGCAGCAGGCCGGCATTGCCCGCCTCCGCTCTCTTTAACCACCGCTCCGAGGCCACCACATGGGAACCGCCTTCGCCGTCATCGACATACCGCGCACGCTGGCCGACACCGCCTACGGCACGCTGAAGCGGGACATCCTGGACTTCCGGCTGGCGCCGGGCGACCGCTTCACTGAAACCGAGATCGCCGACCGCCTGCAGGTCAGCCGCACGCCGGTGCGCGAGGCCCTGTTCCGGCTGGAGCGGGAAGGCTATCTGGAGGTGCGCCAGCGCAATGGCTGGCTGGTAAAGCCATTGGACTTCAACACGCTGGACCATTTCTACGAGCTGCGCAGCGTGCTGGAGGCGGCCGCGGTGCAGTCGCTGTGCGCAACGGCCAGCGCCGCCGAACGCCAGCGCGCGCTGCGCCCGCTGGCCGACATCTGGCTGGAGGACCCAAGCGAACGATCCGCCGACAGCGAGCGGCTGGCAGACCTGGACGAGCGCTTTCACATCGATCTGGTGGCCGCCGCAGGCAACCCCGAGATCGCGCGCGTGCACCGCGCAGCCACCGAGCGCATCCGCATCGTACGGCGCCTGGACTTCACGCTACCCGAACGCATCGGCAAGACCTACGAAGAGCACGCGGCCATACTCGACGCGGCGCTGGCCGGCGACGCCGCACGCTCGGTTGCGCTGCTGAACGCGCATATCCAGGGCAGCCAGGCGGCGGTGCGCAAGATCACGCTGCACCGGTTGTATTCCTCCCGCAGCGCGCGCGCGGCCTGAACCGGCCGCGCATGCCTGCTTCAGCTCGCCCGCAGCCAGCGCTGCAGCATGCGCGCCACCAGGGGCATGCAGATGAACACCATGACGGGCGTCAACGCTACGCTGGTGATCAGCACCCGCCAGAACACCGGCAAGAGGCTCAACGGTTCGCTGGCCAGCACGGAAAACGCCAGCAACACCGGAAAGTAAGCCAGCCAGATGCTGACGGCCTGCTTCCAGCGCGGCGGCGCGCTGGTCCTGGGCGCGAACCAGTCATCCGTGCCGCTGACGCGGCGCTCGTGGCTGGCGCGCACCAGCGACGCGCCACGTTCCAGCCACATGCGGCGCGGCAAGGAGTTTTCCCAGCGGGCGAGGCTGGCCGCGTCGGCAAAACGCAGGACGATCTGGTACTGGTCGCCGCCTTCGGCGGGCTGCAGCACGCCGGACCCGAGAAAGCCCGGGAAACCTGCCGCGAGGATCTCCCCCTGGCGCATCCAGGACAGGAAATCGCCATAGCGTTCGGGTGCGATGTGCCGGGTGACCAGCATGGTGACCGGGGCGGGAACGGTGGAACGGGACATGGCGGAACTCCTGGATCGGCGCGTAGCTTGTTATGCAGTATTAACCCTAGCAAGCGGCATGCCAGGATCGTCGCGCCGCGCTCCCCCGACGAGGCCGAAAGACCGCGGCCGCGGAGATGGGTGCGCCGCACCGCAAGACACACCACATTGGTGATTACCCCTATATTTCGCACCAGAACGGTGCCAACTGGAGCCGCAAGCATGGATATCAACCTGCCCGACGTCGTGGCGGAGGTCACAGCCGCCCTGGACCGCTACGAAACCGCCCTGGTGAACAACCAGGTGGAAGTGCTGGATGCGCTCTTCTGGAACAGCCCTCACACGCTGCGCTATGGCGCCGGCGAAAACCTCTACGGCTACGATGCCATCCGCGCCTTTCGCGCGGCGCGTTCGCCGCAAGGCCTGGCCCGCCGCGTGTTGCGCACGGTCGTCACCACCTACGGCCAGGATTTCGCGACGGCCAATCTGGAGTTCCAGCGCGACGGCAGCGACCGCATCGGCCGGCAAAGCCAGACCTGGATGCGCACGCCTGAAGGATGGCGCGTGGTCGCTGCCCATGTCAGCCTGATGAGCTGATGCGCCAGCCCGCGCGCAGCCGACATCAGCGCGTCATGATCATGAATAAACATATCCGCGATCGAGATTGAGCGGGCTTGCTTACAGGTCTACACTGACATTCCCGTCCACCCCTTGGAGCCTGCGCCCCATGAGCACCTACAAGATTGCCGTTTTCGTCGGAAGCCTGCGCGCTGCCTCGTTCAACCTGCGGCTGGCCCGCGCGCTGGAAAAGCTGGTGCCCGCGGACTTCAAGTTCGAATACGTGAGCCTGGGCGACGTGCCGCTCTACAACCAGGACAACGAAAACAACCTGCCCGGCCCCGCCGCCAAGCTCAAGCAGCAGATCGCCGACGCCCAGGGCATCCTGTTCGTGTCGCCCGAGCACAACCGCTCCGTGCCCGCCGCCATCAAGAACGCCATCGACTGGGGTTCGCGTCCCTGGGGCCAGAACTCCTGGACCGGCAAGGCCGTCGGCATCGTCGGCACTTCGCCCAGCGCTGCCGGCACCGCGTTGATGCAGCAACACCTGCGCAACATCCTGGCCGCCGAGGGCGCCAACGCCCTGACCACGCCCGAGGTCTTCCTGCAATACACGGAAGGCCTGGTCGATGACCAGTACAACATCACCAACGAAGGCACCCGCAAATTCCTGCAAGGCTGGGTGGACCGCTACGTGGACTGGATCAAGAAGTTCAACCCCTGATCGCCGCCGCTGCCGGCGCGGGCTCCTCCCGGCCGGCAGAGATCGCCCGTCTACCTCCGGGCGATCCAGCCCCCCGATACGTCGGGGGGCTTTTTTTTTGCAGCGACGACGGTCGCCGCTGGCGCATCCAATGCCGCCAGCGCACCGGCCCGCCGCCGGGCCGCCCCAAGGCGGGCCAGCCCCCCTCGGGGGGGCAGCAAGCGAGCGCAGCGAGTGCGGCGTGGGGGCTCACACTTATCCCCGCCAACTGTGGAGAAGGTTGAGGACAGCCTTGGGGCAGAATGAAAAATCCGTGCCCCGCCAAGCACTTGCAAGGGCCGGTCAAAAATTGCGCAATCATCCTTTTGGATGATTTTTGACGCACTTATCCACTGAAATCAGGATGCCCGGGCAGACTTCCGCGGCGGTCTCGCCTGAATGTGGATTTGTCCCCGCGTTCTGTGGAGAAGCATGAGGACAGTATGAGGGCAGGTCGGAAATTCCCTTGCATATCAAGCGCCTGCAAGGGGTGGTCAAAAATGGCCCAAATGCTGTATCGAGGCGCCGAGGTTGTCCCCGCCAAATGTGGATAAGCCTGAGGACAGTATGAGGGCAGGACGCAAAAAGCCTTGTGGGCCAAGCACTTGGAGGGGCCGCTCAAGAAACGCCCACAGCCGGCGGGTTCACGATGCCACGTCGGACCTTGAGCGCCGCAGCCACAAGCGAGACAGGCTTGTCCCCACCGAATGTGGACAAGCCTCTGAACAGTCGGATAACAAGCTGAAAAACTCCTTATCCGACAATCACTTGGAAGGCGTGCTCAAGAAAGAAGCAGCAAGCGGACTCACTCGTTCCCTTCCAGCCGCATGCCTATCTTCAAGCCGACCTGCCAGTACGCCACCTTGCCATCCTTGATATGGCCGCGCACTTCGGTGACTTCGAACCAATCCAGGTTGCGCAGCGTCTCGGAAGCGCGCGCGATGGCCTGCGTGATGGCGTCGTCGGTGGACTTGGTGGAAGAGCCCACCAGTTCGATTTGCTTGTAGACATGATTCGACATAGCTCGTCTCCGCTTAGGGGGGTGAGTCGTGCATCGTCGGTCTGGCGGCGGTGTTCCGGCGCTTACGACCGGCAATCCATTCGAACACACAGCATACGCCCACGGCGTTAGAGTGGTGTTACGAGTTCCGTCGCACCGGCCTCGGCGCGGCGGAGCCCGTTCCCGCAACGCAAGCAAGGAGGTGTCGTCATGCCTGAACGAAAAACCCTGGAACGAGCGGCGCGCGACAAACGGCAAGGAAAATCCGCTTCCACGCAGGCCGGAGAATTCGTGCGCGAGGAAATCGACCACGTGCGCGAAGGCAAACATGGCGTGCGGTCCACCAAGCAGGCCATCGCGATCGGGCTGTCCAAGGCGCGCCGCGCCGGCGTGGCCCTGCCTACGCCGAAGAAGGCCAGCGCGGCGACCAAGCGCAAGGCGAAGCAGGACAGCGACGCGTCTCATGATGGGCATGCCAAGTCCACCAAACGCGCCAAGGCCACCACCACCGCCCTGAAGAAGGAAAGCGCCAAGCCCGCTTCGCGCACCGCATTGTCGCGGCAGGCCAGCGCATCGGCCTCCAAGCGCAGCGCCGCTGCCCGCTCGGCCGCCGCCAAGAAGGCTGCCGCCACCAAGGGCGCTGCAGGCCGGTCCGCTGCCGCGAAGAAAGCCGCCCGCACGCGCGCGGCAAACCAACGGGCCAGCCACGCGCATTGAAGCCCCAGAAGACCGGCTAGCCCGCCTCGAAGGCCTTGAAGCGTTCGTGCAGGAATTCGCGCAGCCGCTTTACCGCCGGCGAGAGCAGCATGCGGTGCACGCACAGCAGGTATAGCGGCGAGGGCTCGCTGGTGTAGTCGGCCAGGACTTCGATGAGCCTGCCCGCCCGCAGGTCGGCCAGCACGTCAAAGCGCGACTTGTAGGCCAGGCCATGGCCAGCCAGGGCCCAGCGGCGCACCAGTTCGCCGTCGTCGCCGACGCGGTCGCCCTTGACCGGTATGGTGAGCGCGGCGCCCTCGTGCCGGAAGGCCCAGCGGTCGTGCAGGGTTTCGCCCAGCACGAAGGACAGGCAATTGTGACGGCGCAGGTCATCGGGCACCTGCGGCACGCCATGGCGCGCAAGGTATGCGGGCGAGGCGCACACCACGCGGCGGTTGTGCTCGGACAGCGGCAGGGCCACCAGTCCCGAGTCATTCGGCGTGCCATAGCGCACCGCCAGATCCACCGGCTGGCGGTACAGGTCGGCCAGGCGGTCGCTGATGCGCACCTGGAAATTGACGCGCGGATGCTGTTCCTGGAATTCGTCCAGCCACGGCAGCAGCACGTGGCGGCCCAGGTCGGACGGGATCGACAAGGACAGCGTGCCGGAGATCTCCGTCTTGTTGCGCGCTACGGCGTTCCTGCCCGCGTCCAGCGCCGACAGCGCCGCGCGGGCATGCTCCAGATAGCGTGCGCCGTCGCTGGTCAGCCTGAGGCTGCGCGTCGTACGCACGAACAGGCGCGCATCCAGGGCCTGCTCCAGCCGCTTGAGCGCGGCACTTGCGACTGCGGGCGTCAGGTCCAGTTCGCGCGCGGCGGCGGAAAAACTGCCTTGGTCCGCCGCCGCCATGAATATCTTCAGATCTTCGAACCGCACCATGCCGGCCTCATTTTCAAAAAATTATTGAAACTGACTGCGATGCTAGCCGCTTTTTCGCTGATTTGGGCTGGGTAATCATGGCTCCATTCCCCGACACGCAAGGAGTCCCCTTCATGAAAATCGAATTGAACGGCAAGAAAGCCCTGGTTACTGGATCGTCCGGCGGCATTGGCCTGGCCATCGCCGCGGGCCTGGCCGAGGCCGGCGCCGAAGTCGTGCTGCACGGCCGCAACGCCGACAAGCTGGCCCAGGCCGCCGCATCACTTGCCAAGCAGTTTCCCGCTGCGCGCGTGAGCACCGTGCAGGCTGATCTCGCCACTGCCGACGGCGCGGCCTCGATCTCGGCCGCCCATCCCGACGTCGACATCCTGATCAACAACGCCGGCTACTTCGCGCCCAAGTCCTTCACTGAAATCACGGATGACGACTGGCAGTACATGCTGGACACCAACGTCATGAGCGGCGTGCGCCTGTCGCGCTACTACCTGCCGCGCATGCTGGCCGCCGGCTGGGGCCGCATCGTGTTCATCTCCAGCGAGTCCGCGGTGCAGATCCCCGCGGAAATGATCCACTACGGCGTCAGCAAGACTGCCTTGCTGGGCGTGTCGCGCGGCCTGGCCGAACTGACCGCCGGCACCGGCGTCACGGTCAACGCGGTGCTGCCCGGCCCCACCCGCTCGGAAGGCGTGTCGGACTTCTTTGCCGAAATGGCCAAGGAACAAGGCGTCACGCAGGACCAGATGGAGCGCGACTTCATCGCCCAGCACCGCCCCACTTCGCTGCTGCGCCGCCTGGCCACCGTGGAAGAAGTGGCCAACATGGTCGTCTACACCTGCTCCACGCAAGCCGCCGCCACCAACGGCGCGGCGCTGCGCGTGGACGGCGGCGTGGTGCGTTCCATCATCTGATCCGGACAAGCCGCCATGAAAGCCATCGCCTATTTCAAGAACCTGCCCGCCGATCACCCGGAGGCGCTGCAAGACATCACCGTCGCCGACCCGGTGCCCGGCGACCATGACCTGCTGGTCGAAGTCCGCGCCATTTCGGTGAATCCGGTGGACGTGAAGATCCGCGCCAACCGCAAGCCCAAGGATGGCCAGGCCGAAGTCATAGGCTGGGACGCCGCCGGCGTGGTGCGCGCCGTGGGCGCAAAGACCAGCCTGTTCAAGCCGGGCGACCGCGTCTGGTATGCCGGCGCGCTGAACCGCCCCGGCGCCAACAGCGAGCTGCACGTGGTAGACGAACGCATCGTCGGCCGCATGCCCGACAGCCTGGACTACGCCCAGGCCGCGGCGCTGCCGCTGACCACGATCACCGCGTGGGAGCTGCTGTTCGACCGGCTGCGCGTGCTGGACAACGCCGCGCCCAGCCAGGGCAGCCTGCTGGTCATCGGCGCCGCGGGCGGCGTGGGATCCATCCTGGTGCAGCTGGCTCGCCAGCTGACCGGACTCACGGTGATCGGCACCGCCTCGCGTCCGGAAACCCAGGCTTGGGTGCGCGAGCTGGGCGCGCATCACGTGATCGATCACAGCCAGCCGCTGGCCGCTGAACTCAAGCGCATCGGCTTCGAACACGTCAGTCATATCGCCGGCCTGACCCAGACCGACCAGCATTTCGCGCAGATGGCCGAAGCAATTGCGCCGCAAGGCAAGATCGCCCTGATCGACGACCCCGCAGCCATCGACGTGCGCCTGCTCAAGTCCAAGTCGGCCTCGCTGCATTGGGAGTTCATGTTCGCGCGTCCGCTGCACGGCACGCCCGACATGATCGCGCAGCATGAACTGCTGAACCAGGCCGCCCGCCTGATCGACGAAGGCACGCTGCGCACCACCCTGGGCGCGCACTACGGCAAGATCAATGCCGAAAACCTGCGCCGGGCGCACGCCTTCATCGAAAGCGGCAAGGCGCAGGGCAAGATCGTGCTGGAAGGGTTCTAGGACCCGTGGGCCATGCCTCGCCGCTCACGGCGGCGGGGCATCTCGCAATTGCAAGCAGAACGCAGTACAAACTCGACTGCGCGCAAACGCATGCGCGACCCAATCGGGAGTCTCTTCTGCTCGACCACATTCTCAATCAGGCGCTTGAACCCGTGCTCTGGGGGATGGTGGCCTTCACCCTGCTGATGCTGCGGCTGGCTCCCTTGCAAGGATGGAAGGCCGCCATCGTCGCCGGCATCACGGCCGGACTGGTCTTCGACACGGTGCAGTTCCGCGTAGGGCCGCCGCGCCTATGGGACTCGCAAGTGCTGGGTTCGGTGCTGGCCGCCCTGCTGGCGGCCGCCGTGTTGGAGACGCTATTCCTTCTGTTGCGCCGCTCGCGAGCCGAGCGGGCCTGAAGCGCCCGGCCGGCATCCGGTCCGGACTGGACGCTGGACGCGCGGGCAATGCACCGGTCTAGGCGCGCCCTTCCCGCTTGGCGCGGGCGTGGGGATCATTGATCTCGGCTTCCAGTTCGGCGATCAGCCATTCCAACCAGCCATTTTCGCTGCGCGCGTAGACCACCGCGGCGGGCGTCTTGCCCGTGCGCCAGCCTGGCTGGTGTGCGTCCATCCACGCCCCCAGGCTTTTGTGCGGCGCCAGCAGGCCTGACAGCCACGACCACAGATAGTCGGGCACGTTGCGGCGGAATCCTTGCGCGCAGGCATAGAGGGTGGGCTCAAGCGGCAGATTGCCGGCGCGCGCCAGCCTTGCCTGCACACGGCGCAGCGTTTCGGCCGCGGCCTGCAATTGTTCGGTGCTGAGCTTTTTCATCGAAGGACTCCTGGACTTGGTTTGCCCGGATTATCGCCGCAGGCGGCGGCGCTTTCAAAGCGCCGCTTGCGGGCGTCAGGAACGCGCGGCCCGGGGCGGCTCCAGGCCAAACAACGCGGTCGCGGTAAAGCGCGCGCCGGGCTCGAGCGTCCGCATGCCGGTGCGGGTCTCGCCGCCCGCCGCCAGGTTGAACGCGTCCGCCACGTTGGTGACCGGCTCGACGCACAGGAACTCCGACCCGCCCGCCGTATAGACCACCAGGTGCGCAAACGCCGGGTCGGCGTGCAGCGATAGCTGATGTCCATCGGGCCAATGCAGGGTGGCTCGCCCCTCCCACTGCGACAGATAGGTATCGCAGCCGCTGGCCGAACGCCGCAGCTCGCGCACATGGACGGACTTGCTGCCATTGGGCAGGCCGTCGGCGTCCGCCGTCCACTCGCGGCGCGCATGCAGCGTGACGCGCTCGGCCGTGAAGTAGGGGTGCAGGCCCAGGCCGCAAGGCATGGGCGTGTCGCCGAGATTGACGATGGCAAGCGCCACGCTCAGGCCGCGCGCGTCCAGCTGATAGCGCTGCACGCATTCGAAAGGCCAAGGCCAGCCCAGCACGCCGGCGGGCTGCTCCAGCACCAGGTCGACGTTGTCCGGGCCGTGGCTGCGCACGCTCCATGGCTGATACAGGCCCGCGCCATGGATCGCATGGGGCCGGCCGGCTACCGACTGCAGCGCGTGCCTGGCGCCGTTGAAGGTGAACATGCCATCGCGGATGCGGTTGGAGTAAGGCGCCAGCGGATAGGAGCCTGCCCGCGGCCAGCGTCCCGCGGGCCACTGCGTGTCGGTCAGGGGCACGATCCAGTCATGGCCGCCGGTGGACAACCGCGTCAGGCGGCCGCCGCCGCCCGGCGCGAATTCGGCCTGGTGCGGACCGCTGGAGATGGTGATGCGCTCGCTGGCATCCAGCGTGGCCGGGGCTGATAGAACCTGCATGGATAAGAACTCCGGCGGCGGAAACAGGGCCGCGCGCTGCGATTGTGCCGTTTGCGGACGGGCGCGGGCAAGCAGGCCGGCCTGCTCATCCTGCCGCAGCGGCAACGCCGCACAATGCCAGCAGCCGCCCCAACGCCGGATTCTGGTTGGTCTGCAGCCACGCAATGCCGTGCTGCAGCTTAGGGGCGTCCGCGGGCAACGGCCGGAACACCACGCCCTCCATGTTGAAGGATTCGATGTCGCGCGGAATGATGGCCACGCCGGTGCCGGCCGCGACCAGGCACAGCAAAGTCTGGGAAGCCTCCGTTTCCCGCACCACGCGCGGCAGGAAGCCCGCCTCCAGGCAGATCGCATCCATGGCGCCGCGCAAGTGAAAGCCCTTGCCCGAGGGATAGGCAATGAACGGCTCCTGCGCCAGATCCGCGACACGCAATTTGGCCTTGGCGGCCAACGGATGCGCGTCGGCCAGCGCAATGGAAAACTCGCTGAGCATGAACTCGTGCGACACGATGTGCTTGCCCTCCAGCGGCAGAAAACACAAGGCCGCGTCCAGCGTGCCGTCCAGCAGCTTCAGGCGCAGTTCACCCGTGGGCAGCGGCCCCTGGATATCCAGCGCGATATCGCTGTAATGGCGCCGGCAATCGCGCACCAGCCCCGGCAGGCGCACATGGCTGGCGCGTCCGGTATAGCCCAGCCGCAGGCTGCCGGTCTCGCCCCGGTCAGCCTTGCGGCAGGCCTCCACCGCGCCATCGAGCTGCCGGAACATGGGCTGGATGCTATCCAGGAACACGCGGCCCGCCACCGTCAGCGTCACCTTCCGCGTACTGCGGTCGAACAGCTTCACGCCCAGCTCGTCTTCAAGTTCGCGGATGCGCTGGCTCAAGGGCGGTTGGGCGATGTGCAGGCGCAAGGCGGCCCGTGTGAAATTCAGTTCCGTGGCAAGGACCACGAAGCTCTGCAGGTGGCGCAATTCCATGAGTGGTTCCAAGGCTGCTGGCTATTTATATCTATCAAATATAAATCATGCATCGATAATAAATTGGACGACTCAATCTCCACGTCCTAACCTGCCACGCATTCCATAACGACACAGCGTGGAGACAAGCATGGCTGATCTTTCGGGGCGCGTGGCCCTGGTAACCGGTTCGACCAGCGGCATCGGCCTGGCGGTAGCGCGGCGCCTGGCGCGCTCCGGCGCGACCTTGGTGCTCAACGGCCTGGCCGACGCCTCGGCGGCCGACGCCCTCTGCGCCGAATTCCGCGATACCTATGGCGTTCCGGTCCGTTTCCAGCCCTGCGACCTGCGCAAGCCGGCCCAGATCGAGGCCATGATGGCCGAGCTGAACCAGGCCTACGGCGCGCTGGACATCCTGGTCAACAACGCCGGCATCCAGCACGTCAGCCAGATCGAAGCCTTTCCGGTCGACAAGTGGGACGACATGATCGCGGTCAACCTGTCCGCCAGCTTCCACACCATACGCACCGCGTTGCCTGCCATGCGCGCACGCAACTGGGGCCGCATCGTCAACATGGCGTCCATCAGCGGCTTGCGCGGCCGCGCCGGCAAGACCGGCTACAACGCCACCAAGCATGGCCTGATCGGCCTGACCAAATCGGTAGCGCTGGAAACCGCGCAGACCGCCATCACCTGCAATGCCATCTGCCCCGGCTGGGTGCATACGCCGCTGGTGCAGAAGCAGATCGACGCGCTGGCCGAGCGCGAAGGCCTGGACAATGCCGCAGCCACCAACAAGCTGCTGGGCCTGCGCCAGCCTTCGGGCAAGTTCGTCACTCTGGAGCAGATCGCCGGGCTGTGCGAATTCTTCTGCTCGCCCGACGCCGACGAAGTCCGGGGCGTGGCCTGGGCCATGGACGGCGGCACCACCGCGGCCTGAAGCCGCAACGACGGCCTTAGTTGAATATGCGCGCAGGCCGGGCCACAGCGCGCAGCGATACCGATAACGCCCGCGAGGAGTACAAGATGCTGGACCACACCCACGCGCCCACCGCCCAGAGCTGGGTCGACAGCGCAGACGGCCATCCGGATTTTCCGGTGCAGAACCTGCCGATGGGCGTGTTCCGCCGCGATGGCGGCGCGCCACGAATCGGCGTCGCCATCGGCGAGCAGGTGCTGGATGTCCGGGCCGCCGTGGAACTGGGCCTGCTGGAAGGGCTGGACCCGGCCACGCGCCAGGCGCTGTCGGCGCGCAGGCTCAACGATTGGATGGCTTTGCCCGCCGCCACCCGCAAGGCCGTGCGGCACGCGCTGTTCGCCCTGCTGGACGCCGCAAACCCCGGCCGCGCGCGGCACGAGGTCCAGGGCGCGCGCCTGCTGCATCCCCAGGCGCAGTGCGAACTGCTGCTGCCCGCGGACGTGGGCGACTACACCGATTTCTATGCCGGCATCCATCACGCGAGCCATGTGGGCAAACTGTTCCGCCCCAACAACCCGCTGATGCCGAACTACAGGCATGTGCCCATCGCCTATCATGGCCGCGCATCCTCCATCTGCCCGTCCGACACGCCCGTGCGGCGGCCGCACGGCCAGGTCAGGACCGCCGCCGGCGTCGATACCCCGGCCTTCCGGCCCTCGGCGCAACTGGACTTCGAACTGGAGCTGGCGATCTGGATCGGTCCCGGCAACGCGCTCGGAGAACCGGTGCCGCTGGAACTCGCCGCTGGCCACGTGGCCGGCTACGGCTTGCTGAATGACTGGTCCGCGCGCGATATCCAGGCCTGGGAATACCAGCCGCTGGGCCCCTTCCAGGGCAAGAATTTCGCGTCGACGGTTTCGCCCTGGATCGTGACCAGCGAGGCGCTGGCCCCGTTCCGCCGCGCCGCAATGGCGCGCGGCGACGCCGATCCCGAACTGCTGCCCTACCTGCGCAACGCCGAGGACGCTGCCACGGGCGGGCTGGAGATCGCACTGCAAGCATGGCTGTCCACGCCGCTCATGCGCGAACGCGCGCAGGCGCCGCGGCAGTTGTCCGCATCCGACGCGCGCCACCTGTACTGGACGCCCGCGCAGATGGTCGCGCAGCACACTCTGGGCGGCTGCAACCTGCGCCCGGGCGACCTGCTGGGCTCGGGCACCATCTCCACGCCCGACGAGAGCGGCCACGGCAGCCTGCTCGAACTGACGCACGGCGGCACGCAACCCATTACCCTGCCCTCGGGCGAAACCCGGCTGTTCCTGGAGGCCGGAGACGAAATCACCCTGACGGCCCATTGCAGCCGCGAGGGTTTCCAGCGCATCGGCTTCGGCGCAAGCCGCGCGCGCATCACCGATTGACGTTCAATACCAGGCATCCCGCTAGACCTGGAGACGGCCGGCAAGCCGGCGGCACACAAAGGAGGAATGACATGAAGAAGATCCTGGCAGCAGGCATGATGGTCCTGGCAAGCGCAGGCAGCGCCCCCGCGCTGGCGCAGGACTTTCCCAACCATCCGATCCGCCTGATCATCCCGTACTCCGCCGGCGGCGTCACCGACGTGGTCGGCCGCGCCCTGGCCGAGCAGTCCGGCAAGCGCCTGGGCCAGACCGTGGTGGTCGAGAACAAGACCGGCGCCAACGGCACGCTGGGCGCGACCCAGATGCTCAACACCGCACCCGACGGCTATACCGTCACCATGGTGCCCATCGGCATCTTCCGCATGCCGCACATCACCGGCACGCGCTACGACCCGGTCAAGGACCTGACCTACATCTCGATGATCGCCGGCTACAACTATTACGTAGCGGTCGCCGCGGACTCGCCCTGGAAGACGCTGGACGACCTGGTCGCCTACGCCAAGTCCAAGCCCGACACGATCTCCTACGGCACGCCGGGCGCCTACAGCAGCCAGCACATCGCCATGGTGCAACTGGGCGAAGCCGCCCAGGCCAAATGGACCCACGTGCCGTACAAGGGCGACGCCGACGCGCTGACCGCCATGCTGGGCGGCCACATCCAGGTGCTGGTCGGCGCCAGCACCATCCTGCCCTACGTAGCCTCGGGCAAGGTCCGCATCCTCGCGTCGCTGGGCGACAAGCGCTCCCCCGACCTGCCGGACGTCCCCACCCTGAAGGAAGCCGGCTATCCCGTGGTACACACCTCGCCCTTCGGCATCGCCGGCCCCAAGGACATGGACCCGGCCGTGATCGCCAAGCTCGACGGCGCCTTCCGCGACACGCTCAAGGATGAAGCCTTCCTGGCCCTGTTGCGCCAGTCTGGTGTGTCGCCGCAGTACATGGATACGGCTGCCTACACCAAGGCCGCCCACGCCAGCGCGGAGACGGAGCGCGAGGTAATCAAGAAGTTGGGGAACATCATGAACAAGTGATGTTCACGCCGCGCCAGCCTGCAACGGGTGTCCACGATAAGCAACACTATTTCAAATAGTTGCACATTCCATGAGACCCCCCGTGCTACGTTGAGTCGCAAGCCATTACACGGGTGATTCGTATTTGAATCTCCGATTGTCGGTTGCCTAGTTCCTACCCAGGTTGTTTCGCGAGTGCCCCGATGGAGGCGTGAATGCGTAACAGGCAGATGGAAGGATGCAATAGCGGCGCGGCGCCACTCCCGGCTGAGACATGGATGACGGCTCGCTGGCTGCTGCTGGGGTCGCTGTCATTGGGCGCGGCGGATGCCGTGGCGCAAACGACATGTCCGGCGGGACCCGTCACCCGCTCGGGAAGCGCATGCACGGTCACGCCAGGCAGCACCATCAATGTGCTTAGCGCAACCCAGCCCGGGCTGGACGCCGAGAACACCGGCGGCGCGATTACGGCCAGCGGAGTGCGCCTGAACCTGGGAGGCCCAGGGTCGACCACGCCACGCAACTATGTCGGCGCCATCGCAGGCAATGGCGGTCGCATCACTTTCAACAGCGGCACCATCGTCACGGTGCAAGCGGCGACAGGACAGCAAGGCCTGGTCGCATCGGGTGGCGGCAGCATTGCCACGGCCACGGGTTCCAGCATCACGCTGGGTCTGACCACCACGGTCAATGACAACATTGCCGTCCTTGCGACTGCTGGAGGCACCGTGCAAATGATCGCGTCCAGCGTCGCGACACAAGGTGCGGGCGGCGCGGGTAATCATGCGCTCTATGCCTCCGGCCCGGGAAGCTCGATTGCATTTACGGGCGGAACCGTCAGCACAGCCGGCCGAGGCTCATTCGGAGTCCGCGTCGACGCGGGCGCCACCGCAACCATCGGACCGGGCACATCGATCACAACCACCGGCACCATCACCTCCGGCGGTTCAGCCATCGGCAGCCATGGACTGTGGGCAAGCGGCACGGCCGTAGCCGGCGCTACGGTCGTGCCGAGCCGCATAGACGCGACCGGCGTCTCCATCGTCACCGGAGATCCCGCCGTCAGCACGGCCAGCGGCACCAGCGCCGCGGGGGTCCGCATCGAAAATGGAGCGGCCGTGTCATTGACCGACGTATCGATCAGCACACGCGGCTCCGGCACCACGATCAATCCGGCTGCCGGTGTTCTTGTCATGTCTGGCAGCAGCGTGCGCATGCAGGGAAACAACGTCATCACTGCGGCGGGACAATTCGGGCATGGCCTGTCGGTGCAAGGAGCGGGCTCCACTGCGATCGTCAACGGCGGCTCGTTCCAGGTGAATGGCACACGCTCCATTGCGCTGGATGTCTCGGCTGGCGGCGCGGTTACGGTGGATACAGCCAGCATCGCGGCGGGTAGCGGCGCTTCGATTGGCGCGCAGATCGACGGGACCGGCTCCATGTTGAATGCGACGAACACAACGATATCCGCATCGAACGCAACGGCGCACGCCCTACGAGCCAGCGCTGGCGCCACGGTCAATTTGTCGCAAGGGACGGTCACCAGCCGCGGGATAAATGCCAACGGAATCTTCGGCGCAAACTCGACGGTAGCCGTAGATAACGTCGGGGTGCTTACTACAGGCGACGGCAATGCAATGGGCGTCCTGGCCGACCTGGGCAGCGCCATAACCGTAACGAACTCATCCGTCGCTACTCAAGGAACCGTTTCTGCCGGCGACCGGCGTCCGCACGCGCTAGCAGCGCGCAATCCGGGCGCACAGCTCACAGTGCGAGGCAGTTCGGCTCAGACCGTGGGCGACGAAGCCATGGGGGTTGTCGCCGACGACGGCGGTTCGGTCAACCTGGAAAATGCGTCAGTCACCACCGCCGGCACGCTGGCGCTCGGCGCCTACGCTGTCGTTGAGCAGGCCGGGCCCCAATTTCCCGCCGCCATTTCGGCGCAAGGCTCCGCTATCAGGACCTTGGGCTCGCGCGCCTACGGCGCGATGGCTCAGCGCAGCTTCCTGGAAGCGCCGGCAACGATCAGCCTGCTCAACACCACAGTCGCCACCGAGGGCGCGGGCGCCGTGGGCCTGCGCGCGATCAGCGGCGGTGTCATCACATCCAGCGCCAGCAGCGTCGCCACATCGGGAGCCTCGGCGCACGGCGCCCTTGCCCGTGACGCCGGCAGTCTTATCACGATTGGGCAAACCCCCGTGACGGTGACGGGGCCGGAGGCTCATGGTGCCGTTGCGCAGAATGGCGGCCGGATCGTCGGCGACGGCGCCGTGATTCGCGTGAGCGGCGCCGCTGGCATGGGCTTGTTCGCGTTGGGAGATCCTGGACCGGCAGCGGAAATCGAACTGGCGCGATCCAGTGTCACCAGCGCAGCTGGACCGGCAATAGGCGTTGCCGGTCTGGCCAACGTCACGCTTACCGATACGGTTGTCTCCGGCAACGGCAACTGGCTGCGCGTCGCCACCATCGACGACTTTCCCTTGCTGGCGGGCCCCGACGCGCCATTGGGCGGAATACCCGATCCAGACACGCTGCTAAACAATCCGGTTGCTGCGCCACCGCCAATTCCGGCCGCCTCAATCCCGGGTCAAGCAAACATCACTGTCGTCGGTTCAACCCTGACCGGAGCCGCAACCACCGCGCCGGGCAGCGTATCGAACGTCGCGCTTCAGTCGAACACGCTATGGACGATGACTGGCAACTCCAACATTACCAACTTGACCAACACAGCAAGCCAGATCGTCTACTCGCCTCCCACCGCCAACGTCTACAAGACTCTGACAGTCTCGAACTACGTTGGCGGCGCGGGCAGCGTCGTCGCGCTGAATACCTTTCTTGCAGGCGACGGCGCGCCATCCGACCTGATCGTCATTTCAGGCGCGGCAACCGGACAGAGCGCCCTGCGCATCAGCAATACGGGAGGCCCGGGGGCTCTTACCCAGGCCAGCGGCATCAAGGTGGTCGACGCGGTGGGTGGCGGGACTACGGCGCCTTCCGCATTCACGCTTGCCGGCCGGGCCGTTGCAGGTCCTTACGAGTACCGGCTCTTCCGCGGCGGCGCGACGGCGGGAGAGGCCAATAACTGGTATCTGCGCTCTGAAAAAGATCCCGAGCCTCCTCCCCCGGTTCCTCCCGACCCGGTTCCTCCCGACCCGGTTCCTCCGGATCCTGGTCCTCCGGGTCCTGTACCCCCGGGGCCTCCCCCCGAACCGCCAGCCCCTCCAAAGCCTTTGTATCGTCCGGAAGTGGCGGCATATCTCGCCAACCAACGGCTGGCCGCGCAGATGTTCGTGCACAGCATGCACGACCGGCTGGGCGAACCGCAGTACATCGAAACCCAGCAGTTCGCCGACGACGACGACAAGCGGCGAGCACTGTGGCTCCGCATGACCGGAAAGTGGGACCGGACGCATAGCAAGAACGGAGAATTCGATGTCAGCAGCGACATGTTTCTCCTGCAAGGCGGCGGCGATCTTGCCCAATGGAAGCTCGGTTCGGAAACGGACCGCCTGCACCTGGGCGCGATGGCCGGCTTCGGCAACAGCCGCAGCACCGCGCGGGCTGACGGCAACCCCTACAAGGCCCGAGGCAGCGTCGAAGGCTATAGCGTCGGGCTTTATGGAACCTGGTTTGAAAACAACGAGACCAAATTGGGAACCTACGTCGACACCTGGTTCCAGTACGGCTGGTTCAAGAACAAGGTCGAAGGGGATAGTTTGCCGGACGTAAAGTACGACGCCCGAGGATGGGCGGTGTCGGGAGAGGTCGGCTACGCCTTCAAACTGCGCAACGATTGGGTTCTGGAACCGCAAGCGCAGTTGATCTACGTACGCTACGACCAGGACAGCGTTGCCGAATCCAACGGCACCAGCGTGGGCAGGGCCGACTCCAACGGTACGATCGGCCGTCTGGGTGTGCGCGCCCACCGCACCTACGAAATGAAGAATGGCCGGAAGATCCAGCCTTTCGTCACGCTGAACTGGTGGCATACGGACACGGACAGCTCGGTGTCATTCAATCAATTGCCCGTCGGCAGCCTGTATCCCCGTGACCGGTATGAGTTGAAGCTCGGTGTGCACGCGGATTTCACCAAGGGGTGGACCGGGTGGACAAACGTTGCGGCCTCCTGGGGCGCTCAGGATTACCGCCAATATGCGGCCAGGATCGGGGTCAAATACACATGGTGATGCGGCCTGGCCCCAGATTTTTCCGACCTGGCGGAATAGCTGGGGTGCGGCCGCCCCCTGTACGGGCCTTGGTACAGTCGGACCATGGAGATCCAGCCTTACAACGAACAGTTCACCGTGGCGGAATTCGACGCTCTGCCGGTTGCTGCGTAGCGGCAGATCGTCCTGCTCGTTCGTGCGCTCGTCATTTACCTGTGGTGCTCCCGGACGAAGCCACCAGCCTGGACTGATCCTATACAGGTCCTTCCGATAGGAGGGACCCTGTGCAGCCCCTATCCGCCCCTGAAGGAGGCCGAATACTTACTGAAGAAGTTCAGCCTTCCCGAAAAGCCGAAGGCCATGGGCAAATACGACATGTGGCCGAAGTATCGGGAGCGGTTCGTACGGCGGCCGCTAGGTTGTCTGCGTATCCAGATAGTAGAGCGAAGAAATCGTATTGTTATCGCCCGCGACTACAGGCGCCCCGTTAACGGACGAATCGGCAAATACAAACCCGCGAAAGGTTCCCACCTGGTCAATCACCTGCAACCCGGAATATGTATGTCCGACGTCGTCTGCTATATGCCCATTATTGTTGTAGTCGTGGCTGATTTGGTAGCAGACGCGTCCTGTTGTGAGCCCCGCATTTCCCAGAGGCTGCCCCAAATAGCTGAGCACCTGGTGTTGTGCTCCAGGGGTATCGTCCCAAAGCACATAGCGCAATACTCCGGTCGTCGTCACCAAAAACACGCTACCCAGGCTCATCGAGTCGATACCCACAGGTTCGTCCACTCCCAGCCACGAGTTATGCCGAATGACGCGCCCGTAAGGCAGATCCTTTTTCATGCCGTTGATGTCAGCACCAGAGGTAAAGCCGACATTTATCCCCCCAAAACCCCAACCAGCGTTTACTGCCGAAACGTCATACGCTCCACTTGGAAGTGAGTAAATCGAGCCTGCCACATAGTTAGCCTGCTGGAGTTCTATCTTCACCAATGTCGCATCTGCCCAGGTCACTCTCCATACTTCCACGCTGCTGCCGAAATCAATACGCACCTCATCGCTTCCCTGGAGCTGCCAGGTACCGAAAATGGTCGTTGCGATAGCGCCTGCATCACTAAACTTCCTCGAACCTTGCAGATATTGGTCTTGATCAAAGTTGTACGGATAGGATGGCTGATTGGCATAGCCAACTTTTCGGCCAACAGAGCCATAGTCCCCAGGAGAGTTTGGGCTCCACACCGGAGCGTCGCCTTGCCAGTACCAGAAATCGGAGCGCATCGTGCCCCCGGGTTGAAAGCTGTACATGCAAAGACGCGTGAAATGTACGCCACTCGGCAGCACCCCTTTCAACGTCACGGCATACCCACCCGGAAACGGATCGTTCTTTTTCATCATCACGCCAGACATAACTTTAGCCTCTCTAGTTGAATCGTTTAAACACTCATCCATTGAGAAATACTCATCGAGGCCGTAGATGAGCAGACGGCCTCAACTCTCGGCAACCACGCCGATTTCGTACATGAGACGCGGACATGCCATTCGCCATGAACCAGCGCCATACGCTCTACGCTCAGATCGAGCTGCAAAGGTCATTTATTCGCCACGCCGGTCTACCGCTCCAGCAATGGTTAGCAACCACAGCCGGCCGCTTGGCAGGGAGGCTTTGCAACAACCAGGGGCAGATGTGACGAGGCCGGGCGCAAGACAAATTGCGCCCCCCTCGCGCCTCGCCCGTTCCGGCCCGATACAATCACGGGCATGAATTCCGCAACGCAAAACACCGCCGCCGACGCCCACCCGGGCCATACCCCCATGATGCAGCAGTACCTCCGCCTGAAAGCGGAGGCCGGTCCCTTGCTGCTCTTCTACCGCATGGGGGACTTCTATGAAATGTTCTACGAAGACGCGGAGCGCGGCGCGCGTCTGCTGAACCTGACGCTGACCAAGCGCGGTTCGTCCAACGGCACGCCGATCCCGATGGCCGGGCTGCCGGTGCACGCCATGGAGCAGTACCTGGCGCGGCTGGTCGCCATGGGCGAGTCCATCGCCATCTGCGAGCAGATCGGCGATCCGGCGACCTCCAAGGGTCCGGTCGAGCGCCGCATCGTGCGCATCGTCACGCCCGGCACGCTGACCGACGACGCGCTGCTGCCGGCCAAGGCGGACCGCGCGCTGGCCGCCGTGTTCGTGGGCGGCACCGCGCGCGCGCCGCGCGCCGGGCTGGCCTGGCTGAACCTGGCCAGCGGCGAATTTCGCGTGACCGAATGCGCGCCGGCGCAGCTGGAATCCGAGCTGCACCGCATTGCGCCGGCCGAGATCGTCTGCGCCGACAGCGCAGAGTTCGACTTCCCCTTCGAAGGCGCGCGGGCCCGCGTGCCCGACTGGCACTTCGAAGCCGACAGCGCCCGCGCCCATCTGCTGGCGCACTTCAAGACCGATACGCTGGCGGGCTTCGACATCGAAGACATGCCGGCCGGCATTTGCGCCGCGGGCGCGCTGCTGCGCTACGCGGCACGCACCCAGTCGCAGGCCCTGGCCCACGTGCAGAGCCTGTCGGCGGAACGCCCCGGGCAGTACGTGCTGCTGGATCCGGTCACGCGCCGCAACCTGGAGCTGACGCAGACGCTGTCGGGCGAAGATTCGCCGACGCTGTTCTCGCTGCTGGACGGCTGCCGCACGCCCATGGGCAGCCGGCTGCTGCGCCGCTGGCTGCACCATCCGCTACGCGAGAACGAACAGGCGCTGGCGCGCCAGCAAGCCATCTCGGCGCTGCTGGCGGGCCGCATGGACATGGAACAGACCTTCGGCGCGGCCGGCTTCGGTTCGGCCGGGCTGCTGGAGTCCTTGCGCAGCGCATTGAACGCCTTCCCGGACATCGAACGCATCGCCGCCCGCCTGGCATTGCGTTCGGTGCGCCCGCGCGAACTGGCCAGCCTGCGGGACGCGCTGCAGGCCCTGCCGGCGCTGCGCGACCAGGTCGAGCCGATGGCGGATTCGCCGCGGCTGGGCGAACTGGTCTCGCACCTGTCGGTGGACCCGGCCCTGGCCGCCCTGCTGGTGCGCGCCATTGCCGCCGAACCCGCTGTCGCCATCCGCGACGGCGGCGTGCTGGCGGCGGGCTTCGACGCTGAACTGGACGAACTGCGCGGCCTCGCGGCCGACGGCGGCGACTTCCTGGTGCAGCTGGAAGCCCGCGAGCGCGAACGCACCGGCATCAGCAACCTGCGCGTGGAGTTCAACCGCGTGCATGGCTTCTACATCGAAGTCACCAAGGGCCAGACCGCCAAGGTGCCGGAGGATTACCGCCGCCGCCAGACGCTGAAGAACGCCGAACGCTACATCACGCCCGAGCTCAAGACCTGGGAAGACAAGGTGCTGTCCGCCCAGGACCGTTCGCTGGCTCGGGAAAAATGGTTGTTCGAGCAATTGCTCGATGTGCTGGCCGAACACGTGCGGCCGCTGTCAGACTGCGCCGCCGCGTTGGCCGAACTGGACGCGCTGGCCGCGCTGGCCGATCACGCGCGCCGCCACGACTGGATCGCGCCCGAACTGTCTGAGCAGGCCGACATCGACATCGATGCCGGCCGCCACCCGGTGGTGGAACACGCCATCGAGCGCTTCACGCCCAACGGCTGCCGGTTGGAGCCAGCGCGTCGGATGCTGCTGATCACCGGTCCGAACATGGGCGGTAAATCGACCTATATGCGGCAGGTGGCGCTGATCGTGCTGCTGGCGCGCATCGGCAGTTTCGTGCCCGCTTCGCGCGCCCGCATCGGCAAGATCGACCGCATCTTCACCCGTATCGGAGCGGCCGACGATCTGGCGGGCGGCCGCTCGACCTTCATGATGGAAATGACCGAGGCGGCCGCCATCCTGTCGGCCAGCACGCCCAACAGCCTGGTGCTGATGGACGAAATCGGCCGCGGTACGTCCACCTATGACGGCCTGGCGCTGGCCTGGGCCATCGCCTGCCGCCTGCTTGCCCACAATCGCGCGCTGACGCTGTTCGCCACCCACTATTTCGAGCTGACCCGCCTCCCCGCAGAACAGCCGGCCTCGGCCAACGTGCACCTGGCCGCGGCGGAATCGGCCGGCGGCATCGTGTTCCTGCACGAAGTGCGCGAAGGCCCCGCCAGCCGCAGCTACGGGATCCAGGTGGCGCAACGCGCGGGCGTGCCCGCCGCCGTGATCCGCCAAGCCTCGCGCGAACTGGAACGCCTGGAGGCGCAAGGCGCCCCCACGCCGCAGCTCGGCCTGTTCGCGGCCGCCGCTGACGCCGACGCCCAGGCCTATGCGGAAGCCGACCGTTCCGACGACCTCGAGGCCCTGGACGCCCTGCGCGAGGAACTCGCCGCCATCGACCCCGACAGCCTGACCCCGCGCGAAGCGCTGGACGCCCTCTACCGCCTGAAGAAGCACCTGCAATGAACCTCGACCATTCCTTGGCCCTGCTGGGCAACCAGAGCCCCAACAACTTCATGCGCCGCTACTGGCAGCGCAAGCCTCTCTTGATCCGCCAGGCCATCCCCGGCTTCAAGCCGCCGGTCACGATCGCCGCCATCAAGAAGCTGGCGCGCCGCGACGATGTGGAATCGCGCCTGATCTGGCGCGAGAACGGCGAATGGCAGATGGAGAACGGTCCCTTCGCGCGCCTGCCCAAGGACAATGAAGGCGACTGGACCTTGCTGGTGCAAAGCGTGGACCTGCACAGCGATGCCGCGTCCGAACTGATGCAGCTGTTCCGCTTCATCCCCGATGCGCGCCTGGACGACGTGATGATCAGCATCGCCAGCCATGGCGGCGGCGTGGGTCCGCATTTCGACAGCTACGACGTGTTCCTGCTGCAAGCGGCGGGCGAGCGTGAATGGCGCTATGGCCGCCAGAAGGACCTGTCGCTGGAACCGGGCCTGCCGCTGAAGATCCTGAGCCGTTTCGAGCCCGAAGAGACGGCCGTGCTGACGCCTGGCGACATGCTCTACCTGCCGCCGCAGGCGGCCCACGACGGCGTCGCCGTGGGCGACGGCTGCATGACGATTTCCATCGGTTTTCGCGCACCCACGCAGGCGACGCTGGCGCGCGGGCTGCTCGAAGCGGCCGCGGATCAGGTCATGGCGCGCGTCGGCCTCTTGGGCGGCCCCTATGGCGAGCCCGCCCTGCCCGGCCCGAAGCTGTCGGCCGTCTATCGCGATCCCGGCCAGCCCGCGGTCGACACCCCCGCCGCGCTGCCGGACGCGCTGGTGGCCGCCACGCTGGAAACCGTGGAAAAGCTGCGCTTCGACGATGCGCTGGCCTCGCGCTTCCTGGGCTGCTGGCTGACCGAGCCCAGCAATCTCAGCGTGTTCGACGCGCCCGAAGGCATGGACGTGGATCTGGAAGAAGACTGGCCCACCGCAGGCCGGCTGGTGCTGGACCGCCGCAGCCGCATGCTCTATCGCGGCAAGCAGCTCTTCATCAATGGCGAAACCGCCATGGTGCCCGCCGACGCCGCCCTGCGCACGCTGGCGGATGCGCGCAGCCTGGATTGCTCAGACCCATCCTGCGCTCGGTTGAGCGACGAAGCCCGCTCCTGCCTGGCGGATTGGCTGGATTCCGGCTGGATCCGCTACGTCGCGGCGTAGCATCCCGACACGGCCCCGTATCAGTCCTGTACAGAAGGAAATCAGGTCTGATACGCGGGACACATCAAGAAAGAGATAACACGAAGCTGAAAGGTTTGTTGCCGTTAGGATGCGACCTTTTTAACTTTCATACGCGTTGCGCCCGCGTGTTCCTGTAGCCTGACCTCTGGTTTCCCCTAATGGGGTTTCAAGAGTCGTCATCTACAGGAGTCTAAAAATGATGAGCAAAACCTTGATTATTGCCTCGGTGCTGGCCGTCGCGCTGAGCGCCTGCAACAAGAAGGAAGATGCCCCGGCGCCCGCGACCAACCCCGCTCCGGGCGCAAGCACGCCTGCCCCCACCACGACGCCCCCGGCCACTTCGCCGGCTCCGGCGCCCACGCCCAACACCACGCCGGGTGGCGGTTCGACCACCCCGGGCGGCTCGACCACGCCCGCGTCCTAATAAAAACTCAGCGACGAACCCCCGCTCTGAGGACGCAAGAAAAAGCCCTGGCTGCTACAGCCGGGGCTTTTTTGCGTCCAGAGGGCATATGCGCAAGGCGCAGCAACCGCAAGCCTTCGCGGCGGGAAGCTCGCCCTCCCTGCCGGCTCGCAAGATCTTCAAAGCGCCCAACAAAAAAAGAGGCCCCCGCAGGGGCCTCTCTTGCGCGGTGCTGCGCGTGAGCGCAGAACCGTCTGGTCTTACATCTTGTCCTTCAGCACGCTCAGCAGACGCTGGGCGGTGGCGCTGTTGTCGCGCGCGCCATTGGCATCCAGCACGGTCACCACGGTCTGGTCGCCGTTGGCAGCCAGGTGGATACGGTACTGCGGCGCCTCGGCCTTCTTGTCGCCCGAGAACATGCGGCTGAAGAAGCCCGGCTGGTCGATCTTCTCGCCCGTGTCGGTATCGACATAGCGGACGAAGTAGTCGCCAGCGGAGCGATCGCGGTCGTCCACGGCGAAGCCGCCGCCGTCCAGCGCCACGCCAACACGGCGCCATGCGCGGTCGAACGATTCGCTGACGAGCAGCGAGGCGCCCTGTGCGCGGACGTCCTGCTGCACGGCAGGCTTCTGCGGCGCGGCCTCGGCCTGCTGCACCAGCTTGCGGGCGTTGTCGACGTCGGAACCCAGGTAGACCATCATGCGGGCCAGCATGGCGGCGTTCAGGCCCGGATCTTCCTTGCCGTTCTGCCACTGCACCTGCATGCCGTCGCTGCCCACGCGCTTTTCAAGCATCTGGCGGTGGCTGACATAGACCTCGGTATGGCCATTGACGCGTTCGACACGGGTACGGAATTTCTCGCGTTCGCCGCTGTCCCAGGCCGATTCGAGAATCATGCCCAGCGCCTGACGCAGCCAGCTTTCCGGAATCTTGGCCCGGTTTTCAGCCCAGTCGGTTTCGATCAAGCCAGCGCCAGGATTGTTGCTGGCGACGGTAAAGCCGTTTTCGGTCCAGAAGTCCACCAGTCGCGGGAACACGTCTTCCGGCGGACGGTCCACCACCAGCCAACGCAGGTCGCCGTCGCGCTCGACGCGCATGTCCTGGCGGCCGGGCAACACGTTGCTCGTCTTGGGCTGGGTGGCTTGCGCCTGGCCCTGCTGCTGGAACTGCGAATAGGTGGTCGAGCCCGAAGCCGGCGCGCGATAGCGCGGATCGCTGTTGGCCTGGGTCAGGTCGGGCGGGATGCTGAGGGGCTCTCCACGCTGGGTGACTGCGCTCTTGTAATTGACGGACTCTTCATTGCCCAGGAATTGATTGACCTCGCTGCAGCCGGCCAACAACACCAGAGACATCAATGCCGACAAACCGGCATGACGTTTGTTCATACGTATCCTCACGATATTTAGAGCAGGCCCGTTTCCTGGAGCGCGGCACGCACGGTTGCGTGGTGCTGCGATCCCAGTTCAACCAGCGGCAGCCGGTAACCCAGTGCGCTGCGGCCCATTTCGGCCAACGCCCACTTCACGGGGATGGGGTTGGCTTCAACGAACAAAGCCTTGTTCAGACGCGCCAGGTGCGCGTTAAGTTCACGCACCTTGGGCACATTGCCGGCCAGGGCGGCGGCACAGAGCTCGCGCATGAGCTTGGGCGCCACGTTGGCCGTAACGGAAATATTGCCGCGCGCACCCAGCAGGATCAGGGCGGCGGCGGTGGGGTCATCGCCGCTGAAGACCTGGAAGCTGGCCGGCGCTTCGCGCAGCAGCAGGCCGCCGCGGGCGATGTCGCCCGTGGCGTCCTTGATGCCGATGATGCCCGGCACCTGCGCCAGGCGCAGGACCGTTTCGTTGCTCATGTCGGCAACGGTACGGCCCGGCACGTTGTACAGGATGGTGGGCAGATCGACGGCTTCCGCGATGGTGCGGAAGTGACGGTACAAACCCTCTTGCGAGGGCTTGTTGTAATAGGGAACGACCGACAGGCCGGCCTGCGCGCCCACGGCCTTGGCGTGGCGCGTCAGGTGGATGGCTTCGTCGGTGGAGTTGGCGCCCACGCCGGCGATGACCGGAATGCGGCCCGCAGCGTGTTCGACCGCGACGCGGATCAGCTCCGCATGTTCTTCCATGGAGACCGTGGGCGACTCCCCGGTGGTGCCGACCACCACCAGTGCGTCGGTTCCTTCCTGGATATGCCAGTCGATCAGCGACCGGTAGGCCGCGTAGTCCAGACTGCCGTCGGGCTGCATGGGAGTGACCAGAGCCACCATGCTGCCTTGGAAATTAACGCCTGCGGCGGTTGCAGGGGATGCCATAAATGTAGGGCTCCAAAACCCCGCGGCGGGATGCCCCGGGGCCAGAATCAATGAAACCGATGAGTTTAACGGATATTGGCTGAAATCCTACAGAAACCACTGGACGATGGTCGTCCCCAGAGAGAGTACCGGCCGCATCAATAGCCAGAGCACATCCGTCACCAGCAGGATGACGACGATCACCAGGCCATAAGGCTCGATTTTCGAGTATTGCCAGGCCAGGCGATTCGGTAGCAGGCTGAAAAGGATGCGTCCCCCGTCCAGCGGCAGGATGGGCAGCAGATTCAGGGCCATGAGCACGAGGTTGACGTTCACGCCGGCCACGGCCATCTCGAACCAGAACGATTCCTGCAGGCCAGACTCCAGGAAGATGCGCAGCGAAAACGCCCACAGGACCGCCATGAACAGGTTGGCGGCAGGCCCCGCCAGCGCCACCCACAGCATGTCCTGCTTGGGCCGGCGCAAGCGGCCGAAATCCACCGGCACAGGCTTGGCCCAGCCGAACAGCATGCCCGGACTACCCAAAAGCTTGGAGGCCAGCAGGATCGCCACCGGCACCAGCAGCGTGCCGACGGGATCGATATGCCGCGCAGGATTCAGGCTGATGCGTCCGGCCTGATAGGCCGTGGGATCGCCGAACATCCGCGCGACGTAGCCGTGCGCGGCTTCGTGCAAGGTGATGGCGAAGATGACCGGTATCGCGTAGACCGCAATGGTTTGGATGATGTCATTCATGGCGAACCGGATTGTAGATGAGCCGCGCGCCGGCGCATGCCGGCGTGCAGGTCGGCGCGGCGGGCGCGCTAGGCAAGACCGAGGGTGGCAGGATCGCCGCGTCCGACACGCACGACCACAGGCTCGTCGCCGGTGAGGTCTATCACGGTGGTGGGCGATTGCGGGCAAGCGCCCGCGTCGATGATGGCCGCCAGGGAGTGTTCGTAGCGTTCGCGGATTTCTTCCGCGTCGTTCAACGCTTCGGTCTCGTCCTTGGGGATGAGCGTGGTGGACAGCAAGGGCGCCCCCACCTGCTCCAGCAGGCCCAGCATGACGGGATGGTCCGGCACACGGATGCCGATGGTCTTGCGCGACGGATGCGACACGCGGCGCGGCACTTCCTTGGTCGCTTCGAGGATGAAGGTCCAGGGTCCCGGCGTCGCGGCCTTCAGCAACCGGTACTGGCGGTTGTCGACGCGCGCGAAGTGGCCGATTTCAGCCAGGTCGCGGCACAGCAGCGTGAGATGATGGCGTTCATCCAGGCCACGCAGGCGGCGCAGTCCGTCAGCGGCGTTCTTGTCGTCCAGCCGTGCGACCACGGCATAGCTCGAATCGGTAGGCACTGCGACCAGCCCGCCATCGGCCAGCCATTGGGCCGCCTGCTTCAGCAGGCGCGGTTGCGGATTCGCGGGATGAATATCGAAATACAAGGCCATGGGTTTATCCTAACACTCTTGAAGGCCGCTCAGTACAGAGCGGCGATGCAAAATGGCGGGAACGCCGACCCGCCCGGAGAAACAGTATGCGCCTTGATGACTCGCGCGAAAGCGACAATGTGGAAGACCGCCGTTCCAGCGGCCCACGCATCGGCGGCCGCGGCACCATCGGCATAGGCACGATCGTGCTGGCCCTGGTCGCCATGTATTTCGGCGTGGACCCCAGCGTGGTCCTGCAGATGGCCGAAGGCCCGCCCGTGCAGCAACAGCAGGGGCCCGCCACGCGTCCGCCCGCCAACGACAAACAGGCAGTGTTCGTCTCCAAGGTGCTGGGCGAAACCGAAGACACCTGGAGCGCCATTTTCCAGAAGGACCTGAACCGCCAATACGTGGCGCCCAAGCTGGTGCTGTTCCGCGGCGCCACGCCCACGGCCTGCGGCACCGGACAGTCGGCCATGGGGCCGTTCTACTGCCCGGGCGACAGCAAGGTGTACATCGACCTGGCGTTCTTCGACGAATTGCAGAACCGCTTCAAGGCGCCGGGCGATTTCGCCCAGGCCTATGTCATCGCGCATGAAGTCGGCCATCACGTCCAGCATCTGCTGGGCATCTCGGACCAGGTGGACAACCTGCGCCGCCGCAATCCCGCGCAGGCCAATGCATTGTCGGTGCGCATGGAACTGCAGGCCGACTGCTTCGCCGGCTTGTGGGCGCAGCGCGCCAACGCCGCCCGCAACATCCTGGAAAGCGGCGACGTGGAAGAGGCCCTGACCGCCGCCACCGCGATCGGCGACGACCGCCTGCAGAAGCAGAGCCAGGGCTATGTGGTGCCCGATTCCTTCACCCACGGCTCCTCGGCCCAGCGCGTGCGCTGGTTCAAGCGCGGCCTGGAGAGCGGCAGCATCAAGCAGTGCGACACGTTCGGCGCCAGCTCGCTATAGCCGCGACGCGCCGCCCTTGGGCTGTACATCCATACAGCAAAAAGGGCGGCGCAGTCTTCATCTTGTAAGATTACGCCCCCTCGCAGTGTTGCGCGTGCGCCCGCCGCCGCGCGGCGCTTGCCAGGCGCGCTGCCCGGCGCGCGCATTTCCAAGACCCTAGATCAGTTCCATGGCCAACAAGTTCGAACCGCTAATCACCGTTGATGAGGTGCAAGAGATTCTTGCCGAACCCAAGGAAACCGTAAAACCGATCGCCTGGGTGCCCAAGCCCGCCGCCAGCAATCTCCAATGGATGGAATTCGCCTGTGCCTGCCGGGTCAAGGGCGAAGTGCGTGAAGACGTGATCTTCCGCGCCACCTATCGCGGCGCGCGCACGGCCGTGCACGGCCAGGCCACGATTTTCCTGGCCGAAGCGTTCTGCGCCAGCCTCTTCGTAGGCCCGCACCGCGTGTTCGGCGTGGACACCGACGACTCCTTCCACACCAGCCTGGTGGGCGAAGGCCGGCCTCAGTACCGCAAGCCGCTTGCGGACCGCAGCCATGAACACATCTGGGTGGATGATGGCGAAGGTTATGCCGAGCCCATCGTGCCCGCCCTGCAGAATATCGGCGCGCTGATGCAGTACTTCCTGCCGCGGGCGAACCTGACGCTCACCGGCGGATTCGCGCATCCCCTCAAAGGCCGCCAAATCGAACTGATCCTATGAGCACTTTCCTGGAAGCCTCCGGCTGGACCGTCCTGCCGGCGGGCGAGCACGCCATCCGCGCCATATCGCCCATGACACTGGGCCTGGACGGGCAGCACGCGGCCTTCTTCATCGCGCATCCCGACGAGTCCACGTTCTACCTGACCGACGCCTGTGAGACCGCGATGCACGCGTCCAGCTACGGCATCGACCTGGCGGCCAAGCGCATCGACATCCTGAATGAAACCCCGGGCGTCAGCCTGGCGCACTTCGACCGCGACGGCGCCATCGTCGCCAGCGGTCCCAACGAGCAGCTGCAGGAAGCGCTGTGGGACGCGGTCAAGCTGGCGATGGCACTGTCGTTCCAGTGCGCCAAATGGATGCCGAAGTTCAGCCAGTTGCGCTTTCGCGCCCAGGTCGGGCGGGCGCTGGCGGCGGGCGTGGGCGTGAACCGCATGGTCAAGGGCGCGCGCGCCAAGGGCAGCAGCGGCCACACGGCCGATTTCGCCTTCGCCGTACGCGCCGCCAGCAGCACCGCGTTGACGTACATCGAACCGATCGCCCTGAAGGCCGGCAAGAAAATGGACTGGACGCAGGTCTACCAGACCCACGGCAAGATGTCGGACGTGAAGATGGCGGACGCGCGCAACTCGCGCATGGTCATCCTGGAGGACGGCGCCTCGGCCGAGGAATTCAAGAAGGCCGTGACCATCCTGGAACAGTCCGCGACCGTGCAGACGCTGGCCAAGACGCGCGATTGGCGGGAAGTCTTTTCCGGCTAGGACGGCGTCAGGCTGGCAGGTTGGTCAGGCCGTCGACGATTTCGCGGCCGTGCAGGATCGCTGCATGCACCGCTTCACGCGGACTGTAGACAAAACCGCCCTCGGCAAAACGCGGAACCGGATATTCGTCGCCGCCTTCGAGCACGGCGCCTGCCTGGACCACCATCACCGACGCTATGAATACGGGGCCGCTGGATTGCGCCTGAACCTCGGCGTCTGCGCCCCGGGACACTTTGGCCGTCAGCCGGTATCCCTTGTAGATCAAGTTGTTCTGATGCACTTCGGATGCCCTCTTTGTGCGATCCAGCATACCCCGCTTGACTATGACAGTTCGGATATGTTTTGTAACGATGGCAGAAAATAGAAACACTGTTGCATCGCGATAGGTACGTCCCCGTTTCCCAGGAACGCTACGCGCGGCCCATCCGCGCGCCGCATGTCCAGGGTTGACGCGGCTTGCGGCGCAACGCGGGGCGCTGCCGCAACCCGTCCCCACCCGGGTTCACGGGGATTTCCCTAGATCTGTTGCATATGCACACCTTATTGCAGGCTCATGCGGCGACATTCCGGTCCCGGCGCGCAGCGCTCGCGGCGGACTGCTCATCCGCTGGCCCGAAGAAGGCGGGAAACTGCTTTTCGCCCTTCTTCGTCACGCTCAACGCGCGCGAATCCAAGTCCTTGCTGATCCAGTCGCGGCGCGTCAGCGCCTCCAGCAGCGCCGCGCCCAAGGCGCCGCCCAGATGCGAGCGACGCTCGCTCCAGTCCAGGCAGGAGCAGGCGAAACGCCGCCGGCGTTGGCGCGCCTGCATCACGTCCACGCCTATCTGCGCCAGGGCCGCCTCGCCCAAAGGCGTCAGCAGGTAATCGCGCCCGTCCGCCGTCAGCCATTGGCGCGACAGCATCGCGTCATGGATGCGCACGGCCAGGGTGCCCGCCATGTGGTCATAACAGGTACGCGCCTCGCGCAGGGCCGAGGGCGTGCTGGGTTTGAACGGCACGCGCTCCGCGCCGGCCACCACCAGCAAGGCCTCCAGCGCATGTCCGAC
This sequence comes from Achromobacter sp. ACM02, assembly GCF_014851605.1. NCBI lineage: Bacteria > Pseudomonadati > Pseudomonadota > Betaproteobacteria > Burkholderiales > Alcaligenaceae > Achromobacter > Achromobacter sp. ACM02. The sequence continues at coordinate 158,364 of NZ_JACUZY010000010.1, forward strand.
CTCGCCATTGGCCAGGCGGTAGTAGCGGTGCTTGCCCTGCACGGCCATTTCCACCAGCCCTTGTTCCCGCAGTCGCAGGAAATGGCTGCTGGCGGTGGAGGCGCCGATGTCGGCGGCGGCCGCCAGTTCGGTCGCGGTGCGGGCGCGGCCGTCCAGCAGCACGCACAGCATGCGCGCCCGGGCCGGATCGGCGATGGCGCCAGCCACGGCGGAAAGATTGATGTCGGCGAACTCGGATTCCATGATTCGTCACAGACCAAAGTGTTGTGTGCAGAGTCAAGCATACTGCGACTCAACGCAACAAGACAGCGGCCGGCCTGCCCGGACACCCATGCGCGCATCCCGGAAATTCTTTGGCTGGACAGTGCTTTACGCCACCTTCGTGCTGGCGATCTTCGGCTGGGGCGTCGGCTTCTACGGCCCGCCCGTGTTCCTGCATGCCGTGACGCAGCGTACCGGGTGGGGCGTGGCCCTGGTATCCGGCGCCGTCACGCTGCACTTTCTTTGCGGCACCCTGGTGGTCGCCAACCTGCCGCGGCTGTACCGGCGTTGCGGGGTGCCGGCGGTCACGCTGGGCGGCGCCGTGCTGCTCGCGTTCGGCGTGAGCGGCTGGGCCGCGGCCGCACAGCCCTGGCAGCTCTATGCGGCGGCGCTGCTCTCGGGCATGGGCTGGGTGACGCTGGGTGCCGCCGCCGTCAATGCGCTGATCTCACCCTGGTTCGTCCGCCGCCGCCCCGCCGCGCTGGGCATGGCCTACAACGGCGCCAGCGTCGGCGGCATCGTCTTTTCGCCCTTATGGGTTTACCTGATCGGCCAGGCAGGATTTGCCCAGGCGGCCTTGTGGGTAGGCGCGGCGATGGTGGCCGTGATCGCCGTGCTGTCGCGCAAGGTGTTTGCCCTGACGCCGCAACAGCTGGGCCAGGAGCCAGATGGCGCTTGCGCTGCAGCGCAGGCGCCGGCGGCCACGGCAGGCATCGCCTCGCCCGCGCCCGCGCCGGTGGCGGGCCTGTGGCGCAACCGCGCCTTTCTCACCCTGGCCGCCGGCATGGCGCTGGGCCTGTTCGCCCAGATCGGCCTGATCGCGCATCTGCTGTCCCTGCTGGCGCCGCTGCTGGGCGCACAGACCGCAGGCCTGGCAATGGGCCTGGCTACGGCCGCGGCCATCGGCGGGCGCACGCTCGTCGGTTGGCTGATGCCTGCCGGCACCGACCGGCGCAAAGTGGCCTGCCTGGCCTACGCCATCCAGATCGCCGGTTCATTGGTTCTGATGCTGGCCGCAGAGCACGCCTGGGCCATCTGGCTGGGCGTACTGCTGTTCGGATCAGGCATAGGGAACGCGACCTCGCTGCCGCCATTGATCGCGCAGACTGAGTTCGCCCGCGAAGACACGCAACGCGTGGTCCCGCTGATTGTCGCCATGTCGCAAGGCGCCTACGCCTTCGCGCCCGCGTCGTTCGGCATGCTGCGGGCATGGTCCGAACAGGCCGGGCAGCCACTGCTCTGGTTCCTGGCGGCGGCGGCCAGCCTGCAGGCCGCCGCCATCGCCTGTTTCGCGTTGGGGCGCGTTACTCCAGCCCGCCGCGGCGGGCAACCAGCCCAGCCATGACGGCATCGCCGTTTTCGCCGGCCAGGCCTTCGGCCACGCCGCGCCTATCGGCAACCGTTCGGTTCTGGCTGACCTTCCATTTGCCTTCGATGCGCGCAATGGGAATCTCCACGCCGACGATGGCGCGCATCTGGGCCGCGATGAAATCCGCCGGCGCGTCGGCCACGCGCCAGGGCTGCGCGCGCGCTTTCTCCTGGCTGTCGGTCAGCGCATCCAACTGGGCGCGCAGCCAGGCCGGATCATCCTGAATCACCGGCGCGCCCCAGACGTGCACGGCAACGAAGTTCCAGGTGGGCACGACCTTGTGCGTCTCGGCCTTGGTCGGGTACCACGACGGCGTGACGTAAGCCTGCGGTCCGTGGAATACGACCAGGCATTCGCGGCCCGAAGCAAGGTCGGCAAGCTGCGGGTTGGCGCGGGCCACATGCAGGCGCAATAAGCCATGCGGTCCTTCCGGATACAGCAGACAGGGAATGTGGTTCGCCATCAGCCCGCCCTCCCCGCTGGTCGTGAGCACGCCCAGCGGATGGGCGCGGATGAAATCGTGCTGGACTTCGAGCGAGTCTTCGCGAAAGGCGGACGGCAGGTACATGGCGGGTTCGGCGGTAGCGGCTGAAAACCACAACATACCGCCATCGTGGCTCCATTTCCAGGACCAGCTCAGGTTCTTTTCATGGAGCCAGCGGCATCAGGCTGGCAAGCGCTTTTCCAGCAGGATGGTGGTGAAGCCGCTGTCCCATTCCTCGTCAGGATAGGTATCGATCTCGGCATAGCCGTGCTTGCCGTAGAACTGGCGGCTGCGCATATTGAAGGAATCCGTCTCCAGCCGCGCCTGAGCAAATCCCGCAGCGCGGATGGCCGTTTCCATCCAGGCCAGCAATGCGCCGCCGACACCCTGCCCTTGCCTTGCGGGATGCACATGCAAGGCCCAGATGAAGTCGTTTTCCCAATCCGCCATGCCCGCCAGCACGCCGTCGATTTCGCACACCATGAAAAGGCTGCCCCTGGCGCTCACATACTGGCCCGTCTTGCCGCTTGCGCGAAACTGGGCGTCCCTTTCCGCCGTCATTTCCGGCATCCACGTGCTTTCGTAGGTGCGCATCAGCAGGTCTTCGAGCAAGACTGCGTCCTCAGGCCGGCTCGGCCTGATCATGAATTTCTGTTGTTGGTCCGTCATGCGCGGCAGTGTAGCAATGCCGCTCCCAAGGAGATGCGCGCGCTTATCGTCGCACGCGTTCGTATGCCTGGTTCATGCGATCCCGCGCCCCGGTTTCGTTGGCGTAGGCGCGGTCATAGTTGTCCAGGCAATCCTGGGTGGGATTCGGCCACTTGATCGCGGCGATCGCGGCGGTGAGCTCGTCGCGGGCCCGCTGCCAGTCCTTGACGGCGGCATACCATTGCTTGGCGGTGTCCATAGTTGTCTCCCTATGTTCACTCGTCCATCGTAGTCCCGCGGCGGCTTTCCGCGGCAGCTATTACGGCTTACCCGCAATGGAGTCTTCCACGCCCCGCCGATCTTTCGTTTCAGTTTTCCCAAAATGGAATTCTGCTTTGCAGCGAAACGGGGCTTCCACCCCTGCCAAAGCGGAAAATCCGGCGCGAAACGGGGCAATAATTGGGCCGCCCGCGACACGCGCACGGCCTTTCCATCTGCCGCGCCGGGCGCCATTTTCAGGAAGAGAAGAATATGAAGATCCGTCTCGCTCTGGCCGCCTGCTGTGCAGTGATCGGCCTTGCCGGCTGCACCAACCTGCCCAAGCCGCAGAACTATTCCACGTCCCTGGGTGAAAACCAGAGCCGGCTCAAGCAGGATCCCGACTGGAGCGCTGGCATGGTCTGGGTGCGCCCCGGTCCGCCCATCGGCAGCCAGTACCAGAAAAAACTCATTCTGGAACCGGTGCAATACATCCAGGGCGACCGACCGGACGAGCTGGACATGAAAGCCGATAGCGCCATGCGCGAGCGCGCGCTGGCCTACCTGAACGAAGCGATCCGGCGCGAGTTCGAACAAGCCGGCTACCAACTGCTGACACGGCCCGCGCCACACGCAATGCGCCTGAGCGCCGCCATCACCGGCACCTTCCGCAACGAGCGCGACCCCAGGATGATGGAATACATCCCCATCGGCTTCGTGATCGGCCAGACCGTCAAGGCGGCCGGCTACCGCGACCAGTCGGCGCGCCTGCTGCTCGAGGCCGCCCTGCGCGACGCCAATACCAACGAGCTGCTGATCACTTCGCTGGGCACGGTCACGGGCGGCAACCTCCCCGCTGACCGCAAGCCCACCGCGGACGACGTGCGCAGCGCCATCGACGACTGGGCGCGCAACGCGCGCGAACAGTTCGACCGCATCTGGCAGGAAGACCAGCCGGAAGCCGGTTAGAGGCTGCGCTCGCACCGACGGGAACTTCCTGTCAGAGTTGATAGGTCTTGATCCATCAAGGCGGAACAGAACGGGCCAAAGCGGGTCGAATTCATCGCGTTTTTCAACCGAAAATCACGATGTGATGAATATTGACGTCAACCCTCACTTACCCAGTGCCACGGCTAATGCTACTGTTCCGCCTGTGCAAGGAGTACATGCAATGGATCAGAAAACCAAGCCCTGGGCTTTTCCCAAGCCGCATCCGGAAAATACCCCGCGGGGCGAACGCAACAAACAGGAGTTCGACGCTCCTGCCCAAGACCCGAAACCCGCGCCCAAGCCACGCGCGAAGAAGGAGACGCCGGCCGCCAGCCGGGCTCGCACATGAGCCCGGCCGGGCGCCCCGGCCTGCTCCTCGAATAAGCTTATCCCGCCTGCCCATGGCCCAGCGCCCGCGTTCGCGATCAATGGCGCGCGTCTCGCGGAAACCAGCATGGCCATGATCGCCGATCCGCCGCTGCGAGGCAGCGGCAAGATTACCGGAGTGTTCTTCGACCCTGCAGGGGAAATCGCGGCCGTGGCCTCCGAGTTTCCCCTGCTCGCGAACCCTCGCGCCCGCGCGGCGTATGGCGGCCAGACGTTGCGCTATCGCGTGGCGCTGTACCGCCGCGGCAGTCCCATCCCGTTCGCGGCTTTCGACCAACTGCGCCATCCCGTCAACCACATCGCTTTCCATCCCACCCAATCCGTGGTCGCGATCGGCGCAGGCAGTTATGACGGCGGCTATCTGTTCGAAGGCGACCTGCTGGTCTGGGATTGGCGCAGCGGGCTCTCGCGCCGGTTCTTCCGCAACATCCCTGAAGTTGCGCATTGCGCCTTCACCCCCTCGGGCGACGGGATCGAGGCGTGGGTGCGGCCCTGGGACGAAGAATGGGAAGGGCTGCCCGACGATCCGCCCGACGCCGCATTCAGCACCTTGTTCGTCGTGCGCACGCCCTACGACGCGGCGACCTGGTCCGATGCCGGTCCCGGCGAACTGGAACTGTCAGGCAACGACATCGCGCCGGCAGAAGATCCCCCCGCGCCGGCGCCCGAGTCCCGCCTCGCGCAATGGCTAGGGCTGCCGCAACTGGGAAGCCGCAAGGCCATCCATGATCTTGCGTGGTTGGACGCCAAGCGCATCGCGGTAGCGCATGGCGGCTGCCTGCTGGAAATCCAAGACGTCGAAGACGGCCTGGTCGCCGCATACGCCGGCGCCGGCCATGGCGCCGAGATCATCCGGGCGGCGGGCATCCATGTACACGTCGTGGAACCCTCGAAGCGGCCCGACATGAAGTGGCACCAGGATTCCCGGCTGTATACGCTGACGGATGACCGGCTGGACCTCGTCGGCGAGTACGACGGCGAATACACGTTCTCCGCCTCCTCGCAAGGCGTATTGCTGGGCCGCAGGAACCGCAACCCCGCAGCCCGCAACGCGTGCGACCTGCTGCGCGACCTGGGCTCGGGCGCCGAACGGCGCGTGGACCTGGGCCACTACGACTGCTTCAACCACTACATCCGCATCAGCGGCGCGCCGTCGCCGTTCTGCGTGCAAGGCACGCCTGCAAGCTCCCACGAGGCCAAACGCCTGTGCATGGTCATGCCAGACGGCCGGGCCAAGCCGCTGTGGCCGGTGCTCAAGGCCAACGGCAAGCCCGACAGCCACGCCATGGAACTTGCCGGCTGCTACGTCGACGACGCGCAAGGCGCTGGCCTGGTCATCAGCGGGCGGCACTACGCTCCCGCCGTCAACGTCGCCTGCGCCGGCTTCATTTACCGCAAACCGCTGGACCGTGACCGCGAACTCTGGCGACATTCCACCACTGCCTCCGCCAGCGCGGTCGTCTTCATGCCCTGCCCCGGGCTGATCGCCGCCGCGTTCCTGGACGGCGGGCTGCTGTTGCTGGATGCCGCGTCGGGCGAGATCCGGTTGCGCGCCAGGATGCGGCTGGAAGGCCTGCCTGCATTGGTCTTCGCGCTGGATGCCCATGAGGAAAAACTGGCTCTGGGAACGGCGGATGGCCGGATCTCCATCATCGCGGTCGACGAACTGCTGGCGCGCGGCGCGGCGCAGGAATGGGTGGAAATCGGCTAAGCGTAATCCCCTAGGCCCGCGGCCCGCGACTGCCGCTATCCTCGCGGACGTATCTATCCGCGACTTCCCATGACCCCTCGTCTGGATCTGTATACCCTGCAGGTGTTCCTGGCCGTGCTGGAAGAAGGCAGCATCGCCGCGGCCGCCGCGCGCGAACATATCGCGCCATCGGCGCTATCGAAGCGCCTGTCCGAACTCGAACGCGTCCTGGACGTCCCATTGTTTCAGCGCCATGCGCGCGGCGTCGAACCGACCAGCGCCGCACACGCGTTGGCGCGGCGCGCACGCACGCTGCTACATCAAACCCAGGACCTGGCCGCCGAAATCCGCGACTACTCCGCCGGCCTGCGCGGCCGCGTGCGCGTCGCGGCCAACCTGTCTTCCATTGCGCAGTTCCTGCCGATGGAACTGCGCCGCTTCCTGACCCAGCACCCCAACGTGCAGATCGACCTGGAAGAGTCCGTCAGCGCCGGCGTCACCCGCGCGGTGATCGACAACGCCGCCGACATCGGCGTCTACACCCAATCCGACGACGAAAACGGGCTGGACAACTATCCCTACCACCGCGACGTCATGGCGCTGGTGACGCCCTCGGGACACCCCTTGTCGCGACACCGGCAGGTATCGTTCGCCGATACGCTGGACTATGACCACGTCGGCATGCACCGGGGCAGCGCCGCGAACTACCTGTTCACGCGCGAAGCCGCATCCATGAACCGTTCTCTGCGGCTGCGCTTCCAGGTCACCTCCTACGACGCGCTGGTGTCCATGGTGCGCGCGGACCTGGGAGTCGGCATCGTGCCCACCAAGGCCCTGTCCGCCTATGTGTGCGACGCGCTCTGCATCATTCCGCTGACTGACGCCTGGGCGCACCGCCAGCTCAAGTTGTGCGTGCGCAGCAATGAATCGCTATCGGGCGCCGCCCGGTTGCTGCTGGATCATCTAATCGCCGAAGCCGCAACGCAGCAATAGGACGCGCGAGCCTGCCCATGCGCGACGCCTGGCCCCCGAGCCATCGCGTTTCGCGATCCCCCGCCGAAGATTCACGATTTGTCCTGCCTGGGTCCATCGCAGAAGATGGTGGCCGACCACCCATGTCCCGGACATCGCCACGCGAAGCCCTCGCGGGCGCAGGATCCGGGCGCCAGGAGACGACCAGCCATGAGCCTTCCAGACCGAGTTGAAATCGTGGAAGTCGGCATGCGCGACGGACTGCAGATCGAATCCGAGTTCGTGCCCACCGACACCAAAATCCAGATCCTGAACGCGCTGATCGACGCGGGCGTGCGGCACTTCGAAGCCACCTCCTTCGTTTCACCCCGCGCCGTGCCGCAGATGCGCGACGCGCAGGAAGTCCTGCAGGGCGTGCGCAAACGTCCGGGCGTGGTGCTGGGCGCGCTGGCGCCCAACCGCAAGGGCGTCGAACGCGCCCTGCAATCGCAGGCCGACGAGATCGTCGTGTTCCTGTCCGCCACCGAGAGCCACAACACCAAGAACCTGAACCGCCCGGTCGAACAGTCGCTGCGCGACATCGAGGACATCGCGCAGCTGTTGAAGGACCACCCCATCAAACGCAAGGGCGCCATTGCCGTCGCTTTCGGCTGCCCCTTCGAAGGCGACGTGGACCTGGGCCGCATCCGGACCATCTTCGATCACTTCGCGCGCCAGGGCTTCGATGCCGTAACGTTGGGCGACACCACCGGCATGGCTACGCCCCGGCTGGTGCGTCACACGGTCGAGACGCTGCGGGCCGACCATCCCGGCGTCAAGATATCGCTGCACTTCCACAACACGCGCGGCATCGGCCTGGTGAACGTGGTGGAAGGCCTGCGCGCCGGCGTCACCTCCTACGAATCCTCGCTGGCTGGGTTGGGCGGCTGCCCGTTCGCGCCGGGCGCCACCGGCAACATCTGCACCGAAGACCTGGTCTACCTGCTGGACGAGATGGGCGTGGACAGCGGCATCGACCTGGGCGCGCTGATCAAGGTAGCCCAGCGGCTGGAAGGCATCGTCGGCCGCGGCCTGCCCGGCCAGCTGATGAAGGCGGGGCCGCGCCTGCGCCTGCATGACTATTCCGTAGCCGCCGGCGCGATCGGCTGAGGAGCCCCCATGGACAGCAAATCGAATGGCGGCGCGGCCATGGACCTGTCGGCGGTGCGCGAGACCGGCGTCAACTTGAACCGCCCCGAATGCGTGCTGAGCACGGCCGCGGGCGATCTCTACGTGTCCGACAAGGCCGGCGGCATACGCCACATCCTGCCCAGCGGCGACGCGCGCCTGATCGGCGCCCAGTCCGGACTGATACCCAACGGCTTCGCCCTGCTGCGCGACGGCTCGTTTGCCGTCGCCAACCTGGCCGACGACGGCGGCGTCTGGCGCGTGCAGCGCGACGGCACGGCGGAGCCCTACATCATGGAGATCGACGGCGTGGCCCTGCCCGGCGTCAACTTCGTCTGGCTGGACGAGCGCGAACGCCTGTGGATCTGCGTCAGCACCGTGCGTCGCGGCGACCATCAGTTCCGCCGCGACATCGCCGACGGCTTCATCGCCGTGCGCGACGAGCGCGGCACCCGCGTCGTGGCCCAGGACGTGCATTGGACCAACGAATGCCGCACCGATCCGGACGGCACGCACCTGTACGTCAACGAAACCTTCGGCCGGCGCCTGCTGCGCTTTCGCATCGGCGCCAACGGCGAACTGAGCGAACGCGCCGTCATCACCGAATTCGGCAAGGGTACCTATCCCGACGGCATGGCGGTCGATGAAGAGGGCCACATCTGGGTGGTCAGCGTGGTCTCCAACCGGGTCATACGCGTCAGCCCGCAAGGGCAGCAGCAGCTCATGCTGGAGGACGGCGACGCCGCGCACATCGACAGGCTGGAAGCCGAATACCTGGCCAATCGCCTGAGCCGCCCCATGGTTTACGACAACCATAGCAAGCGGCTGCAGAACATCACCAGCCTGGCGTTCGGGGGCCCAGAGCGCAAGACCGCCTACATGGGCTGCATCAATGGGTCCCGCCTGGCGGTGTTCGATTCGCCGGTCGCCGGGCTCAAGCCTGTGCACTGGAACTGGTAGGCCGGATCCGCATCCCGGAGGAGACATCATGCACAAGAAAATATCGCAGCAACTGGTCCGCGCCTCGGCAGCCCTGCTGGCGCTTTCGATCACCGCCGCCGGCGCGTTCGCGCCCGCTGGCCAGGCGCAGGCGCGGGAAATGAAGATCGCGACCATCGCCGCCTCCAACAGTCCCTGGGACCATGCCATGCGCGCCTTTGCCGAAGAGGCCGCCAGGCAATCCCAGAACGACCTGCAGGTGCACGTCTACACGGACGGGCAATTGGGCGACATCAGCAAGATCCTCTCGTCCATGCAGCTGGGCACGCTGGACATGGGCTACTTCGGCCTCGGGTCCGTGGTGTTCCTGCGCGGCGCCCAACCGCTGAACATCCTGTATGCGCCCTATCTGTTCAAGAGCGGCGAACAGGCCGAGCGCATCATCAACAGCGACGAGTTCGCGCAGATCTTCGATGACGTGGCCAAGAAATCCGGCGTGCGGGTGTTTGCGGCCTTCGGCATACGCTCGCCGCGTGCGCTGCAGACCGTATCGCGGCCCATCAACAAGCCCGAAGACGTCAAGGGCCTGAAGCTGCGCATTCCCGCCATTCCCATCCTGAAGTCCACCTTCGAAAAGCTGGGTGCGCAGGTCGTGCCGCTGGGCATGACCGAAATCTACACCGCGCTGGGCCGCGGCATGATAGACGGCCAGGACAACGGCTTTGATCTTTCGATCCCGCTGCGCTTCCACGAGGAAGCCAAGTACTGGGCGGCGACCGACCACGCCTACGAGCTGACGGGCTGGTTCATTTCCGAACGCGTCTGGCAAGGCCTGGACGCCAGGCAGCGCCAGGCGCTGACCGAGGCGGCCAAGGCGGGCGGCAAGGTCGCCACCCGCCTGGACCAGGAGCTGGACGACAACGCAGTCAAGCTCCTGAAGGAAGCCGGCGTTACCTACACGCAGCCCGACAAGGCCGCGTTCAAGGCGGCGCTGGCCACCGTCTACCAGCAGTACGAAGGCAAGGATTGGCCGGCCGGCATGGTCGAACGCATCCAGAAGATGCAGGAGTAAGCCATGGCCGCGCCCATGCCCGCGCCGACCGTGCGCGCCTCGTCCCACGCGGCCTCCGGCTGGCGCGGCCTGGCGCTGAGCGCCGACCGCGCCGTGTGCTGGATCGGCCGGCTGGCGGTTGCCCTGACCCTGGCCATGGTGCTGGTGTTCTGCTTCGCCCAGGTCCTGGACCGCTATCTGCTGAAGACGCAGTTCGACGCCTGGGACCAGGTCGCGCGCATCGGCATGCTGTGGTGCGCGTTTGTCGGCGCGGCCATGGCGTTGCGCGAGCGCCGCAACGTGGTCATAGACATCATCGACCGCCATCTGCCGGAACGCGTGCGGCGCGCGCGCGACCGCCTGTTCGACACCTGCCTGCTGGCGCTGGCCGCCACCCTGTTCTACAAGGGCCTGGACGTGGTCGCCGTGGGCAACTTCCAGGACATCGTCGGAACGCCTTTCACCTACGCCGTCAGCTACGCCTCGCTGACCGTGGGCATGGTGTTCTTCATGCTGTTCCTGGCCCTGCGCCTGCTCATCCCCGACGCCCCCGCGCCGCAGGACGCCTTCGCGCGCGGCGAGCCCGACACTCCGGGAACGCATCCATGATCCTCTTCTCCGTCGTGCTTTTCGTCGTGCTCATCCTGGCTGGTCTGGACATAGGCTTCGCGATGATCACCGCCGCCCTGATAGGCATGCTGTTCAAGGGCGGCGGCGGGGTCGATATCGCCCAGGCGCCGCTATCGATGCTGGGCGGCATAGACGAGACCGCCCTGGTCGCGATCCCCCTCTTCATCCTGGCCGGCGAACTGATGAACCGCGGCGGCGTCACGCTGCGGCTCATCAACTGGTCCATGGCCATGGTCGGGCATATGCGCGGCAGCCTGTCGCAAGTCTCGCTGACCACCAACCTGGTCATGGCAGGCATCAGCGGCTCCGCCGTGGCCGACGCCAGCGCCATCGGCACCGCCATGATCCCTTCGATGAAGCGCGAGGGCTACCGGCGCGGCTACCCCGAGGCGGTCATCGCCTGCGGGGCGATGCTGGGTCCCATCCTGCCCCCGTCGATCCCGATGATCGTCTATGCGGTGCTGGCCAACCTGTCCATCATCCGCCTGTTCCTGGCGGGCATCATTCCCGGCTTCATGCTGCTGGCGGGCTACATGGCCATATGCGCCTGGCAGGCGCGGCGCCACGGCTACCAATCGCGTCCGCGGGCCAGTTGGCCTGAGCGCGCCAGGGTGACGCGCGCGTCCATCTGGGCCTTGATGATGCCCGTCCTGATCATCGCCGGCATACGCTTCGGCCTGCTGACGGATACGGAGGCCGCGGCGTTCGTGGCCGTGTACGCCCTGCTCGTGGGCTTGGCCGTGTACCGGGAACTGAAGCCGGGCGAGCTGGGATCGGCGTTCTACTCGGCCGGGCGCACCATGGCCGTGGTGCTGTTCCTGCTGGCCGCCGCCGGTCCCTTCAGCTGGCTGATCAGCGAATCGCGCGTCGCGGCCACCATCGCCAAGGGCATCCTGGGCATCTCCGACCAGCCCTGGGTGGTGCTGCTGACGGTGAACGTGTTCCTGATCCTGGTGGGCAAGATCCTGGAGCCGCTGCCGGCCATGATCATCACGCTGCCAGCACTGCTGCCTATCGGCGCCCAGCTCGGCATGGACCCCATCCAGTACGCCATGATCCTGATCCTGAACCTGATGACGGGCATGCTGACGCCGCCGGTCGGCATCCTGCTGTTCGTCACGTCCGCCGTGGGCCGCACGCCGATAGGCCCCATCGTGCGCGAAATCGTGCCCTTCTTCATCTGGTCGCTGATCGTGCTCGCGCTGATCTGCGCCTTTCCTCCCCTGACCTTGTGGCTGCCGCGACTGGGCGGCTGACCAAAATCCAAGCAGATGCAAACCATGCCACTTACCGGAATCCGCGTCCTGGACCTGACCCGCATCATCTCCGGGCCGTACTGCACATCCATACTGGCCGACATGGGCGCCGAAGTGATCAAGATCGAAGCGCCCGGCGAAGGCGATCCCATTCGCCGCCAGGGCGTGCTCAAGGACGGCCTGAGCTGGTACTTCGCCAACTACAACCGCAACAAGCGGTCAGTGACACTGGACCTGTACAGCGCCGAAGGCAAGGACATCCTGCGCCAGCTGATACCCCACTGCGACGTCGTGATCGAGAACTACCGGCCCGGCATCATGGACAAGATGGGCTTCGGCGATGAAGCGCTGAAGGCGTTGCGGCCGGACATCATCCATTGCAGCATCAACGGCTTCGGCGCGTCCGGTCCCTATCGCGACCGGCCCGCCTTCGACTTCATCGCCCAGGCCATGAGCGGCTTCATGAGCCTGAACGGCGGCGAAGACGATCCGCCCATGCGCGCGGGGCCGCCCATCAGCGACCTGGCCGCCGGCCTGAACGGCGCGCTGGGCGTGGTGGCCGCGCTCTTGCGCCGCGAGCGCACCGGCCGCGGCGACTCCATCAGCGTCAGCCTGCTCTCCAGCATGATAGGGTTGCTCAGCTTCCAGGCATCGAACTACTTCGCCAGCGGCGAGCTGCCTCCGCGCACCGGCAACGACCACGGCATCGTCGCGCCCTACGGGCTGTTCGAGACGGCCGACGGCCAGGTCGCGATCGCTCCGTCCAACGATGCCATGTACGAGAAGCTGCTGGACGCGCTGGAACTGCCCGAACTGCGCGTGCATCCGGAATTCCAGGCCAACGCCGACCGCATGCTGAACCGCGCATCCATCAAGGCCGCCATCGAGGCCCGCACCCGCCAGAAGGACAGCCACTACTGGATCGAACGCCTAAACCAGTACGGCGTGCCCTGCGGGCAGGTGCTGAACCTGCAGGAAGTATTCGACGACCCGCAGGTAGCGGACCAGCAGATGGCCATGGACGTCGCCCATCCCGATGGCCAGCAGGTGCGCATGCTGGGCTTTCCGATCAAGTTCGCCGAAGCGCCCTGCCAGGTCCGCAGCGCCGCGCCCGCATTGGGCGCGGACACCGATGCGGTGCTGGAGGAATTGGGCCTGTCGCGCGACCGAATCAGGGAACTACGCGAACAAGGAACCGTCTAGCCAAACAGGGAGCTTGAAACCGCCCGCCGCAACCGAATCCGCAGTACGCGTCAGCAGCATCCGCAGCAACCGACGTCTGGCGATCACGACCGGACGCGCCCACCAAGGAATGGAGACCACAACCATGCTACGTGCCCTAATGTTCTCGGCCTGCGCGCTCGCCGCCTGCGCCCCCGCCGCCGCGCAGCAGTACCCGAACCAGCCCATCCGCGTCATCGTGCCGTTCACGCCTGGCGGCGGCACCGACTTCCTGTCGCGCACCGTCGCCGCCAAGCTGTCCGACTCGGTCAAATGGAACGTCGTCGCCGAGAACCGGCCCGGCGCCGGCGGCACCATAGGCATCACCACCGCCGCACGCGCCAAGCCCGACGGCTACGAAATCGTCATGGGCCAGGTCGACAACCTGGCCGTGGCGCCTTCGCTCTACACCAAGCTGGCCTATGACCCGGTCAAGGACTTCGAACCCATAGGCATCGTCGGTGAAGCCCCCCTGGTGGTCGTCGCAAGCAAGAACGGCCCGTACAAATCCCTCAAGGACCTGATCGCCGCCGCCAAGAAAGCGCCCGGGACCATCAATTACGGCTCGCCCGGCGCAGGCACCATCACGCACCTGGCCGCCGAACTGCTGCAGCTCCAGGCGGGCATCAAGCTCGTGCATGTGCCTTACAAGGGATCGGGTCCGGCCATGGCCGACCTGCTGGGCGGGCAGGTCCCCGTCATTTTCACGTCCATCCCCTCGGCCGCGCCGCAGATCAAGGCCGGCAGCGCCGTCCCGTTGGCCGTGACCTCCCTCAAGCGCAGCCCCGCCATGCCGGATGTGCCCACCGTCGCAGAATCCGGCTATCCGGACTTCGACGTGCGCGTATGGTACGGACTGCTTGCACCCGCCAACACGCCCAAGCCCATCATCCAGACGCTGAACACGGAACTCAACAAGATCCTCGCAATGAAAGACGTCCAGGATGCGCTGGCCGCGCAAGGCGCAACCGCCATGCCCACCACCCCCGCGCAGTTCTCCCAGACTATCGCCGCGGATTACAAGAAGTGGCGCGGCGTCATCCAGTCCGCCAACGTGAAGCTTGAATAGCCTTTGATCCAGGTCTTGCGGCGGCCATCGATCAATACCTCAAACCGCCGCAGCATTTCAACGCACACGCGGCCTCGAAAACAGCCTAGACCAAACGCATGCATCGCCTCATGCGTTTGCACGACGCTTCCCTGGGACGCGCCGCGCATGCGCTTGGATGATGGGCCGCAGCAGCATTGACAGGAATTTTGCCAGTCGAGACGATGACCTCAGCGCCACAGGTTTCAACGTGGCGCAAGTGAAGGAGGCTCATCATGTCAATCTCATGCAGACGACTGGAGGATGTGATTGCGGTCTCGGCAGCAGGAGACCAGTACCGGATCGAGCGACATATCATTCAAGAACCCGCGACGGACGAAAGTCCCGATCCACACATAGTGCTGCAATGCCGCCTCTCCACCGGCGGCGCCGTGATCTGGGAAGGGAAAGATGTGTACCGGCTGAAGTCAGGCGAAATCCTCAGACCAGTGAATCGGCGGAAGAAAAAGAGTCCTTTTGAAGGGTAGCGAAGAAAAGCCCGCGGCTTGCGCCTGCGGGCTTTTGTTTGGGAGGCGGGCAACTGCCCGCCACAACGTGGCACTCAGGCCATGCTCAAGCCCGCGTGGTGATGACGAAAGTATTCCCAGCGGCCGGCGTACCGTAGTACGTGGCTCGCCACTGCCCCGACGCGGTGCTCTGTTCGCCCCACATCTGTCCCAGCGTTCCGGTGGTGGTCGTAATGTCGGCCTTGACCATTGCGGGTTGCTCCGCGCTGTCGCAGATAGATTCGGCCAGTGAGGTTACGAAAGGATAATCGACTTGGGCGGCCGACAACGTGGCGTAACGCTCCGCGAGCGTATGGAGCGTGCCATCCGCGATCGGGCCATGGTCCTGGACTTGAACAGAATACCCAGTCATGTTGCCCGGAGAACTGGAAGTGCGAGGTTCCGGAAGAACGGTTGCATCATCATCGACATGATGCTTCATTGCTGCCGAATTCTCGGCCGAGCGCTTCAGTTGCTGTAGGGAAAGAGTTCTGATCGTCATGTGATATCTCCGGGAAATTTGCCGCTGCTGGGCTAGGGGGCATTCTCTGTTCGCGTATCAGGTCTACATGGCTTTCTCCTGGATGGACGAAAAAAAGCCCGCGGAGTGCGGGCTATCTGTTGCAGCATGACCTATCGGATCGCAGTCTCACGACGGGCCGAACCGGGATTTCTCCCAGCTCTGCACCGCCGCACGTTGCCGTGCCGCACACTCTCCGTACAACGCAACCAGCGCGATATAGCTGCGCGCCAGATCGTCCCAGCTATCGCTCGTCACCTCGGGCACTGGCGGGCACGGCTGCGCCAGGTTGGCCGGCAGAATTGGCCAGGCGGCCGGCCTCGTTGATGTGGCGCAGCCGCTCAGCGTCAATGCGGCAGCCAGCAGGTAAGGGACTCTGGACTTCGACACGGGTGTACCTTTCGATGATCTTGGGGCTGGCGTCGCGCAGCGCGGCAAGCGCGACTTCCAGGGATTCGGAGATTCCGCCCAGGCGCGCGGTCTGGCGCTGGAACTCGGTGAGCTCGGCCAGCGTATAGTCGGCGTTTGCCCGATCGACTCCGGCGCGGTACTGAACGGCGCCATACCAGCGCACACACAGGAAGACGGCGGCCACCAGGACGGCGCCGATCAGATACGGCGCCAACGCGCGCAGCGATGCGTTCATGCGCGACCCTTCCAGTTGCGTGGAATCTGGAAATGCGGGCCGTCTTTGAGCGTTTTCCAGTCGCCGCCCCACTCCACCGGCACGCCGAGCTCGGCCGCGCAGGCTTTGACCACCTGAGCCAGATCGGCGAAGGCCTGCCAGTTGTTCCAGGGAATCGCTCCAGCGATCAAAGGCGCCAGGTCGACGGCATGGCTCAAACCATCCGCCTGCGGCAAGTGGTAGCTGGCCAGCGTCTGGCTGGCACCCTTGGCTACGTTCTCGCGCTGTCGCGCGAGGGTTCGAACGCCTTCCACCACGGTGAAATCCATCGGCGTGCGCTGAATCGCCAATTTGACGATTGCGGCCAGGTCAGGATGTACGCCAACCAGACGGCTCAAGCTACGTTGGGACAGCTGAAACATGCCCACGGATGTAGTCTCCGGACGAATGGAACCATGCACCTCAAACCCCTTTTCCGCGTACCCGGTCGATTACAGCCTGCCACAGCGCGCCGATGGGGACCGTCTGTACCACCTCCCATCCGCGGGAGACGATGGCCATGCCGAACATGCCGGTCAGAAAGCCGGCCAACCCTTCTGGGATGCCGAGCAGCAGTGCCAGATACGGCGATGAGTAATAGGCGACCAATGAGCCGCTACCCGCCATGCTTAGACGCGCCGGCCACGACCCCTGCAGGTAGCGCATGGATACCACCGCGCCCAGCACGCCTGCGAGTTTTGCCGCAAGGGCGTCGAAATCTTGGAGGTCCAATTTCGCCTCCCTCATGGAAAAAAGCGCCTTGCGGCGGACTGGCATTTGATACCGGTTGAACCTGAACGACGCAGCTACGCATCCGTGATAGTGAATGAGCTGCCGGACTTGGTAATGGTTTTCACGTCCCTTTCCGGGTCATTCATATATGCATGGGCCGATTCTTCCGGTACCGGCAGGCCGTCTACGGGCCAGGAACCCGACTCCCGATAGCGGGACCGAAGGACGAATGCATAAAGCGCTCGGGTGTTGGCATCAAAGACATAAGGGAGAGCGGGATCGTAGTCCAGGAATTCGGTCTGGATTGGTTGGAAGGTCTCGGCCATGCTAGTTTCCTATGGCGATGAAATAGAATTCCGGCGCCTGTCCGGTTTCATAGCTGGTGCACCCGACTACCTGCAGCGAGGAGTTGGTGAAAGACGCGACGCTGATGCTATCCATGACATTCGGACTGTTTTGGATTTGCGGTATTGCCACCCAAGCGGCCGTCGGAAATGCCAATGGAAACGAGACAGAAGCAGATCCGGAGTAGTAGCTGCCGGTCGCAGTACCCATGTTCACGCTACCGCGTCCCCACTGGATAATGACACCACCAAGCCAGGAAGGCAGCGCCAGGTATCCGTTGATGCCCAGCGACATCGCCACGCCGAGCCGTAATTTTCTTGGCGTCACAATGGTCGCGTCATCGGCACCGGCATTCGTCTGCGCCGGCGTGGCAACCTTGGCGACGCCTATCACGCTTTCGGTGGCTTGCACCACCTTTCTTGCGATGGCCTGGAACACCTTGAACGGCGTCATCGCTCTTGTGTCATCCGTGCCTACCTCTGCTTCCGCGGTGGAGGCTATCCCCGCAGGCAGCGCGATCCAATTCGCCCCACCCGCATCCGGGTTTGCGGTGTTGTTCTCCACCAGGTTCAGCCAGTAGCCTGCGCCGACCGACTTTCTCAACATCGCGCCCTGCGGATACCCGCCAACGGCTGTGCTGAATGCAGAGTCATAGGGATACGCCCCTCCTGCCTGTTGCCATCGTGCGGCAGCGCTAAGAAAGTTCAGGATGCCATTGAAGTCAGCACCGTATGGCGGGACGCCACCCGCAGCCAACGGTGTCATCGTCAGCGGCGGAAAGCCATCCGTGAAAGACGCCGCCCCCGGCGTCACGCCAATCTGCGACGCAACCGGAATAGTGTTCTTCGTCCCGCTTTCCGCAAACGGGACGGCCGATTTGATAGGTGCATTGCTAGCTTGCATTGATAAGCCCCGAAGAAGTGAAAAGTACGCCCGAGCCGAACGGCTGCATTAGCGCCTCGTTGAATCCAAATGTGGTGGAAAGATCGACCTGCAGGATGTTCGCCAGCACCGCGGCCGGCTTGGGAATCGCGCCTGATTGAGTCAGGATGGCGATTTCGTGCGGCGCCAGCGCGAACTCGAACACGTAGCGGAATTCCATCCTCCCGGTGTCCGACACGTAGCAACGCCCCCGCCCCGCAAAGAGGTTCGACAGCAGCCGGTTCAAACTGGGCGACGTGCAATCCGAGATATTGGCCAGCGCCTTGACCAGGATCAGCGTGCGATACGCGTCATCGGCAAGCCGATATGTCTGCGTGGCCTGCTCGCCTGTGTAGAACGGCGCCTGATTGAAGGGCTGCCAATTCAGCGCCTCGTCAAACCCCAGATATGTGACGTCTCCCGGTATCGTCAACATCCGGCCGACGTCCACGATCCTGCCCCAGATGTCCAGCCCGAAGCCCTGCGCGGTCTCGACGTTCCAGACGAAGTCATGGAACGCGTCGAAATCGGCGTCAGGATTGATGTAGTCGTCCATGTTGTTGATCAACTGGACGAGCGTGGGGCTGTTGGCGTATTGACTGATAAGGGTCCGGGCCGCCAGCCCCGGCTTAGGCACGACGCTCATATCAATATCACCGCAATATCGTTGGCCGTGATCGTGGGCCGGCGGTTGATCGGAACGGCCAGGCTGGCGGCCGATGGCGTATCGGAGCCCAGAAGCAGGGACAGGATGGAGACCACCGGGCTCAGCGCCGAAATGGGCGCGTAGTAGCGGCTGGCATAAATGGTCGATCCGATGCGTGCGCGCTGCCCGCCATCTCCGCCGTTGAAGGCGTCCATGATCGCCTGCTTGGTCAAGGCAACGATGTCCGACGGCAGGGCCGGGTTGTCCGCCAGTTGCACCGCGAAACGCACGGGCAACGCGGCAGGGGTTTCCCATGTCACGACATACGACGGGTAGGGATAGGCATATCCCTCCTTGTCCTCCACGGTGTACGAGGTGTTGCCGTTGTAGTCGGAGCCATTGCTCTTCTTGCGCCAGATGGCGTCCGCGATGTCCGCCGCCTCGCCGCCCGTCACCGCGACCCAGATGGAGTGCGGACGCAGGACGACGCCGCCCACCGTCTTCGGCACGGAGAGATCGTTCTCCGTCACGTAGGCGTCGATGACGCCCTCCACGTTCGCCACGTTGGCGTAGATTGCGGGGATCGAGCCGCGGGCGTTCAGCGCTACCGACTGCCGCCGGCGCTCCTCGAACTCGGCCCGGCTTTCCACATGGCTGCCCACCGTCCCGGCATCCGCGTTCGACACCGAGTCCCAACCGGGAATGGCCTGATAGATCTGGTTCAGTGCGCCAGGCGCGCAATCCACCGGCCCGTCGACCGAGCAGGCGAATGGCAGGTCGACGCGTCCGCTGGCCGGTATCGTTCCCGCCTGCGTGCACAGGTACAGATTGCCATCCACCGCCTGCGCGCGCGCGCCCACCGGTATCGTCACGCCCGCCAGGCCCGTGCAGGTGGCGATGACGGCGGTGGGCGTACCGGGCTTGCGGTCCAGGAAGTAGATCCGCCCGATGGCGTCCTGCATCCGCCCTTGCGCATAAGCCGGGTCGACCTGGTTCACGTAGGACGCGAACTCGTTGTTCTTGTCGCCGATGATGGCGGTGGTGCTGGAGGCCAGCTGGCCCTGGGGCGTTTCCAGCGCGGGATTCAGCCCGCCACCGAAGGCCGCGTCCATGTCGGACAGGACGCCGGCAAGGATGGCGGATTCGTTGGGCAGCACCAGCCCTTCCGGCGTGAACTGCACGCGCGGCACTTTCGAGATGTTCGGCATGGTTTCCTCAGAAGCTGACGGTTTGCGTCGTTCCGTCTTGCAGGGTGATTGCGACATAGCCCGCCAGGGCGCGGTCGGTATAGGAGGTCAGCGTGCAGGCCGCGTCGGCCACGTCCGGGACCGTCAACGCGGCTCGCCGGACGTGTTCCCGCACCAGCGCCAGCGGCGGCTGATGGCCCAGGAATTCTTCCCAGTACGGAACGCCCGAGGCGGTGTTGTAGAACAGCTCCCCCTTGAAGAGCTTGATGGCGCTGGCGACGTCTTGCGCCACGGCGTAGGGCTTGGACGCCAGTGCGATATTCCCCGCGGCATCGAGCACCAGGTCCCAGGCCGTCCGGTCTAGCAGCATCGTGTTCAATTGGGCGCTCCTGTGTTTGCCGGCCCGCTCTGCACGCCGGAATGCGTGTGGGTGCTGCCCACGTCCTTGCCGTTGTTGCGCAGCGTACCCAGCGTGTGCATGTCGCCCTGCCAGGTAGACGTGCCGCCGAAGGATCCACCGCCTTGTTGCACCGTCCCGTTCAGCACGATCCGTGGAGAATTCAATGCGCACTGCGCGCTGGCGTTCAGTTCGATATTGGGCGCGGCCACCGTCACCTTCGAGGGCGACACGATGTGTATGCCGTCCGCCGTGAACTGCACGTACTGCACCGGGGTTCCATTCAACAGACCGCCGAAATACAGCCCGTCCGCCATGTCGTGGGACCGCCAGGAACCGGGGTTGTTCTGCGCCTTCGAGGTCTTCACCAGCGAGATGTCCCGATTCGCGAAAGCCGCCATCCCGATATCCCCGACCTTCGGGTCCAGGATGACGGCGTCCGCTCCGCCCTGAAGGCGAAAGTAGGGAAGACGATGCAGGACGCCATGCGGCACGGCATTGCCGGCGCCATCGAGCTGGTTGACGAGCGGCTGCACATCGACAAAGCCCACGGGCGATAGCCCGCCTGCATTCGTCACCGACACCACCTTGACCAGCGTCGCCGTGCTGACTCGGATCAGCGCCTGGCTGATCAGGAACTGCAAGGCGCCGAACTCGCTGTCACCCTGGCCGGCTTGCGCCAGCCCTGCGTATCCGTATTGCTTAGCCATTGAGATTCCTTTTGCATACGGCCATCGACTGCCAGACGCCGCCAGGCACCTCTGCCTCCAGCTTGTGGGACAAGCTCACAATGATCCACTCGCCATGCGCGGGTTCGACGGTGCTGATGACCTGCACTCTTTTTCCCAATCCGAGATGCGGGTTGTAGAGCGTCGTCAGTTGGAGCCCCTTGCTCGTAAACGCCGGATATCCGATCAACCCCGTTTCCGGCGCCACGAGAATCGGATCGCCCTTTCTGTATCCGCCCTCCGGCCAGACCGACAGGACGCCGCGGTCTATCGTGAAGTTGACCCGGGCGGCCTTCGCGCAACTGCGCAATTGGTCCATGTCGGTTCCGGAAAAATAGGGGTCGGCCAACACATAGTCCTCCCCGCTTTTTTCGCCCTTGTATCCCATCGATTTGGCGATATCACACATGATTTCTTGCGCCTTTTTCGCACCGGGAAACGACCTGGCGGATGCGGGCTTTACCTGCTTGGCCCCAGCCACCTCGGTCTTGACTGTGAATACGCCCCCCGCGGCCGCCTTGCCCTCTGCCCCCATTCCGTAACCACCCCAGGCCTCGACGATGTCTCCTTCGTAGACCACGCAGGGAACACCCGAGTCTCCCGCTGCGTCGATCCGGACAAGATTCTTTCCCCGGCGCTCCGTCATGACGGGTCCTATCGTCGTCAGTTTGTTCATCAGGTCTTGATTCAGTCCGTGGATCTGCAGGGTCATTGGACTGTTTTCGAATACGGTATGGAGAGGAATATCCACCGTCATCCTGTAGCCGCTGAGCGTCACATCCGGTCCCTGCTCATCGCCGAACTCCCCCTTGCCCAGGCTGATGGTCACGTCCAGCCGGCGTTTGATGAAGCTCATGGTTCCAAAGGCTCCAGGTATGCCAGGACGAAACGCGAACCGAGATCCTGATACCGCGGGTCGGCGTGGCCCTGGGTGTCCACAAAAACCAGATCGCCGACGAAGCCCAGGTAGGCAGACCGCAGCAGCCGTACCCGGTCATGGCAAAGCACCGTCGTCACGATGGGCGCATTGTCGAGTTCAAGATCCAGATAAAGTCCGGTCGACTTCTGGTAGACGGCGATCTGGCAGTTCTGCCCGGACAGCACGACGCTGAGCGTTTGCGCGGGAACGGGCCTCAAGGGAATTCTCTTCATTGGATCGGCTCCAAATCGGCCACCTTGTTCTGATCGCGCCGGGGATAGGCGTCAATCTCGAACGCCTGTACCTGGCCATTGCTCACTTCATTCGCGCCGCTGGGGTCCCGCGTGGCCGGCGATAGCTGGACGGCCGTCTGCCGGACTTCCTGCAGAGTCAGTTCAACGATCAGGAGGCTGGAGCCGTTCTTGTCGGCGCGGGTGTATGAGTACTTCACCAGATTGGCCGACGGATAGACGATCTCTGGCGTCGCCACTGAGTACAGCTCCGTGCCGCCGACGATGCGCTCCAGCACGGACAACATGACTTTGCGTGACACTGGATCGCCGCCATGCGCCAGCTTGATGGTCGCTTCGAACGGCGCATCGACCTTGTTGAAGGACGAGAATCCGCCCTGCTCAACCGGATGGCTGGATATCTGACCGCTCTGATTGAAGGTAATTCCAAGGAACGTCTCGAAGACCAGCATCTGCCGCCCATCGACGCCATACAGCCCCCAGCGAGGAGGACCGAAGATCCTGTCGGTCAGCGCCGCAAGCTCGAAGCTTGCCGGTTCGGAGACCGAAGGAAGGAACGCGGCGCGGAAGACTGCGGGGACGCCCGGACTGCTCGGAACATCGGGAAAAGGAATAAGCGGCATCAGAACATCCCCGTATTGCCTTGTTGGACGAGATTCTGGGAGCGCCCCACACGCCCCAAATCGCGAGCGACTCCCTCGCCGTCCGTCGCCTGCGTCATAACCGTAATGGGGCCGTGGATATGGGTTTCGGACGTATTGCTGGTGGTTGCGGTGCTGCTCGGGATGGCGGCAGCGCTGGCTTGGGCTGCCGCGACCGTCATAGCTGCAGCTGCGGCGCCTCGTTCCTGATCTTCGAGGAAAAGCGTCCCATAAATTGCCCCGGCAGCGGCTGCGAGCTTGCGCTCTTCGCTTGAGCTGGCCCCTTCGGACTTGTTCAATCCGAAGTGGCGGTACACGGCCACGCTGGCCTGGGCCGGGGTGGTGGCAGCGGCCAGATGTACTCCCGCCCTGCGCCTGGTGCTCTCCAACTCACTGGCGACGAAATCCAGTTGCTGTTCAACCGTGGACTCGCGCAGGTCCATGCCATATATGCGCTTGAAGTCGGCCTGGCGTCGCGGATTCCATAGTCCGATGCCGGCGGAAACGCCATCAGCGCCCACGGCCCTGGGGTCCAGGTTGCTTTGGGCCTGCAGGTTGGCCACCACCCCCACGGCCGCCTCCCGGGTGTAGTCCTTGGCCTCGAAGTACCTGACTGCGTCGAGAATTTCCTTGCGCTTCAGCGCGGGATTTCTCATCGCAGCCAGGTCTTCTTGCTCGCCCCCATTCAGATCTTCGCTAAACAGGAACAGCGCAGCGCCAGCCGCCGCGCGCCCAGCCAACTTCAACGCCGCAGGTCCCAAGCCTCTCAACGCACCCAGTCCACGCGCCGCGCCAGCGCCACCAAGGGTTCCGAGAGCCGTAGCCACGGCCCCCAAGGCAGATGCCAGGCTCAGCAGCGAATTTGCCCAGGAAAGAATCTTGAGCGCCCCCAGCGCTAGCAGGACGTTTTGCCATCCTCCCACCGCCTGCGCCGCCGAATCGACTGCATCAATGAACTTCACGATGGCCTGCGCCGCGCCGTCGACCCACTCGACGATTTCGTCTCGGTTCTCAAGCAGATAATCGCCCCAGCCCTGTGCGAGCGAGATAAGCCGCTCGAACGCCGGCATGAGCGCCAGCAGCACCTTGACGCTCACCGATTCAAAGGTATCGCGCAGATCCAGGTAACGGTCGCGCAGCTGCGAGGCAGCTTGCGCATCGCTACCGGAGATGGCGGCGCGCTTCTCCTGGACCTGAAGCAACCGCTCGAGCTCATCGGGCCCGCGCTTGAACAGATTGAACAGGCCCTCGTTGATACCCATGTCCTGGGCGGCCAGCGCGGCCTGGGCCCTGTCCTTCTGGTAAAGATCGGCAATGATCCTCGACCTGGCCAGAAGGTAGGTGTTCCCGTCCTTGAGGTCGCCGACATTGCCGCCGTTGCGGAAGAACCCGGGTAGCGAGTCCGCGGCGGATCCGCGGTTGAATCTGGCTACCTCGACCGAGGATTCCCTCAATTGGGCGGAAATGGCTTCCGCAGTTCCGCCAGCCCGCTCGGCCGCCTTCTGCCACGCGGACAGCCGCTCGGTGCTCATCTCCAGATTCTGGGCCGTTTGGCTCAGACCGGCCGCACCGGAGTAGCTATCCGCCGCAAAACGCTTCGGATCGAAACCCGCGGTGACGAGCAAGGCGTCGATGATGGTGGCCATGCAATTACCTCGGTTCAGCTAGGACGCGCCTGTTGTGTGCGTCCACCGCAATCACCTCAAGCAGGTTGTACAGGTCTTCGGCACCGTAGACCGTCTGCAGGTCGTGCAGCAGGCCCGGGTGCCGGGAAATCACCACGCCAATGATCCGGGGGATATTGGCGTAGCGAATCAGGCGCGCGCCGCCGTCGTGGACTTGGAGCCCGAAGTCGATGGGACGGCGGCCGTAAAAAAATCCAGGTGCAAGCCCAGGACTTTCTTGCGCAACGCGAACAGCGTCGCCACCTCCTCGACATCGCCTGACATGAGCTCGCGCGTCACGTTCGGGCTGGGCTGGATCTGGACGCAATCCATCATCTTTTCCAGCAGCGGCTTGGCGCTCTCGAAAGGCAGCTTGGCGATGGCCTTCATGCCCATGGCGGCCACACCGGCCAGCCCTGCCTCGGCGATGTTGTCCGGGATTTCCACCCCGGCGTTCATCAACGAAAACAGCGCCCGACCGGCCCATTCCTCGGCGTCGTAGGCAGAAAGCTCCGTCAGGATGAACACCTTGCCCTTGTCGCGCCCTTCGGCGCCAATGGTCAGGGTTATTTGCTTTCTGGCCATGTCACACCAGCGCCGGAGAGACGTTCTGCCAGGTGATCTGGAACGCCATGGGTTGGAGCATCGCCTTGGCATCCGGCGCCGGCGGAATCTGCGTCAGCACGCCGCGGGTCAGCGTGTACTTGCGGTCGATCGACGGGATGTTGAGGGTGCCGTTTGCATAAAACACTTCGCGGGCCGTTTCACTGGCTGCCATCCAGATCTCGAAGACGCGCATGGACGGGGAATCGGGCTGGATCGTGATGGTCTGCACGCGGGGAACCGGCACGTAGCCGGCCGACATGCGGCCGTCCACGCCCATGGTTACCTGCGCGGGCTTGGCAGCCTCGAAGGTGAAGGCGCTGTCGGAAGCGTAGCCCTCGATCTTCTGCGGCACCGGAAAAACGCCGCCCACCGCAAGCATCAGAACCGAGTTGGCACTGGTCAAAGTCGCCATGTTGAATCCTTAAAGAATGGCCAGCGAGGCCAGGGTGATCTGCTGGACGGAACCGCCGTCCAGGTACCAGAACGTCATGGGCGGGGTGCCGCGGGCCTCTCTCACCTGCGGCGTCGCGTCCTTGATCTGCAGATACCAGCCGCGGGTCTGGAGCGTGTCGGAGATATCCACACCGGCCTGGCTGTTGATCTGCGCCTTCTGCTGGCTCGACAGCGTCACGCCGGCGCGGATGGCGCCGAAGTTGACCGCGGCGTTGATCGGGTCCAGGCAGGCAGCGTCGATCAGCGTGTAGCCGTCGATGTTGTAGGGAATGGCGTTCACCTGGGTCAGCAGCGTCATCAGCGCCTGCTGAAACGCCGCGTTCAACCAGATCTGGTTGACGTAGGTGTCGACCCATTTCCAGTTGCCGCTGATCTGGCCCGGGTACAGGAAGCGGAAGCGGTCGTTGCTGGTGGCGTAGTCGCCGTAGAAGTTGTAGCCGTTGTTGATCAGCGTCTGAGCGGTGGTCGCGTCAGTCACGGAGAACGCGAGGCCCGACTGGCCCTTGAACGCCAGGGTGGCGCGGCCGTTGGTACGTTCGAAGTCGAGCGATGCAACGGCGCCCAGGACGAAGGCTGCATGCAGCACGTCCTTGTAGACCGGCACGGAGCCCGAGTATTCATTGGCGCTTACGACAGCCGCCCAGTTGGACGTGTTGCCCTGCTGGGTAGCGGTGATATCGGTGTCCCAGCCGACGTAGGCGTAGCGGTCGCCCTGGGCATTCGTCCACGCCGAAAACGCCACTTTGCCGGCCGTATCGGGCTCGAAGGTCGTCATGAACGCCGCCCAGTTCTGGGTCAGGTCGGTAATCCGGCCCATGTCCACCGCTGGAATGCCGGCCGCGGCGCCCAGCGACACCTTGGCGCCAGCGGCCTGCGTCAGCTTCAAGCCCGACGCGAGGGTGCCGCTGCCATAGGAGATCGTGCTGGCGACGCCATCGGTGGCCGAGACGATCACGAAAGCGGCACGCTGCGCATCGTAGGTGCAGGTGGCGCCCATGGCGGTGAACCCGGCTTCGATGATCGTGGCGGCGTTCGAGAAGCTCGTTGCCGTCGACAGGTCGATGCTGGCGGAGGTCTTCGCCACGCCGTCCACGGTCACCGTCAGGATGCCGGACAGCGCCTGCAGCTGGGTCAGCGTTACCGCGGCCATCGAGCCGCCGCGCAGATAGGCGGAAACCGCTGCCGCCGGATACTGGGCATACAACAGATTGCCCGGCTTGCGGGTCGAGTTGTCGAAGCCGTTGAAGTAGACGTCGGCCAGGGCGGCCTCGGTCGAGGTCGGACCGAAGAAGCGCTGTACGTCGCGCGGGGTCGCGAAACTCTGGACGGTGCCGATGGGGACGGCGGTATCGTGGGTCAGGATCAGGCCGTTCAAATCGAGCGCCGATCCGCCGGCGGAGATCACGCCAGGCACTACCTGGACGATTTCACTGGCGGGAATGGACATAGGATTAAGCTCCCGTAGGGTAGGTGGTGTCGGCCTCGATGAGGCCCACGTGAAGGTGATCCGCAAACTGCTGCGGCATGCTGATGGAAGGGTTGAACTGCAGGACGGCGTCGAACCACCACCGCTCGAAGGTCTGGCTTTCCCCGCTCTCGAAGGGCACTTGCTTGAGCTCGCCCGCGTACAGCGGCTGAGTTCGTCCCAGATTCCCCAGGAACTCGCACCCGTACTGGCTGCGCAGGGCGATCGAGAGCGTGAGCGCCAGGTCCAGGGCCCGCGCCCCGTAGCCATCCACGCGGGCAGACCATTGCGTGGCCTGGGTCATGATCCGCCTCCCCGCCGCAGGCGACGGATCGGCATAGGCCATGACCGGCACGGAAAGTCCCTGCGCCGCCAGCGGAGTGATGACGACGCACTCGCGCGGTGGCGCGGGAACCCAACCGGGTAGACCGCGGACTACGTCGCAGTCGACCAAGGTCTTGAAGAATGCGACGAGGTCCTCTACCAGCTGGTTTTCAGTGATGCTGATCTGAACGCTCATGGAGTTGGATTCCTGCTGAAGAAGACTGGCGCCGAAACATCGCGCCCAAATGCAAAAGCCCCGGCACGTGGCCGGGGCTGCATTTCGGGGTTGCATTTGTCAGGGGCGCAATGCCCCGGACAAATTGTGACCGATTGCGTGACCGTTGGAGCGGGGTCTTGTGACGGTTCCGTCACATGCAGTGCAAAGAAGTTCGCCCCCTGCCCCAGCAGTGAAAAAGCCGGGGCCACGCGCCCAAAACAAAAAGCCCCGGCGCGTGGCCAGGGCTGCATTTGCTTGGGGCGCAATGCCCCGGACCCATTGTGACCGAT
The DNA here is from genome assembly GCF_014851605.1 of Achromobacter sp. ACM02. NCBI lineage: Bacteria > Pseudomonadati > Pseudomonadota > Betaproteobacteria > Burkholderiales > Alcaligenaceae > Achromobacter > Achromobacter sp. ACM02. The sequence goes on from NZ_JACUZY010000010.1 coordinate 186,250, forward strand.
TGCGTGACCTATGGGGCGCGGTCTTGTGACGGAACCGTCACACGCCACGCGTAGGTTCGCCCGTGCCCGCCTTTCTCGGGCTCTTGAATCAGCACGCTGCCGGTATCCTGCAGCGCATCCATGGCCCGCTGGATGCCTCTTTGCAGGCGCGTCTTTTCGGGAACAGACAAAGGCCGGCCGCGTGACACATGACGGACCAGCTCCATCAAACGGAATGAGCGGCCGGGATAGCAGGCCATCAGATCCATCACCTCGTGCGCGTACTTCACGCCAGCCTCCTTTCCACCAGGCTGCGGAAAAGACCCAGGTACAGTTTGTATTCGGTTTCGGTCAGGGCCACGCCGGTCGTATCGGCAATCCAGTCCAGCGCCTTGGCGCGGCGCGCGCGGCCATCCAGCTGGCCGAACATCACATTCTTCTGCGGGTATTCGGCAATGATGATCATGCGCTCGTGCCAGGGCAGCGCGGCATGCATCGCCTCGACCTCCATGGCGTGGTGATGGTTGATGGGCCGGTAGTCCTCCTCTTCGGAAAGGTACACCTCCATGTTTCCCACCGTAGCGCCGGACCAGGTCCAGCGGGCCCAGTTCCAGATCAGATCGTCACCCGTCAATTTACTCATCAGCCACCTCGCATTGTTTACCTGTCTTGCCGCTGGAACCGTTCTGCAGACGGCCCTCCGTATCCTGGCTTTCGCCCTTGGCGCGCTTGAGCATGTCGGCGATGCCCTTGCTCGGGTGGTCGCCGCGCGCGATGCGCGCCTCCCACTTTTCGATCCAGCTCCGAGGCGGGCACCCACGGTCCCGCAGCACCTTTTGCGCGCCCATCTTCTTGAGTGCCGCCTCGGCCTCGGCGCGCGTGGCCAGCGTCTGGCCGGGCGCGGGCAGCGCTGGACGAGGCAGCGGGATATCCGCCCACACGCCCTTCGCCAGCTCCTCGTTCAGCGTCTTCTCCCAGCGCGCCTTGATGGCGCCGTAGGTGCAGCCCAGCAGATCCACCGTGCTGACGCCCACCGCGGCCCAGTACACCGCCGGATGCGACCAGACACCGGGCTCGCCGCGCCTGCGCGCGGACAGGCCACGCACGGCCTCGTGATAGGCCACTTCGGGAACCATCCACGGGCAACATAATTTGATGAACTGCGGCAGCGTCGGCGGCCATTCCTGGGTCAGGCAGGCGACCAGGCCGCGACGCACCTGCACCTCGTCCAGGCCCGCCAATTTCTGGTTCCATGAATCCTTCAGTTCACGGGCAGTCAGGCCCTGCCATTGCTGCGCGAACTTGGCGCCGTACATCAGCAGCATTTCATTGACCACCAGCGCGCCCATGGCGGCGGAAGGGATGTCAGCGGGTTGCATCGATCGTCCCCATGAACCGCTCGCGCGGCCGGCCGTCGTCGGCCAGTACTTCTCGCAGCTCCTCGGTCCAGTCGGCCAGGCGTTGCGCCCTGCCTGCCGGATGGCCCGCTGTAACAGGCGTGCGCGGAGGGAAGAGGCCCTGGTACCCGCCCGCGATGCTGTTCGCGATCACGGCCCCTGGCTGATGCCCTGCGGCCAGATAGGCGGCAAGCTGTTGCAGCTGACGCCTGGCGCCCTCCTGCGTCACCGGCTTTTTGCGCGCCTTGCGGTCGGCAATCCAACTGACCCAGTCCTCGCGGTCCAGCCAATCCGGCAGTTCGATCACGGACGCGTCGAATCCGGTCCCCCGCTTGCGGGAGGTGTGTTCTTTTGGTTCCTGGTTCTTGGTTCCTGGTTCTTGGTTAGCTTCCGATCCGCCATCTGCCGGGCCATGGCCGGGTTTCTCGTCGAAACCCATGGGAAACCCGCTGGGTTGTTCCGGATTGCGCTCTGCCAGCCTGGGCCGGCCGCCTCGCCGGCCGTTGGCCTTGGCAGTCTCGGCCTTGACGTGATACGCGGCAATCTCCACGTCCGCTCGTTTGTTGTGCCAATGGCCATCGCGCAACACGAAGAACTCGGCCAGCACCTGCGCGGCCGCCTCTCTTTCTTCTTCGCTACGGGCCCCCACCCACCGGAATACCTGCTGCAGGTTGTCCACGATGGGCTGCTCTTCGGCGTAGTACCGGCGCAGCAGGCGGCTGTAGATGGCATCTTCAAGCAAGCTCAGATGCGCCGTGGCCTGCGCGTAGTCACCGATGTTGTGGCTGTAGTAGTTCATGCGTGTTTTTGCATCCCCGCCAGTCTTACCTCGCTATCATTTTTAAATCTTAGAATGCTAAGATTCTAAATGCAAGCCAACTAAGATTGTTTTTGTTTAGCATCCTAAGATGACCTTTCAGAAGCGAATCACACAGGCGTTCAACGAGGAAGCGGCCCGCCGGGCAGACGCGGCCGAACCACGCCTTACCAAGACAGACCTATGGAAGGCAGCCGGCGCCTCTTCCGGCGCGGCGACGCATTGGTTCAATGGGTCCAACGGCATGGATATGGCGACCTGCATCAAGGTCGCCCCGCTGCTGCGCGTGAACGCGCAATGGCTATATGACGGCACCGCCCCGAAACTGCCTGCGAGCGATGGATCCCTGGCCGCAGCGGTGCTGGCGCCCCCTCCGTGGCCCTTCCCCGGCATCCCGGAAGAACAGGTGCGGGCATTGCCGCCGGATCAGCTGAACAAATTGCAGGGCGCGATTGCGTTGGCAATCGCGCAATTGAAGCTGGGGATTGACGTCTCCCCTGCTACCGCCGCGCCACAAATGCCGACGGTCCTGCGCAGCGACTCGCTGGTGGACACCTACTTGTCCCGAGACGAGTTCCCCATGCGCATCGATGGCCTGCCTGCAGCGCCCTGGGAAGGCGGCAAGACCACGCGCCAGACCGAACGCGAAGGCAGGGTCCGGATCAGCACCCAGAAAGGCGTGGTCGCCAATGTGGGCGTGGGCGAACCGCCCGCGGCCAACGACAGATTCGAGAAGGTCCCGGAACTGTCCGACGTGCGCCTGGCTGCGGGCGACCCCATCGAAAACCATGCCGAAGAACAGACCGGCATGATCCAGTTCCGCAAGTCTTTCCTCAGGTCGGTAGGCGCGGACAACGGCCGAGGCCGCGTGGTGTATGCGAAGGGCGACAGCATGGAGCCCGTCATCCGCGACGGCGCCGCGTTGCTGGTGGTCCCCAACGAAAGCCTGACGCTGCAGGACATCGCCGCCGGCGGGGTCTATGCCATCAACTACGACGGCAAGATGATCGTGAAGACGGTGGCCCGGGAACGGCTAACCGGGCAATGGGTGGCGCGGTCGTTCAATCCCTTGCACGATGACATCCCGCTGGAGAACGGGGCATCGGTGCGGGTGTTGGGGCGGGTTGTGTGGGCGGGGGCAAGATTGCGAGATGATGAGGCGGGGCGGTGGAGGGCTGAGTGAGGGGAGTCTCCAGGACCTTACGTTTCGGGTAGTAGCGGGAGTCAGTTCACTCCGGTGGCTTTTACTCGACCGGAATTTGACGCGCTCTTGCGCTGTGCGTTGCGGTGCAGGCCTGGCGCAATAGATCTCCGAAAGCGTAAGAATGGCGACCAATGAAAAAACACTTCGCTTTCGCGCAAGCAAAATCTTTCTGTCTCCTTCGGACGTGAAAATCCCGCTAAAGCGGGCAACAAATTCAGGCTTGTAATCCGATCCAAAGCTCATACAATCGGCAAGGCAGCACCCCTCGATTATTCCTTTATACGCCTTTGGAGACAAAATGTTCCGGAGACTTGCGAAGAAGCTGCTGCTTTCCGTTCCCGACATTCGCCGGTTGATAAAGGAGCGAGACACAGCTCAATCTGAGCGTGACGTAGCACGACGCGAGATTGAGGAACTTCGCCTCCGAATGGCATCCACCGAAAGCGAGCGCCGTGGCCTTACAGAACGATTGGCTCATGCACTCCCAGAACACTCCAAGACAGTCTTTTCCCACTGGGGTGAAGACTGTATCGAACAGTTTATCTTCCAGAATTTGAATACCGGTCGATATCTTGATATAGGCTGCTACCACCCCGCTCTGTACTCCAATACCATGGCCCTGTATCAGCGTGGATGGACAGGAGTCAACGTTGACCCGAATCCTTTCATGATCGAACAGTGCGGAAAATTCAGGCCCAAAGACACAAGTATCAACAAGGCGGTAGGTGCTAAGAAAGGCCACATGGAGTACTACAACTTCCACGATTGGGCCTCGAGTAATACCGCGAACAAGAACTTCGCTAAGGCTGTCGCCGCTGTCAGCGAGGTAGAGGTTCCCGCACCGACGCTGGTGGAGGTGCTGACCCTGGCGGACCTCATCAATGAGTACTTGCATGGGAAGGCGCCAGATTTTCTCAATATTGACGTTGAAGAATTGGATATCGAGGTGCTTGATTCTGGCGATTGGGAATCCCACAGGCCCTCAGTGGTAGCCGTCGAAGACATGAGCTTTGTTGCAGATCGACCGGCTGATTCCACTATCCACCGATTTATGCGAGAACGCGATTACATTCTCTTCTCGCGGTGCGTTTTCACCAGTCTTTACATCGAACGAACGTTCAACAACTCTGGCCCAAAGTTCCCCTGCTGATCCACCTATGTCGGATGTCCCATGGCTTCCGTGTTTTGGATCATGACTTTGCTCCATCTTCACGCCCGAAAAAAGATACCGTCTTACCCGTCAAGAGATTAGGCGTATCCCGAGAGATAGCATGGACACGCTTGAGCATACCGCAGCACAGATGGCCAGCTTTCTCATTGCAGCGCCGAGCACGGACATCTTGCCTGTACCGGCGTCCAGCAGTCGGACGTAGAGGGCTTGGACATGCGAGTGGGTGTCATGATCTATGCCGAGCGGCCTCTGGCTGTGAATGAAACGTCGGACCTGGACTTTTGCAAGCACCACACGCCTCCTCCGAGTCCATGGCAGGATGCCGATGAATTCGTGGGGAAACCTCAGAAGTCTGAAGCCTTTTTTTCAGAGCACCGGTAGTTCCCGCTGTCGGTAGGTACGTCGGAACAAAGAAATACCTCGCTTACGTTGTCCTTCCTGGCCCGATATAGAGTGCGTTTACACCGTGACCAAGGCTAAGGGGGATTCCAGCCATGTCCAGGGGCTGATGGCGAAGTTTGCCCTCCACCGGCCGCCGTCGTGCAGAATTCAGAGCGATGTGCCAGGACGACTTAAGCGCAGATGGGATCAGCGTGGGGTTTGCCAAAGCAAAGAAAGGAGAGACAGAGACGTGGCGTGGTCGAATGGACTTCTGCCCTGCAGGATCGGTTCAATGAACTGGGGAGCATTGAACGCCAGACTTCATGTTCGTTTGGCCGACTCGCCAGGGACACCCGTACACCGAGCAAGGCTTCAAAGCCATGTGGAATCGGATCATGGAAGACTGGCGCAAGCTCCCTGGAACCGAGCGGTTCACGCTCCACGATCTGCGTGGCCTACTACGTGACGGTGATGGTCGGCAGAGGCGAAAAGATCCCGAGACACACGCCAACCCTGCCACCACATGAAGGGCGTACGACCGGCGTCGAGCCGAGAAAATCAAGAATGCCTGATGTCACCAATAGGCGTTCTTGCCACCATCACATCAAATAAAAAAGGCACTTCGCCTTCGCGAAAGTGCCTTATCTTCATTGAATTCTTTGGGGTGGCTGATGGGGCTCGAACCCACGACAACCGGAATCACAATCCGGGACTCTACCAACTGAGCTACAGCCACCTCTGATACTGCTTTTCTTCCTTGCCGCGCTGCTTTTGAAAGCTGCTCAACAACGAAGAGGCCGAATTCTAGCACGTTTTTTTAATCCGTGTGAAACCGGCCCCGCCGGCCCACTTGCCAGCGCGGGCCACCTTGCTATCCTTCGCCATTGATCATCTACGGAGGCCGCGCTTACGCCATCGCCATGGACCGCATACACGCAATCTTGATCGATTACTGGCCCCATCTGGTGTTTGCCATCAGCATCGTGGCCGGAACGGGCGCGGCGGTGCATGCCGCGATGACCAAACAGGACGTGCGGGCGGCCATAGGCTGGGTGGGGGTGGCGCTGTTTTCGCCGCTGTTCGGCGCGTTGTTCTATTTCGTGGCGGGCATCAACCGGATCCGCAAGACGCGGCTGTCGCAGCAGCGCGATGAGGCGATGGTGGTGGATGCGGAGCAGGTCGAGACCGCGCCGGTGGACGTGGCGCCGATCTCGGGCCAGCAGTTCGCGTCGCTGAAGGTGCTGGGCGACCGCGTCAGCCGCTTCCGCCTGCTGGGCGGCAACGCGGTGCGGCCGCTGGCCGGCGGTGACGAGGCCTATCCGGCGATGCTGCAGGCGATCCGCGAAGCGCGCCACGCGGTGGCGATGCAGAGCTATATCTTCGACAACGACGCGATCGGGCGGGAGATGGCGCAGGCGCTGATCGAGGCGCGCGAGCGCGGGGTCGAGGTGCGGGTGCTGATCGACGCCATCGGTTCCAAGTATTCGCGGCCGCCCATCGTGCGCATGCTGTCGCGCGGCGGGGTGCCAGTGGCGCGCTTCATGACCAATCCGCTGGGCGTACTGCGCATGCCCTATGCCAACCTGCGCAGCCACCGCAAGGTGCTGGTGGTGGACGGACGCCTGGGCTTTACCGGAGGGATGAACGTGCGCGCGGCCTTCGTCAGCGCGCTGGCGGGCGATGGCACCAACCGCGATACGCACTTCCGGGTGGAAGGACCGATCGTGACGCAGCTGATGTCGGTGTTTGCGCACGATTGGAACTTCACGACGCACGAATCGCTGCCGGCCAGGCCCTGGTTCGATCCCGAGGCCTTGCCGCCGACGGGCGACGTGCCGATGCGCTGCGTGCCGTCCGGCCCGGACCGCGCGCTGGGCAGCACGCACAATATGCTGCTGGGCGCGCTGGCGGTGGCGCAGCGCCACGTGCGCATCCAGTCGCCCTACTTCCTGCCGGACCAGACGCTGATCGGCGCGCTGGCCACGGCCGCGCGGCGCGGCGTGGTGGTGGACATCGTGATTCCCGGGAAGAACAACCTGCGGCTGGTGGACTACGCGATGACAGCCCAGCTGGACCAGGTGGTGCGCACGGGCTGCCGGGTCTGGCGTTCGCATGGCGCGTTCGACCACTCCAAGCTGATGACGGTGGACGACGCGTGGGCCTATGTGGGTTCGTCCAACCTGGATCCGCGCAGCCTGCGGCTGAACTTCGAGCTGGATACTGAAATCTACGACCCCGGCGTGGCGCGCTGGATCGGCGCACGGGTCGACGGCTTGATCGCGCAGGGCCAGCGCGAGACGCTGGAGAACCTGCTGCGCGCGCCGTTCGCCAAGCGCCTGCGCAACAAGGTGATCTGGCTGGCTACGCCTTACTTGTAGACCCGCAAGAAGCTCAACCGTCGGAAGCCGGCGCGGGCGCGGCGCGCACCGCGAAGACCGCGTTGGCCTTGAGCATGACGCGGCCTTCGACCTGCAGCAGGCAGGTGGCGTAGATCAGACGGCGGCCCTGCTTGTCGATGCGGACATGGGCTTCGAGCCAGTCCCCGGGCTTGACCGGGTTCAGGTATTCCACCGACATCTGCACCGTGACCACCGAGGCCTGCGCCTGCTCGGCGATGGTATGGCCCAGCGCGCTGTCGGCCAGCGTGGCGAGCAGGCCGCCGTGTGCGATGGCGTGCATATTGGTGTGCGCCATCCCCACGCGCAGGGCCAGGACGCAATCGGCATCGCGCTTGTAGAGCGCGCCGAGGTCGGCCAGATGTTCCATGAAGGGGCTGCTGGGGCGCCAAGGCGCGAAACCGGAAGGAATGGAGTCTGTCATGCTCAAGCCTGGTTTTTTCACGCGGAATACCTCGAGTATCGCAAAGAAGTCTGCTGCCGGCACCGCTATCCGCAGACCTGTGATCGCGGCGCGGACGATCCGCAAGTCAGAGTAAGATTTACGCCATAACAAACCCCTACATGGCAGGAGCAGTGGAAGATGGCGAAAGTCGGCATGGTTGGTATCGGCCTCATGGGCCATGGCATTGCAAGCAATCTGGTCAAGCACGGGCACGCGCTGACCGTGCTTGAGCACCCGGGCAATCAGCCCCTGGACGCGCTGAAGGCCGCGGGCGCAACCAGCGTGACCGATGGCGCCACGCTGGCGGCCCAGTCTGACGTGATCATCCTCTGCGTTACCGGCAGCCCGCAGGTCGAGGCCGTGCTGCTGTCCGAGGGCGGCGTGCTGGCGGGCTTGCGTCCCGGTACGGTGATCATCGATTGCTCGACGGCGATCCCCTCTTCCACCGTCAAGGTGGCGCAGGCCGTGACGGAATCCGGCGGCCGCTTCCTCGATGCGCCGATGACGCGCACCCCCAAGGAAGCCGCCGAGGGCCGGCTCAATCTGCTGGTGGGCGGCGACGCCGCGCTGTTCGAGGAATGCAAGCCGCTGCTGGCCTGCTTCGCCGAGAACATCACGCACGCCGGCCCGATCGGCGCCGGCCATCGCATGAAGTTGCTGCACAACTACGTGTCGCTGGGCGTGGTCGCGCTGCTGTCGGAAGCCGCAGCTTGCGCGCTGCGCGCGGAGATCGATCCGGCGGTGTTCGCCGACGTGCTGGCCAAGGGCGGCGGCGGCGGCGTGGCACTGGAACGCATCAAGCCTTACCTGCTGGAACAGGATCCGTCCTCGCTGCGGTTCTTCATGTCGAATGCGCAGAAGGATTTGTCCTACTACAACACCATGGCCGCGGAAACGGGCGCGGTACGGGAAATCGGCGCGGCCGTGCAGCACACGTTCGACCAGGCCGTCACTCAGGGCGGCGGCGACCGCTACGTGCCGGAACTGGTATCGCTGTTGAAGGACCGCTAGGACAGTCCTGGAGACCATCGCATCCGGCGTCACGGATGCGATGGCAAACGCTGCGGACGGCATCGCCCACAGTCCGCGGGGATCAACGGCCGGCCACCGCTACCGCGCGCGGCAGGCCCCGCGCCGGCAGGCGCAAGGAAATCAGGGCCGCCGCCAACAGCAGCGCGCCCGCTGCCCCGAAGGCCACCCAATGCGTACCGAAGGTCTCGTAGGCCCAGCCGCCCAGCCATGAGCTGATCATGCCGCCGACCTGGTGGCCCAGGTAGACCAGTCCGTAAAGCACGCCCACCAGCCGCACGCCGTAGACGTCCGCAAGAATGGCCGACGACAGGGCGATGCTGCCAGCCCACGCGATGCCGCCCAGGGTGGCCGCTGCGTACAGTTCCCAATGCGCCCCCACCATGACCAGCGCGAAGAAACCCAGCCCGCGCACCAGATAGATCGCGGCCAGGATGGCGCGCCGTTCGACCTGGTCGGACATGCGCCCCAGCACCAGGGTGCTGAAGATGGCGACCAGGCCGATCAGGCCGATGCCCAGCGAACTGGTGGTGGCGTCAAAGCCATGGTCCATCAGCATGGGCACGCCGTGCGTGCCCAGCAGGTTCATGCTGAAACCACAGGCGAACAGGCCCAGCGCCACCTGCCAGAACGGCAGCGAGTTCAGCGCCGCGCGCACATTGGGCGCAGGCTGCTTCGCCGCGGCTTTGGCCGGTCCCGCCTTGTCGATGATCTGGTGCGGCAGCAGGTCGGTGTGCTCGGGCGCTTCATCGCGCATGACGAAGAGCGCCATCGGCACGGTCAGCAGCGCGAACAGCGCGGCGAAGCCCAGCAGCGTTTCCTGCCAGCCCACGGCCGAGATCGCGAAGGTCAGGGTCGGCGTCATCAGCGCGATGCCGGCCATGGAACCGGTGGACAGGAAGAACAGCGCCATGCCGCGCTGGCGCGTGAACCAGCGGCTGATCACCGGCGTCAACGCTACCGGGCTGGTGAAGCCCAGGCCGATGGACAGCGCCACGCCGAAGGACAGCAGGAATTCGATGGGGCCGCGCGCGTAGACCGTCCAGATGATCGACAACACGACGATGGCGGTGCCGGTCAGCAGCACGAAGCGGGTGCCGCGCGTGCCGACCAGATAACCCGCTACCGGCATGGCCAGTCCATAGCAGAGCATGCCGATCGCGACGATGCCGGACAGCGTACTGCGCGTGAAGCCCAGGGCGTCGGCGATGGGCAGGAAGAATGGCCCGACCCCCATGCGCAGGCCGACCGTCAACAGGGTGAGTACCGTAGCGGCGCCTACGATGTTCCAGCCGAAATACCAGCCGCCCGACTCTTGCTTCTCCACTTGCACTTCTCCTCGATATCTTCTTGTGGCCGCTTGGCGCGCCCAGGTTCGCCAGCGCCGCCCAAAAAGGCGCGGCGGGAGCGGGAAGAACGAGGCGTGCACCGGCTTGTCGTCTCCGGCGGCCTGACGACGCCGGACGCGTCATATTACTCCTGGCTATATGCCTGCTCCGCCCGGAATCCGGGAATCTGTTCGGTGAGCGGTCACCGAAGCGCTGTATAGTGCTCGCCATTTCGTCGCGCCCGAAGCAGACCGTGAAGTCCAAGACCTCGATGTTCGCCCTGTCCCGCCAGGAAATCGCGCTGGTGCTGGTCACCATGCTGTGGGGCAGCACCTTCCTCATCATCCACATCGCCATGCAGCACAGCGGACCGCTGTTCTTCGTGGGCGTGCGTTTCACCATCGCCGGCCTGATGGCGCTGCTGATGTTCCGCAAGCACATGGCTGCGATCACCCGCCAGGAGGTCGGCGCCGGCATCGCCATCGGCTGCGCCCTGTTCCTGGGCTACTTCCTGCAGACCTACGGCTTGCAGACCATCACCAGCAGCCAGTCCGCCTTCATCACGGCGATGTACGTGCCCATCGTGCCGCTGCTGCAATGGGCCGTGCTGAAGAAGCCGCCAGGCCTGATGAGCTGGGTGGGTGTGGCGCTGGCCTTCGCGGGCCTGATCCTGCTGGCGGGTCCGCAGGCGGGCGCGCTGAATTTCAGCGTGGGCGAAGCGGCCACGCTTGCCGGAGCCGCGGCGATCGCCGCGGAGATCATCCTGATCGGCCACTATGCCAAGAAGGTCGACAGCCGCCGCGTCACCTTCGTGCAGTTGTTGACGGCAGGCCTGGTGTCGTTCGCGCTGATGCCCGTGATGGGCGAAGCGGTGCCCGAATTCTCATGGCTGTGGGCGGGCGCGGCCATCGGCCTGGGACTGGCCAGTGCCATCATCCAGCTGACCATGAACTGGGCGCAGAAGTCGGTGCCTCCAACCCGGGCCACCGTCATCTATGCCGGCGAGCCTGTGTGGGGCGGCATCGTGGGACGCCTGGCCGGCGACCGGCTCCCGGCGCTGGCGTTGGTAGGCGCCGGCCTGATCGTGGCGGGCGTACTGGCAAGCGAGGCCAAGTTCACCCGCAGGAAAAAACCGCAAGCACAGGGCGCCGACTAGCGGGCCAGGCGCGCGATCACCCCGGCCTGCGCGGGGTACAGCCGTTGCAGGTCGGCGGCGTCGGCCAACTCGAACTCGCTGAACTCGAAGCCAGGCGCCACCGTGCAGCCGGCCAGCGCATAGCCGGCGGGGTCGGCCAATTCTGCCGCGAACCAACTGCCGGCCGGCACGACCGCCTGGAACGCGGCCTCAGGGTCCTTCAGCGCGTCGCCCAGCCGCAAGCAGCGGTAAGCGCCGTCCGGCGCCAGCACGTGGACTAGCAGCGCGCCGCCCGCATGGAAATGCCAGAGTTCGTCGGACCGGATGCGGTGCCAGGTCGACCAGGCGCCGTCGCATAGCAGGTAATAGATGGCGGTGCTGGCCGAGCGGCGCGCGCCGTCGCCGCGCGTCACGGCATCGGCGGCGCGATAGGTTTCGCGGTAGTAGCCGCCTTCGGGGTGCGGCAGCAGGTCCAGGCGGCGGATGAGATCGGCGGATGCGGTCATGGCGGGACGGGCGCGTAGAGGATGGCGCCAGTCTAGAACAAAGCCGCGCGTCCTAGGCCGCCTGCTCCAGAAACGCCTGCAGGGCGGGCACCGTGTTCAGCACATGCTGGCGCATGGCCGCTTCGCAACGCGCCGGGTCGCGCGTCTGCAACGCGGCGATCAATTCCTGGTGCGATTCGCGCACGCGCAGGACGCGGCCGGGCTGGGCCACCCACAGGCGCATATAGGGCTCGACGACGGAATGCAGCTCCGAGATCTGGCGCAGCAGGCGCGGCTGCTGGCAGAAGCTGCACAGGTATTCGTGGAATTCGCGATGCGCGGTGATCCAGTCCAGGTGTTCGCCCGGCCCCTGCTCCAGCTGTTCCAGCAGCAGCGCCAGGCGGCGGATATGCTCGGCGCCCATGTGCAGCACCGCGTTACGCATGGCCAGGCCTTCCAGCACGGACCGCATTTCGAACACTTCCAGCATTTCCTGCTGATTCAGGCCGCGCACCACCGCGCCGCGGTTGGCGCGGATCTCGACCAATCCTTCCGAGGCCAGCCGGCGCAGCGCGCCGCGTACCGGCATGCGGCTGGTACCGATTTCGGCCGCGACCACCTCGGGCACCAGGCGCTGGCCGGGCGCGTAGCGGCCCAGGCGGATTTCGCGCTGCAGATGCAGGTAGGCCTCGTCTTCGGCGCTGATGGCTGTCTTTTGGAATTGCAGCATTGGAGTCCCGGGGCTAGGGCCGACGGATAGGCCCACGAAAGCCGCCATGATAGATAACCGCAAAAATAACACAAATTGGATCCAGTGATCCATGGATGCAAATCCTAATGGCCTTGCATCGCCCACTTGCGTCTAATCCCTGCACGCACTCCATAACGCGATCAAGGGGAATTCATGAAGTTTCGTTTCATCCGGGCGCTGGCAGGCGCCGCCGCCGTGGCCTTTGCCGCCCAAGCGGGCGCCCAGGCGACCGACTGGCCGCAGCATCCGGTGCGCATCGTCGTGCCCTTCCAGGCCGGTTCCGCCACCGACCTGATTTCGCGCCAACTGGGCGCCGCGCTGTCGACGGAACTGGGCCAGCCCTTCGTCGTCGAAGCCCGTCCGGGCGCCGCGGCGGCTATCGGCAGCGCTTCGGTGGCACGCGCAACGCCCGACGGTTACACGCTGTTGATGGGCGGCCCCGCCGCCATCGTCACCAACCGCTTCCTGCAAAAGCGCCTGTCCTACGACCCCGACGCTTTCGCGCTGGTGTCCATGGTGGCGTACACCCCCAACATCCTGCTGGCCAATCCGTCGCAGCCGTTCAAGACCTTGCCGGAAATGGTGGCCTACGCCCGCGCCAACCCGGGCAAACTGACCTACGCCTCGTTCGGCACCGGCACGACTTCGCACATGGCGGGCGAAATGCTCAAGTCCGTGGCCGGCATCGACATCCTGCACGTGCCGTACAAGGGCGCCGGCGAAGCCATCCCCGCGCTGCTCAGCGGCCAGGTCTCGATGTACTTCGACACCATCATGACCGGCCTGCCCCAGGCCAAGAGCGGCGCGCTGCTGGCGCTGGGCATGTCCAACGCCAAGCGCTCGGCGCTGGCGCCCGAGATTCCCACGATCGCGGAACAGGGCTACGCCGGCTACGACATCGCGCCGTGGTACGGTCTGGTCGCGCCCGAAGGCACGCCCGCTCCGGTGCTCGACAAGCTCAACCGCGCCGTCAACAAAGTGCTTGCCGATCCGGCGCTGCGCAGTAAGCTCGCGGAAGCTGGCGCGGAGCCCCGCGGCGGCAGCCGCGAGGAATTCGCCGCCTTCATCAAGGCCGAAATCCCGCGCACCAAGCAGCTGATCGATCAGGCCGGCATCACGCCGCAGTAATTTTCACTACGAGTTCCCCGTTTCCATGTCCTTACCCTTCGATTGGTCTTTCCCCTACGCATCCCGGAAGATGCCGGTCCTGGCCGCCAACGCGGTCGCCACCAGCCAGCCGCTGGCGGCCCAAGCCGGGCTGCGCATGCTGCTGGCCGGCGGCAACGCCGTGGACAGCGCCATCGCCACCGCCATCGCGCTGACAGTGGTCGAACCCGTCATGAACGGCATCGGCGGCGACATGTTCGCGCTGGTCTGGCATGACGGCCAGCTGCATGGCCTGAACTCCAGCGGCTGCGCGCCCGCCGCGTGGACGCCGGAGTACTTCGCCGACCGCGACGCCATGCCCGGCACCGGCTGGGGCACGGTGACCGTGCCGGGCCAGGTCGCGGGGTGGAAGGCGCTGTCGGAGCGCTTCGGCAAGCTGCCTTTCGCGCAGTTGTTCGAACCCGCCATCGCCTATGCCGAGGAAGGGTTCGCGGTATCGCCCACCATCGCCCGCCAGTGGGCCACGCAAGCGCCCAAGCTGGCGCAGGAGCCAGGCTTTGCCGCCGCCTTCCTGCCCGAGGGCCGTGCGCCGCAGGCCGGCGAATGGTGGCGCTTTCCCGCGCAGGGCAAGACGCTGCGCGCCATCGCCGAAAGCGGCGGCGAGAGCTTCTACCGCGGCGAGCTCGCCCGCAAGATCGCCGACTTCGCGCGCCAGACCGGCGGCGCGCTCAGTGCCGAGGACCTGGCGGAGCACCGTCCCGAATGGGTCACGCCAATCTCGCAATCGTTCCGCGGCTACGAACTGCACGAGATCCCGCCCAGCGGCCAGGGCATCTCGGCGCTGATGGCGCTGGGCATGCTGGAACAGTTCGACCTGGAAAGCATGGGCCGCGACAGCGCGGACTACTACCACGTCAGCATCGAAGCGATGAAGCTGGCGTTCGCGGACCTGCACCACCACGTCGCCGATCCGCGCCACATGCGCACCAGCGCCGCCGCCCTGCAGGACCGCAGCTACCTGGCCGAGCGCGCGCGCCAGATTTCCATGGACCGCGCCAGCGTGCCGGTCGCGGGCACGCCCGCCACCGGCGGCACCGTGTACCTGACGGCGGCCGACGCCAGCGGCACCATGGTGTCCTTCATCCAGTCCAACTACCACGGCTTCGGTTCCGGCGTGGTGGTGCCCGACACCGGCATCAGCCTGCACAACCGCGGCCTGAACTTCGTGTTGACGCCCGGCCACGCCAATCAGGTCGCGCCGCGCAAGAAGCCGATGCACACCATCATCCCCGCCTTCGTCACGCGCGGCGGCCAGCCGCTGATGTCGTTCGGCGTGATGGGCGGATCGATGCAGGCCCAGGGCCATCTGCAAATGGTCACGCGCCTGGCGGCGTTCGGCCAGAACCCGCAGGCCATGAGCGACGCGCCGCGCTTCCGCGTGGAAAAAGGCCCGGTGGTCAATGTGGAATCGCACTTGCCGGCGGACGTGGTCGACGCGCTGCGCGCACGCGGCCACAACGTCGCCGTGGCGCCCGCCGACAGCCTGGAATTCGGTTCGGCGCAGCTGATCTGCCGCCTGCCGCAAGGCGGCTACGTGGCGGCGTCAGACTCGCGCCGCGACGGCCAGGCCGTCGGCTTCTGAGTCTGGCCGGGCCCGGATCCAGGCCCGGCCCTTGACGATAAAGCCATCGCCGCCGGCCTCCGGCGGCGATCTGCCGGCGTACCCGCGATCACCAAGACGTAGCGCCGGCTGCTGTAGACCGGCTCAAGCTCCACGCCCGTCTGCTCGCGCACTCGCCGCAGATCCGCTTTTTCCACTGCCAGGAATACCCTGCCGTCCTTGGGCAATACGGCCTCCAAACCTTCCAGCGGCACCCGTGCGGCCGCGCCCCGCGAGTAGTAGCGCGCCGAGAACGGCAGGCTGTCGACGAAGTAGAGCTTTTCGCCGGGCGCCATCAGCGCGTCGGCCCGGGCGACAAGGTGTTTTTCCGTTTTGAGCCGCTCCGGCTTGGCCAGCAGCAAGCCGCAGAAAACAATCACCGCAATCGGCCCCAACGCCATGCAGGCCGTCGCCACGCGGGCTGGCGCCAGGGCGCGGGCGCGGCTCAGGCATGCGCCTATCGCCAAGGCCAGCGGCGGCAAGGCCGGCAGCGCGTAGGTCCACAGGATGTTGCCCGACAGGGTGAAGAAGAGCGGCGTGGCCGCGCCCCAGGCCAACAGATAGGTCCAGCGTGGCCGGCGCAGCCATCTGCCGGCCCGCCGCACCGGCCCGCGCCAGCGTCGGGCAAGCAGCCAGACGCCAAACACTCCCCATGGCAACGACGCCACAATCCCGTCCAGCCAGATGGCGCCGTAGGGTCGGCTGTGCGCCGAGCCGTAGAGATCCCCGGTCCAGCCCGGATCCACGAAGCGCAGGACGTGCTCGCCCACGATGAAGTACTGGATGAAGCCCGGCGTCTTGATCTCCGCCGCCACGTACCAGGGCAACACCAGGACCGCCGTCATCACGCTTCCCGCCGCCCATGGCAGGCGCCGCAGGCTGGCCCGGACGTTCCCATGCCACAGCATCCAGGGCACGATGGCGCCCGCCACCAACACCACGGCCAGTGGTCCCTTGGACAACAGGCCGATCGCCAGTCCCAGGAAAAATCCGTAGCGCCAGAACCCCGCCGCCGGCCCGCGCGCCAGGATGAATGACGCCACGCTCAGCGTGACGCCCAGGGCAAGGAACGGATCGGTCAACACTGCCCCGGCCGCGACCAGGGGCAGGAACATGGATGCGTACACCAGCACGGTCCATCTGGCGGCCTGTAGCGTAAACAGGCGACGCCCCAGCGCATGAAGAATGGCAAGCATCGCCGCCGTGGCCAGCAGCGACGGCAGCCTGATGCTGAATTCGCTCAACCCCAGCAACCGGATCGACAGCGCCTCGGCCCAGAACCCCAACGGGGGCTTGCCCCAGAACGGCACGCCCGGTGCGAACCAGGGCGTGATCCAGTCGCCCGTTTCCGCCATCAGCCTGGCGATCTCCGCATAGCGTGGCTCGGACGTGTCGGCGAATGGCACCAGGACCATCGCCAAGAGGCGCACGCCCAGTATCGCCGCCAGCCCGGCGGCCATGGTCCGCGCGCTCAGCTGCAAGCCACATCCCTCCCATGGCCCGATGCCGCCATGCCCGCCGCTCCGCTGTGCTGCACGTCGCGCACCAGATAGACCGGCCGCTGCTTGCTTTCCATATAGGTCTTGCCCACGTACTCGCCCAACAGACCGATGGTGATGAGTTGCACGCCGCCCATGAAGGTCATCATCGCCATCAGCGAGGGATAGCCGGCGACGTCATCGCCGAACATCAGGGTCTTGAAGATGATGGCGGCGCCGAAGACCGCGCCGCCCAGGGCCGCGGCCGCTCCCAGCCCCGTCGCCCAGCGCAGGGGCGCGGTGGAGAACGAGGTGATGCCTTCCATGGCCAGGCGGAACAGCGCCAGGTAGCTCCATTTGGTGACGCCAGCGGCGCGGGGCTCGCGGTCGTAATCGATGATCCGGGTCGGCATGCCCACCCAGGCGTACAGGCCCTTCATGTAGCGGCACCGTTCGGGCAGCTGCAGCAGCGCCGTCACGGCGCGCCGGCTCATCAGCCGGAAATCGCCGGTGTCGGGCGGGATCGCGGCCTTGCTCAAGCGGCTCAGCAGCCTGTAGTAGGCATAGGCGGAAAACCGCTTCAGGACGCTTTCCCCCGCGCGGCTGCGCCGCCGCATGCTGACGACGTCGGCGCCCTCTTTCCAGGCCCGCACCATGGCGGGGATGGCCTCGGGCGGATCCTGCAGATCGGCATCCAGCATGATGACCGCGGCTCCGGCCGCATGTTCTATCCCTGCTGTCATCGCGGCCTCCTTGCCGAAATTCCGGCTCAGCCTGACCAGCTTGATGCCGCGTTCCTCGCGCAGCAGGGCCTGCAGGTATTCGGCGCTGCCGTCGCTGCTGCCGTCGTCGACGAACACGATCTCGTAGGACAGCCCCAACGTCTTCAAGACCCGCCGCAGGCGTTCGTGGCAGGCCGGCAGCACCTCCATTTCGTTGAGGAATGGAATGATGACGGATAGCTGTATCGGGCTGATTGAGCCCAGCACAGCGATATCGAGATCGGGTCTGGCATTCATCGGATCGCCTCCGTAACGGACCTACTCCCGGGCCAAGGCCGGTTTCGACAGTTCAAGTTCGTCGGCGTCGTCGTTCCTGTGCGCCAGGCGGTAAAGGGCCGGCAGTACCAGCAACGTGAGGATGGTGGAAGAGATGATGCCGCCGATCACCACGGTGGCCAGCGGACGCTGGACCTCGGCGCCCGTGCCGGTGGCGATCGCCATCGGCACGAAGCCCAGCGAGGCCACCAGCGCCGTCATCAGCACCGGACGCAGGCGCGTCAGCGCCCCGATACGCACGGCCTCGGCCACGGACTTGCCTTCCACGCGCAGGCCGCTGATGAACGACAGCATCACCAGGCCGTTCAGCACCGCTACGCCGCACAGCGCGATGAAGCCCACCGCGGCGGTTATGGACAACGGTATGCCGCGCATCCACAAGGCGATCACGCCGCCGGTCAGCGCGAAGGGGATACCGGTGAACACCAGCAACCCGTCCTTGACGTTGCCGAACATCGCGAACAGCAACGCGAACACCAGCACCAGCGCCGCCGGCACCACGATCTGCAGGCGCTTGGCCGCGGATTGCAACTGCTCGAAGGTGCCGCCCCAGGAGGTCCAGTAGCCCGCCGGCACCTGCACCTTTTGCCCGATGGCCACGGTGGCCTCGGACACGAACGTGCCCAGGTCGCGGCCGCGCACGTTGGCGCTGACCACGATGCGGCGCTTGCCGTCCTCGCGCGAGATCTGGTTGGGGCCCGGCGCCAGATCGAAGGTGGCGACCTCGCTCAGCGGGATGTAGGCGGCCTGCGCCTGCCCGTCCTGCCTGGGCAGGGCAATGGGCAGCTTCTTCAACGCGGACAGGTTCTCGCGCACGGTTTCGGGCAGACGCACCACGATGTCGAAGCGCCGGTCTCCCTGAAAAAAGGTCCCCGCCTCTCGACCTCCCACGGCGATGGCCAGCGTGTCCTGCACGTCCGCCATGCTCAGCCCGTAACGCGCGGCGCGGGCGCGGTCGATGTTGACCGTCAGCATCGGCAGCCCGGTGGTCTGCTCGACTTTCACTTCCGAAGCGCCCGGTATCGTCTGCAAGACCTCGGCGATCTCTGCTGCCGTACGATTCAGCACGTCGTTGTCATCGCCGAACACCTTCACCGCCACGTCGCTGCGCACGCCCGAGATCAGCTCGTTGAAGCGCAGCTGGATGGGCTGGGAGAACTCATAGTTGCTGCCGGGAACCTGGCTGGCTTCCTCCTGGATCGCCGCCAGCAGTTCGGCGCGGGTCTTCCTGGGGCTGGGCCACTGGTCCATCGGCTTGAGCATGATGTAGCCGTCGGAAATGCTGGGCGGCATGGCATCGGAGGCGATCTCCGCGGTGCCGGTGCGGGCGAACACGCGCTCGATCTCCGGGAACTTCTGCTTCAGCCTGGTCTCCAGTTGCTTCTGCATCTCGACTGACTGCGTGAGGCTGGTGCCCGGGATCCGCAGCGCCTGGATCGCCATGTCGCCTTCGTTCAGGTTGGGGATGAACTCGCTGCCCATGCGCGCCGCCAGCACCCCGCTCAACACCACCAAGACGGTTGCTCCCGCCAGGATCAGCGGCGTGCGGCGCAGCGCGACGTCGAGCAGGGGCTCGTAGCGGCGCTTGGCCCAGGCCATCAGGCGATTCTCCTTTTCGGAGACGTTGTTCCCCATGAACAGCGCCACGGCGGCCGGCACGAAGGTCACGGACAGGATCATCGCCCCCAGCAGCGCCAGCACCACGGTCAGCGCCATGGGATGGAACATGCGTCCTTCCACCCCGCTCAGGGCGAAGATCGGCAGGTACACGACCATGATGATCAACTGGCCGAACAGCAGCGGCCTGCGGGCCTCGCGCGCGGCCGCGAACACCTCGTGGAAGCGTTCGCTGCGCGTGAGCGGCCTGCCATGGTGCGCCCGCGCGTGGCTCAGGCGCCGCACGCAGTTCTCCACGATGACGACCGCGCCGTCGACGATGATGCCGAAGTCCAGCGCGCCCAGGCTCATCAGGTTGGCGCTGACCTTGTAGCTCACCATGCCGGTGAAGGTAAACAGCATGGACAGCGGGATGATCATCGCCGTGATCAGCGCCGCGCGGATGTTCCCCAGGAACACGAACAGGATGACGATGACCAGCGCCGCGCCTTCCAGCAGGTTCTTCTTGACGGTGGCGATGGCCTTGTCGATCAGGGTGGTGCGGTCGTAGACCGTCACCGCCTGCACGCCCGCCGGCAGCGATTTATTGATGGCTTCCAGCTTGACGGACACGGCTTGGGACACCGCGCGGCTGTTCTCGCCTATCAGCATGAACACCGTGCCCAGCACCACCTCCTCGCCGTTGCTGGTCGCCGCCCCCGTGCGCAGCTCGCGCCCGATGGACACCTCGGCCACGTCGCGTATCCGGATCGCCTGGCCCTCCACGGTTGCCAGCACCACGTCGCGGATGTCGTCCATGGACCGGACCTGCCCGGGCGCCCGGATCAGGTACTGCTCCCCCTTGCGTTCGATGTAGCCCGCACCGGTGTTGGCGTTGTTCCTGTCCAGCGCGGCCATGATGTCGGTCAGCGCCAGGCCGTAGGAGGCCAGCTTCTCGGTGCTGGGCGCTACCTGGTACTCCTTGGCATAGCCGCCGATGGCGTTGATCTCGGTGACCCCGGGAATATTGCGCAGCTGCGGCTTGATGATCCAGTCCTGGATCTCGCGCAGGTCCATGGGGGTGTAGGGTGTGCCGTCGGGTTTCCTGGCATCGTCCTGCGCCTCCACCGTCCACAAGTAGATCTCGCCCAGGCCCGAGGATATCGGCCCCATCATGGGCGTCACGCCTTCGGGCAAGTTTTCCTTCGCTTCCTGCAGGCGCTGGTTCACCAGCTGGCGGGCGAAATAGATGTCGGTGCCGTCCTTGAAGATAACGGTCACCTGCGACAGGCCATAGCGCGATAGCGAGCGCGTCTGCTGCAACCCCGGCAGGCCGGCCATCACCGTCTCTATCGGATAGGTGATGCGCTGCTCGGTCTCCAGCGGCGAGTACCCAGGCGCCCCGGCATTGATCTGGACCTGGACGTTGGTGATGTCCGGCACCGCGTCGATGGCGAGCCGGGAATAGTTGTAGACGCCGATGGCGGCCATGCCCAGGGTGACGAACAGCACCAGCCAGCGCTGCTCAATGGCGAAACGGATCAAGCGTTCAAACATGTTCCGCCCCGGCTCAGTGTGCGTGCTCGGCGCCGGCCTTGCCCAGCTCCGACTTGAGGACGAAGGTGTTCTCGACGGCATAGCGCGTACCGGGGGCAAGCCCAGACAGCACCTCTACCCGGTCATTCGAAGCCTTGCCCAGCTTCACCGGCTGCACCACAAAGCCGCCGGGCGCCTCCACGAACACGGCAGGCTGGTTGTCGATGGTCTGGACCGCGTCGGCCGCCACCGTCACCGCGGCGTCCGACATCCGCGTGACCACGTCGACGGAAACGAAAAGCCCTGGACGCCAGGCCATGTCCGGATTCTCCAGTGTGACGCGCGCAGTGGCCGTGCGCGTCTGCTGCCCCAGCAGCGAGCCGATGTACGAGACCGTGCCCTCGGCCTTGCCGGCGAACGCGGCGGAGCTCACGCTGGCCGCTTCGCCCACGCGTACATCCTGCAAATCCTTGGGCGCGATCACGAATTCGGCCCAGACGGTGCGCAGGTCCGACAAGGTGAAGATGCTGGCGTTGTCGGGCAAGGCTTCGCCCAGCGCGATGTGCTTTTCCACCACCACGCCGTCAAAGGGCGCGCGGATCTCCAGGCTGCCCAGGTCCTTGGAGCGCGGCTCGGCGCCCACGGTGCGCAATTTCTGCTCCGCGTTCTGCACGGCGATTTCCGCCTCCTGCAGCGCGGTGCGGGCCGCCTGGTAGTCCTGTTCCGCTGATACCTTTTCCTGCCACAGGCGCAGTTCGCGCCTGTGGGTCTGGGCGGCCAGGTCGCGCCGCTTGGCCGCCGCCAGCCATTCGCTGCGCAACTCGGACAGCGCCGAGCTGGACAAGACGGCCAGCAGTTCGCCCTTCTTGACCTGCTGGCCCAGGTCGGCCGACACGCTTTGCACCACGCCGGCCATGCGCGGCACCACGTGCGCGGTCCGGTCCGCATTGAACTTGATCTCGCCGGGGAACTGCGCCGATGTCGCCAGCGCGGCGGGCGCAGCGACCTCGGACTTGATGCCGGCCACCGCGATCTGCTCGGGCGTGAGCGCGATTTTTTCCTGTTCCTTCTCGGCCTGCTCGCCCTGCCCGGTCTCGGCATGTCCGTGTTCCGCCTCGCCTGCCGCCTGCGCCGGATACACGGACGCCAACAGCAGCGCCGCGCACAGGCCGGCCGCGGTCCACATCTTGGGGGGTTGCTTGCTCTTGTGCTTTGCCATTTTCTTATGCTCGTTTCAACGTCCGAGAATGCGGTCTATATCCGCGGAAGCCTGGTACACGGATGCCAGCACCGTCAGGTAGGCGATGTTTCCGTCGGAGAGGGTGCGCTGCGCGTCCAGCACTTCCAGGAAGCCGAACTTCCCCGCCTCGAAGCCTTTGCGCGCAGCCTCATAGGCCTGGGTGGCCCCCGGCAGCACGGCGCTCCGATACTCGCGCGCGGAACCCGCTGCCAGATCGAATCGGGTCACGGCCTGCAACAGTTCTCCCATCAGGCCGGATTCCAGCTCGCGGTATTGGTCCTGCGCCTTGTAGGCCTGCATGGTGGCGGCGTAGACATTGCCCTGGTTGCGGTCGAAGATCGGCAGCGGAATGGACACGCCAAGCTGGGCCTTGTCGCGGCCCGCTTCGTTGTCGCGGGCCACGCCGGCGCTCAGCGTGATGTCGGGAAAGCGCTTGCTCTTCTCGACTTCCAGCTGCGCCTGCCCCAGGTCAACGGCAAGCTTGCCGCCCTGCATCCTGGGCGATGCGGCCAGGCCTGCCCGCAACTCGTCTATCGACGCCCGTTCCGGCAATGCGTTCAGATCCGCGCCCACGCTGGCAAAACCCGGCTCTGCTTCGCCCCACAGCAGGCCGAGCTTGCGGCGTGCGCCCAGCAGCGCAGCCTCGGCCGCGCGCGCCTCGATGCGCGCGCTGGCCAACGCGACCTGGGCCTTGCTGCCCTCCAGTGGCGGCGCCTTGCCCGCGGCCACGCGCCTCTCCGCCAGCCGCAAGGCGCCGCTGGCGATATCCACGGTGCCGCGCGTCACGCGCACGGACTCCTGCGCCACCGCCACATCGAAATAGGCCGCGATGACTGCCGCGCGCAGGCCGGCCCGCGTGTCCGCGACGCCCTGGCGCGCCATGTCCCTGGACAGCTCAGCCGCCTTGACCCGCGCGGCGCGCTTGCCGCCGGTTTCCAGCGGGACGTTCAACATGGCGGTGGTGGTGCGCGTGGCCGATTGCGTGTCGTCCACGCTCACGTCGATGGAAGGGTTGGGCAGCACGCCCGCCTGCGTGAGCAGGCCCTCGCTCGCCGCGGCCTCGTTCTTCGCCGCGGCAAACCCGGGATTGCGTTCGAGCGCCGCGGCCAGGGCGCGCTCCAGCGTCAGCACGACACCGTTCTCGCTCTGCGCCGTGGGTACGGAAGTTCGGGCTGCGCCCGCGTTCTGCGCGGATGCGGCAGCAGACGCGGCGATCATCGAGGCCGCCAGGATCAGCGGCATAGCGGATACATGCATGGTTCAACCAGGAAAGGGGCGAGCCGGCAATGTATCCAGATGGGTTCGTCAATCGAGCGACAGAAAAATGACATTTCCGTAAGGTTCGCGGCCTTACGAAAACGTAATCAGGGCGTCGGCGAATTGACGGGCATGGGTCCGTAGAGTGTCACCGTCGCTACACAAACAGCGTGTATGCGCCTGACGCAACACCGCGACCGGCGCCGCGCTCAACCTGGGAGATATCCATGAAGACCAAAACCGTTACCGCTGCCCTCGCCCTGGGTTCCGCCCTGGCCCTTCCTTTTGCCGCCAGCGCATCGAGCACCTGGCACCAGACCAACACGGAGATCGGCTACGCCATCGCGCCGGACCACGCCGTCAGCGGCAAGACGCGCGACGAGGTGAAGACCGAATTGGCCGTGGCCAAGTCCGACCCGAAGCAGTGGTTTCTGACCAATCTGAACGCCGCCAAGCCGGGCTGGGCCAAGCAGGGTACCTCCCGAACCCGCGCCGACGCGATGGCGGAGCTGGAAGCCATGACGCCGGCCGAACGCGCCCGCCTGGACGAGATCTACACCCCGGGCTGAGCGCCGGGCCCGTGGCGCACGCGCCCCGCGTGCCCGCCGGCGCTGCGCAGGGCGGCTGGGCCGCCCTGTTTGCGTTTATTCCCCAGAACGATTCCGCCTAGAATAGACGCAGCATCCGAGGACTTCCGCGCACTCTTTTTATTTCCGCTGACATGAAAGTACTCGTAATCGAAGACGAAAAAAAACTCGCCGAGTACTTGCGGCGAGCGCTGACCGAACACAACTACGTGGTCGACGTGGCCCAGGACGGCGTCACCGGACTGCATCTGGTGCGTGAAAGCCAGTACGACCTGGTCCTGCTGGACGTGATGCTGCCCGCCATGGACGGCTTTTCGGTGCTGGCCGAGATCCGCAAGACCAGCCGCGTCCCCGTCCTGATGCTGACCGCGCGCGACAAGCTCGAAGATCGCGTCAAGGGCCTGCGCGACGGGGCCGACGACTACCTGGCCAAGCCTTTCGCCTTGTCGGAACTGCTGGCCCGCGTGCTGGCGCTGGGCCGGCGCAGCGGCCACGGCCAGACCGAGACCATCGCCCAGAACGTGCTGCGCATCGACGGGCTGGAACTGGACCTGCTGCGCCGGCGCGCCAGCCGCGACGGCGTGCGGCTGGACCTGACCGCCAAGGAATTCACCCTGCTGGCCCTGCTGATGCGCAAGCAAGGCGAAGTCCTGTCGCGGCTGGAGCTGGCCGAACAGGTGTGGGACATCAACTTCAACAGCAACACCAACGTGGTCGAAGTCGCGATCCGCCGCCTGCGCGGCAAGGTCGACGAACCCTTCGACAAGAAACTGCTGCACACCGTGCGCGGCATGGGCTACGTGCTGGAACCGCGGAGCGACTGATGCCCGGGCAGCGCCCCAAATCGCTGCACCGCTGGCTGTCGCGCTGGCTGGCGATCCAGACTTTCATCGCGCTCGGCCTGGTATGCGCGGTGGTCTATTACGCGACCAACCTCAACCTGGCCAGCCGCCAGGAAGCCTTGCTGCAGCAGAAGGTCGAGGTCGTACGGCACCTGGTCGAGGAAAACGCCGCCAGCCAGGACTCCACCCGCTTGCGCCACAAGCTCAGCGACTTCTTCTATGGCCGCCCCGATTTTTCGCTGGTGTTGGAGATCGACGGCGAAAAGGTCTACTACGGCAGCCCCATCGCCGGCGACAACGACTTCAAGCATGAGCGGCGCATCGCTTTCACGCTGCCCTTTCCCGGCGCGCCCGGCGACGCCATGAACGCCGAACTGGTGCTGGACATCTCCAGCGATATCCTCCTGCGCAAGGCGCTGGCCTGGACCTTGTTCGCCTGCGCCCTGGCCGGCGCCATCGTCGTGGCGGCGGTCGGAACCCTGCTGGTGCGCAGAGGGCTGGCGCCGCTGGACGCGCTGGGCAAGCAGGCCGCGCAGCTAGCCCCGGACCGCATCGGCGAACGGCTCGACGAAAGCGGCCAGCCCTGCGAGATCCGGCCCCTGGTGCGCCAGTTCAACGCCGTGCTGCAGCGGCTGGAGCGCGCCTACGTGCAGATGGAGGGATTCAATGCCGACGTGGCCCACGAGATGCGCACGCCACTCGCAACGCTGATCGGCGAGACCGAGCTGGCGCTGAGCACGCGCCCGTCGCCGCAGGCCTTGCGCGAAACGCTGGGTTCCAACCTGGAAGAACTGCAGCGTCTCTCCAGCATCGTCAACGACATGCTGTTCCTGTCGCAGGCCGACCGCGGCGCGCAGGCCCGGGGCAGCTGGCAGGCCAGCCTGGCCGCCATCGTCCAGGAGGTGACGCAATACCACGAGGCCGAGGCCCTGGACGCGGGGGTCGATATCGCGGTGGTGGGCGATGCGTCGGCACAAGTCGATCGCGCGCTGTTCCAGCGCGCCGTGTCGAACCTGGTCTCGAACGCGGTACGCTATGCAGCTCCCGGCAGCGTGATCGAGGTCGATATCTCCCGCGGCGACGCTGGCGAAATCCTGATCGCCGTGCGCAACACCGGCGAACCCATACCGGAAGAACATCTGCCACGGCTTTTCTACCGCTTCTACCGCAGCGACACCTCCCGCGAGTTCGATGCCAACCATCATGGACTGGGATTGGCCATCGTCGCCGCCATCGCCCGCATGCACGGCGGCCGCAGCTACGCCAGATCGGCCAACCGGACCACCGCCATAGGCTTCAGCATCGCGGCGGCCGACAGTACAGAAACCTGATTGGCGCTGTGGAAGCGCCCGGGCATGGACAATCTGTACCGCGGATCGCAGGAGCCGGACGTCTTCAGCCTAAAGTACGGCCGGTCCGCCGAAAGGCGGAAGCGGCCCGGCCTCAGTCCTCTTCGACAAACGCTTCTTCGCGCTTTTTGCGGATGTTCGGCAGCGCGACCAGCACGACCAGCACCACAGCCGCGCCCAGCAGGGACGCGGACAGCGGCCGTTCCACGAATGTCGTGAAATCGCCGCGCGACAACAACAGCGCGCGGCGGAAGTTCTCTTCCATCATCGGGCCGAGCACCAAGCCAAGCAGAAGCGGCGCGCCCTCGCAGCGCAGCTTGCTCCAGATGTAGCCGACGACCCCGAAGAAGGCCGTCATGTACAAATCGAAGGTGTTGTAGTTAAGCGAATACACCCCAATCGTGCAGAACACCAGAATCGCCGGAAACAGGACGCGGTAGGGAACCTTGAGCAGCTTGACCCAAAGCCCGACCAGCGGCAGGTTGAGGATGACCAGCATCAGGTTGCCGATCCACATCGATGCGATCAGGCCCCAGAACAGGTCGGGATGGCTGGTCATGACCTGGGGGCCGGGCTGGATGTTGTGGATGGTCATCGCGCCCACCATCAGCGCCATCACCGCGTTGCCCGGGATGCCCAACGTCAGCAAGGGGATGAACGACGTCTGCGCCCCCGCATTGTTGGCCGACTCCGGCCCGGCCAGGCCGGCCGGGTGGCCTTTGCCGAAACGCCCGGGTTCCTTGGACAGCTTCTTTTCCAGAGTGTAGGAAGCGAAGGCCGACAGCACCGAGCCGCCTCCGGGGAGGATGCCCAGCATCGACCCGACCGCGGTGCCGCGCACGATCGCGGGCGCCGCCTCGCGGACCTCCTGCCGGTTGGGATACAGCGAACCCACCTTGTCCGTGATCTCGACCCGCTTGTCCTTCAGTTCCAGGTTGTTCATGATCTCGGCAAAGCCGAACACACCCATCGCCACGATCGCGAAATTGATGCCGTCCTGCAGCTCCGGGATGCCGAAGTCATATCGGGCGACGCCCGAATTGACGTCCGTCCCAACCAGGCCGAGCAGCAGCCCCAACAGGATCATGCAGATCGCCTTGACCAGCGAGCCCGAAGCCAGCACCACCGCCCCGACCAGGCCCAGCGTCATCAGCGAGAAGTACTCGGCCGGCCCGAACTTGAACGCGACCTCGGCCAGCGGCGGCGCGAATGCCGCGATCAGCATGGTGGCCACAGAGCCCGCGAAGAAGGAGCCGATGGCGGCCAGCGACAGCGCGGCGCCGCCTCGGCCGTTGCGGGCCATCTGGTGGCCGTCGAGCACGGTGACGACCGCCGATGTCTCGCCTGGCAGGTTGACGAGTATGGCGGTGGTCGAGCCGCCGTACTGTGTCCCGTAGTAGATGCCCGCCAGCATGATCAGCCCCGCAACGGGCGGCAGCACATAGGTGATCGGCAGCAGCATCGCGATGGTGGGCACAGGGCCCAAGCCAGGCAACACGCCCACCAGCGTGCCCAGGACGCATCCCAACAGCGCATACAGCAGGTTCTCCGGCGTGAACGCCACGGAGAACCCCAGCATGAGGTTATCGATAAGTTCCATCCCCGCTCCTTGGTGTTTTTATCGTCATACGAAAATAGATCGTAGTGCGATATAAAAAGCCAAGAAACCCGGGTTTTTACGGACTGGAGATCGGTGAGATCAGGGCGGATCGGCGCGCTTGAACGCTGCGCGCGCCATCCGCCGTGGCGCGCAAGAAGGCCATGCCGCTGACGCGGCAAAGCCGTCCCGTCACATCGGCTTCAGGTCGACCTCTTTGGCGATCTTGCCAAAGGTTTCCAGGTCGCTCTTCACACGGGCCGTGGTCTCGGCCGGCGTGGACACGCGCGGAATCATCGCCAGGTCCAGCAGGCGCTGCTTCATTTCCGGCTTGGCGAACTCGCGCGCCAGGGCCTGCTGGATCTTGTCGACGATCTCGTCCGGCGTGCCCTTGGGCGCGGCCAGGCCGAACCAGGCGACCGCGGAGAACCCGGGCAGGCCGGCTTCTGGCGCGGTGGGCACATCGGGCAAGGCCGCCACGCGTTCCGGGTTCGTGACGAACAAGGGCCGCACCTTGCCTGCCTTGATGAAGGGCGTCTGCACGCCGGTATTGTCCAGCACCGCGTCGATATGGCCGCCCAGCAGGTCGTTCATGGCCGGGCTGCTGCCCTTGTAGGGCACGATGTTGACCTGCATGCCGGCGGCGCGCGCAAACATGAGTTGGGTCAGGTGTTGCTGGGTGCCCAGGCCGGCATTGCCGAAGGTGATCTTGTTCGGGTTCTTGCGGCCGTAGTCGATGAATTCCTTGAGATTCTTGGCGGGGAATTCATTGTTCGTGACCACCACGAAAGGCAGGTCGACCAGTACCGTGATCTGCTTGAAGTCTTCCAGCGGCTTGTAGCGCAGCTTGTAGACGTAGGGGTTGACGGCCATGGTGCCGCTCGCAGTCAACGCCAGCGTGTAGCCGTCCGGCTCGGCGCGCGAGACGAACTCGGTGCCCAGCACGCCGCCCGCGCCCGGCTTGGCCTCGACGATGGCCGGCTTGCCCAGTTCAGTCTGTAAAGCCTGCGCGGCGAAGCGCGCCAGCATGTCGGCGGACCCGCCCGTCGCGTAGGGCAGGACGATCGTGATCGGCTTGCTGGGATAGGTGTCCGCGGCCATCGCGGGCGCGGCGATCCCGGCCGCCAGACAGGCAGCGGCCAGAGTTTTCAGATGCTTGACCATCAATGATTTCCCCTCGTGGTGTATCGACTGCGCTTGCACCCGGGGAAGATTAAGCGGTCCCGCGTTATATGGCTAATCAACAATTAAAATAGATCTCTATCACCAATGTTGATAATCACCCAGGACTGCGATGCTGACCTCGATGGACTTGAACCTGCTGCGCATCTTCGATGCGGTCATGACCGAACGCAACGTCACGCGCGCGGCCTCCGCGCTGCACATGACGCAGCCCGCGGTCAGCAACGCCATCAACCGGCTGCGCCTGACCTTGAAGGATCCGCTGTTCGTGAAGATCCAGGGCGGCGTGCTGCCCACGCAGCGCGCCGAACTGCTGTGGCCCCCGATCCGCGACGCGCTGGCCCGCATCGCCGACACGCTGGAGCGCAACGATTTCGACCCGGCGCGTTCCGAGGCCGTGTTCCGCATGGCCATGTCCGACTACGTGGCGGACCAGGTCATCCGGCCGCTGTTCGTGGAGCAGCAGACGGTGGCGCCCAATGTCCGCATCCATCTGCATCCCTACTCGCTGGACAACGCCGGCGTGCTGCTGGAAAAAGGCGAAGTCGACATGGCGGCGGGCGTGTATTCGAACTTCGGTTCGTCCCTGCGCACCCTGCCGCTGGAAACGCTGACCTACGTCTGCGCCATGCGCAAGGGCCACCCGCTGCTGGCGCAGCCACGCTTCACGCTGGACAGCTTCCTGCGCGCGCGCCATCTGATGGTCAGCCTGCTGGGCACGCCGACCCTGATCGACCATGAGCTCGCGCCCCACGGCTACAAGCGCAACGTGGTGCTCACCATCAACCAGTTCGCCCTGGCGCCGCGCCTGCTGGCCGAAACCGACCTGATCTGCGTGGTGCCGCTGAACACCGTGCG
Source organism: Achromobacter sp. ACM02 (assembly GCF_014851605.1). NCBI lineage: Bacteria > Pseudomonadati > Pseudomonadota > Betaproteobacteria > Burkholderiales > Alcaligenaceae > Achromobacter > Achromobacter sp. ACM02. The sequence goes on from NZ_JACUZY010000010.1 coordinate 216,115, forward strand.
CAACAGCCCCTACAGCCATCTGCTGGAAGCCGTCGAGGCGCCTTTCCCGTTCGCGCCGCGCACGGTCAACCTGATCTGGCATGAACGCTCGGACAACATCCCCGCGCATCGCTGGCTGCGCGAAGAGATACTCAAGGTCTGCCAGGCGCAAGGAATGGTGTTCGACCAGGCGCAGCCGGCAGAGTCCCATCCGTACTGATCCGTACCGACAAATCATTCACAACAGTGATAATCACTGATACCAATCTTTGATTGGACCGAATGATGGTGCGTCAATAGCATTCTGGTCATCCCACTCCCGGCGCCTTGCGCGCCAGCATCCTGGAGACCAGCGTGACCCAGACCGCATCCGCCCCGGGCGCCCGCCGTTTTCGCGTCGGCTTCGACGTAGGCGGCACGTTCACCGATTTCACCCTGCTCGCCGAGCACACCGGTGAACTGCATTATTTCAAGGTGCCTTCGACACCGCACGATCCGTCCGAGGCCATCCAGACGGGCCTGGCCCATCTAATCCGCGAACACGAGATCGCCGGCTCCGAGCTGGCGCACGTGGGCCACGGCACCACGGTGGCCACCAACATGGTCATCGAGCGCAGGGGTTCGCGCTGCGCGCTGGTCACCACCCGCGGCTTTCGCGACGTGCTGGAGATCGGCCGGCAGACACGCCCCCATCTGTACGACTACAACGTCACCAAGCCGCAACCCCTGGCGCCGCGCGAGTGGCGCTTCGAAGTGACCGAGCGCGTCGGCGCCGACGGTTCCGTGCTGCAGGCGCTGGACGAAGACGAGGTGGTGGCGGTGGCGCGCGAGCTGGCTGCAGCCCGCGTCGAATCGGTCGCCATCTGCTTCATGCACAGCTACCGCAACGATGCCCACGAACGCCGCACCCGCGACATCCTGGCCGAACACCTGCCGGGCGTCTATCTGAGCGTGTCCAGCGAGATCCTGCCGGAGTTCCGCGAATATGAACGCATGTCCACCACCGCGCTCAATGCCTATGTCGGCCCGCGCATGGCTGGCTACATGCGCAACCTGGTAAGTTCGGTGCGCGCCATGGGCGTGGCGGCCGAGCCGACCACGGTGCATTCCAATGGCGGTCTGATGTCGGTGGAATCGGTGCTGACGGCTCCGGTGCGCACCTGCGTTTCGGGCCCCGCCGCCGGCGTGATCGGCGCGACCGAACTGGGCCGCGTGGCTGCGCTGCCCAACCTGATCACCTTTGACGTGGGCGGGACCAGCACCGACGTGTCGCTGGTGGCCGAACTGCGGCCGTTGTTCACCTCCAGCCGCCTGGTGGCCGACTATCCGGTCAAGACCCAGATGGTGGACGTGCACGTCATCGGCGCGGGCGGCGGCAGCATCGCGCGCATCGACGACGCGGGCGCGCTCAAGGTCGGCCCGCAGAGCGCGGGTGCGGTGCCCGGCCCCATCGCCTACAACCGGGGCGGCCAGGTCGTGACCATCACCGACGCCCACGTCGTGCTGGGCCGGCTGAATCCAGTCGCGCTGCTGGAAGGCCGCATGGCCGTGCATGCGCGCCAGGCGCGCGAGGCGCTGGAGGCGCAGATCGCCCGCCCGCTGGGACTGAGCGTGGAAGAAGCCGCCTACGGCATTCTGCGCATCGCCAACTCCAACATGGCGCGCGCGGTACGCGCGGTCTCCACCGAACGGGGCCATGACATCCGCAAGTTCGCCCTCTGCGCCTTTGGCGGCGCGGGCGGCCTGCATGCCGCCGAACTGGCGCGCGATTGCGGCATCGGCACCCTGCTGATTCCGCAGGAGCCGGGCACCATGTGCGCGCGCGGCATCCTGCTGTCCGACATTTCCATGGACTTCGTGCAGACGCTGATGGCGCACGCCACCGCGGACGGCTGGACCGCCGTGCGGCAGGCGCTGGAAGCCCTGGCCGGCAAGGCGCGCGCCTGGCTGTCCAGCGAAGGCGTGAACGACTCGGAGCAGCGCCTGTCCGCTGTCATCGACGCACGCTACCAGGGCCAGAACTTCGAAATCGCCGTGCCGCTGGATGGCATGCAGCTGATGCCGCTGAATGAGTTCGTCGCGGCATTCAGCGCGGCGCACGTGCGCGAGTATGGCTATGACGCCGCCGGCCGTCCGGTGGAGATCGTCAATTGCCGGGTGCGCGCCATCGGCCTGGTGCCACGCGCGCCCCTGGCCCGCGTGCAAGGCGGCGAAAGCGTGGCCGGCGCCCTGAAGGAACGCCGCAACGTGTACTTCGAAGGGGCGGGCTGGGTGGACACGCCCATTCTGCGCCGCGCCCTGCTGCCGGTGGGCGTGCCCGTGGACGGTCCGGCCGTGATCGAGGAAATGAGCTCGACCACCGTCGTGCTGCCGGGCCAGCAGGCGCGCGCCGACGAATACGGCAACCTCGTCGTCAACCTCAACAGCTAAGGCGTACGCCATGACCAATCGATCGACTTCCGCTGCCGGCACGGACACCTTCGACCCCATCGAAATGGAGGTCTTCAGCAACCGCCTGCTGTCCATTACCGAGGAAATGGGCAACACGCTGATCCGTTCGTCCTTTTCCACCAACATCAAGGAGCGCAAGGATTGCTCCGTGGCGCTGTTCGACGCCGCCGGCCGCCTGGTAGCGCAGGCGGCCCACGTGCCGGTGCACCTGGGATCGTTGTCCGGCGGCATAGACGCCGTGCTGCGGCGCTACGGCGCGGCCGGCGTGCGTCCGGGCGACGCGTTCCTGTGCAACGACGCCTATCTGGCCGGCGGTACGCACGCGCCCGACATCACCGTCATCACTCCCATCTTTCACGAAGGCGTGCTGCGTTTCTTCGCGGCAAACATCGGCCACCATACCGACGTCGGCGGCGCCGTTCCCGGCTCCACGTCGCACCATCTGAAGACGGTTTGGGAGGAAGGCATCCGCCTGCCGGCCATGCGCATCGTGCGCGAGGGCGAGCTGGACATGGACCTGCTGGAGATGATTGCGCACAACACGCGCGAACCGGACAACCGCATGCACGATATCCGCGCCCAGATCGCCACCAACGACAAGGGCGCCAGGCTGATGCTGGAACTGGTGCAGCAGTCGGGCCTGGAGACCGTGCTGTCCGCCATCGACAGCATCATGGTGTACACCGAAAGACGCCTGCGCAACCGCATCGCACAACTGCCGACCGGGACCTATACCTTCACCGAGCGCATGGACGACGACGGCATGGGCGGCGATCCCGTCACCATCCAGGCCAACGTAGAGGCGCGCGACGGCCAGCTCCATGTCGATTTCACCGGCACCAGCAAGCAGGCGCGCGGCGCATTCAACCTGCCCGCCAGCGCCCTGAACGCCAGCGTCTACTTCGCGGTGAAGGCCATGCTCGACCCCGAGCTCATGCCCAACAACGGCCTGTTCCAGCCCATCACCATCACCGCCCCCGAGGGCACCATTACCAACCCGCGCTTTCCGGCGGCGGTGGGCGCGCGCGTCACCACCGCGCAGCGCGTGGCCGGCACGGTGATCGGCGCGCTGGGCCAGCTGTTGCCGCCAGACCGCGCCATGGCTTCGTGCAACGACGTCATGCCTTCCATGCTGTTCTCCGTGCCCATGCAGGACGGCAAGGGCACCTTCGTCTACCTGGAAACGCTGGGCGGCGGCGCGGGCGGACGCGCGCAGGGCGACGGCATGGACGGCATCCAGGTGCACGTGACCAATACCTCCAACCTGCCCGCCGAAGCGCTGGAGATCGAGTACCCGCTGCTGGTCGAGGAGTACGCGCTGGTCAACGACAGCGGCGGCGCGGGCCGCCACCGCGGCGGCATGGGCATCGCGCGCCAGATCCGTTCGCTGCATGATCAGCTGATCTGCACCATCCGCTGCGACGCCGCGCTGTTTGGCGCGGCCGGCCTGAACGGCGGCCTGGAGGGAGGCACCTCGCGCGTGATCCAGAACCCCGGCCGCGCCGACGAGCAGCGCCTGCCCAACAAGATCGCCAGCCACGGCCTGGCCAGCGGCCAGTCCGTGCGCCTGGAAACGCCCGGCGGCGGCGGCTACGGCGCGCCCGCTGACCGTAGCGCGACCGCCATCCGCAACGACGTGCTGGGCGGCAAGGTCAGCCGTGCCGCGGCCGAACGCGACTATGGCGCGGAACGCGTGGCGCTGGCGCTGCAAGGAGACGCGGCATGAACGCGCCTGCCCCCGGCGCCCGCAGCGGCGGCGAACTGCTGGTCGCGCAGCTGCAGGCCTATGGCGTGGAGCGCGTGTTCATGGTGCCGGGCGAAAGCTTCCTGCCATGCATCGATGCGCTCTACGCCCGGCGCGACGCGATCGAAGCGGTGGTCTGCCGCCAGGAAGGAGGCGCCGCCTACATGGCCGAGGCGCATGGCAAGCTGACCGGCCAGCCGGGCATCTGCTTTGTCTCGCGCGGCCCGGGCGCCACCAATGCGGCGATCGGCGTGCACACCGCAAGGGAAGACTCCACGCCCATGATCCTGTTCATCGGCCAGGTCGGCGGCGACACCGCCGACCGCCAATGCTTCCAGGAAGTGGACTACCGCGCCATGTACGCGCCGCTGGCGAAATGGGTCGCGCAGATCGAGCGGGCCGACCGCATTCCCGAATACCTGGCGCGCGCCTGGTCGATCGCCACTAGCGGACGCCCCGGGCCAGTGGTCCTCTCCCTGCCCGAAGACATGCTGTCCAGCGTCGCCGACGTGGCCCTGGCTGCCGCGCCACAGCCGCCCTGCGCCCGTCCGGCCGACGCCGACATGCTGCGCCTGCGTGACTTGCTGGAAGCGGCGGAGCGGCCCTTGCTGCTGCTGGGCGGCTCGCGCTGGCCGCAAGCCGCGCGCGAGGCCGTGCGCGACTTCGCGCTGCGCTTCGACCTGCCCGTGGCCACCGCCTGGCGACGCCTGGAGCTGTTCGACAACGACCATCCCAATTTCGTGGGCCAGGTCAGCGCCAGCATGCCCCCGCACCAGAAGCGCGCCGTCATGGACAGCGACCTCGTCATCGCGCTGGGCACCCGCCTGTGCGAACCGACGACCATCAACTATGAATGGCTGGCCTCGCCCACGCCGCGCCAGACGCTGATCCACATCCACCCGGACGCCAACGAGATCGGGCGGCTGTGCACGCCGGCGCTGGGCATGGTCGCCAGTGTGGACGGCTTCGCCCAGGCCGCATCGGGACTGGCGCCGACGCCGGGCTGGCAGCCGCGCCGCCGGGGCGCTGTAGCGGCCGCCGCAGCGCCCGCGCTGCCGCCCACGCCCGGCCCGCTGGACCTGAACGCGGCGGCGCGCCACGTCGCGGCCACGCTGCCGCGGCACTCCTGCGTCACGGTGGGCGCGGGAAATTACGCGCTCTATGCGCACCGGCACATCGCCTTCAAGGGACCGGGCAGCCAGCTTGCGCCCGCCGTCGGCGCCATGGGCTACGGCCTGCCCGCAGCCATCGCGGCCAAGCTGCGCGACCGCGATGCGGCCGTGGTCTGCTTCGCCGGCGACGGCTGTTTCCAGATGACCATGCAGGAGCTGGCCACCGCGGCGCAGTACCGGCTGGGCATTGTGGTGCTGGTCTTCAACAATGGCCTGTTCGGCACCATCCGCCTGCATCAGGAGCGCGCCTATCCCGGACGCGCCCTGGCGACGGAACTGGTCAACCCCGATTTCGCGCGGCTCGCGCACAGCTATGGCGGCTACGGCGCTGCGGTCGAGCGCACGGAGGATTTCGCGCCGGCCTATGATGCCGCGCTGGCGTATGCCCGGGAGCATCGCATGCCGGCCATCGTGGAGCTGCGCTACGACGCCGACATCATCCTGCCCGACCGCACCCTGTCGCAGTTGCGCCGCGCGGAGACCGCCGCATGAAACCGCTGCTGCGCCGCGTGTCGGCGCCCGAATCGACGCCGCTGCGCCTGACCTGGAACGGCTTGCCGCTGCAAGCCCATGAGGGCGACACCGTGCTGACGGCGTTGCTGCTGGCCGCGCAGCACCTGCGCGTCACCTTGGGCGAAGGCGCGCCGCGCGCCGGCTTCTGCCTGATGGGCGCCTGCCAGGATTGCTGGGTGCAGACGGCGGACGGCGCACGCCTGCGCGCCTGTTCCACCGCAGTCGAAGACGGCATGGAACTGGTCAGCGCCCAGCCCGGAGAACTCGCATGCAAATGAACCCGCCCGGCGCCGATGACTCGCCGCGCATGGTGGTGGTGGGCGCCGGGCCCGCGGGCGTGCGCGCCGCGCAGACGCTGCTGCGCCACGGCGTGCGTCCGGTGATCGTGGACGAAGCCGCCTTGCCTGGCGGCCAGATCTATCGCCAGGGCGCGGCCCCTCGCGGCACCGCGCGCCAGCGCTATGGCTTCGAATGGAAGCGCGCGCAGGCCATCCACGCGGCGGGCGCGGACCTGGCCGCCCGCGCCGACTATCGCGCCGCCACCGCGGTGTGGAATGCCGCCCCGGGCTGCCTGGACCTGGTCCGCGACGGCGAACTGGAAACCCTGCCCTATTCACGGCTGCTGCTCGCCACCGGCGCCACCGACCGAGTCCTGCCCTTCCCGGGCTGGACCCTGCCCGGCGTCTACTCGCTGGGCGGCGCGCAGATCGCGCTGAAGAGCCAGGGCTGTACGTTTGGGCCGCGCATCGTGTTCGCCGGCACTGGCCCCCTGCTCTATCTGGTCGCCTACCAATATGCGCGCGCCGGCGCCCAGGTGCAGGCCGTGCTGGACTGCGCGCCGCCAGGCAGCCAGGTCCGCGCCGCGCCGGCGCTGCTGAGCCAGCCCGGCATGTTGGCCAAAGGCATGTACTACCTGGGCTGGCTGCGCGCCCACGGCGTGCCGGTGCACCATGGCGCACGGCTGGATGCGGCCGAAGGCGCAGGCCGCGTCGAGCGCGCGCTTGCGACCCTGGGCGGCAAGCAGCGCGCCATTGCTTGCGACGCGCTTGCGGTCGGCCACGGGCTGCGCGCGGAAACGCAGCTTGCCGACCTGCTGGACTGCGCCTTCGACTTCGATGCCGCGCAGCGCGCCTGGCTGCCGCGCCGCGACCCGGACGGCCGCAGCACGGCGACCGGCGTCTATCTGGCCGGCGACGGCGCCGGCATCGGCGGCGCGGTCCTGGCCGAGCTTGCGGGCGAACGCGCCGCGCTGGCCATGCTGGCAGACAGCGGCATCGACGTCAGCGCCGCCAGGGTGCAGTGGCTGGCCCGCCGCCAGGCGCGCTGGGCGCAATTCCGCCGCGGCCTGGACCGGGCCTTTCCCCTGCCGGGCGCGGGCGCCGATTGCGACGACTCCGTCATGGTCTGCCGCTGCGAGGAAGTGCGCGCCGGCACGTTGCGCGCCGCGGCCGCGCAATACGCCATCCACGATCTCAACCGCTTGAAGGCGCTGACGCGCATCGGCATGGGCCTGTGCCAGGGACGCATGTGCCAGGCGGGCGCGGCCGAGCTGCTGGCCGACTGCCGCGGACTGGCCTTGGCGGACATAGGCCGGCTACGCGGGCAGGCGCCCGTGAAGCCCCTGAACCTGTCCATGCTCGGCAAGGTGGAACCATGAACCCGCTGCACACGGAAGTCGCCATCATCGGCGCCGGCCTGGTGGGCGCCAGCGCCGCCCTGGCGCTGCGCCGCATGGGGGTCGCCACGGCGCTGATCGACGGCGGCGCAAGCGGCGCACGCGCCAGCGGCGTCAACTTCGGTGGCGTACGCCGCCAGGGACGCTCGATCGAGCAGCTGTATCTGGCGCAGCGCGCACACGGCATCTGGTCGCGCCTGCCGGACCTCATCGGCACCGATGCGGAATACGTGCGCAGCGGCCACCTGAAGCTGGCGCGCTCCGAGTCCGACCTGGAGAAGCTTTGTGCCTACCGCGACAAGGTCAGCGACTTCGACCTGGGCCTGGAGATCATCGACGCCGCCGAGCTGCGTCGCCGCTTTCCCGCGCTGGGTCCGGGCATTGCCGGCGGCTCGCTATGTCCGGAGGATGGCCAGGCCAATCCGCGACTGGTCGCGCCCGCCTTCGCCCATGCCGCCGCGCGCGCCGGGGCAAGCCTGCTCGAACACTGCGCGATCGCGCAGGCGGACACCCAGGGTAGCGGCTTCCTGCTGACTGCCGCCGACGGCCGGCGCATACGCGCCGACACCGTCATCAATGCGGCGGGCGCCTGGGGCGCGGCGGTAGCCCGTTGGTTCGGCGACGACCTGCCCCTGCAGGTCAAGTATCCGACCATGCTGGTCACCGAGCCGCTCACGCCGCAGATCGGCGTGTCGTTGGGCGTGGAAGGAGGCGGCTTCTATGCCCGCCAGGTCGCGCGCGGCAATGTGGTCATGGGCGGCGGCTACGGCAGCGCGCTGCCGGGAGACCGCAGCCGGCCGGGCCGCGCCGCGCTCGCCGAACTCGGCCGCATCGCTCCGACCGTGGTCCCGGCGCTGGCCTGCGCCAGCGTGATCCGCTGCTGGTCAGGCATCGAAGGCTATTTCAACGACAAGAACCCGGTCATCGGCTTCAGCCCCAGAGTGCCGCGGCTGCTGCATGCTTTCGGCTTCTCGGGCGGGGGCTTTCAGATCGCGCCGGCGGTGGGCGAGGTCATCGCCGAAATGGCGATGGGACGCGGCGGCTTGATCATGGCGGAGAAGTTCTCGGCCAGCCGCTGGGAGGCCGCCCAGGCCTGATCGGTGCGAGAGCCTGGGCGCGGCCCTCACAGGCATGCGAGTTGCTCGCTTCCCGCGGGGCGGCATTTCCTGCCGCCATCCACGGCAAAGGAGCACTATCCATGGTCAGAAAATCCATAGTTCACGGCCTGGGCGCAGCAATGCTCGCCTTGGCGCTGGCAGGCTGCGCGGCGCAGGACGGTCATCGCAGCACGGGCCAGTACACCGATGACGTCACTACCACGGCGCGCGTGCGGGAGGCGCTGCTGAAGACGCCCAATTTACGGTCCAACACCATACAGGTTGAAACCTACCAGGGCGTGGTCCAGCTCAGCGGCTTTGCCGACAACGAAGACAGCGCGGCCTCCGCCGTCGGTGCGGCCCGGGGCGTGGCGGGCGTGAAGGAGATCCGCAACAACATCCAGGTGCGAAATCCGCAGTAATGCGCGGCGGCGCTCGGGAGGATGGGCCAGCCGGGCACGCGGCTTGCTGCGCAACGTCTCATAGAGCCCATTGCAGCCCTACGGAGAATCATCATGCCTGGCACGCCCGTCAACTCCCTGCCCGATCCCCAGACCGATCCCTCCCCCCGCCCCGACCTGGGTCCCAGCGATTCGTCGGACTCGGCCAGCGACCTGCCTCAGGACCTGGTCCATACCGATAGCGATGCTCAAGGCACAGGCGACCGCGAAAGCGCCAACCCGCGCGACCGCGACCACGAAGGCGCCGACATAGGCGCGGACCGGGTCACCGATGCAGACCATGCCGGCGTATCGCGCAAGCCGCCCGACCCGGTGCGCAACGGCGGCTAGGCCTGGCGATCGTCAACCGGAAAGCGCCATCCGCCATGGACGCGATCGAACGCATCGCCGCGTACATGCATGAACACGCCCTGACGCTGGTCACGGCGGAATCTTGCACGGCCGGCCTCATCGCCGCCACGCTGGCGGATGTGGCGGGCGCCGGTTCGCTGCTGGACTGCGCATTCGTGGTCTATTCCCCGCAGGCAAAGATGCGTTGCCTTGGGGTGACGCCCGCGACCCTGGCGCGGCATAACCTCACGAGCGAGCCGGTAGCGCGGGAGATGGCGCTGGGCGCATCGCGGCAAAGCCCGGCGCTGATCGCCATTTCCAATACAGGCGTCACCGACTCGGTCGACGACGACATTCCCGCTGGCACGCAGTGCTATGCCTGGGTCTTCAAGGCGGGCCAGGCCGATGCCGCGCCGGCAATCTACGCCGAAACCCGGCGCTTCTCCGGCAACCGCAACGGCATACGCCTGGCCAGCGCCCGCTATGCCCTGCAGCGTCTGGTGGAGTACCACGCCGAACTGACGGGCAAGCCCAAGCCCCGCTGAAGTCGCTGACGGGCGGGAACAGCGATTGCTGGTGGCTGCAGGCTCCCACCCATAACGGCGCACCGCGCCCAAATCTGGAGGTTTCCATGAAAACCCGCTATCTGACCGCCACGATCCTCGCCTCGCTGACGTTGGCTGCCGCCCATGCTGCGCAGGCGCAAACCGCGCCCGCCGCGCCTCCCACGGCCGCGGCAGCGAAACTGGACAGCGCCGACCGGGACTTCCTGGAGAACGCAGCCCAGGCCGGCCACCTGGAAGTCGCTGGCAGCAAGCTCGCTCTTGAAAAGGCCCGCGATCCGGACGTGAAGGCGTTTGCCCAGAAAATGATCGACGACCACGGCAAGGCCGGCCAGCAATTGGCCACGCTCGCGCAAGGCAAGGGTTATCAGGCGCCGACCGAACCCTCGCTGGTGCAGCAGGCAAAACTGAAGGCGCTGGGCTTGCGCGACGACAGCTTCGACAAGGCCTATGTGGACGAGATTGGCGTATCCGCGCACCAGGACGCGGTGAAGCTCTTCGAGAAAGCCTCGAACGACGTGAAGGATCCCGACGTCAAGCAATTCGCGATCGAGACCCTGCCGGTGCTGCAACAACACCTGGAAATGGCGACAGCCATGCAGCAACGCCTGGATGCCGCCAAGAAATAGGAGTCTTCCCCGAGATTTGGATACCAGCGAAGGAACAGATGCGCATACCTGCGGGCGCATCTGCAACCAGTGCGCTTGCTGCGGAACATGCATATGGATCGCGAGGAACTATTGGCACAAATGATCGCCACGCCAGCGGTCGACCGGGACTTCCATGACTGGCCCGAGGTACTGGCCAACTATGCGGAATGCCTGATGGCGCTGCAGCCCAGGCTGCAGCCCGAAGAGCTGGAAAGGCTGATACGGGTTGGCGCGGATTTCTATCGCACGCTGGCGCGCGCCGAACAATATCGGCACGCGTCAGTCTGGGACGAACCGCAGCCGTAACGCTCAACCATAGGAGCCATATGAGCGCCTGTGGTACGCCTCCCTGACGTAGCGCTTGAGTTCTGCCTCAACTGAAGAGACGGCGGCAGCTGGTTCCGCCTGCGGATCGAGCAAGCGCCGCGCTGCTTCGAGCGTGCGCCGCGCCCTCAGTTCACCTTCGCTCAAGATCTCGGCGGGCGCCGCCGTCGTATCGCGCTCTTTGTCCATGACGCTGCTCCTGAAGGCGGGCGGAATGCCGCCGCCTCGCTATCAGCAAACCACGTGCCCGCGCGGACGGCACGGCAATTGCTGCGTTGCGGCTTTCCTCCAGGAGACGGCATGCTCGCAAACTGGTTGCCTGAGGTCCGGGGCCTTTCGGACCATCCGCTGATGCTGTGGGCATTGGCGCTGACGGCGGGCGCCGCGTTGTTCTTCGCGCTGAGCGCCGCCTTGCGGATCACGCGGTCGCGGCTGCGGCAGCGCGCCGACACGCCAGGCCATCCTCTTGCGCGTTCGGTCTCCGAGGTCCTGCGGCGCACCAACAGTGTCATCTTGCTGTTGCTGTCCATCCTGATCGGCGCCGAATTCATCGGCGCCCCACTGCCCTGGAGCGCGGGCAAAGCCCAGCATCTTTGGTTCGTGCTGTTGACGCTTCAGCTCGCCCTGTGGCTCGACCGGGCAGTCGAGGTGGGACTGGATCATGCACTGGCCGCGCGCGGCCAAGTCAATGCCGTCACCGCCACCTTGTTCCGGTTCCTGCTGCGCACGCTGGTTGCCGTCATCGCCCTGCTGGCCATGCTGGACAATCTGGGCGTGAACATCACCGCGCTGGTGGCCAGCCTGGGCATCGGCGGCGTCGCCGTCGCGCTGGCGGTCCAGACCATACTGAGCGATCTGTTCGCCTCGATCTCGATCGGGCTCGACAAGCCCTTCGAGGCTGGGGATTTCATCGTCTTCGGACAGGTGGCCGGCAGCATCGAGCACGTGGGCCTGAAGACGACGCGCATCCGCAGCCTGGGCGGCGAACAGATCGTGTGTTCCAACACGGAGCTGCTCAAGCAGACCATCCAGAACTACAAGCGGATGCAGCAACGGCGCATCATCTTCACCGTCCGCATCACCTACATGACGCCGGTGGACCGCGCCGCCACCGTGCCGGAGCTGATCCGACAGCAGATCGAACGCCAATCCGGCACCCGCTACGACCGGGCGCACCTGGCCCGTTTCGGCGATAACGCGCTGGAGTACGAAGCCGTCTACTACGTCATGACAGCGGACTACAACCGCTACATGGACATACAACAGGAGATCAACCTGGGCATCATGCGCGAGCTGGACACGGCAGGCATCGCGCTGGCGCTCCCCGAACGCATCGTGCACCTGCCGGCGCCCGCCCGGCAGGACGCCGATGAGCAAGCCGGCTAGCGGAGCGCCGGTGGGACCAACGCGCGGTCCAGCAGCGCGGCCAGGCGGGCGAGCCCCGCCTCCACCGGCCCCGAGATGTGCACGCGCAAGCACGGCCGGCCCCGCGAGGCCAACTCTTCCATGTCGCCCAAGGCCTGCGCACGCTGCATGGCGGCGAAACCCAGGGCGTGGCCGGGCGCTTCCAGCTCCTCCCCGGCGTCCGCGGTAATGAACAGGAATCGTCCGCCCGCGGGGCCGCCCTTGTGCAGCTGGCCTATGGAATGCAGGTAGCGCGGACCGAACCCAACCATGGTTGCAGCGCCGGTCGCCTGGCGCAGCCGGCAGCGCATCCCGGCGAGGCGCGCGTCATGGACCGGATTCCGGGCGACATAGGCCAGCAGCGACACGTAGTCGCCCTGATCCATTCCCGCAAAGTACGACGCCAGCAGCTCGATCGCGGTCGCCCCCTCGGCCTCGCCATGGAAGGCCAGCGCGCCTTCGACCAGCCGGGGCATAACGTCGGCTACGCCGATGCCGGCTTCGTGGCGCGCCGCCAGGGCCTGCGTGCGCGCCTTGCTGGCTTCCACGTCCGGCTGATCGAACGGATTGACGCGCAGCACGGCGGCGGCCACGGCGGTGGCCATTTCCCAACGAAAGAACTCCTGGCCGAGCGACTGGGCAGACGGCAGTTCGCAACGCGCCACCGGAAATCCCGCAGCGGCCAGCCGCCGCATGCGCGTGTCCAGCTCGGCGCCGGGCGTATCGCTGCGCGCAAGATGGACGAACATGCGGTCGCGGCCATAATCGCACGCATCCCCGGCCGGCTCGTGGGCCACGGGAATGATGCCCCGCCCATCCTTGCCGGTGGATTCGGCCAGCAATTGCTCGAGCCAACACCCCACGTACTCCAGCCCGGGCGCGGCCAGGATGGTGAGCTTGTTGCGGCCGTCCAATGCTGCCTCGCCCAGCAGCGCTCCCAGAAGCAACCCCGGATTGGTGCGCGCCTGGGCCTGCCCCGCGCATGCCCGCACCATGGGGCGGGCGCTGCGCAGGAATGCCGCTGGATCGTGCCCCAGCAGCGCCAGCGCGACCAGTCCGAAGGGCGACAGCACGGAGTTGCGCCCGCCCACGGACGGCTCGCCCTCGAAGGCGGCGGCATAACCGTCCGCCCGCGCGCGGTCCAGCATCGGAGACCCCGGATCGGTAATGGCGACAAAGCGCTGCCCCGCTTCCTGCCGTCCAAGCCGCCGCGCCACCTGTTCATGGAAGTAGGCAGCGAGCATGCGCGATTCCAGGGTCGATCCGGACTTGCTGCAGACGACAAACAGGCAACGCGTGAGATCCACCGCGGACTGCACCGCGCGCACCTGGGCCGCGTCGGTGGAGTCCAGCACGTGCAGGCGCAAGCCTCCGCTGGCCACGCCCAGCGTACGGGCCAGCGCCTCCGCGCCGAGGCTGGCGCCCCCCATGCCCAGCAACACCGCATCCGAGAACCCAGCCACGCACAACCTGCGGCAGATTGCCGTCATGCGGCCGAGCGCCCGCGGCGCCATGCCGGGTTGCAGCCAGCCCAGCCAGCGATCCTCATCGGTCCCGGTCCACAGCGTGGCGTCGCGTTGCCACAGACGCGCCATCCAGGCTTCGTTTTCGGCTTGCTCGATACGCTGGCGGATACGCGCGGCCAGACCGGCCGGCGCCTGGAAGCCGAAGCCGTTGAGCGCCGCCTGACGGCCCAGGGAGACAGGGGCTCGTTCGCCGTGGCGTCTTCCCAAAAACCGGGCCGGGCGTTTTGCCTGAACAGCATCGTGGGTAAGAGGAGTATGCATGGGAAGGGCCGGCCGACCGGCATGGGAAGAAGAAAGGGGAAAAAATGGAGGGAAAAAGGGCGGCTCGCGGCCGCCCTCCCGAGCTGCGCCCTACCAGTAGGGATCCTGGTTGTAGTACTTGTGCACGCTCAACGCCCAGCTTTCGTCCGCCATCCTGGGCCAGTCGTCCTTGTCGAAGCCCGGCGCGTTCTTCAAGACCTCCTTGTCGACATTCAGGATGAAGCACTTGCGGTCGGTGTCCAGCGTCAAGGCCGCCCACGGAATCGCGAAGAGCTTGTCGCCCATGCCCAGGATGCCGCCGCGCGACAGCACGGCGTAGGCCACGCGTCCCCGCGGCACGTCGATCATGATGTCCTTGATCGACCCCAGGCTTTCTCCCGAGGCGTTGACGACGTCGTTGCCGTCAAGGGTGTCCGCCGCCATGATCTCGGGGCCAGGCCCGGTCGCGGAATCCTTGGGGCCGCCAACGATATTGGTTTGATGCTCCATACGTCTCTCCTATGCGGGGACCATCCCCACGTTGAACCACGGTCATGGCTGTATCGCTACGCCATTTCTTGCGCTCGATCCGAGTGGACCTATTCAGCAAGCGCCATGCCCATCCGGCCACTCGAAGACGTCCCGCCTGGCGTACGCGCTGGCGGGACGGTACGCAGCGGCCGCTCAGCCCTTGCTGCGCGCCCCAGCGCCTCGATTGCGCCTGCTTTGCTGATCCTGTCCGGTGCCTATTTGGCTGACATGGCCCTCCTTCTTGGTCCGGTTCTGCCCATCGCGGTGGCTGGCCTGGAGTTCCCGGTCGGTGTCATCGGCCGAAGGATTGGGTTTGCGGTCTTTGGGTTTCATGGCGGTCGTCCTCGTGACGGATCACGACCTCTCAGCAAATGCCATGCCCCAACTGCGTCTGTGCCTGCGCTGCCCGCACGCGGCACGGCGCTTGCTATCGAAACGCCATGGAAAAATTCGCCCAAATCTTCGAGTTGCAGGCGGGCTTTGCCGAAATGATCATCCGCGGCACGACCATGTATTGGGTGCTGTACGCGTTGCTGCGTATTTCCGGCAGACGTGACATGGGCTCCCTGGGAATGGCGGACATGCTGGTGCTGGTCTTGGTGGCGGATGCCGCGGGCAATGCCATGTCGGGCGATTCGTACTCCATGGGGGACGGCATCATCGTTGTCGCCACCATAGTCGGCTGGAGCTACCTGCTGGATCGGGTGGGCTATTACGTTCCTCCCTTGCGTCGCCTGCTTGAGCCACAGCGCGTCTGCCTGATCCGGTCCGGCAAAGTGCTGGTCCATGGACTCAGGAAAGAGCACATCACCCGCAGCGAACTGATGGAGCAACTAAGGTTGAAAGGCGTCGCCAACCTGGCTGAGGTCGAAAGAGCCTATCTGGAGGCAACAGGAGAGTTCAGTGTGGTCCGCGTGCAAGAGCGCTCCAAGGCGGGCGCCTCCACGCTGGAAGACGACGATGCCTGCGGTTAGCGTCCACCCGCAGCAGGAATGCGCACGACCGGCGAGGAAGCGGCGCGAATCGGTATATTTTTCCGGTGCGTTCGAGCTTGGGATGGAACGCCCGCTAGCGACGCGAGGCGTTCACAGGGCAAAGCACCTTTCCTTTCAGGATCACCGAGAGCCGTGCGCAGCCGGGCATGACGCTTGCGGATAGGTTCCAGCATTTCCCACATAGGAGCGTACTCATGAAAATCCGAGCTTTCACCTACGCGCTGGCCCTGTCCGCCGGACTGGCTTCGGCCGGTGCGCTGGCGCAGTCAGCCATGCCCACCTCGCCGTCCAACACGCCCAACGACAGCACCGCCGTCCCCCCCAACCAGCCCGTGCCGCCCGGACAGAAGCCGCCCGCGCCAAATGCGACGCCGAACACGCCGACCAACCCGCCCAACCTGAACAAGAGCGACCACACCCGGTCGGACATGCACAAGACCGACAAGCAGGGTCGCCACCGCGAAGCCAACGACAACGTGCCCAGTACCAAGGGCGGTGGCGCGGCGCCGCCTCCGGGCTACCCGAACTCGGGCGGTTCCAAGTAAGCGCGCAACGACGACGTGAACGCGAACCGCATACGGGCGTAGTTGTTTAGTTGTGTAAAGCACGTCCGGCAGGTTCTTCACACTCCTTAAAAGACCTCGGAAAGATTCATTCGACTGGATCGATACATTGCGCGGCAGCGGTCTGCGGACCTCCAAAAAACTGCCGTGCAAGCGAGGTTGCCCATGTCGGAAGTCGTCGTCTATGTCAGAAGCCAGCCCCGGCTGGGCGACCAGATCGTCGCCCTGCCGGCGCTCTATCAACTGAAAACCTGGTGGGCTTCCAGGCGGATCCGGGTGGTGGCCCGCGACGACCTGGCCGGCTTCTACCGCGGCGTGCCCTGGGTCGACGAGTTCGTCCGGGCCGCCACGTTCGGTGACTATCTGCGCACGCTCAAGAAGCACACCCCGGTTTGCGTCAGCCTGCATCACAGCAGCGAACGCTTCGGCCTGATCAACCTGCTGCGCCGGCCAACCATGCGCTTCGGCTTTCACAACGCGCGGATGAGCGACCTGGCCTGGACGCACTCCCATCGCAAGAGCGTTGCCGAATACATCGGCTTGGCCAATCTCCGGCTGTTGGCGTCGTACCGGCAGTTCGACGCCGAGGCCGTGGCGCGCCGCTGCTTCCAGACGCTGGCCCAGCCGCACCAGCATGCCAAGCAGGGGGCCGACGTGGTCCTGATCCCGGGCGGCGGGTCTGGCGCGTTCAAGCGCTGGAGCCTGCTGAACTACCTGCGCTTGGCTGAGAGGCTAAAGCTGCTGCTGGGCCCGGACACCCGCTACCTGTTCGTGCTGGGAGAACAAGAGGTCATCGAACGCGACAAGCTGGAAGCCATGCGGCGTCCTGAATTTTCCATCGCCTACTGCCGCTCGGTGCCGGAGCTCAGCGCTCTCATGCTGCGTGCGCGCCTGATCGTGGCCAACGATTGCGGCCCGTCGCATATCGCCCAAGGCGCTTGCGTGCCCTACGTGGGCGTATTCAACGAGTCCAACCCGGAGTGGTTCTGGGATCGCCCCTACTCCGCCGCGGTCGTTCCCCGCCATCCCCGCGACGGCATCAATTCCATCACGCCCGACGATGTGCTGGGCGCCTGCCGCAAAGTCCTGGAGCATCATGCGCATCCTGCATACGCTGGCTGAGCGCAGCCTGGGCGGGCTGGAATTCCGCGTCCTCGAGCAATCCTCCTGGCTGCAGCGCCATGGCTACGAAGTGGCGATCGCGGCTCCGGCGGACAGCGAAATCGGGCGCGAAGCCCGGCAGCGCGGCCTGCGCGCCGTGGACATAGACTTCGACGTCGCCTACTCGCCGGCCACGGTCCTGAAGCTGCGGCGCGCGGTCAAGACGCTGCGCATCGACCTGATCGACAGCCACAGTCGCGCCGACGGCAAGACCGCCGCGCTGTGCCGCGACCTGTGCTCGGTCGTCAGGACGCGCCACTTCGCCAAGCCCATGCCTTCCTCGCCGCGTCGCCGGCTGGAATGGAAAATCGGCTGCGACCACGTCATCGCGACCAGCCTGCTGGGCAAGCAGGAACTCGTCGCGGCGCGCCTGGCGCCCGCGCAGCGGATCAGCGTGGTCGGAGAATGGGCCGCGGACGAATTCTTCCAATCCGGCGACACGCCGCAGTCACGCCTGCGCACCCGGCAAGCACTGGGCATCCGTGCCCCCGACAGCGCCTGCGTCATTGCCACCATAGGCATGCTGCGTCCCGAGAAGGGCCAGTCCGATCTGTTGCGCGTGGTGCACCGGCTTCGCCGCCAGGGCCTGCCCGCCATCGCGCTGGTGGTCGGCATGCCCACCGCCAGCACCAAGCCCTATGCCTATGCGCTGCACCAGCTGACCGTGGATCTGGGCATTTCCGAACATGTGGTGTTCGCCGGTCATCGCAACAATATTGCGGAGATGATCCGCGCCGCCGACGTGGTGCTGGTGCCTTCGGCCACCGAAGCCTGGTCGCGCGTGGTACCCGAGTCGTTCGCCACGCGCCGCCCCGTGGTCGCCAGCGACGTGGGCGGATTGCCGGAAATCGTCACGCCGGGCCAGACCGGTTGGCTGGCTGCGCCGGGCGACGTCGCCGGCTACGCGGACCGCATCATGCAAATCCGCAGCGATCCGGGACAAACCGAAGCCATGATCGGTAACGCCCGGGCCTACGCCGAAGCCAATTTCCGGCTTGCGGGCAAGATGTTCAGCACCTTGGAAGCGTACAAGCGGGCATTGCGCCCCGCCTGAAGGGCGGGCGCCACGGCGGAAGGGGTATCATGGTGCCCCCGATTTGTTTACCAGATTCAGTACCGTGACCAAGCCCGCCCTACTGCTCGTTCTGGCAATCGCCTTGACGGGTTGCTCCAAGCAGGAAGAGACCCCCTGGGAACGGCTTCAAGCCGCCACGCCGCAACTGCAGCTGGCCGCCAACACGCCGGAAGCGGCGGTGAAATCCTGGTGGCAGGTGCGCGACGCGCACGACCGCTATACCGCCACCGCCTGCAAGGAACTGGCCGAACTCTACCGTCCCTTCAGCGCCGCCGAAGACGCGCTGAGCACCGCACAGCTGCAGGCCCGGCAGAACGGCGACCAAAAATGCAGCGTCGAGATCTACGAGCGCAGTGTCGTCAACGTCGATGTCCAATCCGACACGCGCGCCTTCGTCGTCGCCCAGATCCGCAACACCACGCCCTCCACGCCCGGCTTTCCGGTGGACAACGACGAACGCGACCGCAAGGAGCGCGGCGTGCGCATGCAGTACCTGCTGGAACGCGCCGACAAGACTCAGGACTGGAAGATCGCCCAGGTGTATGGCCGCAACCGGTATTGCGAAGTGGCCCCGGTCAACGGCTGGTGCCCGCTGTACAACCAAGCGGCAGGGTCGGCGAATAGTTATGTTTATGAGTTCGGGCAGTAGGTGAGCCTCGGGCAGAAGCGCGTTCTGCCCGCATCCTCTTCAGGCCACCAGGAACACAGCTGGCCGCACCCGCACCGTCTTGCCCAACGTGCGCGCAACCGGCGATGCCTGCGCCGCGTCGCGAACCAGATCCTGCTGCGCCGCCGTCAGCGCCGCAGCGAAGCGCAAACTCACCTCGAATCCGGTTTCGTCATCCAGCCTATCGATGTCCACCTGCACCGTCGCCTCGGGCAACGCAACGCCGGCGCGGTCCGCGGCCATGCCGATGGACATGCAGACACAGGCCGCTAGCGCGCTTTCAAGGAGTTCGTGCGGCCGCATGCCCGCGGTTCCTCCCTTGCCGTCTTTTTGCGTGTCGGAGAGCAGGACGTTTTGGCCGTTCGTTACTTCCACGCCATAGGGCACGCCCACCCGTTTCGCCTTCACCATGCGGGTCTCCTGTCGAAGATGAAAGAGCCGACAGGCTAGGCCTGGATCGGGGACCGGGGAAGGCCAGCGGAGATGCTGGTATGGGATGTGACAGGGTGGACGTCATTGCAGCGCAACCGAAAAAATGGGCCTGCACGCGACCTGGCAGCACGGATACACCGTGCTCACCGACGGGCCGGCCGAAGGCGTAACATCCTCGGGGCTGACCCTCGACGATCCGAAGGAGCCGTTCGCGTGGGCTCCAGGCGCCAGCTCTGGCTCGTCGCCCTTAAGTTCTGTCTGGAACAATTAGGCAGATTTTTTGAATTTTTAGGCAGAATTCCGATTTGAAAAAGTGATTCACTCACGGTTCAGGCAAGCTTTCGCCTGCCATGCCCGCCCACCAAGGATTCCTCCATGACCCAACTTCAAATCAATGGCCAGGCCAAGGATATCGACGTCCCGGGCGAAACGCCCTTGCTCTGGACTTTACGGGATGAACTCGGCATGACCGGCACCAAATTCGGGTGCGGCATGGCGTTGTGCGGCGCCTGTACCGTGCACATGGACGGCGCGCCCATCCGGTCCTGTGTCACCCCGCTCTCCGCCGTGGCAGGCCACAGCATCACGACCATCGAAGGGATAGAGGCGGATGCGGTCGGCCGGGCGGTGCAACAGGCCTGGATAGAACAGAACGTTGCCCAATGCGGCTACTGCCAGGCGGGCCAGATCATGACGGCGGTAAGCCTGCTCAAGGTCTCGGCGCAGCCGACCGACCAAGACATCGAGGACGCCATGAGCGGCAATATCTGCCGTTGCGGCACCTATCCTCGCATCCGCGCAGCCATCCAGCAGGCGGCCAGGCTCCTCGCCCAGGGAGGCAAGCAATGACGCACACCGCTCAACTTTCCCGGCGCGGCTTTCTGCAGGGCGCCTTGGGCGCGCTCACCCTGACGGTCACGGCCAGGGGTTTGATCACGGCAGCCTGGGCCGCCGAGTCCCCCGCCCAGAAGTACGGCGCTGACAGCATGCCCGGCGGCACCGTTAACGACCCGCTGGTTTTCGTCAGCATCACCGCGGACGGCACCGTCACCATCGTCGCGCACCGCGCCGAAATGGGCACGGGCGTGCGCACCAGCCTGCCCATGGTGGTGGCCGACGAAATGGAAGCGCGCTGGGACCGCGTCAAGGTCATGCAGGCGCAGGCCGATGAAGCGCGCTATGGCAACCAGAACGTGGATGGCTCGCGCAGCGTGCGGCACTTCCTGATGCCCATGCGACGCGTCGGTGCGGCCGCCCGCCAGATGCTCGAAGCAGCGGCGGCAGCGCGCTGGTCGGTTCCTGTGGCCGAGGTCAAAGCGGTGCAACACGAGGTGCTGCACCAGCCCTCCGGGCGCCGGTTGACTTATGGCGAGTTGGCAGCGGACGCGGCCAAACAGCCGGTTCCCGCGGGCGATGCCCTCAAGCTCAAGGATCGGGCCGAGTTCCGCTATATCGGGAAGGAGCACGTGCGCCTGGTGGACCTGGAGGCCATCGGCAAGGGCCAGGCCAGCTACGGCATGGATATGCGCCTGCCAGGCATGGTCTATGCCGTCGTCGCACGTCCTCCTGTCGTCGGCGGCAAGCTGCGCCGTCTCGACAGCGCCAAGGCGCTGGCCGTGCCCGGCGTGCTGAAGGTCGTGGAGATTCCGCCAATGCAAGGGGCGCCCGCATTCCAGCCCCTGGGCGGCGTCGCAATCGTCGCGCGCAACACCTGGGCGGCCCGCCAAGGCCGCGACGCGCTGCAAATCGAATGGGACGATGGCCCCAACGGCAGCTACGACTCAAGCGCCTACCGCCAGACGCTGGAATCGGCAGCGCGCAAGCCCGGCAAGACCATGCGCAGCCAGGGCGATGCCGCGCAAGCCTGGGCCAAGGCGCCCGAAGCCGAGCGCGTCGCCGCGGAGTACTACGTTCCCCATCTGGCCCATGCCTCGATGGAACCGCCAGCGGCCACCGTCCGGATCAAGGATGGCCGCGCCGAGGTCTGGACGTCGATCCAGAACCCCATCGCCGCGCGCGATGCCGTCGCCGCCCGGCTGAAACTGGAGCCCGCCGACGTCACGGTCAATGTCTTGCTGCTGGGCGGCGGGTTCGGCCGCAAGTCCAAGCCCGATTTCGTGGACGAGGCAGCCATCGTCGCCCGCGCCATGCCCGAAGGCACGCCAGTCAAGCTGGTGTGGACTCGCGAGGACGACATTCATCATGACTATCTGCATACCGTGTCGGTCGAACGCCTGGAGGCCGTTCTGGACAAGAACGGCCAGGTCCAGTCCTGGCTGCACCGCAGTGCCGCCCCCACCATCGCCTCCCTCTTTTCGGAAGGCGCCAAGGGCCAGCAGCTCTTCGAATCGGCCATGTCGGCCATCAACATGCCGTACCGCATTCCCAACGTCCGGGTGGAAACGGCCGAAGTGGAGGCCCATGCCCGTATTGGCTGGTTCCGCTCGGTAGCCAACATTCCGCACGCTTACGCTGCCCAGTGCTTCATCGCCGAATTGGCCCACCGCGCGGGCAAGGACCCCAAGGATTTCGCGCTCGACCTCATCGGCCCGGCGCGCAGGATCGACCCGGGCACAATGGCCGACACCTGGAACTACTCAGAATCCCCCGAGCTCTATCCCTACGACACGGGCCGCCTGCGCGGCGTGATCGAAGCGGCCTGCAAAGGCGCGGAATGGGGCAGAACACTGCCCCAGGGCCACGGCCTTGGGCTGGCATTCTGCTACAGCTTCATGAGCTACACCGCCACCGTGGTCGAGGTGGCCGTGGATGCAAAGGGCGAGGTGCGCGTGGTGGCCGTGGACATGGCGATGGACTGCGGTCCGCAAATCAACCCCGAACGCATCCGCGCGCAGATGGAAGGCGGCGCCATCATGGGCCTGGGCCTTGCCCTTGCCAGCGAGATCACGTTCGAACGCGGCCGCGTGAAGCAGAGCAACTTCCACGACTATGAAGTGCTGCGCCACAACGCCTCGCCGCGCGTGATCCGCACGCATCTGGTCAACGACGATCACTCCCTGCCTCCTGGCGGCGTGGGCGAGCCCCCGGTGCCGCCCGTGGCGCCCGCGCTGTGCAATGCCATCTTTGCCGCCACCGGCAAGCGGATCCGCAGCCTGCCGGTGCGCAGGGTAGCCTAGGCATGGAGACGGTCGACGTCCGCGTGTTGCGCGAAGCCCGCGCCTGGCTGGCGGACGGGCACAGGCTGCTGCTGGCCACGGTGGTCAAGACCTGGGGCTCCTCCCCGCGCCCCGTCGGCTCCATGATGGCGCTACGCGAAGACGGGCGCTGCGTCGGCTCTGTTTCGGGCGGGTGCATCGAAGACGACCTGATTCATCGATACACCCGCGCCCATGGCACAGGCGCCATCGCGCAAGGCGCGCCTGAACTGGTGCGCTACGGGATCGAAGCCGACGAAGCGCGCCGGTTCGGACTGCCTTGCGGCGGCACGCTGGAGCTGCTGCTGGAGTTCCAGCCGGACTACGAAACACTGGACGCCCTGGTCCGGCGGCTCGAATCCGGCCAGTTGGTCCAGCGCACCGTTGACGTAGCCACCGGAGCGGTGACATTGGCGCCGGCCTCGACGCCCGCCACAGTGCAATTCGACGGCGCGACGCTTTGTTCCACGCTGGGGCCGCAGTACCGGATGCTGCTCATCGGCGCAGGCGCATTGGCGGAATACCTGGCCACCATGGCCTTGTTCAACGACTTTGCGGTGACCGTCTGCGATCCGCGCGGAGAACAAGTGGGCAGCTGGTCCGTGCCCGGCGTGCGCATCACGCGGGAAATGCCCGATGACGCCGTCCTGGCCCTCGCCCCCGACACGCGCACCTGCATCGTCGCCTTGAGCCACGATCCCAAGCTGGACGACCTCGCGCTCCTGGAAGCGCTGCACAGCCCGGCGTTTTACGTGGGCGCCATCGGTTCACGCCGCAATACGGGCATCCGCAGGCAACGCTTCATGGAGCATTTCGGCGAAACCGCCGCATCCCTGGAACGGCTGCATGCGCCAGTCGGCATCAATATCGGCAGCAGGACGCCCGCGGAAATCGCGGTGAGCATCATGGCGGAGATACTTGCCGTGAAGAACGGGGTTGTATTGCCTGCCATCGTCGATGGTTCTTGCCGGGGGCTACCTGCAGCACACGGTCCCGTGGCGATGACCCAACCCCTGACGCCATGAGCATCGCGCCCTGGGTAGTGAAAGGGTAAATAAAAAGCCCCGTGCAAGACATGGCTCGGAGCACTCAGGTGTGTGCCATACACACCTGGACAGCAAGGAACTGATCAAATAGCTAGAGCGGTCCGAGTGGAAACTGGGAGGAGTTAAGGGGGGAGGTCACCCACCACCCTTAACTCATTTCGCGTCACGCCAAAAGAATGGCGCCAGAGGCACCAATATCCATCCATTGCGCCCTGGTGTTGAGGCACGCGCATGCTCCTGAATCGGGTTCGCATACTCGCCCCAAGTAGAGAAAAACGCCAAAGCGGGCATGCCATTTTATTCATGATTCGTGCACTATTTGGTGCCGTCGTACTCAAACCAGAGGCTGCCGCCGTTCGACGGGGAGCGTCCATGCATGAAAGTTCGCTCCAGAAACTCTCTATCAACATATTCGTGATATTTCGCGCCAAACTTCACTGTGGCCTTAGGATTATCCAGCAGGAATGCCAGCAACAGGTATTGCTCGGTCCAATAGATATGCAGGTCACGCGCCCAGTCTGCCGGCATGCCGAAAGGTAGGAAGATGTCATGCACATGTACCCAGATCCTGCGTTTGATTTTGGGCAAAAGGCGCAGATACAGATGCAGGCAATCGCTACCGATCTTCACCGTATGAGTAGAGTCGATGAACAGCACGTCGCCATCTTCCAGGAAATCGTTCAGATCGCCGAACGTCTGGGCCTTCTTCTGAATAAGGCGTATCTCGCCCTTCTTCGCCCGATCTTCTAGGAAGCGTCTGGGAAACGGTTCAATGCAGGTCAGCTTGCCAACACCATTCCGACGCAGCGCTTCAAGGGCCACCAAGGAAGAAAAGCCGCTGCCGATCTCAACCACGTTCCGTGGCTTGAGCTTACGCAGAACAGCGTGGTATGCCATCCCGTCAATGAATGGGAATTGGTCATTGCTCCAGAAGAAAGCCGTGGGATTCTCGACATCGCCATCCTTAGGTGGGTCGAAATCAACAGAGTAGTCCGCCAGATTGATCAGCTCATCTCGCAAGCTAAGAGAGTCAAAAATTCCCGAATCCAAATAAGGGGGGACATTCTCATCCTTGTATTCGAAAGATTCGGATATCTCTTCTAAAGACGGAATATTCGAATAGAAGTTGGCCGGAATCACGGCGACTTGATTCTTCTGTAGTTGTCCCCTGACTTCCCGGGACGCCCACACTGCCTGCTGAGCGTCCGAGATGAACTGCGAAAGTTGTTGGCCGTCCACCTAGCAATCCCCGATCCAATGGTGTCGATAACCACACCTAATAGGAGAACTGCCCATGCGGCACCTCGCACCAGCAGTCCCCGTAAGTGCCCCTGTATATCTTGCGGGATTATATAGGTCATCGA
This sequence comes from Achromobacter sp. ACM02, assembly GCF_014851605.1. Classification (NCBI taxonomy): domain Bacteria; kingdom Pseudomonadati; phylum Pseudomonadota; class Betaproteobacteria; order Burkholderiales; family Alcaligenaceae; genus Achromobacter; species Achromobacter sp. ACM02. Next base: position 241,233 of record NZ_JACUZY010000010.1, read on the forward strand.
GTCAGCACCTATCACTCATAGCCGGCGGACGGCCAGCTTCCGCCTGTCGACAGTTGCAGTAAAGCAAAGGACAAATTCGGACAGGTCGGCTCCACGCGCCTACTGCACTGGCGACAGGTTCGCCTCCTTGGCGGCCGCGGCATACATCGGAATCTCCCGGGCCATGGTATCGGCCAGGACCTGCGGTGCGCTACCTACAGGATCGATGCCCAGTTCCAGCAGGCGATCGGCCACGGCGGGCTCTCGCACGGCTGCGGATACGGCGCTCTGCAGCTTCTCGATGACGGCTTGCGGCGTGCCCGCAGGGGCGTACAGGGACGACCAGAATGACATTGCGAAATCCGGCACGCCGGACTCCGCGACAGTGGGCACGTCGGGCAACAAGGTAAAGCGCTTCGCCCCCGTGACGGCCAGCGCTTTCAGCCGGCCGCTGCGAATCTGGGGCAATACGGCCGCAGTGTCGATCAGCGCAAAGTCGATCTCGTTGGCCAACAAGGCCGCGACCACGGCAGAGTTCCCTTTGTAGTTGACCACCTCCGCTTCCAGGCCGACGCGCTTGGCGAAGAGTCCGGTCGCGAGCTGGAAGGAGTTGGCGCCCGAGCCTGCAAACAGAGGCTTGCCGCTCTTCTTGCCCTGGCCGACCAGATCGGCCACCGAGCGCGCCGAGCTTTCAGCCTTGACGGTCAGGATCATCGGAATATCCCCGACAAGGGAGATCGGCGCGAAATCGGCGACCGGGTCGTAGTCCAGGTTGTTGTAGATGGCCGGATTGACGGTCATGCCGCTGCTCGGCCCCACCAGCAAGGTATAGCCGTCGGCCTCGGCCCGCTTGACAGCGCCGATCGCAATGGCGCCGCTGGCGCCCGGCCGGTTCTCCACGATGAAGGGCTGGCCCAGGCGGCGCTGCAACTGCTCGGCCATCAGGCGGGCCAGGATATCGTTGCCGCCGCCCGGCGCGAAGCCCACGATCATGCGCACGGGCCGTGCCGGATACTCTTGCGCCGCGACACAGAAAGCCGACAACGCGAGCACTGCACCTGCCCACAAAGATAGAAACCGTTTCATGCCACGCTCCATTCGTTGAACACAGTACGCCGTTACTGGGGAATGCACGGATGGCCCATTCTCCACTGCCTCGCTACATTGGGCACGACCCAACGTGCCAGCCGATGCCGCTGGCAGCGACAGCACGCAACGGACCCCGGAGCCGAAATGGCGCCTGAATGGCACAACTGGAGCACCCACGATCACGGCCAGCACGCCCTGGCGTTCTGGCAGGATGCGGTCTGCGCCGGTGTGCTGGATTCTGAATTCCGCGCCGAACCCGACGCCGGATTCGCCGGCACCATGTCCAGCCAGAACCGCGCGGGAGTCCGGCTCGTGAACTTCGCGAGCTCCCCGCACATGATCCGCCGCTCCCAGCGGCAAGTCAGCCGTCTCAATGGCGATCACATCATGCTCAGCCTGCAATTGCAGGGCAGCGCCTTGATGTCCCAGGGTGACGAGCAGTTGTGCCTGCGGCCCGGAGAATTCGGGCTGCTCGACACCGGATCCGCGTTCGACATCACGTTCCCGGAAACAACCTCGCGCCGGCTGGTGCTGTTGCCACGCCACGCCTTGAGCGCGCGCGCCCCGGGCATGCGGCGGCTACGCGCGCCGGCCAGCCTGCCGGCCGATATGCCGTTCGCGCCCGTGCTTACCGAAGCCATGCGCCTGCTGACCGATACGACGGTGAAACTGCAGGACCGCACCGTCGACACGCTGCTGGATGCCGTCATCGAAATCGTGGCGCTGCATTGCGCATCCCTGGCGGACGCCGCGGCGCCCCCTTCCACCGAACTGAGCTTCGTCGGCGTGAAGCGCCATATCGATACGGCGATCGCCAACCCGGACCTGTCGCCCGCAACGGTGGCCGCAGCCTGCCGCATATCGGTCCGCACCCTACACCGCCTGTTTGCGCGGCATGCCGCCTTGTCGTTCGAAGCCTACGTGGTGCAGGCCCGCCTGACGCTCGCGCATGAGCTGCTGGCGGCCGGCAAGACCCGCACGGTCAGCGAGGCCGCCTTCGCCTGCGGCTTCAACAATCTCTCCCACTTCACGCGGCGCTTCTCCGAGCGATACGGCGAATTGCCTGTAAATCTGCTCAAGCAAGGGCAGACCCGCGGCTGACTGACGCCCTGGGCGGCGTCCACTGACGCGCTGGGCACAGCCCCGCGCACGGCCCGACGGCAGAATGAGCTTCATCCCGGCCCTGGCCGGCAAGCTTCCGTCGCACCATGCCCAAGACCATCACCATTCACCGCCCCGACGCGGTCCGCGCTGCCGCCGAGAGTTGCGTGCATTTCGGCTTCTGCACCGCAGTCTGTCCCACCTACGTGCTCGATGGCGAAGAGCTGGATTCACCGCGCGGCCGGATCGCCCTGGCGCGCGAGATGCTGGACAGCGGCGCAGCGCCCAGCCCGGCCGCCGTGCGCCACCTGGACCGCTGCCTGTCGTGCCTGTCGTGCGAAACCACCTGCGCGGCCGGCGTTTCGTATCACGCCATCATCGACGGCGCGCGTGAGCACATCGAAAAAAGCAAGGCCCGCCCGCTGACGCAGCGCTTGCTGCGCTCAGCGCTGGCCCGGGTACTGACGACCCCCGCGCTGCTGCGTCCGGCCGCGGCCGCGGGCCGGTTGCTGCGCGGCACCTCCGGCCGCCTCGGCGGCCCGTTGGGCGCGTTGGCCTCCCTATCCAGCGCCCCCGCACTCGCGGCTTTTGCGCCACGCACCGAAGCCGCTCCGCAGCCGCCCGCCAACCCGACGCGCCGCGTCGCGCTGCTGGACGGCTGCGCCCAATCGGTGCTCGGCGCCGAGATCAACGCCTCGGCCAAACGGCTGCTCACACGCGCCGGCATCGCCGTCGTCAACGTGCCCGGCGTGCAATGCTGCGGCGCGCTCGAACTGCACATGGGACGACGCGAGGCCGCCACTCGGCACATGGAACAGGCCGTCCGCAGCTGGTCGACCGCGCTGCTGGCGGGGCAGATCGACGCCATCATCAGCACCACATCGGGCTGCGGCTCCGTCATCAAACGCTATGAAGAGCTACTCTCTGACCGCCCCGAACTGTCGACGCAGGTGCGCCTGGTGGTCGAGGCCACTCAGGACATCTCGCAAATCGCCGCCAGTCTGTCGCTGACCGCCAGCGGCTCGGCGCTAGGCCTGGCCGTTTCGTATCACGACTCCTGTTCACTCAAGCACGGCCTGAAAATCGAACGGCCGCCGCGCCGCGCGCTGGGCAAGCTGGACATGGAGGTGCGCGATATCGCCGAATCGCATCTGTGCTGTGGCTCGGCGGGGACCTACAACATCCTCGAGCCGGCCATCTCGGACCGGCTGGGACAACGCAAGGCGGCCCACGCCTCGGCCGGCCAACCGGACGTGATCGCCGCTGGCAACATGGGATGCCTGGTGCAGATCTCGCGCTTCACGCCGGTGCCCGTGGCGCACACGGTCCAGCTGCTGGACTGGGCCACCGGCGGGCCGCCCCCACGCGGTCTTGAAGACTTCCGGCCCAAGCCGCCGCAGGCGGCGGCCGACACTCCAACGCCGGCGGCCACGCCGGTTCCGACAACCGCCGGCAGCGGCGATCTTCTGTGGTGAAAGACGTATGCCTTCCAATGACCCTATCGTAGATTTCGCCCATGCGGCGGCGGCCGAGCTTGGCGCGGACGCGATCTCGCTGAGTGACGACGTCCTCGGACGCTATGGCGAACATACCCTGCCCTGCGCCGACGTGCGCCCCGGCGCGGTCGCCTACCCCGACTCGACCGAGGCGGTGCAAACGCTGGTGCGCCTGGCCAATCGCTTCCGCGTTCAGCTCTATCCCATCAGCAATGGTCAGAACATCGGTCTGGGCACCCGCTCGCCCATCCGTCCCGGCCAGGTAGTGGTGGACCTGGGCCGGCGCATGAATCGCATCCTGGAAGTCAACGAGACGCTGGGCTATTGCGTGCTCGAACCCGGCGTGAGCTTCCGCGCCATGCACGACGAGCTGCAGCGCCGGGAAAGCAAGCTGATGATCTCGCCGACCGCAGGTCCATCGCAGGGCAGCATCCTCGCCAACGCCCTGGACAAGGGCGGCGGCAGCGGCGCCTACGCCGATCACTTCGGCATGAGTTGCGGCATGGAAGTTGTGCTCGGCAATGGCGACGTGATCCGCACCGGCGACGGCAGCCTGGCGGGTTCCTCGCATCCCAACTGGCACGTCTCCAAATACAGCTTCGGCCCCACGCTGGACGGCCTGTTTTCCCAATCCAACTTTGGCATCGTCACCCGCGTAGGCATGTGGCTCATGCCCCGGCCGCCGCATATCGAACCCTTCTTTTTCACCTTCCCCGACGACGAAGATCTGGGGGAGATCGTCGAACGCATCCGTCCGCTGAAGCTCAGCAATTTCGTGCCGACGCTGATCCGCGCCACCAACGACCTGTATCTGCTGTCCTCGGCGGCCACCAACCCCGAATACGCGGCCAGCGGCGGCAAACACGCGCTGTCCGACGAGGGCCGCGCCGCGCTGCGCAGGCAGTATGACCTGGGATCCTGGACCGTATCAGGCGCCGTGTACGGCGCGAGTCGCGCCGCCGTACAGCCCCAGATCGACCGCATCGCCCAGCATTTCCTGGCCTCGGGCAAGGGACGCCAGATTCCCCTGGAGGAAGCCGAGGACATCGGCCCCCTGCACATCGCCATCAACTCCAACACCGGCGTGCCGACCGACAGCGAATTGAAGATGCTGGGCTGGCGGCCGGGCGGCGGCGCGATCTGGCTGTCGGCGGGTTCCCCGGTTGCGGGTGACATCGTCAATAGCCTGCAGGCAGATGCACGCCGCATCTGCCGCGACCACGGGCTGGAATACCTGCTGTCAAACGTTTGCGGCGCTCGATTCGCCCGCGCCATCCACGCGATCATCTACAACCGCGAGGACGCCGACGAAACCGCCCGCGCCGATGCCTGCTACCGGACACTGGCCAAGCTGTTCGCCGATCGAGGCATTTTCGTGGGGCGTGCGCCGACGATGTATCACGAGTTCCACCAGGCGCAGCGCATGCCGGAGCTGGTGCGAGCTTGCGCATCGATCAAGGCGGCCCTGGATCCGAATGGGGTGATTGCGCCGGGGAAGTACGGGATCGAATGAAGATATTGGCGCGGCAGGAGGGGCTCGAACCCCCGACCTCAGGCTTAGAAGGCCCGTATGAAAGCCCAATAAGACATTGATCTTATTGGGCTTTTCTTTTCCGCCGTTAGAACAAATCGGAGTTATGGCCCACGTATTTATGCGGTTCTTGGGCGTTCAGTTCTAACGCAAATCTCCCGTCGTCCGACTTCAATGCAGGTATGTGCTGAAAACTGGCCTGGCGGTCTAGGCTCCTTGCAGGGGGCCCTGGCCTTACAGTGGCGGAATTCAACGCCCTACCCGTTGCCCAGCAGCGCCTGATCGTCTTGAGCGCCCGCGCGCCGGTCTACTATCTTGAACGCTTCCCCGACGAAGCCGCCAGCCTAGACTGATCCTATACTGGACCTTCCCCTTCCTGCTGGAGGTGCGTATGTGTTGTGCCGCATTTCCCTGAATGCGAGCGATGGCGCCGAGCTCAATTTAACGAGCCTTGCCTCCCTCGCAAGAACATCGCGACCTTCCCCTTCAACAACGCAGCATCATACGTAGCAGTGCTGAGCGCGCCCTGCAACACCATTCTTCGAATGTCGGTCGGCACTTCGTGCCAGATGCTCAAAATTGCTGCCCCAAGGCACGCAATGACTCGCCGCTCGCCTTCGTCAAGCACCCCTGGATCCAGCAACTCAACGAATGTGGGAAATTGCACCCCTCCTTCATTGAGCCAGCGCTCAATCTCAGAGTCATCATGATCGTGGTTCATGTCTATCCCCTGAAAAAAAATCTCCCGCAGCAAGACGCGCAATCTTTACTTTTAGTACCGACTTGTCGAACGCTGCCTGAGCAATCTCACGATTTAGCATCCGCTGGCGCGCATCAACTGGAAGGTCGTCCCACAGGCTCAAAACGGACGCCCCCAGGAAGGCCAAAATCCGACACTCAGACGCCTCGAACTCCTCGATAGCAAACGAGTTAGCAAGAGAGGCAAGCTGCGATCCCCCCTCGTCGTCCCACCGCTCCAGTGCTTTCATACCCATTGACTGTGACATGGCAGCCTCCAAGACGGTTGCATGAAGTCAGTGTAGAGCAGGTACCTCCACAGGTCTTACGCTTGTTTCAATTCAGTCGTAGGTCCTACGTGCCATTGAGCGTACTGTGAATACGTGGCACTCGCCACGACAACTAAAGAGGCACACATCATGACATTCCCCACTCGCTTCAGCGCAGCTGGCCCCCCCTCTCAACCTGGTCAAGACGACCAGCCCAACAAGCAGCAAGAGCAGCAAAGTCAGGAGCAAAAAGAAGAAGCCGCGCGTAAACAAGCGCAAAATGATCCGATAAAGCAGCGCACCCCTCAGTAGCGTATCGCACGCGTTCGGCCTAGATCCACGGAGAACGCAGCAGCCTAGCTGCCGATGGATGGCTGAAAACTTGTGAGCAGGCGCTGACTCGTCGCACGATTGCGAGAGCCAGCGTTGTCGTGATTCGATCTCGACCCACGATATTTCTGCGCTATTCAAAGGCCACGGTACAGGCCGACCGGTCCCCAAATTAGAACTTCGATTTGATCGACTGCTTCGCCATTTATCGCGGCCGTATCGCGCTTCGATTCATTTAGGCCGACCCGATCATGAAGCTCTTAGCTAAGTCATTTTTACGCGTCATTACTGCTTGCCGGAAATTCGTCTCATTCGGGACGTCGTTCAAGCATCTCGATTCCTCCCCAGCACAGTCCTCAACCCCGGACGCTGCAATGCTCTCGCCTTGGCGCGTATACAGGATCTACGCTCGCCCAGGACAACTGTTGCTTAGGAATGAGCAAGGCAGGATTTTTTACTTCGGCATTATGAAGGGAGCCGAGCCGAACTTAGCCTATCAGCTGGTCGTGCGAGGTCTCACAGGCCTAGGGTTCGCTTCCCGCACGCTACTACTTGATGACATCATTCGTCGGATTGAGAGCGGTGAAATTGCCGGCGAACTACTGGCCCTTCAAGAATGCGCGGCCGAGCCAGGAATCGATCTGGATCGCGGCATGCACGCCGACGTCTCGATGAAACAGGCTGGATAGACAACCTCACCTACGCTTGCAAGGTCGCGGCGAACGGAGTGGTCGCGGGCTTAGAGGATGAAGGCGACGCTAGACTCTCCTAATCTTTCATTTCCGACCGAAAGTTTTGGCGATAATCCTCCGCGCGTGCCAATGTGCGGTAAAAAACCGCTCCGACCTCCAGAAATTTCTCCACTTCGTCAGGCGTCAACTTTGTACCAACCTGAGCAAGGCAGTCGGCGTACTTCCCCAGGATATCCACCCAGTCCCCGAAATCCCTAAGCTCCGCCGACCTGCTAACCATCTGAACCAAAAGCTCGTCGCGTTCCATCGTACACCCCGTCTGTCGCGGCCTCACGCCGCGGTACATGCCAATTGCGGTCCGCATGTGCCGTGCCTAAATCGCCCCCCTGACAAATGTTTATCGCGCGTTAACTTATCGCGCGTTAACGTTAGCGCGCCAGGCAGTCTATGACGACCGGTTGGTGTGCCAGGGCCGGGAGCCCTCCGTGCTAAAGCGCGACCAGATGACGGCCGAACTGTTGGAATCGCTGCGCAAGGGGATGGCGCCGCGCTAGGCCGCTTAGTATTGACACACTATTGCATACAGCCCGCCAGCGGCTTCATAATTTCCACTCGACTATCCACTTTTGGAGGGTTCATAAATGTATGACTACATCCGAAAGCAGGGAGCCCAGGCCGCCCGCCAAGGATTGACTCGCTGGGAGAACCCCTACCTGAAAGCTCAGGCGATGCCGGGCCATACCGGCGAATCTCCCACCCGATGGCAGACAAAAGTTGACGCATGGGAGGCCGGATGGGATATGGAAACTGTCGCTAGACAGTCGGCGGTATCACCGCCCGGCAACAAGCGTCATGCATGACCCAATTTTTCCAACGCCTCATTTGATGAGGCGTCTTTTCGTTACGAACCGGAATGCCCAAGTTCATACATTTGGTCTGCCCGAAGCGCCTTACCACCAAGCGACGGATGCAACCCAGAACCATCATCTGGTACTCATATGAAGCCACAGGACTATGCACCAGGTGGCGACTTTGATCCGCATCCTGGTGCGCCGATCGAGGAGGGAGACAACATGGCTTCAAGCACTCGGTTATCAGACGTCATCGTCAAGATGCCTGATCGATCCACGTGCAGAATTGAGCGGCGTCTCGTCGCAAAGAATACCGGTTCAGGCGCGCCCGAACGAAGCTATATTTGCTCCTTACCCTCGGGCGAACCGGTTCAATGGTTGGGATCTGGCAAGTACCGCCTGCCATGTGGCGCGGTAGCTGTTGCTGTCGCGCATAAGCAGCCATCCAATGGGAAGGAGGACAACTCCGGGCCTTCCTAAGACTGACAGAGATCTTTCGCCCCTCAACGTAAGCGCGCCTGGCATGCCTCCAACTGCGCCGTCACCTGTCGGATCCCGGCTCGAAGGGCGAAGTAATCCGATCGAGCAGCTGGATCAAGTTCGGGGCGGGCTCCATCACCCACGCGGGCGGCGGCTCGGGCTTCGGACATTCCACCACTGGCGGCCGGGCATGTGGCGTTGACGTGCAGCCGCTGGCGGCCAGCGTCAACATCAGCCCGCAGGCCTTCATCCTTAGTTTGTGCACTGCGTAGCCCTCCGTAGGCCGCCCATTCGGCCTTTGCATTCCGTTCGTTGATCTCGCCGACTTCGGCGTACCGGCGCTGCATGATCTCCCGCGCCTGACGTTGGGCTTCCGCCACGCGGTCAGCCTCGTCGGCCCGCATGGAGGCAATCTGTGCGCCGTAACGCCAGCCTTGCGCCGTCCAGGCCGCGCCGCCCGCCAGTAGCGCGCCGGCCAGCACCGCCGCGGCGTAGCCCTTCCAGCCGATTAGCGCAGTCCCGATAGACATAGTGCACGCTCCTCAAGTCGACGGTTGTACAGGCCCCGAACAAACTTCCCGTCCGCATACGACCAGACTGGTTTGCCGTCAGGGCCATGCGCCAGAGCATTGCAACCCTCGGCTACACGCCCTGAATTGATCAAACCGACGGCCCGACTCGCGCACGTACGGGGTACACCGAAGTTATGCGAATGGCTACTCAGCGCGTCGAAGATCGGCTGGCTTATGGCCACGTGGATGCAATCGGCCAAGTCGAGCTGCCCCTTGCCAACCACCATCCGCTCCACCTCGGCGCAACGCTCCGGCGACCAATAGTCGCCCACCACTACGGGATAAGGGCTGGAGTGCTTCGTGATGCCCTTGCAGACGGTGGGCAGCCTCTTGGCCAATTTGTCCGCATACACGGTGTTCTGGCCCTCTCCTTCCCAGCGCCCCAGAAATTGCTGCAGGTCTGCCGAAAATAGAGTGAGGACACCAGAAGCGATAAGGGCGGCAGCGCCGCCCGTGATTCGAGTTCCCGTTTTCATAGTTCGCACCGCTCCTTTAGTGCCGCCATCCGCGCGTCACTTTCCGCTTGTTCTCTCCGGTCGCGCCGGCGCTGGTAGTACAAATTGGCCAGCAACCCGATCACCGCGACAAGTACGCCTAGCCATCCAATCCAATTGACTTGCGCTGCCCAACCCACCACGCCAGTGACGGCGCCCACGTCTGTCGTTCGATTTGCGGTGTAGATGGCCGCATCGTCCAGCTTCATTTCCTTGATCCTTTGGGGCATTGCGCCTCCGTATGGACGAAAAAAAGCCCGCCAATGCGGGCTCGCTGTAACCGCCTTACTTCCTGCGGATCACGCTGCTGCATTCCCCTTTTGGGCCACCAGTTCGGCAATGGTTTGGTCTTGTGCCGCAATGCGGTCCGCCATCTCCTGAAAGCGCTGATGCAGCCACTGGAAGCCGCCAGTCAGATCAGGGACCATCTTCGACGGGTCAACGCTCTGGAACTTCGGAATCGCTTCCTTCATGCCCGGCATCTGCATCATGTCATTTGGCTCGCCGATAACGGCCTGCCTGAATGCGGCTTGCAATTCGTCAGCGATAAACCCCCGGAATCGCTCACCACTTGCCAAAAGCCGGTAATCGCGCACGCGAGCCGCAAGCAAGCGCTCAACGCAGCTTTCCAGAGGAGCATCCTCGATTTCATCCTTTGCGCGTCGGTCCGAAGTGGTGCTGTAGTAGATCGTCGCGCCGTTGGCGGAGATATGCCCGATCTGGGTGCCAGCAGAGTTATGGAATGACAGGTATGTCGTGTCCACGGTGGAACGCGGACGCATCTGAATTCCGTACTGTTGGCCGCCCCCCTCAAAGGAGACAGAAACCCGGCTAGACAATTGCGGGACATGCTCGCCTCCAAACAGAATCCCCCCGGCCGGATCCAGACGCATCACCAGCCCAAAGGGATCTACGTTGAAATCCATTCTTGGGTAGTTGGGGCCAACCCCGGTACGACCAGTGGCAAACGTCGCGACGAGAGTGCCGCAGGCCAACCGCAGGTATTCCGACTCCCCCGTCGGCCGCGCGAATGCGTGGAAACCTGCCCCCAATCCGGCGCTCCCGGGCACCACGTTCAGCCACGTCAATGCAGCCGGGGTTGTGGTCTGAAATGCCGTCCCCGCCGTATGCGTCGCTTGAGGTCCGTCCAGCAATATGCGGTTTTGCGACGCTGACGACTTCAATGCCCGCTGCCACTCGTTCCAGCCGCTGTAGTTGAAGCGGTAGAACGACGTGTTATCAATCGCCATGTACTCCTGGATAACATCCTCGCGCCTGTCACCCCAACGTGTCACCCGGAGCTTTCCGGCGGCCTTCGTCGGATAGTTGCGCTCGGGCGTGGCGTCTGCCGTATAGGGGCAGTTGTGATCGCCTGGCTCGTAAACGTTGTTCAGGTTTCGATCAGTGAGGCTACCGTTCCGAAAAACTGCCTTGTTCATGTCCTCCTGAACGGCGTAAAGAAAGTCGTTTTTCTTCTTGAATGCGGAGCGCGGAGATTCCCCTCGCCTTCCACCGGGCTGGGGAGAGTCCAGGTCAACTTCGTACTGTGAGTAATCAACCATTTTCCGCCCCCTCCTGCGCCTTCGCTTCGTGCTCGGCGCGCACCGCGGCAACGGCCAGTTGGACCGTATTCATACCGATCAAATCGAGTCGCGCAGTAAGCCCGTTGATGAGCTCCGGCGTCAGCCTGTTGCCCATGTTCTGCATGAGTACCTGATGAATTTCTTCTTGCATGATCTGCCCCCCAGGCTATAGCCAGCCCGTCACGTCTATGTAGGCCATGTCGTTGGTTATGGACTTCGTGTAAAAGCCGTTTGCTGTCATTGGCGTCCAGCCGTAGAAGTTCCCCAGAACCTGGCTGAATCTAGAAAAAACGCCGTTGTTTCTGGCGGCGAACTGTTCACCCCATAGGATGGAAGTCCAGACACCGCTCGGCCCGCGCTGGCATTGATATCCTTGGCGGTAGAAGGATGGGCAATACGCCCACTTCCCAAAGGGAAGCCCCCCGTACTCAACGCCGTCATACGGCGCGCTGCCGCTGCCGTCAGCGTTCCAGTACCGCCCCATCTGCATCGTCCGATAGACGTTCATCGGCTTGGCAGTGCTCATGAAAATATGGCGCCCGTCCTCGGCCCAGATATCGAGCGGGCCGCCCGTTACCCAGGGCCGGTCGAAGATGTAGTATTCGACCGCCGCGCCATCGAAGCTGACCGTGTAGGTCCCGTTGCCATTCGGAACCAACGCTCGCATGCTCGAAAACTGCTGTGTCGGCCGAAAGAAGACCACCGGGTGTTGGTTTGCACTGAAAACTGACCCAGCGTTTGCATCGAAAACTGACCCAGCCCTAATTTGATTGGGAAAGGGTTGCCACAGATTTGGCTGTTTTACGCTCCTTTTTGGGCTGTGTGCTGCTGTT
>NZ_JACUZY010000011.1:0-215620 GCF_014851605.1 Achromobacter sp. ACM02
CGATTGCGGTCCGGAGCCTTCGCTCCGGACTGCCCCTTCGTCATCTTCGTCCAGGCCTTCGGCCTTCCCTTCAGATTCCCTCGGGCGCATCGAGGTTGCTCGCCTCCCACGCGCCGGCGCCGACGGGCTGCTTGAGTCTTGGTTTGTGGCGCTGCTGCGTCCGTGGTCGGGGGCGGGGCTTGTGTTGCCCGTCATTGTCGGCCGCGCAGGCGGCCAACAATGACATACGTGATTGCTTTCATTGCTATTGTGTTCGCTGGCGCGAATGCGGTGGGGCGGGGTGGTGGTGGTGGGGCGGCAAGCGCGTCCCTATTTAGGTCCAAAGTATCTAGATACTTTCCCCATTTGCGCCTCGGGACCTTCAGGTATATATTTCAAGCCTAAACTATCCAGGTTTAAATATCTGCGGCCGCCAGCTCCAGGAATTCAGAGCGGATGTCGCTTACCACGGAGCGCTACGGCAATGAAAATAGTCTGCATCGGCGGGGGCCCCGCCGGCCTGTATTTCGGTCTGCTCATGAAGCTGCAAGACCCCGCCAACGAAGTCACCGTGATCGAGCGCAACCGCCCTTACGACACCTTCGGCTGGGGGGTGGTGTTCTCCGACGCCACCATGCAGAACCTGCGTGAAGCCGACCCCGTTTCCGCCCAGACCATCGGCGACGCCTTCAACCACTGGGACGACATCGACATCAACTTCAAGGGCCGCAGCATCCGCAGCGGCGGCCACGGCTTCATCGGCATCGGCCGCAAGAAGCTGCTGAACATCCTGCAGGCGCGCTGCGAGGACGTGGGCGTGAAGCTGGTGTTCGAACAGTTCATCCAGGACGACCAGGCCATCGCCCGCGAATACGACGCCGACCTGGTCATCGCCTCGGACGGCATCAACAGCCAGGTCCGTACCCGCTACGCCGACACTTTCCATCCGGACATCGACCAGCGCCGCTGCCGCTTCGTGTGGCTGGGCACCAAGAAGGTGTTCGATGCCTTCACTTTCGCCTTCGTCCAGACCGAGCACGGCTGGTTCCAGGCGCACGCCTACCGCTACGAAGACGGCATGTCCACGTTCATTGTGGAGACGCCCGAGGAAACCTGGCAGGCCGCCGGCATCGAGCAGATGAGCCAGGAAGAGGGCATCGCCTACTGCGAAAAGCTGTTCGCGCCCTGGCTGGATGGCAATCCGCTGATCAGCAACGCTACGCACCTGCGCGGCTCGGCCATCTGGATCCGCTTCCCGCGCGTCATCTGCAATACCTGGGTGCACTGGAACAAGCTTGACACCGCCCGCGGCGAGCGCCGCGTGCCGGTGGTGCTGATGGGCGACGCCGCCCACACCGCGCACTTCTCGATCGGCTCCGGCACCAAGCTGGCCCTGGAAGACGCGATCGAGCTGGCGCGCTGCCTGAGCGGCGCGGAAGGCAGCGTGGAAGCCGGCCTGAAGCACTACGAGGAAGTGCGCAGCGTCGAAGTGCTGAAGATCCAGAACGCCGCCCGCAACTCGACCGAATGGTTCGAGAACGTCGAGCGCTATGCCGACCTGGAGCCTGAGCAGTTCGCCTATTCGCTCCTGACCCGCTCGCAGCGGATTTCGCATGAAAACCTGCGCCTGCGCGATCCGGCCTGGCTGGAAGGCTTCGAGCGCTGGATCGCGGAACGCGCCGGCGCTGCCGCCGCGCCGGGCCAGCGGCCTGCGATCCCGATGCTGACGCCCTATCAGGCGCGCGGCGTGCGGCTGAAGAACCGCATCCTGGTGTCGCCGATGGCCATGTATTCGTGCACCGATGGCGTGCCGGGCGATTTCCACCTGGTGCACCTGGGCGCGCGCGCCATGGGCGGCGCGGGCCTCGTCATGGTCGAGATGACCTGCGTGTCGCCGGACGGCCGCATCACCCCGGGCTGCCCGGGCCTCTGGAACGACGAGCAGCGCGACGCGTTCGCCCGTATCGTCGGCTTCGTGCATGGCAATAGCGATGCCCGCATCGGCCTGCAGCTGGGCCACGCCGGCCGCAAGGGTTCCACGCAGCTGGGCTGGCAGAAGATCGATCATCCGCTGGCCGAAGGCAACTGGCCGCTCTTGTCGGCGTCGGCCCTGCCTTACATCGAAGGCGTGTCGCAGACGCCGCGCGCCATGACGCGCGCCGACATGGACGATGTGCGCGACAACTTCGTGGCCGCCGCCCGCCGCGCCGAGCAGGCTGGCTTCGATTGGCTGGAGCTGCACTGCGCGCACGGCTACCTGCTGTCCAGCTTCATCTCGCCGCTCACGAACCACCGCAGCGACGAATACGGCGGCAGCCTGGAGAACCGCCTGCGCTTCCCGCTGGAGGTGTTCCATGCCGTGCGCGCGGTATGGCCCGAGAACAAGCCCATGTCGGTGCGGATCTCCGCCAGCGACTGGGTGGAAGGCGGCATCACGGCCGATGACGCGGTGGAGATCGCGCGCCACTTCAAGGCAGCCGGCGCCGACATGATCGACTGCTCGTCCGGCCAGGTCAGCAAGGAAGAAAAGCCGGTCTACGGCCGCATGTTCCAGACCCCGTTCGCGGACCGCGTGCGCAACGAGGCCGGCATTCCGACGATCGCGGTGGGCGCCATCTTCGAGGCCGACCACGCCAACGGCATCATCGCCTCGGGTCGCGCCGACCTTTGCGCGCTGGCGCGTCCCCATTTGGCTGACGCCTCCTGGACGCTACGCGAAGCGGCGCGAGTGGGCTACCGTGATGTTTCATGGCCGAGCCAGTACTTCGCAGGCAAGCGCCAACTGGAAACCAACTTCGAACGCGCCGCGGCGATGGCGCAACTGGATATCAAATGAACGCAACTCCGCTCCCGCTGGCCGGACGCCACGCCCTGGTGACGGGCGGCGCCCGCGGCATCGGGCTGGCCTGCGCCCGGGCGCTCTTGCAGCGCGGCGCGCGCGTCACGCTGCTGGGCCGCGATGGTGCGGCCCTGGACGCCGCGGCCGACAGCCTGGCCAGCCTGGGTCAGGTGCAGGCCGTCAGCGCCGACATCGCCAACGAAGCCTCGGTGCGGGCGGCCTTCGCCCAGGCCGAGGCCGAGTTCGGCCCCGTGCTGGTGCTGGTGAACAACGCCGGCCAGGCCGTCAGCCAGCGATTTGACCGTACGGACGCGGCGCTGTGGCAGTCCATGCTGGACGTCAACCTGACCGGGACCTTCCACTGCATCCAGGCCGCGTTGCCCGGCATGCTGCAGGAAAAATGGGGCCGGGTAATCAACGTGGCCAGCACGGCCGGCCTGATCGGCTACGGCTATGTCAGCGCCTATTGCGCGGCCAAGCACGGCGTGATCGGCCTGACCCGCTCGCTGGCGCTGGAAACCGCGCAAAAGGGCGTCACGGTCAACGCCGTGTGCCCCGGCTACACCGAAACCGACATCGTGCGCGGCGCGGTGTCGAACATCGTCGAGAAGACCGGCATGACGCCGGACGCCGCGCGCGCCAAGCTGGCCGAGCGCAACCCCCAGGGCCGCCTGGTGCAGCCCGAGGAAGTGGCCGAGACGGTCGCCTGGCTGGCCCTGCCGGCCTCGGCCTCGGTCAATGGCCAGGCCATCGCCGTCGACGGCGGCGAAGTGATGACCGGCTGAAGCCGGCGCCCCATCCACCCCAATTCACGAACGGAGACACCATGAGCACCCAGCCCGAAGAGCACACCATGAAACACCACAAGCGTCCGTTTGCCGGCTACCAGGCCAAGACGTTCCTGTGGCAGGTGTCGGCCGACGGCAAGATCGGCACGGTGACGCTGAATCGCCCCGAGCGCAAGAACCCGCTGACGTTCGACTCCTACGCCGAGCTGCGCGATCTGTTCCGCGCGCTGGTGTACGCCACCGACATCAAGGTCGTGGTGGTGACGGGCGCGGGCGGCAACTTTTGCTCGGGCGGCGACGTGCACGAGATCATCGGTCCGCTGACCAAGATGAGCATGCCCGAGCTGCTGGACTTCACCCGCATGACGGGCGATCTGGTCAAGGCCATGCGCGCTTGCCCGCAGCCCATCGTGGCGGCGGTCGACGGCATCTGCGCCGGCGCGGGAGCGATGGTGGCCCTGGCCTCGGACATGCGCCTGGGCACGCCCGCCGCGCGCACCGCCTTCCTGTTCACGCGCGTCGGCCTGGCCGGCGCCGACATGGGCGCCTGCACCTTGTTGCCGCGCATGATCGGCCAGGGCCGCGCGTCCGAACTGCTCTACACGGGCCGCGCCATGACGGCGGAAGAAGGCGCCAGCTGGGGCTTTTTCAATGCCCTGCATGAACCCGGCGCGCTGGCCGATGCCGCGCAGACGCTGGCCGCGCAGCTGGCCGCGGGCCCGACCTTCGCCCACGGCGTGACCAAGAAGCTGCTGCACCAGGAATGGAACATGGGCGTGGACGAGGCCATCGAGGCCGAAGCCGAGGCCCAGGCCATCTGCATGCAGACGCGCGACTTCCGCCGCGCCTACGAGGCCTTCGTGGCCAAGCAAAAACCGGTGTTTCAAGGGGACTGAGCATGCGCGACGCAAGCTGGCTGGATTGGCCTTTTTTCGACGATGCGCACCGCAAGCTGGCGCACGAGGTCGACGCCTGGTGCGAAGCGTCCCTGGGGGACGTGGATCACCATGACGCCGACGGCGCCTGCAAGAAGCTGGTGCGCGCCATGGGCGAGGCCGGCTGGCTGCGCTACGCGGTCGCGGGCGGCCCTGGCGGCGCCTGGGGCGGCGCGCTGCCGGAAGTGGATTCCCGCGCCGTGTGCATTCTGCGCGAAACCCTGGCGCGCCACGAAGGGCTGGCCGATTTCGCCTTCGCCATGCAGGGGCTGGGCAGCGGCGCGATTTCGCTGATGGGCTCGGACGAACTGCGCCAACGCTATCTGCCGCGCGTGGCCCGCGGCGAGGCCATCGCGGCCTTCGCGCTGTCGGAACCCGACGCCGGCTCCGACGTGGCCGCGCTGGCCTGCGAAGCCAGGCTGGAAGGCGACCACTACGTGCTGAATGGCGCCAAGACCTGGATTTCCAACGGCGGCATCGCGGATTTCTATTGCGTGTTCGCGCGCACCGGCGAAGCCCCCGGCGCGCGCGGCATCAGCGCCTTCGTGGTGGATGCCGACACGC
This sequence comes from Achromobacter sp. ACM02, assembly GCF_014851605.1. Taxonomy (NCBI): domain Bacteria; kingdom Pseudomonadati; phylum Pseudomonadota; class Betaproteobacteria; order Burkholderiales; family Alcaligenaceae; genus Achromobacter; species Achromobacter sp. ACM02. The sequence continues at coordinate 5,106 of NZ_JACUZY010000011.1, forward strand.
CGGGCTTCGAGGTCAGCGAACGCATCGACCTGATCGCGCCGCACCCGCTGGCGACCATCACGTTCGACAACTGCCGCATTCCAGCATCGCACCGGCTGGGCGACGCGGGCCAGGGCTTCAAGCTGGCCATGATGACGCTGGACATCTTCCGCGCCTCGGTGGCGGCTGCCGCGCTGGGTTTTGCGCGCCGCGCGCTGGACGAAGGGCTGGCGCGTTCCAAGTCGCGCCGCATGTTCGGCCAGACGCTGTCGGACCTGCAACTGACGCAGGCCGCGCTGGGCGACATGGCGACCGCCATCGACGCGTCTGCGCTCCTGACCTACCGCGCGGCCTGGATGCGCGACGTGCTGAAGCAGCGCACCACGCGCGAAGCGGCCATGGCCAAGATGACGGCCACGGAATCGGCGCAGACCGTGATCGACCGCGCACTGCAGATGTTCGGCGGCGCGGGCGTGGTGTCGGGGATGCCGGTGGAGAAGCTTTACAGGGAAATAAGAGCGCTGCGGATCTACGAAGGCGCGACAGAAGTGCAGAAGTTGATCATTGCCCGTGAACTGCTGAAGGCGTAAGGCAGCCATCGAGCTCCGTCGTCCCGGCACAGCAACTACACCGCAATAGCAAGGGGAATTCCATGGAAGCATCCGCCCACATCGACACTTTCGCCCGGGACAATCTGCCCCCGGGCGAACAATGGCCAGAGTTCCTGCTCGACGGCCCCGACGTGGCCTATCCGAAACGCTTCAATTGCGCGGTCGAACTGGTGGACGCCATGGTCGAGCGCGGCCATGGCGAGCGCGTCGCGCTGCGCTGGAGCCAGGACGGCAAGCAGGCCACGATGACTTACCGCGAGCTGGCCGCGCTGACCAATCGCATCGCCCGGGTGCTGGCCGAAGACATGGGGCTGGTGCCGGGCAACCGCCTGCTGCTGCGCGGGCCGAACAATCCCATGATGGCCGCCTCGTGGCTGGCAGCGATCAAGGCCGGTCTGGTGACGGTGCCGACGATGCCGCTGTTGCGCGCCAAGGAACTCAAGCAGATCATCGACAAGGCGCAGATCCAGGCCGTGTTGTGCGATGCCCGCCTGAAGGACGAGGCGGAGTTCTGCACCCAGCCCAGCCATGAGCATCATTGCCCCGGCCTGACGAAGGTCATGTACTTCAACGACAAGGCGCCCGATGCGCTGGATGCGTTGGCGGCGGCCAAGCCGGACGATTTCAAGGCCTGCGATACGGCGGCGGACGACGTGTGCCTGATCGCCTTCACCAGCGGCACCACGGGCGCGCCCAAGGGCTGCATGCACTTCCACCGCGATGTGCTGGCGATGTGCGACCTGTTCCCCAAGCACGTCATCAAGCCGGGTCCGGATGACATCTTCTGCGGCACGCCGCCGCTGGCCTTCACCTTCGGCCTGGGCGGCCTGTTGTGCTTCCCGCTGCGCGTGGGCGCGAGCACGGTGCTGGCCGAGAAGCTGTCGCCGGAAAGCCTGCTGCAGCTGATCCAGGATTTCCGCGCCACCATCGTGTTCACGGCGCCCACGTTCTACCGCCAGATGGCGGCGCTGGTGGGCAAGTTCGACCTGTCGTCGCTGAAGAAGAGCGTGTCGGCGGGCGAGGCGCTGCCGGACGCGACGCGCCAGCTCTGGAAAAAGGCCAGCGGCATCGAGATGATCGACGGTATCGGCGGCACGGAAATGATCCACGTGTTCGTGTCGAGCCCGCCGGAGTCGGTCAAGGCCGGCGCCATCGGTCGGGTGGTGCCGGGCTATGTGGCGCAGATCGTCGATGACGACATGAATCCCGTGCCCAACGGCACGGTGGGCCGGCTGGCGATCAAGGGGCCGACCGGCTGCCGCTATCTGGCGGACGAACGCCAGCGGCGCTTCGTGCAGAACGGCTGGAACCTGCCGGGCGATACGTTCCTGCAGGATGACGACGGCTACTTCTTCTATCAGGCGCGCAACGACGACATGATTGTTTCGGCGGGCTACAACATTGCCGGCCCCGAGGTCGAGGACGCGTTGCTGCGCCACGAAGCCGTGGCGGAGTGCGGCGTGGTGGGCGCGGCGGACGACGAGCGCGGCCAGGTGGTCAAGGCTTTCGTGGTGCTCAAGCCGGGCTATGAGGCCGGCAGCGAGCTGGTCGCGGCGCTGCAGCAGTTCGTGAAGGCCAATATCGCGCCTTACAAGTATCCCCGTGCCATCGAGTTTGTCGATGCGCTGCCGCGCACCGAAACCGGCAAGCTGCAGCGCTTTGCGCTGCGCAAGATGGCCTGAACCGGCAACAAGGAAATTCCATGGCAGCCCCTTTCATCAGCCAGGTCGAAGTCCGCTTCCGTCATTGCGATCCGGCGGGCATTGTTTTCTACCCTCGCTATTTCGAGATGATCAACGACTTTGTCGAGGAGTGGTTCGACAAGGGCATGGGGTTGCCGTTTCATGCGCTGCACGTGGAGCGGCACATCGGCACGCCGATGGCGTCGGTGCAGTGCGATTTCAGCGCGCCCAGCCGCTGGCACGAGCGTTTGCGCCAGGTGCTGGAAGTACAGCGCATCGGCGGCGCGTCGTTCAAGGCGCTGGTGCGTTTCGAGGGGCCGGATGGCCAGTTGCGCTTGTCGGCGACGCTGACGATCGTGACGGTGGATTTGCGGACGATGAAGTCCATGCCGCTGCCTGCGGATCTGCGGGAACGCATGCAGGCTTATCTGGTTCCCGCGGCGTAAGCGGCGGGGATCGTTTGCTTTTCTTAAATATAGGATGACGTTATGAAGATTCTGCAACCGCCGGATTGGATGGCGCCCCGGGGCTATTCGAATGGCGTGCTCACCGAGATGCAGGTGGGCAGCAAGCTCGTATTTGTGGGCGGACAGGTGGGGTGGAATGGCCAGCAGCAGTTCGAGACCGACGATCTGGCGGAGCAGGTGCGCCAGACGCTGGCGAACATTGTTGCGATTCTGGCCGAAGGCGGCGCCAAGCCTGAGCATATCGTCCGGATGACGTGGTACGTGACGGACAAGAACGAGTACGTGGCGGCGTATCCGGCCATCGGCAAGCACTACCGCGAGTACATCGGCCGGCATTTCCCGGCGATGACGGCCGTGGAGGTCGCGGACCTGGTCGAGGACCGCGCCAAGGTGGAGATTGAGGTTACTGCCGTGGTGCCGGCGCAGTAACCGCCGGTTGCTCCTGAGCGCCGAGGGCCGGCTGTCGTCCGGCCTTCGGCGTTTTTTTGCAGGCTCTGCGTGCTGTGGGCTCTATACAATCGACCCATAAACCAAGGAGCCAGCCTCATGTCCCTGAACTCTGACGCGGTACGCCTGTTCCTGGGTGTGGTGGATGCCGGCTCCCTCAGCGCCGCCGCCGAGCTGCTGGGCCACACGGCGTCGGGCGTCAGCCGCGGCCTGTCGCGGCTCGAGGAAGACCTCGGTGTCATCCTGATCAACCGCACCACCCGGCGCATGGAGCTGACCGAGGAGGGCAAGCACTTCCTGCCCAAGGCCCGGCACATCGTCGCGTCGCTGGACGAAGCCGAGGACTGCATGCGCATGGTGCATCAGCGCCCGGCCGGCCGCTTGCGGGTGGACGCGTCGGTGCCCGTCATGCTGCATTGCGTGGTGCCGCTGGTGGCGGAGTTCCGGCGGGAATACCCGGCGATCGCGCTCGAACTCACCAGCAACGACCGCATCGTGGATCTCATGGAGCATCGCACCGACGTGGCGCTGCGCATGGGACCGCTGACGGATTCCACCCTGCATGCGCGCACGCTGCGGCCGTCGCCCCGCTGGGTGATGGCCAGCCCGGATTACGTGGCCCGGCGCGGCGCGCCGCAGACGGTGGAGGACCTGGCGACGCATGAAGTGCTGGGTTTCACCCAGCCTGAAAGCCTGAACGTCTGGCCCTTGCGCCACGCTGGCGGGTCCAGCTATCTGGCGGTGCCGACGCTGGCGACGTCCAGCGGCGAGACGCAGCGGCAACTGGCGGTGCGCGGCGTGGGCATCGCCTGCCTGTCCGATTTCGTGGTGCGCGAGGACGTCAAGGCCGGCCGGCTGGTGAAGCTGATGGAAGACGTGCACACGGACTATCTACAGCCCATGCACGCGGTGTATCACCGCAACACGCAGCTCTCGCGGCGCATCGCCTGTTTCCTGGATTTCTTCGCGGCGCGGATCTGAACCCGCGCCGCGTTTGGCATGACGCCTAGGCGTGCAAGGCGCGGCCAAAGGCCGACAGCACCGATTCGTGCAGCGTTTCCGACAAGGTCGGGTGTGCGAACACGGTATGCATCAGGTCTTCCTCCGTGGCTTCCAGCGAGGCCGCCACGCCGTAGCCGGTAATCAGCTCGGACGCTTCCGGGTGGATGATGTGCGCACCCAGCAGCTCGCCGCTCTTGGCGTTGAACACCGTCTTTACCAGCCCCTGGTCCTCGCCCATGGCGATCGCCTTGCCGTTGCCGGCGAAGGTGAACTTGCCCACGCGGATGTCGCCGCCGGTCTTGGCGGCGTGTTCGCGGGCGCGGGCTTCGCTCATGCCGATGCTGGCGACCTGCGGATACGAGTAGGTGCAGGCCGGGATGCGCAGCGGATCGATGGGATGCGCGGGCTTGCCGGCGATGGCCTCCACGCACAGCACGGCTTCATGGCTGGCCTTGTGGGCGAGCCACGGCGCGCCGGCCACGTCGCCGATGGCATAGACGCCGGGCTCGGCCGTGCGGCACAGGCCGTCGGTGACGATATGGGTCCTCTCCACCTTGACGCGGGTCTGCTCCAGGCCCAGGTTCTCGACGTTGCCGACGATGCCGGCGGCGACGATGACACGGTCCACTTCCAGCTCGCTGCGCTTGCCTTGCCGGTCCAGCGTCACCTTCACGCCGGTCGCGGTCAGCGACGATGAGGTCACGGCGCATTGCGTCAGCACGTGGATGCCCTGCTTCTCGAAAGCCTTGCGGGCCAGCGCCGAGATCTCGGCGTCTTCCTGCGGCAGGATTTCCGCGGTCATGTCGATCAGCGTGACCTCCGCGCCCACGGCGCGGTAGAAGCTGGCGAACTCCGCGCCGATGGCGCCTGCGCCCACCACCAGCAGCGACTTCGGAATCTCGGCCGGGACCAGCGCCTGGCGGTAGGCCCAGACGCGTTCGCCCAGGGGCAGCGCCGGCAACTCCCGGGCGCGCGCGCCCGTGGCCAGGATGATGTGCTTGGCCGACAGCATGCTGCCGTTGTCCAGCGCCAGGCGGCCGCCGCCCGCCAGCTTGGCGCTGGCGGCGAACACGGTCACGCCGTTCTTCTTCATCAGGTGCGCCACGCCCTGGCCCAGGCGGCCCGCCACCTTGCGTGAACGCGCCACCATGGCGGCCAGGTCCGGACGCGCTTCGCCCGCGCCCGCCACGCCATAGTGCGCCGCCTCGCGGCAGGCGCGCAGCACGGTGGCGCTGTGCAGCAGCGCCTTGGTGGGGATGCAGCCCCAGTTCAGGCAGATGCCGCCGAGTTCGGCGCGCTCCACCAGCGCGACCGACATGCCCAGCTGGGCGGCGCGGATGGCGGCGACATAGCCGCCGGGGCCGCCGCCCACCACGACGAGATCAAACGTAGTCTTGGTCATGGCGGGACTCACAGCAGGATGCGCACGGGGTTTTCGATCAGCGTGCGGAAGGCGGCCAGCCAGCGCGCGCCCACCGCGCCGTCCACCACGCGGTGGTCCGCGGACAGGGTCACGGTCATGACGGTGGCGGCGGCCAATTGGCCGTCGCTGTCCACCACCGGACGCTTCTCGGCCGCGCCCACCGCCAGGATGGCGGCCTGCGGCGGATTGATGATGGCGGCGAACTGGCTGATGCCGTACATGCCCAGGTTGCTGACGGTCAGCGAGCCGCCGGTGAATTCCTCGGGCTTGAGCCGGTTGATCTTGGCGCGGCCGGCCAGCTCGACGATTTCGCCGGCAATGGCGGACAAGGATTTCACGTCGGCATCGCGCACGATGGGCGTGACCAGGCCGCCGTCGGTGGCCACTGCCACCGAGATATCGGCGCCGGCAAGGTATTCGACCGCGTCCTCGTGCCAGCTGGCATTGACCTCCGGCACTTCGCGCAGGGCCAGCGCAGCGGCGCGCACGATGAAGTCATTGACCGACAGCTTCACCGCGCCGCCCTGGTTGGCCTGGGCGCGCAGCGCCAACAGCGCGTCCATCCGGCAGTCCACCGTCAGGTAGAAGTGCGGCACGTTCTGCTTGCTTTCGGTGAGACGGCGGGCGATGGCGCGGCGCATGCCGGTATGCGGCACGCGGCGTGCGGCCGGGCGGCCGGCCAGCGGCACGGCTGCCGCGGCCGGGGTGCGGTCTCGCGCCGCTTCCACGTCGCGGCGCACGATGCGGCCGTGCGGGCCGGTGCCGGTCACGCCCAGCAGATCCACATGCCATTGCGCGGCCAGGCGGCGCGCCAGCGGACTGGCGAACAAGCGGCTGCCGGGGATCGGGGCGTTGCTGGCGGCAGCGGCTGCCTGCGGCGCGGCCGCAGTGGCAGGGGCGGCGGCCGCAGGCGCGGGTTCGGCGGTTGGCGCGGCCGCGGGCTGCGCGGCCGCGCCGGCCTCTGCCAGCGCGCGGTCGATGGCCGAAGCGTCCTCGCCCTGCGCCAGCAGCACGCCGATCACGGTGTTCACCGGCACGGAGGCGGCGCCGGCCTGGACCACGATACGGCCCAGCACGCCGGCCTGCTCGGCATTGATCTCGACAATGGCCTTCTCGGTTTCGATTTCGGCCAGTGCGTCGCCCACGGCGACGGTGTCGCCTTCTTTCTTGAGCCACTGGTGCAGCGTGCCGCCCGAGGTGTCGGCCGCAACGGAGGGGAGCTTGATAAGGTGTGCCACGATGTTCGTCCTATTCAGCGGCGCCGGCCAGGTCTGGCCGATAGGTGGCGGGATCGTCGTATTCGACCAGTTCCAGCACATTGCCTTCCGGGTCGCGGAAGAACGCCAGCCAGGTGCCGGGGCGCACTTCCATCGGCGCGGGCTTGCTGTCGAAAACCACGCCCCGGGCTTCCAGTTCGCGCACCACGCCGGACAGGTCGCGCACGATGAAGGTCAGGTAGGTTGCGCCCTGGCGGTCCAGGATGGCCGAGCCGCGCGCGGCGGCCTCGGGCGCGGCGGCGGGTTGCAGCAGCTTGATGCGTTCGCCGTAGCTGGTCTGCAGGCGCGCCACGTCGTAGCCATGGCGCGTGAGGCCGGTGGCCTGGGCCTTGTCTGCCGGCACGCTCACGCGGTTGACGAGCTTCAGGCCCAGGACCCCGGTATAGAAGGCCAGCAGCGCGTCCAGGTCGGCGCAGCAGATGCCGACTTCCATCGGCACGGTCATGTGCAGGGATGCGCTCATGCCTGTTCTCCCAGGTCGGCCAGCACGTCGGCCAGGCCGGCCATGACTTCCTCGGTGTCCGCGAAGGCGGCGCGCTCCAGCACCTTGGAGATGCTGGGCGAGGCTTCGCCGCCGGTCACGCGCTTGACTGGCTGGTCCAGCCAGTCGAAGTAGCGGCGCTGGATCTCGTCGGCCAACATGGCGCCGTAGGAGGTGCCGCGCGCGCCTTGCTCCACGATCAGCACGTTGTTGGTCTTCATGATGCTGGCGCCGATGGTGTCCCAGTCCAGGCTGGCGCGGTCCAGCGTGCGCAGGTCGATGACCTCGGCGTCCACGCCGGCGGCTTCCGCCGCCTTGAGCGCGCGGCTGACCATGGACAGATAGGTCAGGATGGTGACCTTGCCGCCCTCGCGGCGCACGCGAGCCTTGCCAAACGGGATCGCATAGTCCAGGTCGTCCGCGGGCACCTCGCCCGAGGAGGCGTACAGGTCCACGTGCTCGATCACCAGCACCGGGTCCTTGGAGGCCAGCGCGGTGTTCATCAGGCCGACGTACTCGTAAGGCGTGGACGGCGCGACCACGCGCCACCCGGGCGCGGTGGCGAAGATGCCGGCCGGATCCATCGAGTGCTGCGAGCCGTAGCCCGTGCCCATGGCGACCTTGGTGCGCAGCACGAAGGGCACGTCGATGTCGCCGCCGAACATGTGGCGGGCCTTGCCGATCTGGTTGAAGATCTGGTCGGCCGCGACCCACATGAAGTCGGGGTACATGAATTCCACGATAGGGCGGTAGCGGCCGTCCATGGCCAGGCCGCCGCCCAGGCCGGCGAAGGCGTTCTCGGAGATCGGGGTGCCCAGTACGCGGTCGGGATACTTGTCCTTCAGGCCGCGCGTGGCACCGTTGGTGCCGCCCTTCAGGCGGTGCACGTCTTCGCCCAGCACCACCACGCCGGGGTCGGTTTCCATGCGGCGGTCCAGCACGTCGGCCACCGCGTCCACGAACTTGCGCTCGGCGGACTGGCCGGCGTGGTCGGCGGCTTCCTGGTAGCGCAGGCCGGCCAGTTCCGAGCCGTCGCTGCGCAGGCCCACGTCGCGGAAATCCGGCCTGGGCCAGAGGTCGGCGCGCACGCGGCGCTTGCCGCCGTCGGCGGCTTCGGTCAGGCGGCCGGAAACGTCCTTCATGACGTCCTTGCAGCGCTGACGCAGGGCATCCACTTCGGCTTGCGTGATCAGCTTGCGGGCGATCATTTCCGTGGCGATCTTGTCCAGCGGATCGCGGCGGCGCCATTGCGCTTCCTCGTCCTTGCTGCGGTAGCCGAAGGCGCTGCCGGGGAACGGGCCGTTCTGGTGGAAGAAACGGTACACGTCCACTTCGACGATGGTGGGGCCGTTGCCCGCGCGCATGTGCGCCACGGCTTCGGACATGGCCAGGTGGACCGCCAGCGGGTCCATGCCGTCCACCTTCCACGACGGGATGTTGAAGGCCAGGCCGCGCGCCGACAGGCGCGGTTCGGCGGTGGACTCTTCGACCGTGGTGGACACCGCGTAGCGGTTGTTCTCGATGAAGAAGCACAGCGGCGTCTTCCAGGCCGCGGTCAGGTTCATGGTTTCCAGCACCGAGCCAATGTTGACCGCGCCGTCGCCGAAGTAGGTCACGGCGACGCGGTCGGTGCCGGCATGCTTGTGCGCCCAGCCCGCGCCGGCGGCCAGCGGCACGCCGCCGCCGACGATGGCGTTGGTGCCCAGCGCGCCGGCTTCGAGCCAGCGCAGGTGCATGCTGCCGCCACGGCCGCGGCAGTAACCCTGGGCCAGGCCCATGATCTCGGCCAGCGTCTTCTGCAGGACTTCATCGATGGCGGGCGTGAGCGGATCGAGCGGGTCCAGGCCCAGCGGGGCGACGTGCTGCAGCGCCTTGGCCAGGAACTGGTGGTGGCCGCGGTGCGAACCGTTGATCTGGTCGCCGGTGCCCAGCGCCAGCACGGAACCGACCGCGCCACCTTCCTGGCCCACGGACGAGTGCGCGGGGCCGTGCACCAGGCCCTCGGCGGCCAGGTCGAGCACGGCTTCTTCAAAGGCGCGGATCCAGTGCAGCTGGGTCAGCATGGTGCCCAGCAGGGCCGGGTCCGCCTGTTGCCAGTCCTTGGCGTCTACCGTCAGTTGCCGCCAGGGCGCTTGGGACTCAAGCGGTTGGTGGGTGGCCATGAGTGAATCTCCAGAGATGTGTGTATGCGTTCTTGCGATTAGAGGTAGCTGTAGCGGCTCCAGCCGCCGTCGGCCACCAGGGTGTGTCCGTTGACATAGGCGGCCTGGCGCGAGGCCAGGAACACCGCCAGGTCCGCCATTTCGGCGGGTTGCGCCAGGCGGCGCAGCGGTGTGCGCTGCTTGAGGCGTTCGGGGTCGAGCCGGCCGCGCGCGGCCAGGTCGCGCACCAGGTCCGTTTCCACGTAGCCCGGCGCCAGCGCGTTCACGCGCACGCCCATGGGGCCCCATTCCACGGCCAGGGTCTCGGTCAGCAGCACCACCGCGCCCTTGGTGGCGCAATAGGCGGCGCGGTCGGGCGCGGCCACCACGCCGTACATGGAGGCCAGGTTGATGATGCTGCCGGCGCCAGCGGGCACCATGCGGCGGCCGGCGGCCTGGGCGCACAGGAACACGCCGGTCAGATTGATGTCCACGGCGCGGCGCCACTCGTCCACGGTGACTTCCAGCGTGGGCTTGTTGGCGGAGACGCCGGCGTTGTTGACCAGCACGTCGATGCGGCTCCAGGCCTTTTCGACCTGTGCGAAAGCCTGCTCGACCGCGTCGGCGTCCGTGACCGACGCTTGCACGGCCAGCGCCTCGCCGCCCAGGGCAGTCAGGCCGGCGACGGCTTCGTCCAGCGCCGTGGCGTCCATGTCCAGCAGCGCCACGCGCGCGCCCTGGCGCACGAAGGCCTGCGCCGTCGCCAGGCCGATGCCCTTGGCGCCGCCGGTGATGACGACGCTCTGGCCGCGCAGGTCGGGATGGATGACTTCCGGAGTTTGGTCCAAGATGTTTGCCTCTTAGCGATGTATATGCCGGCGCTCAGACCGCCAGCCATTCCTGGACCACGTCCTGGCGCTCATGCAGCTGCGCGGGCGGTCCTTCGAAAACGATGCGGCCATGGCCCATCACGCTGACGCGGGTGGAGACCTTCAGCGCGATGGTCAGCTTCTGCTCCACCAGCACCACGGACACGCCGCGCTTGTGGATGTCGCGGATCACGTCGGCGATCACTTCCACGATCTTCGGCGCCAGCCCTTCGGTGGGTTCGTCGATCAGCATGACCTTGGGGTTGCCCAACAGTGAACGGCACATGGTCAGCATCTGCTGTTCGCCGCCCGACAGGTTGCCGGCCTTGGTGCCGCGGCGTTCCTTCAGGCGGGGGAAGTAGTCGAACATTTGCTCGGTCGACCAGTAGGGCGCGTCGTCGCGCTTGGGCTGTTCGCCCATGCGCAGGTTTTCGTCCACGGTCAGGTTGGCGAATACCTCGCGCTCTTCCGGTACGAAGCCCAGGCCGGCGCGGGCGATCTCGAAGGGACGTTTGTTGGTGATGTCGCGGCCTTCGATGGCGATGCTGCCGCCGGTCACGTCCACCAGGCCCATGATGCTTTTCATGGTGGTGGAGCGGCCGGCGCCGTTGCGGCCCAGCAGGCTCACGACCTCGCCGCGGCCCACGGTCAGGTCGATGCCGTGCAGGATGTGGCTCTTGCCGTAGTGGGCATGCACGCCTTGCAGGCTCAGCAAGGGGGATTGCGTCGTCATACCGTTTCCTCTCCCAGGTAGGCTTCGCGCACGCGGGCGTCGCCGCGGATGTCGGCCGGCGTGCCGGTGGCGAGGATCTCGCCGTAGACCAGCACGCTGATGCGGTCGGCCAGCGAGAACACCACCTGCATGTCGTGCTCCACGATCAGCAGCGTGCAGTCGCGGGTCACGTCCTTGATCAGTTCGACCGTGTAGTCCACCTCGTGCTGGGACATGCCCGCCATGGGCTCGTCCAGCAGGATGACCTTGGGGCGCGAGGCCAGCGTCATGCCGATTTCCAGCGAACGCTGTTCCGAGTAGTTCAGGTCGCCGGCGGCGGTGTCCTGCTTGGCGGCCAGGCGCACTTTCTCCAGCAGGCGGTCGACGTCTTCGTTGACGGCGCGGTTGCGGGCGATGGGACGCCAGAAGTTGTAGACCAGGCCGTGCATGCGCAGCACCGCCAGTCGCAGGTTTTCGCGCACGGACAGACGCGGGAACACGTTGGTGATCTGGAACGAGCGCGCCAGCCCCAGGCGGTTGATGCGCTCCGGCGGCAGGCCGCCGATGGAGCGCGCACGCAGGCTGATGTCGCCCGAGGTCGGCGCGAACGAGCCCGACATCAGGTGGAACAGCGTGGACTTGCCGGCGCCGTTCGGGCCGATGACGGCATGGCGTTCGCCGGCCTCGACCTTCAGGTTCACGCCGCGGATGATCTGCGCGTCGCCAAAGGACTTGCGCACGTCGGTCAGGGTCAGGATTTCGTGGCTCATTGTGCAGCCTCCAGCGCGGGAGCGGCTTGTTCGTCGTCGCGCCACAGGGCCAGCGCCCAGCGGCAGGCAGCGAGGCCTGCCAGGAACAACACCAACGGAATCAGCCAGGTCGCCAGCGCCAGCGGCGCCCAGTCGTGGCCGAACAGCGGAATGTCGGGCCAGCCGGCCTCGGGATTCATGGCCAGCAGCGACCGGTAGTCGCGGGCGAACATGCGTTGCAGCAGCTCCACCGTGAAGACCGTGGCGCAGGTCAGCAGCAGGCCGCCTGCCACCGAGACCGCGGCGCGCGGCAGCCAGTTGCCCAGGCCGCGCTCGCGCAGCGAACGGGCGGCGCCCTGCACCAGGCCGACCAGGCCGTCCGGCACGAACAGCATCACCAGCACGAACAGGATGCCTTGGTACAGCAGCCAGGAGCGCGTGATGTCGGCCAGCGTCTGCGACAGGAAGGTCAGGATGGACGCGCCCAGCACCGGACCGAGGAAGGCGTTGACGCCGCCGATGTAGGCGAACAGCACCGCGTCGGTGGACAGCTTGACGTCGAACAGCACGTAGTTGCCGGCTTCGATGTTCAGCGCCTGCAGGCCGCCGGCAATGCCGGCGAACATGGCGGACAGCGCGAACACCAGGGTCTTGAGCGTGTGCGGCCGATAGCCCAGGTAGCGCAGGCGGTTGGCGTTTTCGCGCAGGCCCAGCGTCAGCCGGCCCAGCGGCGTGCGGGTCAGGCCGTAAAGCGCGGCCAGCGACACCAGCACCCAGGCCAGCACCAGGAAATAGACCTCGATGTCGGAACCGAAGGTGAAGCCCCAGGCCGGCATGCGCATGGCGGACACGCCCGCCTCGCCGCCGAACACGCCCTTGAGGTGCGGCGCCAGCGCATGCAGCAGCTCGGCCAGCGCCAGCGTGATCATGGCGAAATAGACGCCGGCGCGCATGGTGGCGAACCAGCCCGCGACCAGGCCGAACAGCAGGCCGGCCACGCCGCCTGCCAGCGGCATCAGCGGCGTGGGCAAGAGGCCCGCGCCGCCCAGCGCGTTCATGGCATGGATGGTGGCGAAGGTGCCCACGCCGAAGTAGGCGGCGTGGCCGAAGGACAGCATGCCGCCCTGGCCGGCCAGCAGGTTGAAGGCGCAGGCGAACAGCGCGGCGATCAGCATCTGCACGGCCGCCACCAGCTGGCCCGGGGGCAGCAGCCAGGGCAGCGCGCAGAGCGCGGCCACGCACAGGACGAGGAGCAGGAGGACGGAAGTACGGCGGGTCTGGCTCATGCCTGTTCTCCCTTCAGGCCCGAAGGCTTGACCAGCAGCACCACCAGCATCAGCAGGAAGGGGAGGGTGGCCGCCAGGCTGGAAATCTTCACGGTCATCAGGCCGCCCACGCTTTCGGCCCATTCACCGGCGCCGAACAGGCCGAACAGGGTCGCCAGGCTGGCGTCGATGCCGACCGAGAACGAGCTGATCAGACCGATCAGCAGCGAGGCGATCATCGCGCCTTCGAGCGAGCCCAGGCCACCCACCACGACCACCACGAACACCAGCACGCCCAGTTCCAGCGCCATGTTCGGATTGGTGGTGTAGAAAGCGCCCGCGACCGCGCCGGCCAGGCCGGCCATGGCCGCGCCCACGCCGAACACGCTCATGAACACCAGCGGCACGTTATGGCCCAGCGCTTCGGCCATGCGCGGGCGGTAGATGGCCGAGCGCACCACGATGCCGACGCGGGTGCGCGACAGCAGCAGATAGATCACGGCGAACATCGCCAGCGACACGCCGCCCATCAGCAGGCGGTAGAAGGGGTAGTCCGCGTCGAACACGCGGAAGGCCGCGAAGTTGAGGAACTGCGGCACGCGGTAGTCGACCGGAAAGTCGCCGTAGAACAGCTTGATCAGCTCCGCCACGATGAAGGCCAGGCCGAAGGTCACCAGCAGTTCCTGCGCATGGCCGAACTTGTGGACGCGGCGCAGGAAGTAGCGCTCCACGCCCATGCCCAGCAGGCCGGCGATGATGGTGGCCAGGACCAGCGCGGTCCAGAAGCCGGTGACGGGCGTCAGGGTGTAGGCGGCATACGCGCCTATCATGTAGAACGAGGCGTGCGCGAAGTTGAGCACGCCCATCATTCCAAAAATCAGTGTCAGGCCTGCCGACACCATGAATAGCAGCAGGCCGTAAATCACGCCGTTCAACAGTGAGACGGTAAAGTATTCCATGTCCGCTCCAGGATTCTTGCGCTAAGACGACGGACGTCTTGCGAGCGATGCGCACCAGGGTTTTTCCGGCCCGCGCCGGGGGTGCGCTTATTGATCTGCGACGAATGGATGGGCAAGCGCGTCCGTGGCGCCATGCGCAAGCTGGCGACGGACGCGCTTGCAACCCATCAGTTCGGCCGCTGCATCTTGCAAGTGGCTTGCGGCGGCGCCGACACGTCGGCCGCGGCCAGCACCTTGACCGGCTCGAAGCCCATGTCGGTGCCGTCGGCCTTGTACTTGGCGTTCTTGCCGACCTTGGACACCACCATCGGCAACTGCACCTGGTGGTCTTCCGCGCGCATCGTGTAGGTGCCCAGCGACGAGGTGTAGGTGACCTTCTCCAGCGCGCCGGCCAGTTGCGGCACGGACAGCTTGCCGTCCTGCGGCTTCACCTGCTTGAGCGCCTCGCCCAGGAAGCGGATGCCGATTACGGTCTGCGGTTCGGTGTAGCTGGGGTAGTGGCCGGTCTTGGCCTTGTAGTCCTCGGCGAACTTGGCGCCTTCCTCGCCCGCGGCCTCGATGTTGTACGGATGGGCGATGTAGTGGCCCAGCGCGACTTCGCCGGCATTTGCCAGGTTGCCCACCTGGTCCAGGAACACCGTGGCGAAACGGACCTTCAGGCCGGCGGCCTGCGTGGCCTTCATCAAGAGCAGCAGGTCGTTGGACCAGTTGCCCGTGATCACGGTGTCGGGCGTGGCCGAGCGGATGCGCGCCACGTAGGGGGCGAAGTCCTGGATCTTGTTGACTTCGTGCAGCGTCTTGCCGACCACTTCATAGCCATACTGCTTGGCAAAGCGCTCGGTGGCGCCTTCCATGTCCTGGCCCCAGGAGTAGTTCTGGTTGATGGCGTACACGCGCTTGCCCAGCGTGCCGTCGGCCGACATGACCGAGGCCAGCGCCTTCACGCGCAGGTCGGCGTTGGTGGTGAAGCGGAAGTGGTAGAAGTGGCACTTCTGGCCGGTCAGTTCCAGCGCCTCGCCGCCCACGTTCAGGAACACGACTTCCTTGCCCGGGTTGCGCAGGTTGTGCTTGCGCACGTCTTCGGTCAGCTGGCCCGAAATGGCCGACGAGGACCCTTGCACCAGGATCTGCACGCCTTCGGCCGCGGCTGCGCGGAAGCGGTCGGACGCGCCCACCGGGCCGCCCTGGTTGTCGAACTCGACCAGTTCCAGCGGCTGGCCGTTCCAGCCGCCGGCGGCGTTGATGCGGTCCAGCTCATACTTGACCGCGGCGCGGAACATCAGGCCGGTCGAGGCCTGCGGGCCGGACAGCGTCTCGATCAGGCCGATCTTGACGGGCGCGGCCTGGGCCGATGCGGCGATGCCGGCCAGGCACAGCAGGCCAGTGGTGAAAGCCAATTTCATGCGTGTCTCCTCCGTGGGACGGGAGTGTGGTGAATCTGTTGATCAGGCAAGCGCGCGGGCGGGCTTGCGCGGCTCTTCTATGCCCAGGAAGCGGGCAATTTCGGCAATCTGCCCTTCCAGCATGTACAGGCCCGGATGCGTGCGGCAGCCGCGCGCGGCGGCGGCGCGCAGCAGGGGCGTGTCGACGCGGCTCATGACGGCGTCGGCTACGACGGTGCCGGCGGCAAGCGCGTCCAGCTGGAAGGGCAGGGGATCGGTGTCGTTCAGGCCCAGCGAGGTCGCGTTGATGGCGATGTCGCAAGCCTGGGGCGCGGCGCTGGCCACGCTGATGGCCAGGCCGGGATATTGGCGGCTCAGATGAGCGGCGAAGGAGAGCGCCTTGTCGGCGCTGCGGTTGTACAGGCGCAGGCTGGCGGGACCGGCGTCGGCCACGGCACAGGCGATGGCCTTGCCCGCGCCGCCCAGGCCGGCCAGGTAGACGTGGCGGCCGGCCGGATCATGGCCCTGGCTGCGCAAGCCGGCGACGAAACCCAGCCCGTCGAAGTTGCCGCCGGTGAGCACGCCGTCGCGCAGGCGCACCGCGTTGACCGCGCCGCTTAGCTGGGCCGAGGGCGTCAGCGCGTCGCACAGGGCGGCGGCATTTTCCTTGTGGGGCACCGTCACCACGATGCCGCCCAGATTGGCCAGCCCGCGGATGCCGGCGAACAGGCCGGGCAGGGCGTCGGGGGCCACATGGAACGGGACCATGACCGCGTCCACGCCGCGCTCGCGCAACAGGGCGTTGAGCCGCTGGGGCGTCTTGACGTGCGCGATCGGGTCCGCCGCGATCGCGAAAACGGTAGTGCTGCCGGTGATTTCCACCTGTTTGTCCCCTGCCTGGGTAGCGGCTTGCCGCCGTGTCGTTCCCGACTCTCTTGCCTGAAAGCGCCAGTTGCTTTACGCTTTCGGAATAAGTTGTCAGGCAACTTTATTAAGTTGTCCGATAAATCATAGGGCAAGCGTTTTTCCCGTGTCAAGCGGCGGTTTCGGGAGTCCAATCGGAATTCCAGGGACCGCCGGAAAGGCGTTCAGCCCGCGTATGAGCGTGCTACAGGAGACAGAATGATTTCGTTCGAAGGAAAGGTTGCCGCCATCACCGGCGCGGGCAATGGCATCGGCCTGGCGACGGCGCGGCTGATGGCGGCGCATGGCGCGCGGCTGGTGCTGACCGACATCGATAATGCGCGCCTGGAAGAGGTCGCGGCCGAGCTGGACCCCAGCGGACAGCGCGTCTACACGCGGGCGCTGGACGTGTCGGCGTCGGCCGACTGCGAACGCGTGTTCGAGGCGGCGGCCAAGCATTTCGGCGGGCTGGACCACCTGGTGCATTGCGCCGGCATCTATCCGGAGCAACTGGTCAAGGACACCAGCGACGAGGCCTGGCGCACGCTGATGCGCGTGAACCTGGACGGCACCTTCTATGTATGCCGCGCCGCCCAGCGCCATTTGCGCCACGACGGCTCCATCGTGTTGCTGACCTCGCTGGCGGCCCAGCGCGGCAGCTATGCGCACGCGGCCTATTCGGCTTCCAAGGGCGCGGTGCAGAGCTTCACGCGCAGCCTGGCGCTGGAGCTGGCGCCGCAGATCCGCGTGAACGCGGTCGCGCCGGGCATCATCGCCACTTCCATGACGCAGGACCTGATCGGACAGAAGGGCGCGCAGCTGCTGGAAAGCACGCCGCTGCGCCGCTACGGCACGGCGGAGGAAATCGCCGGCTCCATCGCGTTCCTGTGCTCGCCGCTGGCCGGTTTCGTCACCGGCGAGGTCATGCAGGTCAACGGCGGCATCTATATCGCGTAAAGTCCCAGGATGGCGCGCCTGTCCATGCCGCGTCCGGTCCGCCAGGCATTCCCATAAACAAGAGGCGGCGCGTCTGCGCGCCGCCCGCAAGTTTCCACCATTCGACCATGCAGCCCAACCAAGAACAGGATCCGCCGCGCGCCGCGCCCAAGAGTTCGCTTTCGGCGGCGCTGGGCGACGCGTTGGCGGAGCAGATCCGCCAGGGGACGCTCGCACCCGGCGATCGCCTGCCCACGGAAAAGCAGCTGACGGAAACCTATTCGGTCAGCCGCGCCGTCGTGCGCGAAGCGCTGGCGCGCCTGAAGTCCGAAGGCCTGATCACGTCGCAGCAAGGCAGCGGAGTGTTCGTCGATCCGAACTTCCAGAAGAACGCGTTCCGCATCGCCGCGCCCACGCCGGGCGACAACCAGGAACTGGAACATATCCTGGAGCTGATGCTGTCCATCGAAGTCACCGCCGCGCGCTACGCTGCGCAGCGCCGCACCGACGCGGATCTGAAGAAGATGCGCCAGGCGCTGGTGGGCATGGAATACGCGCTGCTCAACGACAAGCTGGGCGACGAAGAGGACTACCAGTTCCACCATGCCATCGTGCAGGCGACCCATAATCCGCACCTGGTAGCCCTGAACGATTACCTGGAAGCCAATGTGCGCCGGGTCATCCGCAGCGCGCGCAACAATACGGCGCGCATGTACACCGAACGCATGGCCGCGGTGCAGAGCGAGCATCAGGCGATCTTCGCGGCCATCGACGCAGGCGATCCGGACGCCGCCGGACGCGCCGCCGACCAGCACCTGCGCAACGCCGCGG
The DNA here is from genome assembly GCF_014851605.1 of Achromobacter sp. ACM02. NCBI lineage: Bacteria > Pseudomonadati > Pseudomonadota > Betaproteobacteria > Burkholderiales > Alcaligenaceae > Achromobacter > Achromobacter sp. ACM02. Next base: position 23,222 of record NZ_JACUZY010000011.1, read on the forward strand.
ACCGCTTGCGGCTGTTCCAGGCGGAGCGGCCGGCGCCGGTCTAGGGCGCCGGGGACTGCCTGCCGCGCGGGTGAGTCCTAGGCGAAGGTCTGTTCCATTTCGCGGCGGAACTGCACGGCCGTGGACCTTTCGTCGTACTCCACATCGGCCCAGCGGATCGCCTGCGATTGGCGCACCGGGTTCTTCAACTTGACCTGGTGCGACAGGCCCAGCGGCAGATAGCCCTCGTCCACTGAATCGCGCGCCGGCATCAGCCGGCCGTACACCGTGTAGCCGCCTTCGCCGTCCAGGATCTGGCCGGCCGGCAGGTCGCGCTTGGCGGTGGCGACGACGTCGCCATGCCAGCCCGCGGGCGCGCCGGTGGGTTCGCGGCGCAAGCCCACGCTGGCCACGCTGATGCCCAGCTCCAGGCCGATCAGGTGATAGGGTTTGTACATGGCGGTGTAGTTGCCGCTGGGGTCCGTGACCAGGCCGTATTCCTTGAAGCAGCGGCGCACGTAGTCGCTGTCGGCGGCCAGGGTCACGTACACGCCCCAGCGCAGGTCGCGGAACACCGGGCGGCCGTCGCGCTCCAGCGAGGAAATCACCTCGACCTGGCCGCGATGGTGCAGGATGCCGCCGCTTTCGCGCGGCCGCAGCACGCGCGCCAGATCGTCCACGCCGCAGGGCGGGAAGTGCAGGCCGGATGGCGAGGGCAGCAAGCCCGTGGCGTTGGACACCGCGGCCATTTCGATCGCGCTCTTGGTGCCGTCCAGGAAACTGTTGAACATCTGCGCGTTGAAGTCGCCCGCCGCTACCATCTCGGCGGTGAAGCCGTAATAGGGCCAGACGGTGTCCGGCGTGGAGGTATGGAATTCCGGCAGATACTTGGTGCCCTTGCCCGCGGCCATGACCTCGAAGCCGCTGGCGCGGGCCCAGTCCACCATTTCGCAGATCAGGGCCGGCTGGTCGCCGTAGGCCAGCGAATAGACGATGCCGGCCTCTCGCGCGCGCCGCGCCAGCAGGGGGCCGGCCAGCGCGTCGGCCTCGACGTTGACCATGATGATGTGCTTGCCGTATTCGCAGCAGGCCAGCACGTGGCTGATGCCGGCGGCGGCCTGGCCGGTGGCGTCGATGACGATATCGACATCGGGACTGGCGATCACGGCGTGGGGATCGTCGCTGAAGTAGACCTTGCCGTTCTTCAGCGCATCATTGGTGCTGCTGGCGTTGAGCGCGCTGGCGGGCCAGCCCACCCGGGTTAGCGCCGCGCGGGCCCGGTCGGGCGCCAGATCGGCCACGGCGACCAGCCTCATTCCCGGCGTGCGCGGGGCTTGGCTCATGAACATCGCGCCGAACTTTCCGGCGCCCAGCAAGGCAACACGCAAGGGCTTGTGATCGGCTTCTCGCTGCTTCAGCAGGCGGTACAGATTCATGGCGCGGGCTCCTCCGGGGTGGGGGGTACTGCAACACAGAATAGTCCCAAATCGCGGCTACTGAACAGGACTCACTCGTCTGCCGTATACAGCTCTCCGGCCAGCACGTTGCGCCAGTTCTGCCAGCTGATGCGGGGGCGGTCCGACACCTCGCGGTTGTAGGGGGCGTCGAACAGGATGTGCTTCCAGCGCGGCTTGACCGCGCCTTCGATCAGGGGCTTGTCGTCGATCAGCAGGTGGCCGTGCACCAGGGTCTTGTCCTTGGTCAGGATCAGCCGGTTGGTCGCTTCGCGGCCCAGGTGTTTTTCCACCCACAGGTACTTCTCCGCCACGCAGTTCTCGAACTGCGACAGGGGCGAGGAGCAGATGCGCACGTCCATGCCCAGCGCCAGCAGTTCCTTTATGGCGTCCAGTGCGCCGGGCACCGGCGGCAGGTCGCGGATGAAGCCGGGCGCCGTGTAGATGGCCTCGGCCATGCCGCGCAGCTCGGGGGCGTAATCCTGGCGGATGTAGAAAGACTTGCGGTCCTCGAACGCCACCGGCGGGATGTCCGGATGGCGCGCGCGCCAGGCGTCGATGAAGGCGTGTTCGAAATCGGCGAGCACGCCGTCTTGGTCCAGCAGGATGATCATGGCGGTCCCGGGTGATGGCAACCGGCTGATTGTGCCAGAGCGGAACGTCAGGAGTCTTGCGGCCGGGACTGCGCCACGATGCGGTAGCGGCTGCCGCCCGATTGCGATTCGGAGGCGACCAGCACCATGCGGTCGTAGCGCCAGGGCAGGGGGGCGGGCGCTTCGGCTGGCGGACTGGAGTGCTCGATGTTGCGCAGCAGGGTGACGTGCGGGCGGAAGGGCTGCGGCGGCGCGGCCAGGCCAAAACCCGACAGCCATAGCCACAGATCATCGTGGGCGGCCTGCAGGCCTTCGGGCGTGTCGCCGGGACCGGCCCACAGGATGCGCTGGCGGCCGAAGACGCCGTAGCGGTCCAGCATGATGTCCTCGGGGGCGAGGCGGCGTTCAGGTGTCGCCGCGGCCAGCTCATCGGCGAGCGCCGCGTCCACCGGCCCAAGGAAGGCCAGGGTCAGGTGCAGGGTTTCCGTGCGCATGGCGCGCCCGCCGCAGCTGGGCCGAGCCTGCTCTGCCCAGGTCGCGAGCTGGGCGGCCAGCGAGGGGGCGGGCCACAAGGCGTAGAACAGGCGGACGGTGGACATGCGCTGATTGTAGGGGCGCATGCGGCGCAATGCGCATGCGCGGCCCTTCAGTCGCTTGTGGTTTCGGTGCGGCGCCGGCGGGTCAGGGCGGTGTCGAAACGTTCCACGCCTGGGCGGGCTGGACGGTCGAAGCGTTCCACGCCGGGACGGGCCGGGCGGTCGAAACGCTCCACGCCGGGACGGGTGAAGCGCTCGACGCGCTGCGGGGTTTCGGTCTTGGCCTGCACGCTCTGGGCGGCCGCCTGTTCGCGCTTGGCGATGATTTCCTCGGCGCGCTGATGATGCGGCGCCATCTTGCGGACCATCACCCGGCCGTCGCGCGGGAAGTAGTTGATGCGGCGCGCGTGCACGTCGCCCAGGTCTTGCGCCTTGACGGGGATGCCTTCGGTTCTGAGATAGTTCAGCACGAACTGGCCGTTGCGTTCGCCGATGTTCATCTGCTGCATGGCGGACAGCACGGCGCCGCCGCCGAATACCTTGGCTTCAAGCCGGTCGCGCGCCGCGCCGGCCTTCAGCAGTTCGTTGATCAGCACTTCCATGGCGAAGGCGCCATAGCGCATGGTGGCCGAGGCGGGCGACTGCATGTCGCCCTCAGGCAACATGAAATGGTTCATGCCGCCCACGCCCGTGATCGGGTCGTGGATACAGGCGGCGACGCAAGACCCCAGGACGGTCGAGATCATCAGGTCTTCGTTGGTGACGTAGTACTCGTTGGGCAGTACTTTCACCGCCTGACACTGGAACGCGCTGTCGAAATAGTGGCGCGTCGCACGGGCTTCAAGACGGGCGGCCATGGGACTCGATTAAGGGCAAGTACAACGATTGGGACACGAAGGTGGCAGCTCGAGAACAGAAATGTATCAAAATATGTAAGAAAATGTCGCTTTATTCTTGCATACTCAAGCTTCCAGCGGGTGAATTGCTATGTAACGGGCGCAGTAATGTGTCCTGTTTTTGCAGCCCGGCCCAAAGCCGAAGACGCCCGCAGGCAGGCATGCAAGCATCCTACACAGGCGGGCGGAAGTCGTTCCCCGGATCACGGGGAAGAAGGGGCTTTATACGGAGCTTTAGGCGCTGCGCGTCAGAAGCGCGTGCTGCGGGTGACCGACCAGCGGGCCGACAGGGCGCCCAGGGCGGCCGAAGCCACCACCGCGCCGATCAGCACGGACGGGCCCGGAAGGTGCAGGGCGAATTCGGCCCCGTAGCTGCGGGCCAGCCCCACCAGGGCGTCGTTCAGTGGCGACAGCGCGACCGCCGCCACGCCGATGGCCAGAAGCGAGGCCACCGCGCCCGATAGCGCGCCCAGGTAGAGGAAGGGGCGGCGCACGAAGGATTCGGTGGCGCCCACCAGCCGCGCCACGCCGATTTCCTCGCGTTGCGACAGCGCCTGCATGCGCACGGTATTGAAGACCGTCGCCAGCACCACCACCGCCACGCAGGCGGCCAGGAAGGCCAGGCCGATGCGGGCAAAGCGCAGGATCGCCTCCAGGCGCTGCACCCAGGCGCTGTCCAGCTGCACCAGGTCGACGTGGTTCCATTGTTTCCAGGAGGCGGCCAGCTTGTCTGCCCGGCCGGCGAGGTTGTCGCCATCGGCCAGCGTCACCACCACTGCGTCCGGCAGGGGGTTGCCCGGCAGCACGGCCAGCGCCTGCTGCCAGGCCGGGTTGGCGCGCAGATCCGCCAAGGCGTCCTCGCGGCCCACCACGCGCACGGCGCGGACGTCGTCCTTGAATTCGTCCTGGATCCGTTTGGCCACGTCCGCGGCGGCGCCCGAGGGGGCGTCCACGCGCATGAAGACGGTGACTTCGGGGGTGACCGACATCTGGCGCGCCACCGGCTGGACCGAGACGAGGATGGCACTGCCCAACAGTGGCAGGGCCAGCGCCAGGGCCATGACCAGCAGGTTGGCCAGGGAGGAGAACGGTTGCTTGACCAGCCGGCGCAGGGTGACCAGCAGCGCGTAGCGGTGTTGCCGCAGCCAGGCGTTCATACGGACTCTCCCGGGTAGGCGCGGCCGGACGCGGCGCCCGGCTGCTGCCCGATACCGGATTGTCCCGCGCCGGCCTCAGGCTGCGGCGTTGCGGAACCCTGGGAGTCGGCGAACTTGCCCGGGTCGATGCGCAAGGTGCGGGTGGCGTAGCGCGCCATGAGGTCCTGGTCGTGCGAGGCGATCAGCGTGGTCACGCCGACGCGGTTGAAGTCGCGGAACACATTCATGATGCGCTGCGCGTTGTCGTGGTCGAGGTTGGCGGTGGGTTCGTCGGCGATCAGGATGGCGGGCCGGTTCACGATGGCCCGCGCGATCGCCAGGCGCTGCTGTTCGCCGCCGGACAGTTCGATCGGATTCAGGTCTTCCTTGCCGGACAGCCCCACCTTGTCCAGGGCGGCGCGGGCGCGCGCCGCGGCCGAGTCCCAGGCGTGGCCCGTGACCGCCAGCGGCAGCATGACATTTTCGAACGCGCTGCGATCGAACAGCAGGTGCGTGTCCTGCAGGATCACGCCCACGGCGCGGCGCAGGTACGGCCGGGCGCGGGCGGGCAGCTTGTCCAGCCGCTGGCCGTTGACCTGGATCGACCCCCGGCTGGCGGGCTCCAGTCCGCCGATCAGCTTGAGCAAGGTGGACTTACCCGCGCCGGACGGCCCGGATACGAAAACGAACTCTCCCGCGCTCACGCGGAAGTTGATGTCGGCCAGGATATTGCGGCCGCGACCATATGATTTGAATACGTGCTGGAATTCGATCATGGCGGCTGTCAGATGAAGCCGCAATAGTAACTCGGGGACACTAAGGTGGCCTAAACCGCCTGGACGATGCGCGGACAAATATTTGCGCGCAAGGCGTCCGGGCGCGTTTGTCCTGGCGCAAACAGTGCCCCCATTTTCGACAGGAAACAGCGTTTCATTTCACCCAGTGTCCCTATATTTCAAGGGAATTCCCGGATGCGCCGCGAGCGGCGCGGACGCTACCATCCGCCCCATACGTCGGCCCAACCCGGCCTGCGTTGCGACTTCGCTTTATCCCACACGGAGAACACGATGAAAGTACTGAAACTCGCTGCGATCGGCGCCGCTTTGTTCGCTGCATCCGCGGCTGCCAATGCGGGCGCAACCTTCGATAACGTCAAGAAAAAAGGGTTTGTCCAGTGCGGGGTTTCGACGGGCATCCCGGGGTTCTCCATCGCTGACAGCAAGGGCGAATACAAGGGCATCGACGTGGACCTGTGCCGCGCCATCGCCTCGACCATGTTCGGCGACGCCACCAAGGTCAAGTTCACCCCGCTGAACACGCAGCAACGCTTCACCGCGCTGCAGTCCGGCGAAGTCGACGTCCTCACCCGCAACACCACCGTCACGCTGACGCGCGACACCACGCTGGGCCTGATCGGCGTGGGCGTGAACTACTACGACAGCCAGGGCGTCATGGTCTCCAAGGACCTGAACGTCAAGAGCGCCAAGGAACTCAACGGCGCCACCATCTGCGTGCAGCCCGGCACCACCACCGAACTGAACCTGGCTGACTGGTTCCGCGGCCAGAAGATCGAATTCAAGCCGGTCGTGATCGACAAGTACGACGAAATCATCCGCGCCTTCTCGGCCGGCCGCTGCGACGCCTTCACCACCGACAAGTCGCAACTGGCTTCCACCCGCACCACGCTCGAGAACCCGGACAAGTACGTGATCCTGCCGGAAGACTTCTCCAAGGAGCCGCTGGGCCCCATGGTCCGCCAGGGCGACGAGCAATGGTTCAACATCGTGCGCTGGTCGCTCAACGCCATGCTCGAAGCCGAGGAATACGGCATCACCAAGGCCAACGTCGCGGAAATGGCCAAGAGCCCCAACCCCAACATCCAGCGCATCCTGGGCGTGACCCCGGGCATGGGCAAGAACCTGGGCGTGGATGACAAGTGGGCCTACAACATCATCAAGAACGTGGGCAACTACGGCGAAAGCTTCGAAAGCACGCTGGGCAAGAGCAGCGCGATGAAGCTGGAGCGCGGCTTGAACGCTTCCTACAAGAATGGTGGCTTGATGTACGGCTGGCCGGTGCGCTAACACACGGCTGCCTGGAAAAACGGAGCCCGGCGCTCCGTTTTTCCTCTCCCGCCCTCGGGCGGGTGGCAGGAGTGGGTGGCGCGGCCCTACCGGCTTCGCCGCCCGGTGTCCGACTTCTGTAGATTTACTCATGAATACTCCCAATAAAAGCGCGCCTGCATCGGCACCTCCCCGGCGTCTGAACTGGAACGATCCCGGGGTGCGCTCCGTGGTCTATCAAGTCCTGGCGCTGGCCGCGGTGGCCTGGGCCGTGTGGTTCCTGGTTTCAAACACCCTGCACAACCTGTCCGTGCGCAACATCGCCACGGGCTTCGGCTTCCTGGACCGCGAGGCCGGCTTCGCGATCGGCGAAACGCCCATCGCCTATACCCCTGCGGACACCTACGGCCGCGCCATCCTGGTGGGCCTGCTCAACACGCTGCGCGTAGCCGTCATCGGCATCGTGCTGGCGACCATCCTCGGTACGCTCATCGGCATCGGCCGCCTGTCCAAGAACTGGCTGGTCGCCAAGATCACCTCGGTCTATGTCGAGATAATGCGCAACGTGCCGCTGCTGCTGCAGCTGTTCTTCTGGTACGCGCTGATCACGGAAAACATGCCCGGTCCGCGCCAGGCGCACAATCCGCTGCCCGGCGTCTTCATCTCCAACCGTGGCTTGAAGGTGCCGGGGCTGGAAGGCAATTCGCTGGACTGGATGCTGGCCGGACTGGGCCTGGCCATCGTGGCGATCATCCTGCTGGGCCATTGGGGCAAGAAGCGCCAGGAGGCCACCGGCCGCGTGTTCCCGCTGGGCCGCGCCGCCATCGGCCTGCTCATCGGCTTTCCCATCATCGGCTGGCTGGTCAGCGGCGCTTCGCTGACCCTGGACATGCCGGAGCTCAAGGGCTTCAACTTCTCGGGCGGCCTGACCTTGTCGCCGGAATTCGCCGCCCTGATGGCGGGCCTGGTGATCTACACCTCGGCCTTCATTGCCGAGGTCGTGCGTTCGGGCATCCAGGCGGTCAACAACGGGCAATGGGAAGCTGCCGGCTCGCTGGGCCTGCGCCGCAAGCAGGTGCTGCGCCTGGTGGTGCTGCCGCAGGCGCTGCGCGTGATCATCCCGCCGATGACCAGCCAGTACCTGAACCTGACCAAGAACAGTTCGCTCGCGGTGGCCATCGGCTACCCCGACATCGTGTCGGTGGTGAACACCACGCTGAACCAGACCGGCCAGGCCATCGAGGGCATCCTCATCATCATGGCCGCGTACCTCACGGTCAGCCTGTCGATCTCGATATTCATGAACTGGTACAACAAGCGCATCGCGCTGGTGGAGCGTTGATATGAGCAGCACTTCGCATATCCCCGCCGAAGGCCTGCCGCCGCCCAGCACCCAGGTGGGCGCCTGGGCCTGGATCAAGTCGCGCCTGTTCTCCTCGCCGCTGAATATCCTCATCACGGTGCTGCTGGCGTGGTTCCTGCTGATGGCAGTGCCGGCGCTGGTGGAATGGGCCTTCATCAAGGCGAACTTCTCCGCGGCCAACGCGCAGGAGTGCCGCGCTTCCGGGGGCGCCTGCTGGGCGTTCATCATCGAGAAGCACCGGCTGATCCTGTTCGGCACCTATCCCTACGACGAGCAATGGCGTCCGCTGATCGCAACCATCATCCTGGTGGCCGTGATCGTCTGCAGCGGCATCCGGCGCTTCTGGAACTGGAAGCTCGCCGTCATCTGGACCGTGGGCCTGACGGCCGTGGCGCTCCTGATGTGGGGCGGCGTGTTCGGCCTGACCTACGTGGAAAACGCGCGCTGGGGCGGCCTGCCGCTGACGCTGATCCTGTCCACGTTCGGCATCGCCTTCGCCTTCCCCATCGGCGTGCTGCTGGCCCTGGGCCGGCGCTCCAAGATGCCTGCCATCAAGGCGCTGTGCGTCGTGTACATCGAGCTGATCCGCGGCGTGCCGCTGATCAGCCTGCTGTTCATGTCCTCGGTGATGCTGCCGCTGTTCCTGCCCGAAGGCTTCTCCATCGACAAGCTGCTGCGCGCGCAGATCGCGATCATCATGTTCGCGGCGGCGTACATCGCCGAAACGGTGCGCGGCGGCCTGCAGGCGATTCCCAAGGGCCAGTACGAGGGCGCGGATTCGCTGGGCCTGAACTACTGGCAGCAAATGCGCAAGATCATCCTGCCGCAGGCGCTGAAGATCGTGATCCCGCCGCTGGTCAGCATTTTCATCGCGCTGTTCAAGGACACCTCGCTGGTGGTGATCATCGGCATCTTCGACCTGACGCTGGCGGCCAAGGCGGCCTTGTCCGACGCGGCATGGCGCGGATTCGGGGTGGAGGCGTACCTGTTCATTTCGCTCATCTACTTCGTCTTCTGCTTCTCCATGTCCAAGTACAGCCAGGCGCTGGAAAAACGCCTGGCCACGGGACACGCACGCTAGAACTTTGCAGCGCGTCCGCCCCGGGCGGACGCGCACCGCGATACTTACGGGAGTACAGGCATGTCTGATGCCATCATCAAATTGCAGGACGTGAACAAGTGGTACGGCCAGTTCCACGTGCTGCGCAACATCAACCTGGACGTCGCGCCGGGTGAGCGCATCGTGGTGTGCGGGCCGTCGGGCTCGGGCAAATCCACCATGATCCGCTGCATCAACCGCCTGGAAGAGCACCAGAAGGGCCACATCATCGTGGACGGCACGGAGCTCACCAACGATCTCAAGCACATCGAGACCATCCGCAAGGACGTCGGCATGGTGTTCCAGCACTTCAACCTGTTCCCGCACCTGACCGTGCTGGAAAACCTGACGCTGGGGCCCATGTGGGTGCTGAAGAAGCCGCGCGCGGAAGCCGAGGCCACGGCCATGAAGTACCTGGAGCGCGTGCGCATTCCGGACCAGGCCAAGAAATTCCCTGGCCAGCTCTCGGGCGGCCAGCAGCAGCGTGTGGCGATCGCGCGTTCGCTGTGCATGAGCCCCAAGATAATGCTGTTCGATGAGCCGACCTCGGCGCTGGACCCGGAAATGGTCAAGGAAGTGCTGGACGTGATGGTCAACCTGGCGCAGGAAAGCGGTATGACCATGATCTGCGTGACCCACGAAATGGGCTTCGCGCGCAAGGTCGCCAACCGCGTGATCTTCATGGACCGCGGCGAGATCATCGAGCAGAACAGCCCGGACGAGTTCTTCGACAATCCGCAGAACGACCGGACCAAGCTCTTCTTGAGCCAGATCCTGCACTGATGCTTCAAAACCGCCTTCGGGCGGTTTTTTCTTGGGGCGGCGGGTTGCCGCGACGGGGCAGCGGCGTGAACAGCCGGGGGTTCTGCTGGTATCTCTTTGTTACGCCTTATTCCTCGCTGCGGTATGCTACTGACCGCTATTGATCCGAAGCGAGGAGAACAACATCATGACGCAGACCCCCCGCAGCGCTGTGCGCCGCGCCCTGTTGCAAGGCGCCGTGGCGCTGGCCGCCACCCTGCCTTTCGGCGCCCCGGCGCTGGCCCAGGCCACCGATTTCCCGACCAAGCCGCTGCGCTTCGTCGTGCCTTACCCGCCTGGCGGCCCGCTGGACACCATGGCCCGCATGCTGGCCGAGAAGGTGCGCGGCTCGCTGGGCCAACCGGTCATCGTGGAGAACCGTTCGGGCGCGGGCGGCAACATCGGCGCCGACCTGGTGGCCAAGGCGCCGGCCGACGGCTACACGCTGGTGATGGGCGCGGTCGCGACCCACGCCATCAATCCCTGGCTGTTCGCCAATCTGCCGTATGACCCGGTGAAGGACTTCGCGCCGGTGACCATCGTGGCCTCGGTGCCCAATGTGCTGGTGATGAACGTCGAGTTCGCGCAGAAGAACAAGATCGAGAAGCTGGCCGATCTGATCGACTATGCCAAGAAGAATCCGGGCAAGCTGAACTACGGTTCGGGCGGCAACGGCAGCGCGGGCCATCTGTCGGGCGAGCTGCTGAAGGCGCGCGCGGGGATCAATGTCGAGCACATTCCTTACCAGGGCGCGGCGCCTGCCCAGCTGGCGCTGCTGTCGGGACAGTCGGATTTCATGTTCGACAACCTGGCGGCTTCGGCGCCGCTGATCAAGGACGGCAAGGTCAAGGCATTGGCCGTGACGACTGCCAAGCGTTCTTCGCTGCTGGCGGATGTGCCGACGGTGGAAGAGTCGGGGATCAAGGGCTTTGACCTGGGGACCTGGTTCGGGGTGTTCACGACGGGCGGCACGCCGGCGCCGGTGGTGGCTAAGCTGAACAAGGCTTATGCCGATGCTATGCAGCAGGCGGATGTGAAGCAGCGCTTGTTGACGATGGGGTCTGAGGCTGCGCCGATGACGCCTGAGGCGTTTGCTGAGTTCGTTAAGGGGGAGAAGGCGAAGTATCAGGAGATTGTGAAGATCTCGGGGGCTAGTTTGAATTGATGTTTTTTTAGCGCCGGGTGGTTCTTTAGACGCCCGTCGCGTCGGCGGCCCGCGGTGTGCGGGGCTGCGATTGCGGTCCGGAGCGTTCGCTCCGGACTTGCCTCGGCGGCCCCCCCCTTCGTCATCTTCGTCACCGCCTGCGGCGGTTCCTTCAGATTCCCTCGGGCTTATCGACGCCCCGCACACCGCGGGCCGCCGACGCGACGGACTCCGGCGGTTGAAACTTGACGTCGGCTGGGGCGATTGGGGTTCTTCTGGTTCTTGCCGACATCTGTGTGGGGGGCGTGTCTTGCGGGGCCCGCCCCAGGCCGGCCGCGCGGGCGGCCTTTTGGGGCTTACGCGGTGGCTTGCGTCGTGATGCTGTGTGCGTTGCGCTTTGCGGTGCGGCTTGTGGTCTATGCTGAGAGTCCTTGCTTACTGACCAGAGGGCGTCATGCACCTGCAAGCTGCCATTCCCATTCTGCGTATTTTCTCCGTCGAAAAGGCGCGCGAGTTCTATCTGGATTTCCTGGGGTTCGAATGGGACTGGGAGCATCGCTTCGAGCCGGGCATGCCGCTGTATGCGCAAGTGCATCGCGGCGACCTGGTGCTGCACCTGAGCGAACACCACGGCGATGCCACGCCCGGATCCGCGGTGTTCGTGCGGATGCGGGGCGTGGACGAGTTCCAGGCCGAGGTGAATGCCAAGGGCTATGGCTATATGCGGCCCGGCGTGGAAGAGATGCCGTGGGGGCGGGTGATGGCGGTCATCGATCCGTTCGGGAATCGGTTGAGCTTCTGCGAATCATCCGACTAGACGCCCAGGTAGCGCTGCGCGAGTTCGGGCTGCGCGGCGAGCTCGGCGGGGCTGCCTTGCCAGACCACGCGGCCTTTTTCCAGGACGTGGTGGCGGTCGACGAGCGTCGCCATTTCCTTCAGGTTCTTGTCTATCACCAGGATGGTCTGGCCTTCTTCCTTCAGGCGGCGCAGGCAGTTCCAGATTTCGTGGCGGATCAGCGGCGCCAGGCCTTCGGTGGCTTCGTCCAGGATGAGCAGGCGCGGGTTGATGAGGAGGGCGCGACCGACGGCGAGCATTTGTTGTTCGCCGCCGGACAGCGTGCGGGCGGATTGGGCGCGGCGCTCCTTCAGGCGCGGGAACAGGTCGAAGACGCGGCCGACGTGCCAGCCGGCGCGGGTGTTGCGGGCGGTGGCGATCAGGTTTTCTTCCACCGACAGCGAGCCGAAGACGCGGCGGCCTTCGGGTACCAGGCCGATGCCCAGCTGGGCGATGCGGTGCGGGGCCTGGCCCGCGATGGGTTGGCCGTCGAGCAGGATGCTGCCGCCCTGGGCGGGCAGCATGCCCATGATGGTCTTGACGGTGGTGGTCTTGCCCATGCCGTTGCGGCCGATCAGGGATACGACCTGGCGCGCGGCGATGTCCAGGTCCACGCCGAACAGCACTTTGCTCGCGCCGTAGCCGGCCTGCAGTTGCTTGAGTTGCAGCATCAGTCCTCCTCGCCCAGATAGGCGGCGCGCACGTCGGGATGGTGGCGCACCTCGTCCGGCGTGCCTGTAAAGATGGTCTTGCCGTAGACCAGCACGGTGATCCGGTCGGCCAGGGCGAAGACGGCGTCCATGTCGTGTTCGACCAGCAGGATGGCGTAGCGGCCCTTCAGCTCCTGCAGCAGGGCGGTCATGCGTTGGGATTCCTCGGCGCCCATGCCGGCCATGGGCTCGTCCAGCAGCAACAGCGAGGCATCCAGCGACAAGGCCATCGCCAGTTCCAGCTGGCGCTTTTCGCCGTGGGCCAGTTCCGAAACCCGTACGTGGGCGCGGCCGCTCAGGCCGACGCGTTCCAGCGCCTCTCTGGCGGGTTGGCGCAGTTGCGGCAGGCGGCGGGCGTTCTTCCACAGGTTGAAGCCGCCGGGGCTGTGCGCCTGCACCGCCATGGCGACGTTGTCCTCGGCGCTGAAGGCGGGGTAGAGCTGGCTGATCTGGAACGAACGCGCCAGCCCGGCCGCGGGCCGCTTGTGGGCGGGCATGCGGGTGATGTCGCGGCCATCCAGCAGGATGTCGCCCGAGTCCGGCAGGATCTCGCCGCTGATCTGCGACAGCAGCGTGGTCTTGCCCGCGCCGTTGGGGCCGATGAGCGCATGCAGTTCGCCGGGCCGGACCTGCAGGTTGACGCCTTGGGTCGCGCGCACGGCGCCGAAGGATTTCTGCAGGTCGCGGATTTCCAGCTTGGGATGATCAGTCATGGTGCTTGCCTCCCACCAGCCAGCCATAGACGCCGCGCTTGCCGAACAGCACCACCAGCACCAGCACAGGCCCCAGGATCAGCATCCAGTGTTCGGTCCAGGCGGTGGCGACCTGTTCCAGGCCCAGGTACACGACCACGCCCAGTACGGGGCCAAAGATGGACCCCATGCCGCCCAGGATCACCATGGCCATGAGTTCGCCGGACTTCTGCCAGGACGACATGTCGGGGCTGACGAAGAGCGCGTAGTTGGCCCACAGGGCGCCCGCCAGCCCGGTGCCCGCGGCCGACAGCACGAAGGCGGTGAGCCGGTAGCGCAGCGGTGCCAGGCCCAGTCCGATACTGCGGCGCGGATTCTGCTTGATGCTTTGCAGCGCCATGCCGAAGGGCGAATTGACGATGCGGCGGCAGGCCAGGATCCATGCCGTCATGAGCGCCAGGCAGACGTAATAGAAGGCGGTGGGGTTGTTCATGTCCAGGCCGGGCAGGGTGTTGCGCGTGTCGATGGACAGGCCATCGTCGCCGCCGTAGACCATCAGGCCGACCAGGATGAAGTACAGCATCTGTCCAAAGGCCAGCGTGATCATGATGAACTGCACGCCCGAGGTCCGCAGCGACAGAAAGCCGACCACCAGGCCGGCGAGAGCGGCGGCAGCGATGGCCAGCGGCCACATCACCAGCGCCGCGTTGCTGCCGCTCCAGCCGAACAGTGTGTCGCCCTGGCTCAGGTGAAAGCCCGCGATGCCGATCACATAGCCGCCCAGCCCGAAGAAGGCGGCATGGCCGAAGCTGACCATGGCGCCGTAGCCCAGGATCAGGTCCAGGCTGACGGCGGCGATGGCGTAGATGAGAAAGCGGGTCATCAGGTTGATCAGGAAGCTCTCGCCCGTGGCCGACGCGATGGCCGGCACCAGCACGAACAGCAGCAGTCCAATCGTGTTGACGATGGTTTTTCTGGTCATGGGTATCGTTCCTATCGCTGCGCGGGCACCAGGCCGCGCGGCTTGAACAGCAGCACGATGGCCATCAAGATGTAGATGCTGGCCGAAACCAGGCTGGAACTCGCCGAGTCCGACAGCTCCGGCGGCAGCAGCCGCGACATCCAGAACGGGATGTAGGCGCGCCCCAGCGCATCGGTCATGCCTATCATCAGAGAACCGACCAGCGCGCCGCGCACCGAACCCACGCCACCCACCACGATAACCACGAAGGTGGTGATGAGGATGCGCTCGCCCATGCCGATCTCCACCGCCAGGAGCGGCGCGGCCATCACGCCGGCAAAGCCGCAGAGCAGGGCGCCTAGCGTGAAGATCAGCGTGAACAGGCGCTGGATGTTCACGCCCAGCGCGTCGACCATTTCGCCGTCGTCGGCGCCCGCGCGTACCAGCATGCCGACGCGCGTGCGCGAGATCAGCAGCCACAGCCCCAGCGCCACCAGCACGCCAGCGCCGATAAAAGCCAGTCGCATGAGGGGATAGTTCAGGCCGGGCAGGATCTCCACCGAGCCCGACAGGAAGGGCGGGATGTCCATGAAGGGCGGGCTGCGGCCGAACAGCACCGTCACCATCTCGTTGGTGAACAGCGTCAGGCCCAGCGTGGCCAGCACCTGGTCCAGGTGGTCGCGGCGGTACAGATGGCGGATCACCAGCAACTCCACCACCAGGCCATAGAGCGCCGCGCCAGCCAGCGCCGCCAGCAGCGCGGCCAGGAACGATCCGGTGGCCGCCGCGGCGCTGGCCGCGCAGAACGCGCCGACCATGTAGAACGAACCGTGCGTCAGGTTGATGACGTTCATGATGCCGAACACCAGCGTCAAGCCCGCCGACAGCAGGAACAGCAATGCGCTGTACTGCAGGCCATTCAAGACCTGCTCCAGGAACATCAGCATTGGGGACTCCTCGTGGAGTGGACCCGGCGGACTGCGCGCAATCCGCCGGGCGTCGTGCGGACTTACATCTTGCAGTCGGCGGCGTGCACGTCGGTATGGTCGCGGGCGATGACCTTCAGGTTCTTGTAGACCAGCTTGCCGTCGGGGCCGGCCTCGATGTGCAGCAGGTACCAGTCCTGGATCGGGTGCTGGTTGGGGCCGAACTTGAACTTGCCGCGCACGCTGGGGAAGTCGGCGCGGCGCAGCGCGTTGCGGAAGTCGTCAGCGCGGCCGGTGATGTCGCCGTCCACGGCCTTCAGTGCGGAGCCGATCAGGTTGGCGGTGTCGTAGGCCTGGGCCGCATAGGCGGTGGGCGCGCGGTTGTAGGCCTTGGTGAAGGCTTCGACGAAATGCTTGCTCTGCGGGTTGTCGAGATCCGCGCTCCACAACGAGCTCAGGTAGAAGCCCTTGCCGGCATTGCCGGTCGCGGCCAGCATGCGGTCGTCCATCGAGTAGATGGGCGTGATCATGCGGATCTTGTCGGCCAGGCCGGAGTTGGCGAATTGCTTGGTCAGGTTGATGCCCGCGCCGCCGGGGTGGAACTGGAAGATGGCGTCGGGATTGAGCGAGCGGATGCGCGCCAGTTCCACCGAGAAGTCGGCCTGTTCCAGCTTGGTGTAGATCTCGTCGGCGATCTCGCCCTTGTAGGTGCGCTTGAAGCCGGCCACCGCATCGCGCCCGGCCTGGTAGTTGGGCGCCATGATGACCACGCGCTTGGCGCCCAGCTCGTTGGCGGCAAGGCCCGCAGTGTCGGCGTAGGAGTCGTTCTGGAACGCCACCGAGAAGTAGTTCGGGTTGCAGGCCTTGCCGGCGTAGTTGGAGGGGCCCGCGTTCAGGCTGATATAGAAGCCGCCCGCGTTCAGCACGGTCGGCCCCACGGCCGCCATGACGTTGGAGAAGTTGATGCCCGTGAACAGCCGCACGCCGCCCTGCACCATCTTGTCGGCGATCTGCTTGGCGTTGGCGGGTTTGAGCGCGTCGTCCTCCACGCGCACATTGACCGGCACGCCGCCGAGTTTGCCGCCGCCTTCCTTGACCGCCAGCATGAAGGCGTCGCGCTCGTCTTCGCCGATGTAGCCGGCGGGCGTGGACAGAGTGCCGATGAAGCCGATGTCGACCGGCTTTTGCTGCGCGCCGGCCGCGAACGCGGTCAGCGCAAGCACGAGGGCGGCGCTGCCGCGGATTGCGGTTTTTCTCATGGTTGTCTCCTTGGGTGCCTGCATTTTTTCTATTGAGAGGATTGCCCCGCGAGGCAGTTTTCCACCTTCCAGCCGTACAGCCACTGCAACGCGTCGTAGAACTGGGACTGGCTGCGGCCGGTCCACAGCATGTTGCGCACGGTGCGTTCGACGCCCCGCGCGTGATAGAGCCTGCCCATTTCGCGCGTGGACCACACCACCCGCGCGCTGCGCGGGATGCGGACGGATTCGTACAGGCGGAACGCGGCCTCCAGGTCTTGGCCGCATTGCTTCACGGCTTCGCCCAATGTCACCGCGTCCTCCAGCGCCATGCAGGCGCCCTGGGCCATGTATTGCGTCATGGGATGGGCGGCATCGCCCAGAATGGTCACGCGCCCCTGGCCCCAGCGTTCCACGGGCTCGCGGTCGGCGGTGGCCCAGCGCTTCCAGGACGTGGGGCGGTCCAGCATCTGGTGCGGACGCGGGTGGATGCCCTGGAAGTAGGACAGCACTTCTTCCTTGCTGCCCTCGCGCACGCCCCATTCTTCCTGTTCGCGGCTGTGGAAAGTCACCACCAGGTTGTATTGCTGGCCGCCGCGCAAGGGGTAGTGCACCAGATGGCAGTGCGGGCCAGCCCACAGCACGGGGGCGTTGATGCGCAGCTCCTCGGGCATGTTCTCGCGTTCGACCACGGCGCGGTAGACCACGTGGCCGGTCACGCGCGCCGGGTCGCCTACCATGCGTTCGCGGATCACGGACTTCACGCCGTCCGCGCCTACTACGGCGTCGGCGCGATAGCGGTTGCCCTGGGTGTCCACGACTTCCACGCCCTTGTCGTCCTGCGACATGGATGCGATCTGGGTGGAGGTGCGAAAGCTGATCAGCGGATTCTGCTGCACGGCCTCCAGGATGGACAGGTGAATGTCGGCGCGATGGATCACGGCATAGGGGCCGCCGAAGCGCTCGCGGAAGGCCTCGCCGGTATCGATGCGCACCACTTCGCGGGCGTCCACCGCATCCATCATGATGATGTGGTCGGTAAACACGGCGCGGGCGCGGGCGGTCTGGCCCACGCCCAGGGCGTCCAGCGCCGCGAAGGCGTTGGGACCGAGCTGGATGCCGGCGCCGATTTCGCCGATGTGCGCGGCCTGCTCCAGCAGCTGCACGGCGATGCCTTGCCGGGTCAGCGCCAGCGCCGCGGCCAGGCCGCCGATGCCGCCGCCCACCACGATCACGGATTTATCGGTTTGCGTTGCGTTCATGTATGGCCTCCGCGCCGTTCAGTCCTGGCCGCCCAGGAACACGCCTTGTTTCACCAGCTGCGCCTGCAAGGCGGAAATGGGCACGTCACCGGGGGCGATGCCGGCGCGCAGCGCCATGGCAGCCGCCGTGCCCGCGGCCTCGCCCATGACGAAGCAGCTGCCGCTTACGCGAGCCGCCGACTGGCCTTCGTGCGTCATCGAGGCGCAGCGCCCGGCCACCAGCACATTGCCCGCCACGCCCTGGGCGCGTTTGGGCACCATCATGCGGAATGGCAGCTGGTTATAGCCGCGGGACTCGGGGATCGGCGGCCAGAGCCATTGCACGTCGCCGGCCGTGTGCATTTCCAGCGGCCAGCCATTGACGCCGATGCTGTCCGGAAAGTCGGCGCAGCCCAACACGTCTTCCTTGCTCAGAACGGCCTCGCCCACGATGCGGCGGGTCTCGCGGATGCCCAGCTGCGGCGCGATGTCCAGCACATAGGCGTTCTCGAAGCCCGGCACCTTGGCGCGCAGGAAGGCGAGGTATTGCACGATCTGGCGGCGGCCTTCGAGCTCGCCGGCCGACAGGGAATCGGCGTCGGTGCCGTCGGCCGCGCTGCCGTCGGCGTTGGCAAGCTGGGTCACGTTGACCCGCCACTCGTAGTCGTGCTTTTGCGGGCGCACGATGGCGCCGCGGCGCGGGAAGGTGAATTCGCCGCTGGCCGCGGCCTGGTCCATCAGCTGGGGGATGGTCTTCCAGGCTTCCTGCGCGCGGGCGCCGTCGACATTGCCGACCTTGAACATCAGCGTGGGATAGAGCATGCCGCCGTGCTCGTCGCCCTTCTCGAAGGGCAGGCCGCCCCATTGGGCGATATCGGCGTCGCCCGAGCAATCGATATAGACCTTGGCGCGCACGGCGCAGCGGCCGGACTTGGTTTCCAGGAATAACGCATCCACGTTGCCGTCGGCGCCGCGCGCCAGGCCGGTGGCCAGCGCATGGAACAGCACCTGTGCGCCGCTGGCCTGGACCAGCCCGTCGGCGGCGCACTTGAAGGCCGAGATGTCATAAGCCTGGGCGTGGATCTTGCCCAGGATCAGGTGAGGCTCGTTGAGCCCGTCCATGGCGCGCATGCGGTCCAGCAGGTCGTCCGTCATGCCGTGTACCACCTGGCGGATGTCGCCCCGGATGTTCGCGTGCAGGCCGCAGAAGTTGGATACGCCGGCCGCCGTGCCCATCCCTCCCAGGAATCCGTAGCGTTCCACCAGCAGCACGCTGGCGCCGTTGCGCGCGGCGCTGGCGGCGGCCAAGAGGCCGGCGGGGCCGCCGCCCAGCACGACGACCTCATATTCGCCGTAGAGCGGAACCTGGCGGGCGGGTTCGGTGATGAGCATCCCGTGTTCTCCTTGTTTGGGTTGCGCGGCGTGGCCGGGCGCCGGTTTACTGGCCCTTGATGCCCAGCTTCTTGATGAGCGGCTCCCAGCGCTTGAGTTCGTCGTCCATGTAGGCGCGGAACTCGGCGGGCGTGGTGCCGGCGGGATCCATGAACTGAGCCTGCAGGCGCTTGGTGACCTCGGGATCACGGATGGCCTGGATCAGCGCGTCGGACAGCTTCTTCTGGATGTCGGCGGGAACCTTGGACGAGATCACGAAGCCGATCCACGCCGAGCCCTCGATGCCCGGCACGCCGACTTCGGCCAGCGTCGGGATGTCGGGCAGCAGGGCCGAGCGCTTGGACGAGGTGACGGCCAGGGCCTTCAGGCGTCCATCCTTCACCATGGGCATGACGGCGATGGGCGGCAGCGCGGCGAACTGCGTGTCGCCGGACAGCAGCGAGGTCAGCGCCGCGGGCGACGAGGGATAGGGCACGTGGGTGGCGCGCGCGCCGGTCTGCTGCAGCATCAGTTCCACGGCCAGGTGCGACACCGTGCCGGCGCCCGTGGACGGGAAGTTGTACTTGTCCGAATTCTTCTTCAGCGCTTCCAGCAACTGGCCGATGTTGTCGATGCCGGCCGAGGCGGGCACGACCAGCACATTGGGCTGGTGCACCGCCAGCGTCAGCGGCGCCAGGTCGGTCGCCGGCGCATAGGGCAGCTTGTCGAACAGCAGAGTGTTGTTGACCAGCGGGCCGGTAATGGACACGCCGAAGGTGTAGCCGTCGGGCTTGGCGTTGGCGATGGCATAGGTGCCGATGTTGCCGCTGGCGCCCGGCTTGTTCTCGATGACGATGCTCTGGCCCAGGATGGCGCCGGCCTTTTCGCCAACGATGCGCGCCACCTGGTCGGGGCTGGAGCCCGGGCCGAAGGGCACAATGGCCTTGAGCGGCTGGGCCGGCCAGGCCTGGGCCTGCGCGGCGGCCAGCGGCGCAAGCGCGGCCAGTCCCAGGATCAGGGCATGGGCGGCGATACGGCGCGCGTAGGGCTTATGCATGGGTGTCTCCGAGATCCTTCATGGTGTTGAAGTAGGTTTGTTCGTTGGCGATGAAGGCCGCGACCATGGCGCGATAGGTGGCGTCCACCACCTGGTCCAGGTTGGCGAAACCCTGGTTGTGGCGTTCGGCCAGCAGGCGCGCCTTTTCGAAGACCTGGGCCTGGCGGGCCGGGGCGCTGACCTGGAAGGCGTCGCGCTTGAAGCGCGCGGCGTCCTTCACGTACATGGCGCGTTCGGCGATCAGGCGCACGATCTCATCGTCCAGCCTGTCGATGTTGGCGCGCACTTCCGCCAGGTTGGCGCATAGCGGGCGGTAGGCGGGATCGGTGTATTCGCGCAGCGGCGCGCCCTGGGTGTCGGGTTCCTGGTTGCTCACTTGGTGTAGTCCGGTTGCTGGGTGGGAGCCGCTTGCTGGAAGGCGGGCTGCGCATTGCAGTGTTCATAGACGCGCATGGCGCGCGGATAGGCCGACAGGTCGCAGCCCATGCGCTGGGCGTTCGCCATCTGCGGCACCAGGCAGCAGTCCGCCAGGGTGGGCGCGTCGCCGTAGCAGTAGGCGCCATGGCCGTGGCGCGCCAGCAGCGCTTCCACAGCCGTCATGCCCTCGCGGATCCAGTGGTGATACCAGGCGTTCTTCTGTTCTTCGCTGGCGCCCAGCACGTCCTGCAGATAGCGCAGGATGCGCATGTTGTTGACGGGGTGGATGTCGCAGGAGATGGCGTCGGAAAGCTCCAGCACGCGGGCGCGCTCCAGCGTGCCGGCGGGGATCAGGCGCGGCTCGGGATGAGTGGCGTCCAGGTAGTCGACGATGGCCAGCGACTGCGACAGCTGGGTGTCGCCATCGATCAGCAGGGGCACGCCCGCGGAAGGATTCTTGGCCACGTAATCCGCCGCGCGCTGCTCCTGCTTGCGCAGGTTCACAGGCAGGTACTCGTACGGCAAACCCTTGAGCGCCAGCGCGATGCGCACGCGATAGGAGGTGGAACTATTGAAGAAGCTGTGCAGTTGCATGCGGGTTCCTGGAAGGTTCACACCATCTGCACGCTGAGCGTGCCCAGGCCGTCCACGCCGCCGACCATCTTGTCGCCGCGCACCACCGGACCCACGCCTTCGGGGGTGCCGGTGTAGATCAGGTCGCCGGCTTCCAGGCGGAAGTACTTGGACAGGTAGGCGACGGTTTCGGCGACGGACCAGATCAGCTTGCCGATGTCGCTTCTTTGCTTGTCGGCGCCGTTGACCTGCAGCCAGATGGCGGCCTGGTCGATGTTCTTGACCGCCCCGGCAGGATGCAGGGGGCCGATGGGCGCGCTCAGGTCGAAGGCCTTGCCCAGTTCCCAGGGCCGACCGGCTTCGCGCATCTTCATCTGCAGGTCGCGGCGGGTCATGTCCAGGCCCACGGCATAGCCCCAGACGTGCTGCAGCGCGTCGTCGACGGCGATGTTGGCGCCGCCCTTGCCAATGGCCGCCACCAGTTCGATCTCATAGTGCAGATTGGCGGTCTCGGAAGGATAGGGCAGCGACAGGGTGCTGCCTTCAGCCACCGGCACCACGGCGTCGGCCGGTTTGCAGAAGAAGAACGGCGGTTCGCGGTCGGGGTCGAAGCCCATTTCGCGGGCATGGGCGGCATAGTTGCGGCCGACGCAATAGACGCGGCGCACGGGGAAGCTGTCCTGGCTGCCGGCAACGGGCACGGCGATGGGAGCGGCGGGGTCGAAGACGAAAGACATGGGTCACCTTTGAGGAATGCGGGGCGGGGCCTGGCGCGGCCCCGGCCTGATACGGAAGTGGAGGGAGCGCGCCGGCCTTTAGCCGACGCGCGCTTCGCGCCACACGCCCAGCGCGTCCTGCACGGGGCGGTCGGAATAGCTGAACAGGGTGGCGTCGTCCAGCGCGGCCAGCTGCACGGGCTGCCAGGACGGCGCGACGAAGACGTCGCGCGGGCCGAAGTGGAATTCCTGGTCGCCGATGCGAGCCGTGCCGCGGCCTTCGACCACGCTGTAGACCGTGGAGTCGGTGCTGCGGTAGGTCTTGCCCTGGAATCCGGCGGGCAGGAACTGCATGAAGGTCGCCATGGTCGGCATGGGGTAGCCGCCGGTGGCCGGATTCAGGTAGCGCAGCTTCACGCCGTCCCAGGGGTCCAGTTCGCCGTGGCGGTAGAGCTGGTCCAGGGCTTCGCGGCTGCGTTCATAGGGGTAGTTGAAGATGGGCGATGTGCCGCTGGAGGTCTGGTGGCGCACGGGCGCCATGTTGTGGCCGTAGCGCGCCATGCTGTCGCCCTCGGGGCGGGTCACGGGTTGTGTGGCCGAGGGATAGTTTTCGGCGAAACCCGCGTCCAGGAAGCGCAGCAGCGGAATGTCCAGGCCGTCCAGCCAGACCACAGGCTCGCCGCCTTCGGCGGTTTCGGCGTTGCCATGGTCATGCCAGGTCCATGACGGTGTGATGATGAAGTCGCCGGGGTGCATGGTGGTGCGTTCGCCGTTGACCGCGGTGTAGGCGCCGCGGCCTTCGACGATGAAGCGCAGCGCCGACTGCGTATGGCGGTGGCTGGGCGCGATTTCGCCGGGCAGGATCAGCTGCAGGCCCGCATACAGGCTCTGCGTGATGCTGGCCTGGCCGGGCAGGCCGGGATTCTCCAGGATGAGCACGCGCCGCACGGCTTCTTCCGCCGTGATGAGCGAGCCGGACGCCATGACGTCGTCGCGCACGTCTTCGTACTTCCAGATGGCGGGGACGCAACGCGGCGCGGGTTCGCGCGGCACCAGGTTGTGCAGCGACTCCCACAAGGGAGCCATGCGTTTTCTGGCGATGCGTGCGTAATAGGCAGCGCGGTCCGCGCCGGGGGTGTGACCGTCGGGCATGCTTGTCTCCGGAATGTCCGGCTGGCGCCGGCTTCGCGTGGCCGCCGCGTGGCTCGCGGCTGGTCCTGATATGGAGACGATTATGCGTAAGGAGCTATGTGTTTTGAAATGAATTTATCTTATTATCCATACCAATAAGAATATACATAGACGAGACGAGGGCCTGCATGGACTGGACCCACCGGTTGCGCCTGCGCAATCTGAAAATGCTGCTCAGCCTGGCCCAGACCCGCAACATCAGCCATTCGGCGGCGATGCTCAATACGACGCAGCCGGGCTTGTCCAAGTGGCTGAAGGATCTGGAAGACGACATCGGGCTGCCGCTGTTCGAACGGCACGCGCGCGGCCTGCGGCCCACGCCGCACGGCGACGTGCTGATCGCGCATGCCCAGCGGGTGGAGGCGCAACTGGATCGCGCCAGCGCGGACATGGCGGCCTTGCGCGAGGGTGGCGGCGGCCGGGTGGTGATAGGCGCGTCGGGCGCGTCGGCGTCGGACACCGTGCCGCTGGCGGTGATGAAGCTGCTCGAGCGCATGCCGCAGGCCCGCGTGAAGCTGGTGGAGGGTACGACCGACCAGTTGCTGGCGCAGTTGGCGCAGGGCGACCTGGACATCGTGGTGGGGCGTTCGGCGCCGGAGCATCACGACCCGGCGATCCGCTTCGAGGCCCTGTACCTGGAACCCATCCACCTGGTTGCGCGGCCGCGCCATCCGCTGTTCGCGATCGAGCAGCCCTCTTGGCCAGACCTGCTGTCTTACCGCTGGATCCTGTGGCCAAAAGGCACGCCTATCCGCAATGCGGTGGACGCGGCGCTGGCGGCGGCGGGCCAGGCGCCGCCGCCGGACCACGTCGAATCGAATTCGGTGACCATCAATCTCACGTTGATCAATAACAGCGACATGATCGGGGTGGCTTCGCACCGGGCGGCGCTGCGGTTTTCGCAGATGCGGGCGATGCGGATCATTCCGGTGCGTCTGTCGGGCTTCGGGTCGGTGGCGATGTACTGGCGCGAGGATGCGTTCCGTCCGATCGCGGTGCAGGAGGCAATGGCGGCCTTGCGCAGCACGGTGGCGGAACATGCGCCGGGCGCGGCGAGGGCATGATGGAGGCGCCGCGGGCGGGCCTGAACGCGTTGATCGCGCAGTGCCGCAAGCTGGAGGCGGCGCTGCCGGATCAGGACCAACCGGCTGCGTCGGCGGCGATGCATCGCTTCGTGGCGGAGATGGATGCGCGTCGCGCGCCGCCGGGGATGTGGTCGCCGCTGGTGTTGGCGGTGTTGGTGATGACAGGCGGGCTGGGCGTGGGGATAGGTCTGCTGAGCCTGCTGCTGCGCGGCGCGGGGCCGGCGTTGGCGGCGTTCGCGCTGGTGCTGGTCTGTGCGGCGACGGCCCTGGCGTTGGCCATTGGCGTGGTGGCCTTCATGGGCGGGCATGCATTCGGCCTGGTGGTGCTGAAGCGGCTGGCCTTGGGCTTGATTGCTGTCGGCTTCCTGGGCGTGATCGCGTGGACGCAGGGAGATGTTCGGGCGGTGGGGCCGGCGGTGGCTTTGCTTGGCGGGTTGGGGGCTTGGCTGGTGCTCAATAGCAATGGGTTTTATGTGTTTGCGGGGTATCAGATGGCGCGGAGGTATATGGAGCGGCGGGGGTGATGGTTTGGTTTTTGAGGCTGTGGGTTCTTGAGGAGGCTGTAGGTTCTTAAGGCGCCCGTCGCGTCGGCGGCCTGCGGGGCGCGGGGCAACGATTGCGGTCCGGAACGAAGGCTCCGGACCGCAATCGTGGGCGCCCGCCACTCAGGCGCCCGCGCCGACGGGCGGCCTACGAAGCACCCGGCGCGACGGAGCAAGCCTCAACCCTACTCCGACAACGGATCCTGAAACTGCGAACACTTCACCTGCACCAGCCTCCGATCCTGCAACCGCAAAGCCGTCAGCGACCCACCCCAAACGCACCCCGTATCCAGGCAGATCACGTCCGGCCGCTGCAGCAACCCCAGCGTAGACCAGTGCCCGAACACCGTCGTGACGTTCCGCGTGGCGCGGTTGGGTACGTCGAACCAAGGTACCAGGCCGGTCGGCCAGGCGCCCGGCGTCACCTTGGTTGCGAATTCCATGTGGCCATTGGGCGTGCACAGGCGGATGCGTGTCAGCGCGTTGATGATGACCCGCATGCGCTTGCCGCCCTTGTGGTCTTCCTTCCACGTGGCCGGCTCGTTGCCGTACATCTTTTGCAGCGCCTTCTGCCAGTTCGGCCCGCGCAGGGCGTCCTGGACTTCGCCGGCCAGCGCCAGCGTCTTGGCCACGTCCCATTTGGCCAGCGTGCCGGCATGGACCAGCAGGTGGTTCTGTTCGAAGTGGGCCAGCGGGCGAAAGCGCAGCCAGTTGATCAGGTCGGCCGCGTCCGGCGCGCGCAGGACGTCCTCGAGCGTGTCCGATTTGGACGGCTTGCGTACCCCCGCGGCGGTGGCCAGCAGGTGCAGGTCATGGTTGCCCAGCACCGAGGTCGCGCGGTCGCCCAGGTCGATGATGCGGCGCAGGGTTTCCAGCGATTCGGGACCGCGGTTGACCAGGTCTCCGGCGAACCAGAAGCGCGACTGGGGGTCGCCGACCAGTTCGGGGTGGGACAGCAAGCGATCCAGCGGCGAGCAGCAGCCCTGCACGTCGCCGATCATCCAGATACTGCCGTTCATGCGGGACTTTTGCTCCAAGGCCAACGTTGTTGCGCGATCCGCGTGATGGTGTGGCGGTACTCCATGTAGCCCATGGCGCCCAACGCCACGATCATGGCGCCGATGTTCGGACCCAGGGCGGTCAGCCAGGCCGGCCATTTGCCCAGCATGCCCACGTTCAGGGCCAACTGGTTCAGCATGAAGAAGCCTACGCCCAACAGGATGCCGATGAAAACCTTGGCGCCTACGCCGCCGCGGCGTGTCTGCATCAAGCCGATGGGAGCGGCAATGGTGATCATGACCAGCAGGGTGAACGGATACGCCAGTTTGCGCCACAAGGCGACGACCTGTCGACCATATTGCAGCTGGTTGTTGCGCAAATAGTCCACATAGTCCAGCAGCGTGGCGATGGACATGCGTTCAGGGGTCAGCACGCGGGCCAGCAGGCGCTCGGCGCTGAGCGTGGTGTCGATATTGCGCTCGGGCACCTTGACCACGGTGGCGGGCGGGTTCTTGGGCGGACGCGCGTTGGCCAGCGCCTCGGCGGCGTCGTCGTCCAGCCGGGTTTCGGTGACGTCCTTGAGCAGCAGGTCGCCCTGCGTGAACAGGCCGGTCGGCGCGGTTGACAGGGCGGACAGCGTCTGGTCTTTCTTGAATTCGTAGAGGATCACGGAGTTGACCTGCCCGTCGCCCTTGAGTTCGCCGATGTTGATGATGCGGGTGCCGCCGTTGGCGGTGGGTTCCTTGAACCAGTAACCGCTCTTGAGGCGGTCGCCGCCGGCCTTGCCGCGGAACAGCAGGTTGGCCTCGCCGGATTTGATTTCGGCCCAGGGCGTGACGTACTCGGACAGCAGGCCCGCTCCTATCATCAGCGGGATCGTGACGATCCAGAGCATGCGCAGCAGCTTCATGCCGCTGACGCCGGATACCCGCAGGATGACCAGTTCGTTGCGCTGGGCCAGCCCCGCCAGCGCCAGGATGGCGCCGATCAGCAGGCCGATGGGCAACAGGTCGTAGAGACGGGTCGGGATCGCCAGGGCCTGCATGTACAGCAGGGCCATCATGGAGAACTTGTCGCCGACGTTGTCCAGATCGTCCACCAGCGCGAAGAACGTGAAAAGGCCCAGCAGGGCCATGAGGACCACTGCGCAAGAGCGATAGATCTCGCGGGCCAGGTAGCGACGTGCGGTACGCATGAAGAAAAGGAGGAACGCCTAAACCCGAAAGCTTAACAAATCCCGCCGCTCAGGGTGGGGCCGGAGGGCCGGATCCGTATCAGGGGATGTCGACCATCTGCATCCGCCGCGTCAGGACGCCCACCCGGGAGTTCAGGTACCGGGTATTGCGGTGGGCGTCATAGAAGCGCGGGTTGGGCAGCATGGCCGCCAGCCGGGCCGACTGGCTGGCCCCGAGGTTGGCGGCGGAGGTATTGAAATAGTGCTTGGCGGCGGCCTGGGCGCCGAACACGCCTTCGCCCCATTCCGCCACGTTCAGATACAGCTCCAGGATCCGTTCCTTGCTCATGACGTGTTCGATCATGTAGGTGAGTACGAGTTCCTGGCCCTTGCGGATGTAGCTGCGGGAGCTGGACAGGAACAGGTTCTTGGCCAGCTGCTGTGTGATGGTGGAGCCGCCGCGCATCTTGCTGCGACCGGCTTCCTGTTGCTTCTGGTTGTATTCCCAGGCCTTGCGGATGGCGTCCCATTCGACGCCGTCATGTTCGGTGAAGTTGGAGTCCTCGGACGCCACGACCGCGCGCTTGAGGTTGCGGTTGATCTTGTCGTAGGGCACCCATTCGTACTTCAGCTCGAAATCGGGGTTGCCGTCGCTCAGGCGGGATCGTTCCTCGCGCATGATGGCGCTGCTGCCCGGGGGGCGGTAGTTGTACCAGACCACCTGGGCGAACAGCCAGAACTGATAGAGCAGCACCAGGCACACCAGCGCCATCAGCGCGCCGCTGATGATCCGGAACCAGGAGCGGCCCTTGCGCGTCGCCATGCCGTCTATTGCCCGGCCTTGAGCGCCTCGCGCAGCGCGGCCAGCACGGGGGCGGGGTCAGGACGCACGCCATGCCAGATGTAGAAGCTTTCGGCCGCCTGACCCACCAGCATGCCCAGGCCGTCGGCCGCAAGTGCGGCGCCGTCGGCTTGGGCTTGTTGCATGAAGGCGGTGGGCTGGGCGCCGTACATCATGTCGTAGGCGGCCGCGCCGGGCGCATAGAGGCCCGGGGGCAGGTCCGGGGCGGCGTTCTGCAGGCCGCTGGCGGTGGCGTTGATGACCAGGTTCCAGCCGCCGGCAAGGGCGGCGTCCGCCAGGCTGCCGCCCGTGACCGCCGTCTGCGGCGACACGCCGCTCTCGCGCCAGGAAGCGGCCAGTTCTTCCGCCTTGGATGCGGTGCGGTTGACGATATGGATGCGGGCGCAGCCGGCTTCGGCCAGCGGCTGCAGCACGCCGCGGGCGGCGCCGCCCGCGCCGACCAGCAGCACGGACGCCCCGGTCAGGCGCACGCCCAGGCGCAGCAGGTCGGACACCAGGCCCACGCCATCGGTATTGCAGCCATGCCAGGCGCCGTCGCGCCAGGACAGGGTGTTGACCGCGCCGGCGAGGCGGGCGCGGCTGGACAGGCGACCGGCAGCCAGGGCATAGGCGTCCAGCTTGAAGGGCACGGTTACGTTCAGGCCCAGCCCGCCTTCGGCGACGAAGGCGGCGACCGCCTGGGCGAAGCCGTCCACCGGAGCCAGCAGGCGCTCGTAGCGCAGCGGCTTGCCGGTCTGTTCGGCAAACATGGCGTGGATCTGGGGCGAGCGGCTGTGCGCGATGGGGTTGCCGATGACGGCGTATCTGGCGAGAGGGGGCGCCTCGGTCATGGGGCTTGTGTTTCCAGGGTGTCGTTGACGAAATGCCAGGTGCGGGTGATGACCAGCACGTCCGTGTCGCGCGCGATATCGGGCGGGAACGGCGGGAAGGGGGCGGCCAGCTGGACGATGCGGCGGGCCGCCTGGTTCAGCACGGCATGCGGCGAAGGCTGGTCGATCTCGACGTTGGCGATGCTGCCGTCGGCGCGCACCGACACCGTGATGCGCAGGGATCCGTAGATGCGGCCGCGGGCCTCGTCCGGGTAATGCTGGGTGCCGACCGTTTCGATGCGGGTGCGCCAGGCGTCGAGGTAGGCGGCGTAGCGCGAGGCCTCGGCGGAAGGCGCGACGAATTGCTTGCGCGGTTCGGCGCTGTATTGCTGGACCCGCGCCGCCAGGGCGGCCACCTGGGCGCTCTGGATGATGCTGGCCTGGTCCTCGGCGTCGCGGCCGAGGTCGGCGCCGTCGGGCCAGGGGTTGACGGCCTGGCGCTCGGCGCCAGCCTTGTCAGCGGCGCGCAGCTGGGTCATCAGGCGGGTCTGTTCGGCTTCCAGCTGCACCTGGCGGCGCCGCATGGCCTCCAGCACGATGGTTTCGGCCGATTCGCCGGTGCGGGGCAGCGGGGTGGTGGACATGCCGCGTTCGGCGTTGCCGCCGCCGGTCATCTGGTTCTGGGCCTGCGCGCGCGGGGTTTCCGGGGGCGTCTCGCTGCGGGCATTGAGCAGCACGACTTCCAGGCTGGTGGCCGGCGGGCGCGAGAGCGCGGGCGCGCCGAAGCGCCACGCCAGGGCGCCGGCGTGCACCAACAGCGATATCGCGATGCCGATGCGCAGGTAATGCTGGGCGGGTGCGCCCAGCCACCGCAGGTAACGGCTCAGCGAGGAGGGGGAATCAGCGAGGCGTTGCACCTGCGCATTGTAGAGCGAGTCCAGGTCTGCCGGGCGCCAGTAGCGGCTCACACGGAAAGCCTAGGCCTGGCGCGCGTAAGCCCTGGGCCCCGGGTCTGTAACAGACCGGGGCGCAAGCCAGCAGGCGCCTCAGCCGACCGTGCGGGGGAAGACCCAGACTTTGCTGGCGGGCAGCGACAGCCGGCAAGGGCCGGGCTCGCGCCCTTCGGGACCGTAGGCGCGCAGGGCCAGGGTATGGGCCGGGTCGGCGTCGGGGGTGCGGAACAGGTACTCCCAGCGGTCGCCCAGATACATGCTGGTCAGGAGCGGCATTTCGACGTGGTTGCCGTCGGGGTCGTCCGCCAGCCGTACCTGCTCCACCCGGATGACGGCGGTGCCGTCCTGGCCTTGGGCCACCCCCGGGCTGGCCTTGCCCCACAGCGACCAGCCGCGCCCTTCGATGCGGGCCTGGCCATCGCGCACCTCGGTGACCTTGCCGTCCAGCCGGTTGTTGCTGCCCATGAATTCGGCGGTGAACAGGGTGGACGGGGAGCCGTACATTTCCTGCGGCGTACCCTGCTGTTCGATCTTGCCGTTGTTCAGCAGCAGGATGCGGTCCGAAATCGCCATCGCTTCGCTCTGGTCGTGGGTCACCATCAAGGCCGACAGGCCGAGTCGGATGATCAGCTCGCGCAGGAAGGCGCGGGCCTCCTCGCGCAGCTTGGCGTCCAGGTTGGACAGCGGTTCGTCCAGCAGGATGACGGGCGGGCTGTACACCAGCGCCCGGCCGATGGCCACGCGCTGCTGCTGGCCGCCGGACAGGGCGTGCGGATGGCGCTGGCCCAGCTTGCCCAGGCCCAGTTGGTCCAGCACGGCCTGCACGCGTTCGCGCACCTCGGCGCCGGGCACCTTGCGCAGCTTGAGCGGGTAGGCCACGTTCTCGAACACGGTCTTGTGCGGCCACAGCGCGTAGGACTGGAACACCAGGCCCAGGTTGCGCTCCTCGGCCGGGACCTCCTTCCTGGCCGCGCCGTCATAGACGACGCGCTCGCCGATGGTGATGCGGCCGCGCTTGGGGCCTTCCAGGCCGGCCACGGCGCGTAGCAGCGTGGTCTTGCCGCTGCCCGAAGGGCCCAGCAGCGACACCACTTCGCCTTGGCGCAGCTGCATCGACACGCCCTTGAGCACCGGGTTGTCGCCGTAATCCAGGTGCAGGTCTTCTACAGAAAGCTCAATCATGAAGTTTGACTCCGAATCGCAGGGCGACGCCCAGGCCGATCACGACCAGAACGATATTGATGAAGGAAAGCGCGGCCACGATGTCGATGGCGCCCGAGGCCCACAGCGACACCAGCATGGAGCCGATGGTTTCGGTGCCGGGCGACAGCAGGTAGACGCCGGTGGAATACTCGCGCTCGAAGATCAGGAACATCAGCAGCCAGGAACCGATCAGGCCGTACTTGGCCAGCGGCACCGTGACGTGGCGGGTGACCTGGCCGCGGCGCGCGCCGGCGCTGCGGGCGGCTTCTTCCAGCTCGGGGCCCACTTGCAGCAGGGTCGAGGAGATCAGCCGCAGGCCATAGGCCATCCACACCACCGTGTAGGCCAGCCACACGCTGAAGATGGTGCTGCGCATGGCGCGCAGCCATTCGATGAAGTTCTCGCGCAGCCATTCCGCGAAGGGCAGGGCCGACAGCCAGCCGCCTTCGTCCAGGGCGTTGTCCAGCCACATCGGCACGAACAGGAACACCCACAGGAACGCCAGACCGGCCAGGAGGCCCGGCACCGCGCGCGGCACCAGCACGCTGTAGTCCATGAAGCGCGTGACGTTGTCCGGCTTGCGGTGCATGGCCAGGCCCACAAACATGTAGCAGAACACGGCCAGCGCGCCGCCGAACACGCCGATGGCCACCGAGTTGACGATGGCGCGCATCAGGTTGGGCTGCGAGAACACGGTGCGGAACGCGTCCAGCGACAGCACGTCGAACAGCGACACGCCCATGCCCCAGTTGGACACGAAGGCGCGCAGCAGCACGCCCAACAGCGGCACCACGATGGTCACCAGCAGCCAGAACGCCACCACGCCGCCGGCCACCCAGCGCCACTTGCCCAGCGGCAGGGCACGGGCGCGCGAGGCCTTGCCCTTGACCGTGACAAAGCGGTTGGCGGTGCGCATCAGGCGGCGCTGCAGCATCACCAGCGGGATCGTCATGCAGATCAGCACCACGGCCACGGCGGCCATCAGGTGATAGGACGGGATGCCCAGCTTGTTGGTGAGCTTGTACAGATAGGTCGCCAGCACCAGGTTGCCTTCGGGATCGCCCAGCACCAGCACCAGGCCGAACACCTCCAGCCCCAGGAAGAACAGCAGCACGGTGGCGTACAGCATGGCCGGACGCACCATGGGCAGGCTGACCGACACCATCACGCGCAGCGGCGAGGCGCCGGACACGCGCGCGGCTTCCTCGACATCGGAACCCATGCTGCGCAGCGCCGACGAGATATACAGGTAGGCGTGCGGCACGTGAGTCAGGCCGGCGATGATGACGATGCTGGTCAGCGAATAGACGTTCCAGGGCACGAAGCCCAGGATGTTTTGCGCCCAGGTCGAGAAAAAGCCCACCGGGCCCGCGGCCACCACATAGCCGAAGCCCAGCACCATGGGAGACACGAACACCGGCACCAGGATCAGCGGCTCGATCCAGCGGCGGCCGGGCAGGTCCGTGCGTATCATCAGGAAGGCCAGCATGCCGCCCAGCGGGATGGCGATGACGGCCAGGCCGAAGGCCAGGATGAAGCCGCTTTTCAGGGCCTTGTAGAAATCGGGGTCCGCGAAGATGAAGCGGAACGCGTCCAGGCTGAAGGTCTTGGACGGCGTGAAAAAGGGCGCGGACAGAAAGCTCTGGATGATGATGAACGACAGCGGCACGTAGATGGCCAACGCCGTGATCAGCACCACCACGCCGCGGGGCAGGGACTGCCATTTCGAGCGCAATGACTGCATGGGGAATCCTGTGTTCTTGAATGGCGCGAAGGTCGCGCGGCCGGGTCGGGGGCGACCGCCCCGGCGGCGGTCAGGGGGACTGCGGCGCGCCGCAGTCCCCTACGCGCGAGGCGGCCCGGAACCGTGGCTCCGGGCTGCGCGGCATTACTTGCCAGCCGCGGCGCGCCAGTCCTTGATGAACTGCAGGCGCTTGTTCTGTTCCAGGTAGTCCAGCAGCGTTTCGTTGACCGGAATCGGCTTGAGCGAGGCGCCCAGCTTCTTGGTCATGCCGTCCACATCGTTGTCGCCTTCGATGTCGTCGCGCACGGAGGCCAGGTCGGCCTGGTTCGCCAGGATGGTCTGGCCCTTCTGCGACAGCATGTAGTCCATCCACAGCTTGGCGGCGTTGCGGTTCTTGGCCTTCTTGCTGATGAAGGCCACGCGCGACAGGACCAGCGCGTAGTCGGTCGGGTAGGCCACGCCCAGCGACGGGTCGCTCTTGGCGCGCGTTTCGGCGTAGGAACCCAGGATGTTGTAGCCGATCAGGTTTTCGCCGGAGGACACGCGTTCCATCATGGTGCCGGTGGACGATTGCACGATCAGGCCGCCCGCGGCGATGCCCTTGAGCGTTTCAAAGTACTTGGGGTCGTTGACCTTGTCCTGCACCGCCAGCATGAAGCCCACGGCCGACTTCTCGATATCGTAGGTGGTGACCTTGTTCTTGAACTTGTCCGGCTGGCTGGCGATCAGCTTGGCCAGGGCGCCGTGCGTGGTGGGCACTTCGGCGGCGGGGATCAGGCGCTTGTTGTAGATGAACACGGCCGGTTCGTAGGTCGTGCCGTAGGCGGAATCCTTCCACACCGCCCAGGCCGGCAGCTTGCCGACTTCCGGTGACTTGTACTGCAGCGCGTAGTCGCTGGCCAGTTTCAGGGCCGAGTCCATCGACGAGCTCCAGACGACGTCGCCGCTGGTGCCGCCCGCCGCCTGCTCGCTGATGTAGCGGTTGTAGAGCTCGGTGCTGTTCATGTCGTTGTATTCGACCTTGATGCCCGGATACAGCGCTTCGAAGCCCTTGATGACGGGGCCAGCGGCCTTGGTATCGGTGGTCGAATAGATGACGACCTTGCCTTCCTTCTTGGCGCCGTCCAGGATCTTCTGGTAGTCGGCCGGGTAGCCGGCCGGCACTTGCTGCGCAAAGGCGCTGCCGGCGGCAAGGGCGAATGCAGCGGCGCAGGCGGCCGCCAGTTGGGACTTGGCAAGCATGGGTGTGTCTCCGATGAGTCTTGTGGTTGGAGCGGGATCCGTGTCCAGCTTGCGGGCATCTTAGGAGCCGGCGTCTGTCGTCGTCCTGTCATGGCGGCAGGATGCGTCTAGGGGAAATCCCTGGGCGGCGTGGGCGCGAGCGCGTTCGATCCTTACGGCCGCGCGGGCGTGTCCGTCACCAGCCGGATCCAGTTCTGCACGAAGCGCGAATGGCGGCGCTGGTCCAGGCCGACCAGCAGGGCCGGGCTCAGCACCACCGGCTGCACGATGCCCTGGGAACGCGCCAGCACCGCTTCGGAGGTCCAGCGGCCAGGCGTGTCTTCCATGATGGAGCCCAGCGCCGCATGGCTGGACGCCACCTGTTGTCCGGCCGG
Source organism: Achromobacter sp. ACM02 (assembly GCF_014851605.1). Lineage (NCBI taxonomy): Bacteria > Pseudomonadati > Pseudomonadota > Betaproteobacteria > Burkholderiales > Alcaligenaceae > Achromobacter > Achromobacter sp. ACM02. The sequence continues at coordinate 57,201 of NZ_JACUZY010000011.1, forward strand.
CGACAGCAGCCAGTCCACCAGCGCCCGGCCCAGCTCAGGGCTGGGTGCGGTGCGCGCGATCAGCACCGAGCGCGCCAGCACCAGCACGTAATCCTGCGGAAAGACCACGCCGATGGGCGCGCCCGCGGCCTGCCGCGACAGCGCGTAGGAGCCGAGGATGTTGTAGCCGATGTCGATCTGGTCGTTCTCGATGGCGTCCAGGATCTCGGCGCTGGTGGCCGACAGGCGCACGCCGGCCTGGCCCATGGCGTTGGCCAGGCCCCAGAAGTTCGACGACACCAGCTCGTCCTGCTCGGCCAGCAGATAGCCCACGCTGCTGGCTGCGATGTCATAGGTGCCGATGCGGCCGCGCAGCTTCGCGGCGTCGCGTTCCAGCAGGCGCAACAGGTCCTGGCGCGAGCGCGGCACGGTGGCTTCGGTATAGCGCTTGGGGTTGTAGACGATGACGGCCGGCTCGAAGGTGAAGCCATAGACCTCGTGGCGCCAGATGGCCCAGGAGGGCAGCTTGGCGGCGTAGGGCGAGGAATAGCTCAGCGCATAGCCGTCGTTGGCCAGCCGGATCTGCAGGTCGGAGGCCGAACTCATCAGCACGTCCACGTCCTTCAACTGCCCGGCGACGGCCGCTTCGTAGAGCTCGCGGCTGCCCATCTCGCGGTACACCACGGTGACGTCCGGCCGTTGCGACTGGAAGCCCTGGATCAGCGGCGCGACCACCGGCGTGTCCGTGGGTCCGGCGATGGTCAGGACCCGGGACGTGGGCTGCGGCGCGGGGTAGCGGGTGACGACTTCCGCGATGTCGGCGGCGCGTACCTCGGCGGGGGCCGAGCCCAGCAGCAGGCCCGCCATGCACAGCGCGCCCAGGCAGGCGGCTGCTGCGCGCCCCGGCGCGGAACGCGCCAGCGGCAGGATCACGCGCGCCGTCAGGCCGCCGCCCGGACGGTCCTGCAGCCAGAGCGAACCGCCGTGGGCGGCCGCCACCGAGCGCACGATGGAAAGCCCCAATCCCGACCCGGGCTGCGTTTCGCCGGCGCGGCCGCGGGTGAAGCGCTGCTGCACGGCGTCCTTTTCATCGTCGGCCACGCCCGGCCCGCGGTCCGACACGGTGAGCGCCACGCGAAAACCCGCCACGGGCGTGGCCTGGATGTCCACGGGGCCGTCGGGCGCATAGCGCAGGGCGTTGTCCACCAGGTTGCGCAGCATTTCGCGCAAGGCGACCCGGTCGCCGGCGATGCGGGCGCGGCGGACCTCGGGCGCGATCTCTATGCGCAGGCGCTGCGCTTCCAGCGGGCCGATGCGGCGGCGCGTTTCGTTGACGGTCTCGGCTACGCCCACCAGCGTGCGCGATCCCTTGCCCAGGCGGTGCGTGATGGTGGCATCCATCAGCAGCTGATTGATCAACTGGCTGGCATGGGTGGCGTTCAGATGGATGCGTTCGAGGCGCGCGTGCAGCCTTTGCTGATCGGTTTCTTCCAGGGCGACTTCGGCTTGGGCGCGCAGCGAGGCCAGCGGCGTACGGACCTGGTGGGCGGCATCCGCCACCAGGGTGTTGAGCGTGCCCATGACGCCGGACAAGCGCTGCATGAAGGCGTTCAGCGCTTCGACCAGCCGTCGCACTTCTTGCGGCACAGGCGTCACCAGCGGCGCCAGGTCGTCGGGCGCGCGGCTGCGCAATTCGCGCTCCACCACGGCCAGCGGCGCGAAGGCCCGTTGCACCCCGAACCACAGCAGGCCCAGCGCCACCAGGGACACCACTACCAGCGGCAGTGCGGTGCGCCCCAGGATCTCGTCGGCCAACGCCTCGCGCGAGCCCAGCGTCTCGGCCACTCGCACCGTCACCCAACCCGCATGCTGGCTGGCGGACACCAGCCGGCCTACGGTGGCGACGCGCACGGGTTCGTCGTGATAGCGCAGATAGGCGAACACCGGCGTGGCCGACTGCGCCAGCGGCATGCCGGGCGCCAGGTCGTCGTAGCCGGTGATGAGGCGGCCGTTCGAGGTGCGGGCCTCGTAGAACACGCGCTCGCCGCCGGACAGCATGGCCAATGAGGACACCGGCGGTTCGACGGTGACGTTGTTGTCTTCGATCTGCACCGAGCCGGCGATGGTCAGCGCCGACGCCGCCAGCAGCCGGTCAAACGCCTGTTCCGCCGCGCGCTGCGCGTAGCCGCGCAGGAAGAACACCAGCCCGATCAGCGCGCAGGCCAGCAGCAGCACGCCCAGCGCGAAGACACGGCGGCGGATGGAAAAGTTTTCAGGGTTCTTCATGGCTGCGGGCCTGATAGCCGACGCCGCGCACGGTGACGATATCGATCGAGGCGCCCGTCAGCTTCTTGCGCAGCCGCGATATCAGCAGCTCCAGCGCATTGAGCGTGCCGTCGTCCAGGTCGAAGAGCTGGTTCATCAGCCGTTCCTTGGCGACGGTCTGGCCCAGCTTGCCGAGCAGGATCTCCAGCAGACGAAATTCGCGCCGGCCCAGCTCCAGCGGCGCGCCGGCCACGCTGACATCGCGGTTGGCAAGGTCCAGGCTGAGATTGCCATAGACGGTGACGCTGCTGGTCTGGCCGGCGGGGCGGCGCATCAGCGCGCGCAGCCGGGCTTCGAGTTCGCGCAGGTCGAAGGGTTTGACCAGATAGTCGTCGGCGCCCAGGTCCAGCATGTCGATCTTGTCTTCGATTTCGGAACGCGCGGTCATGACGAGCACAGGGGCTTCCAGACCGGCGGCGCGCAGTTCCCGGATGACGGTGAAACCATCTTTGCCGGGCAGGTTGATGTCCAGCACCAGGGCATCCCAGGTCTCGCCCAGGCCCCAACGCAACGCCGCCACGCCGTCGCGTACCCATTGCACGCTATGGCCGGCGAAACGCAGCTTGCTTTCCACGGCATCGCCGAGATCGAGATTGTCCTCGACCAGCAAAATGCGCATGTGTTGTCTCCGTGTCTTTTGTGGCTTTCGGGGGAGTGTAAAGGGCTGGGATGGTTCTGTGGGTTTGGGGTTTGGTGCTTGCGGTGGTGGTAGGTTCTTAAGGCGCCTGTCGCGTCGGCGGCCTGCGGGGCGCGGGGCAACGATTGCGGTCCGGAGCGTTCGCTCCGGACTTGCCTCGGCGGCCCCCCCCTTCGTCATCTTCGTCCAGGCCTTCGGCCTTCCCTTCAGATTCCCTCGGGCTTATCGACGCCCCGCGCCCCGCAGGCCGCCGACGCGACAGGCTCTGTCAGTTGAATCTTCACGGGCGCTTGGGGCGGTCGGTGTGCTTGGCGTCCTTGCCACGGCTAGTGGGTTGGGGCGTGTCTTGCGGGGCCCGCCCCAGGCCGGCCGCGCGGGCGGCCTTTTGGGGCTTACGCGGCGTCTTGCGTCGCGCGATGGCGCTGCGCGCTGGTGGAGGGGGGCGTTCTCGTGGTGACACGCATGGCAAGTGAGAACCGGGTCCGGGTTTGGTAGGGGGCTGTATCGGGACGATGGCCACGCGCTCGCGTCGGCCCGTAATCGTCACTTCAACGCGGATGCCGGATGGGTGGCGCGCGTCCGGATCTGCATGCGCAAGCGGCTGTCCGTCGCGCGCCACCCATCACCACCATCCCCCAAGAGCTGGAGACCAATAGCAAACCATTCGTCGCATACGCGCAAGCGAACACAATCGAAATTCAGAAAATCACGTATGTCATTCACGGCCGCCCGCGCGGCCGAGAATGACGGGCAGCACAAGAATCGCCCCTGACCACGGCTCTAGCAGCGCATGAGTCCAAGACGCACGTAGCCCGTCAGCGCGGGCGCCTGAGGGGTGGGCAACCTCGATGCGCCCGAGGGAATCTGAAGGGAAGGCCGAAGGCCTGGACGAAGATGACGAAGGGGCAGTCCGGAGCGAAGGCTCCGGACCGCAATCGTGGGCGCCCACCCCTCAGGCGCCCGCGCCGACGGGCGGCCTACGAAGAAATCGCAGCGCATCGCCCAAAGACGCCGGAGCAAAAGAAACCTACTCCTGCCCACCCACAGCCGGACTGATCTCTCCGATATACCGGCAATCCAGCTCCAGAGACAACTCATCCATCCCCAGAATATCAATCTCCACCGCAGTCCCCCGCTCCAGCTCCGGCATTCCCCCCACCCGAGTCACCAGCGGCGCATTCGCGAACCGCACCAGATCCTCGCGCAGCACGTGCGCCACCGTGCGGGTCACGTTGTGCTGCTTCAGCCAGCGCAGGCACCAGTAGCGTTCCATCGCGCTCTGGAACTCCGCCCAGGCCGCGTATTGCGCATCGAAGGCGCCGATAATGGCGAACAGGTCCGCGTCGCGCGGCTTGAAAGGGGCGACCAGGCGGGCGGACACGCCGTGCTCGACCGCAGCGATCAACTGCCACTGGTTCACCAGGTCCACATAGCGGCGCAGCGGTGAAGTGCTCCAGGCGTACTGCGGCACGCCGATGGCCTCGTGCGGCAGGGCCTGGGTGCTCATGCGCACGCGGCCAGCCTGTTGCGAGCGGTAGATGCCCGGCACGCCATGCTGGTGCAGCAGGCCGCCCCAGAGGTTGTTCGCCAGGATCATGTATTCCGCCACCATGCGGTCCAGCGGCGCGTTGCGCTGGCGCGGCACCAGGCGTACCGGCGTGTCGGGATCGTCGGGGTTGCCGTCCAGGTAGAAGCTGTACTCTACCCGCGAATTGTTCTCAGGCTTGCCGCGCACGTTCTCGCGCTGCGCCGACAGGGCCTGGGCCAGCTTCCAGAGCGGACGCAGCCAGTGGCCGTAGGGCAGGTCGGCCGACGGATCGGACAGGCTGGCTTCCGTGACCTGGGCGTCCAGCATGTTGTGGCGCAGATTCTCGCGCACCACGATACGTTCCAGGCGGGTTTCCGATTCGATGATTTCGCCGGTTTCCGGATCGGCCACCACGTACAGGGACAGCGCCGGCACTTCGCGGCCGGCGTCCAGCGAAAACGCCTGGATGATGCTGTCCGGCTGCATGGGGATCTTGTCGCCCGGCATGTAGACGGTGGACAGGCGCGCGCGCGCCAGCTTGTCGAAATCGCTGTCGCGGGTCACGGTAATGCCCGGGGCCGCCACGTGCACGCCGACGCGCAGGCGGCCGTCGGGCAAGGTGGAGACGGACAGCGCATCGTCGATTTCCGTGGTCGTGACGTCGTCCACCGAATAGATTTCGGCGTCGGACAACGGCAGCTCGCGGTCGATGGCAGGCAGTTCCAGGTCCGGGAACGCCAGTCCGCGCGGGAAATTCACCGCCAGGAAGCGGCGCTTGTGCAGCGCCAGCGCATGCGGCCAGGCGCCCAGTTCCAGCAGCAGGCGGTCGGGGCTCTTGCCCAGCTTGGCGCAGGCGGCGTCCAGCGCCTTCCATTGCTGCGAATTCTTGTCCGGGCGGATCAGCAGCGACTCCGCGGCCTGGGCGATGGGCTCGGGCAGGCGTCCGGCAGCCATTTCATCCACCCATTCCTGCTGCTGCTCGGCCTGGCGCTGCTTTTTCTCCAGCGCGGCCAGGGCGGCGGCCAGAATGTCCGGCGGGGCGGGGCGGTAGCGGCCCTTGCCGCGACGGTGGAAGTACGCCGGCGCGCCGTGCAGGCGCATCAGCAGCGCGGCCTGTTCCACCGGCGTGGGCGCGTGGCCGAAGTAGTCGGCGGCCAGCGCGGGGGAGTCGAATTCATCCTGCGGCGCGCATTCCCACAGGAATTGCAGGTCCAACGTTTCGGCGGTCGCGGCCGCCTGGCTCATCAGCGCGGCCGGTTCGGGCGCGGCGAAGTTGAACAAGGTGTTGGCGCGCTTGATCTTGCTGCGCTTGCCGGATTCCGATTCCACCTGCAGGCTGGCGTCGGTCTCGGACAGGATATTGCCGGCCTTGAAGCTGCCGTCGTCTTCGTAAAACACATACATGGTGGGGATCGTCCTGGGCGGCGCGCACGCGCCGCCTTGCGCTGCTTATAGAGTGTAGAAGTCTGATACTGATTATTGGGGGCGAACCTGCTTGTCGCCAAGGGCGAATTCAAGCACTTCGGGCATCCAGTCCGCAAAATCGGACAAACCGTGGTCGCTGCCTTGCACGATGCGCTGGCGGCAGCCCGCGTAGCGGTCGCGCATCTCGCGCCAATCCAGCACCTCGTCGCCGGTGGCCGCTACCAGGAGGTAGCGGTCGGGCTGGGAGATGCGGGGGACATGGATGGCGGCCAGTTCGTCCACGTATTCGGGCAGGAAGACGAACGGCGCGTCGGAATGATACATGCGGTGCTCGCCGATCTGGGTGGCGAGGTCGCGGGCGGCCTCGACCGCCGGATTCAGCAGCACCGCCTTGCAGCCCAGCTGTTCGGCCAGCCAGGTGGCATAGAAGCCGCCCAGCGACGAGCCGATGATGGTCAGCGCACGGGGCGAGTCCGCGCCTGCCAGCTGGCGCCGGGCGATGTCCAACGCCTGCGCGACGGCTTCGCGCGGGCTGGCGGGCAGTTGCGGGCAGGCCCAGGCCGCCGACAGGCCGCGTTCGGCCATGGCGTCGGCCATCATCCGGGCCTTGAAGGAGGTCGGCGAGGAACGGAAACCGTGCAGATAAAGAATCATGGCTCGCCTTTGCGGTGTCTTTGCCGGAATCAGCCGCGCGCCTGCAAGGCGTCCAGCAGCTTGCCGTGCACGCCGCCGAAGCCGCCGTTGCTCATGACCAGCACCTGGTCCCCCGGACGCGCCGCGCCCGCCACGGCGGCGACCAGCGCGCCGATGTCATCGTAGCTGGAAGCGCGGTCGCCCAGGGGCGCCAGCACTTCGGCCGGATTCCAGCCCAGGGCGTGCTTGCCGCAATGGGCGCCGAAGCAGAACACCAGATCGGCGTCGGCCAGGGCCCCGGGCAGGCGGGCGGCCATGGTGCCCAGTTTCATGGTGTTGGAGCGCGGTTCCAGCACGGCCAGGATACGGGCCGGCCCGACCTGGCGGCGCAGGCCTTCCAGGGTGGTGGCGATGGCGGTGGGATGATGCGCGAAATCGTCGTAGACCTTGATGCCGTTGACCGTGCCGCGCAGTTCCATGCGGCGCTTCACCCCCGCGAAGCGACTCAGGGCCTCGATGCCCTGGGCTGCCGGCACGCCCACGTGTTCGGCGGCGGCCAGAGCCGCCAGCGCGTTCATGCGGTTGTGCTCGCCCGTCAGGTTCCAGCGCACGGTGCCGGCAGTCACGCCGCCGCGCAGCACGCTGAATGCGCCCTCGGCATCCGGAGCCGTCGCCTGCCAGGCACCATCGGCGCCGAACGTGACGGTTTCGGACCAGCATCCGCGCGCAATCACGCGGTCCAGCGCCGCGCAGTGGGCCGGGCGCACGATGCGGCCCGATCCAGGGATGGTGCGCACCAGATGATGGAACTGGGTCTCGATCGCTGCCAGATCGGGGAAGATGTCGGCGTGATCGTATTCAAGATTGTTCAGGATGGCCGTGCGCGGACGGTAGTGCACGAACTTCGAGCGCTTGTCGAAGAAGGCGGTGTCGTACTCGTCCGCCTCGATCACGAAGGGGCGGCGCGACGGATCGAAGCGCGCGGACACGTGCAGGTCCTGTGCTACGCCGCCGATCAGGAAATTGGGCGCGAGCCCCGCGGCTTCCAGCACCCAGGCCAGCATCGAGCTGGTGGTGGTCTTGCCGTGGGTGCCCGCCACCGCCAGCACGTGCTGGCCGGGCAGGATGTTGTCGCCCAGCCATTGCGGGCCGGACACGTAGCGCGCGCCCGAATCCAGGATGGCCTCCATCAAAGGATTGCCGCGGCTGACCACGTTGCCGATCACGAAGAGATCGGGCTTGAGCGCCAGCTGTTCGGCGCCGAAGCCTTCGATCAGCTCGATGCCTTGTTCGGACAGTTGCGTGCTCATGGGCGGGTACACGCCCGCATCGCAACCAGTGACCTTGTGGCCGGCGGCGCGCGCGATCAGCGCCAGACCGCCCATGAACGTACCGCAGATGCCAAGAATATGCAGGTGCATTGAAAACTCTCCTGTCCTGCATTGTATATATATAGAGTGGCGGCCAGCCGCGGCCCGCGCGGCGCAAACCTGCGGCAGCGGTTATGATCGCGCCATGAATCGACGCCTACTTCTTTCCGCCGGCGTGGCCATAGCCGCCACGGTTGCGGGCGGCTACACCCTGATGGGCCGCAAGACCTCGACGCCCTCGGCCGCAGCCGATGCCGGCGATCCCGTCGCCGCCCTGATGCAGATGCCGCTGCCCGACCTGAACGGGGCGTCCCATACGCTGGCGGGCTGGAAAGGCCAGCCCATCGTGGTCAATTTCTGGGCAACCTGGTGCGCGCCGTGCGTCCGAGAAATGCCCGAACTCGACGTTTTGCAGAAAAAGTACCCGCATGTACGATTTGTCGGCATTGGTGTCGATTCGGCTGCGAATATGCAAAAATTTGTCGAGAAAGTACAGGTTTCCTACCCCTTGTGGGTGATAGGGGCCGGCGCCATCGATACATTGCGTAAGCTGGGAAATCCCAGCGGCGGCCTGCCTTTTACTATTGTTTTCAATGCAGATGGCGGAATTAACCGGAAGATATTGGGTGAAATCCAGCCCGACGACCTGGATCGCACCCTATCTGGTTTAAAGGCGTAAGTCTGTTGGACAAATAGTAGGAATTGGCGTAAAAAGCTGGTTTATCGGCTGTTTTGCCAACAATTGGCAAACCACTCATTGGCAAGCGCATGGCGCAAAACATACTGGTATTGCATGGCCCGAACCTGAACCTGCTCGGCACCCGAGAACCTCACATCTACGGCAGCCTTACGCTGCAACAGATCAACGAGGGACTTGAGCTGCTCGCAGGCGAACTGGGCGCCACGCTGACAGCGTGGCAAGGCAATCACGAAGGCGCGCTGGTTGACCGCATCCAGGCGGCCCGGCAAGACGGCACCGACTTCATCATCATCAACGCGGCGGCATATACGCACACCAGCGTCGCAATTCGCGATGCGCTGGCTGGGGTCGCGATCCCATTTATTGAAGTACATTTGTCCAATCTGTATAAGCGAGAGCCCTTCAGGCATCACTCTTATCTGTCCGACTTGGCGGTAGGCCTCATCAGCGGCCTCGGCGCGGATGGCTACGAGGCGGCTCTGCGTTACGCAGTGCGGCACTGATCTCGCACCAAACCACAGCATTTACATCTTATACGGCGCGGACCCGACGCTGGGACGTCGCCGACACTATCTCGGGAAGCAGCTTCTATGGACCTCCGAAAACTCAAAACCCTGATCGACCTGGTGGCTGAATCGGGCATCGCCGAGCTGGAAATCACCGAAGGCGAAGGCAAGGTGAGGATCGTCAAGTTCTCGCAGACCTTGCAACCGGTCGCCTACCACCACCCCGAAGCCGGCGTGCCGGCGGCGCCGGTGGCCCAGGCCGTCGCTCCGGCCGCGCCCGCCGCCGCCGAAGCTGCGCCGGTGATCCAGGGCCATGTCGTGAAGGCTCCGATGGTCGGCACGTTCTATCGCGCGCCGAACCCGGGCGCCGCGCCGTTCATCGACGTCGGCGCCACCGTCAAGGAAGGCGATCCGCTGTGCATCATTGAAGCCATGAAGCTGCTCAATGAAATCGAAGCCGACAAGTCCGGCGTCATCAAAGAAATCCTGGTCGAAAACGGCGAGCCCGTCGAGTACGGTCAACCCCTGTTCGTCATTGGCTGATAGCTGAAAATGTTCGAAAAAATCCTGATCGCCAATCGGGGCGAAATCGCCCTGCGCATTCAGCGCGCTTGCCGCGAGCTGGGCATCAAGACCGTGGTGGTGCACTCCGAAGCCGACCGCGAAGCCAAGTACGTGCGCCTGGCCGATGAATCGGTGTGCATCGGGCCCGCGCCGTCGCGTGAAAGCTACCTGAACATGCCGGCCATCATTTCGGCGGCCGAAGTCACGGATTCCGAGGCAATCCACCCGGGTTACGGGTTCTTGTCCGAAAATGCCGACTTCGCCGATCGCGTCGAAAAGAGTGGCTTCGTCTTCATCGGTCCGCGTCCCGACACCATCCGCCTGATGGGCGACAAGGTCAGCGCCAAGCGCGCCATGATCGAAGCCGGCGTGCCGGTGGTGCCGGGTTCGGAAGGCGCTTTGCCCGACGATCCGCAGGAAATCGTCCGCATTGCGCGCGAAGTCGGGTATCCGGTCATCATCAAGGCGGCAGGCGGCGGCGGTGGCCGCGGCATGCGCGTGGTGTACACCGAGGCTGCGCTGCTGAACGCCGTCACCATGACGCGTTCCGAAGCGGGCGCCGCGTTCAACAACCCCGAAGTCTATATGGAGAAGTTCCTGGAGAATCCGCGCCACGTGGAAATCCAGGTGCTTGCCGACGGCGGCCGCAACGCGGTCTGGCTGGGCGAGCGCGACTGCTCCATGCAGCGCCGTCACCAGAAGGTCATCGAGGAAGCGCCGGCGCCCGGCATCGCGCGCCGCCTGATCGAGCGCATCGGCGACCGTTGCGCCGATGCCTGCCGCAAGATGGGCTACCGCGGCGCGGGCACGTTCGAGTTCCTGTATGAAAACGGCGAGTTCTATTTCATTGAAATGAACACCCGCATCCAGGTCGAACACCCGGTTACCGAGCTGATCACCGGCGTGGACCTGGTCCAGCAGCAGATCCTGATCGCCGCCGGCGAAAAGTTCACGCTGCGCCAGCGCGACATCACCTTCAAGGGCCACGCGATCGAATGCCGCATCAACGCGGAAGATCCGTTCCGCTTCGTACCCAGCCCCGGCCGCATCACCAACTGGCACACGCCGGGCGGCCCGGGCGTGCGTATCGATTCGCATGCGTTCAACGGTTATTTCGTGCCGCCGAACTACGACTCGATGATCGCCAAGGTCATCACCTACGGCGACACGCGCGACCAGGCACTGGCCCGCATGCGCACCGCGCTGTCGGAAATGGTGGTGGAAGGCATTTCCACCAACATCCCGCTGCATCGCGAAATGCTGCAGGACGCCCGCTTCATCGAAGGCGGCACCAGCATCCATTACCTGGAACACAAGTTGGCTCAGCGTCCCTGACCGCGATCCGGGGGCTTTCCGCTCCCGGGCCGCTCCTGTTTTGTTTTACGGTCAACGGGCCGCGGCGCAAGCCGCGGCCCGTTGACCAGATGGAAGAATCATCATGCGTGAACTCGTGCTCCATTGCCTGGAGGCGCAGGCCGAAGCCCTCTCGGATGCCCTGCTGGAAGCAGGCGTGCTGTCGGTATCCGTCGAAGATGCCGACCTGGGCACCGACGACGAGCGTCCCTTGTTCGGCGAACCGGGCACCGAGCCCGACGTGCAGGCCTGGGACCGCAACCGCGTCGTCGCCCTGCTGCCCGACGGAGCCGATCCCGCGCAGATCATGGAAGAAGCCGCCGCAGCGGGCGAACTCGATCCCGCCGTGTTCGAGGGCTGGAGCCTGCGTGACGTGCCCGACGCCGACTGGGTGCGCCTGACACAGTCGCAGTTCGGCCCCATCCATATCGCCGAACGCCTGTGGATCGTGCCCAGCTGGCACCGCGACAATCCCGATGTGCCGGCCTTCGAGCCGGACGCCGCCACCCAGGAAGGCGCAATCCACATCGAGCTGGATCCGGGCCTGGCCTTCGGCACCGGCAGCCATCCCACGACGCATCTGTGCCTGGCCTGGCTGGAAGCCGAGTTGCCGGCCGGCGCCACGCTGCTGGACTACGGCTGCGGCTCGGGCATCCTGGCGATCGCCGCGCGCAAGCTGGGCGCGGGTCCGACTCAGGCGGTGGATATCGACGCCCAGGCAGTGCAGAGCACCATCTTCAATGCCGAGGTCAACCACGTCGAGCTGCAGGCCATGCTGCCCGACGGGCTGGCGGATGGCACGTTCGAAGTGGTGGTCGCCAACATCCTGTCCAACCCCCTGAAGGTGCTGGCGCCCATGCTGGCCGGACGCGTCGCCGCGGGCGGCCATCTGGTCTTGTCCGGCGTGCTGGAACGGCAGGCCGAGGAAGTGGCCGCCGCCTACGCGCCCTGGATCGCCATGTCGGTCTGGCGCGCGCGCGACGGCTGGGTGTGCTTGCACGGCCAGAAGGCCTGAGCGCTGCCACCGCTGGATCGCGCCATGGCCCTGACCACCCGTTGCCCGCAGTGCGGCACCACCTTCAAGGTGGTGCCTGACCAGCTGCGGGTCCGTAATGGCCTGGTGCGCTGCGGCGCCTGCTCGACCGTGTTTGACGGGCGCGCCTGCCTGCTGCCGGCCGCGGGCGCGGCGCCGCAATCCGTGCCGCCGGCCGCACCGCCGATGCCGGTGACGCCCGCCGCCAGCCAGGCCGCACCAGTCTTGGCGACGCCCGTTGCGCCGCAGGTGCCGGTTGCCCCCATTGCGCCTCTGCCTCCCGCCGCACCGCCGCCGGAGCGTCCCGCGCCCGCGGTGGATTTTTCACAGATCGCGCCCTGGGACGACGAGCCCGAACCGCCGCGCGCACCCGTGGCGGCGCCCTACAGTCCGCCCGCGGTGCCGCCTGCCGTGCTGCGCGGCCGCGACGATATCCGCCGGCGCGCCGAACCGATCCCAGGCGAGGAAGATGCAAGGCGTCATGAATCGGACGACCTGGCCGACGACGACGTAGGCGATGACGAGGATCCGCTGCGCTGGACTGCGCCCGCGGCTTCGAGGGCGGGGCATCATGCCGACACGGCCGTGCGCGGCCAGCATGCGGAGCCGTCCTTCACCATAGGCCGCGCTCGCGCCGACGTGCGTGACGAAGCGCGCGACGACGAATATGACAACGAGTACGCCGACGAGCATCGCGACGACGACCCCGACGATTACCGGGAACACTACCGCGACGATCACGGCCCCGATCGCGAAGACGCTGGCGAGCCCGTGCTGGGCGACACCCGCACGCGTTATTCCAGCGCCACCGACGTGGGCCGCGCGCCGCCCGAATTCCTCGACCAGGACCGCGAGGAGCGGCAAGGCCTGCTGCGCAAGCTATGGGGCTACGCCTGCCTGATCGGCCTGATCGCGCTGGGCCTGCAACTGGCATACGTGTACCGCACCGATATCGCCAATTCCGTGCCCATTCTGCGGCCGGCGCTGGAGATGGCGTGCCAGCCGCTGGGCTGCACCGTGGGGTACGCGCGTCGCCTGGAACTCATACACATCACTTCCTCGTCGCTGCAGCCGCCGACCGGCGCGGCAGCGATCGATGACGGCCGCAGCCGCCTGGTGCTGACGGTGGTGATGCGCAACCGTCACGACAAGCCGCAGCACTGGCCCGCCCTGATGCTGGACCTGAACGACCTGTCGGACACGGTGGTGGTGCGCCGCGCGCTCAAGCCCGAAGATTATCTGACGCCCGAGCAACTGCGCGGTCCTTTCGCGCCTCAGGGCGAATTGAAGATTTCCGTGCCGATTGAAGTGACTGGCGTCCAGGTCAATGGCTTTCAAATCAATAAATTCTTTCCTTAAGGGATGACTCGCATGGCTACCCCAGTTCTGGTTTGCGGTTCGATGGCGTTCGACACCATCGCGGTGTTTGAAGGACGTTTCAAGGAACACATTCTGGCCGACCGCATCCAGTCGCTGAGCGTGTCGTTCCTGGTGCCCAGCATGCGCAAGGAATACGGCGGCTGCTCGGGCAACATCGCCTACAACATGAACCTCCTGGGCGGCAAGCCAGTGCCTGTCGCGACCGTGGGTGAAGACGCGGGCGAGTACATGGAGCGCATGGCTGGCCTGGGCATCGACGTCAGCCGCGTGAAGGTGATTCCGGAAACGTTCACCGCGCAGTGCTTCATCACCACCGATCTGGACGACAACCAGATCACTGCCTTCCACCCGGGCGCCATGTCGCACGCGGCGGAAAATGATCTGAGCGACGCCGACGCGGCCTGGGCCATCGTTGCGCCCGACGCCAAGGAAGGCATGTTCGCCCATGCCGAGCGCCTGCATAAGCGCGGCATTCCGTTCATTTTCGACCTGGGCCAGGCCATGCCGCTGTTCGACGGGGCGGACCTGGAGCGCATGCTCAAGCTGGCGCAGGCGCTGACGGTGAACGACTATGAAGCCGGCGTGGTGGAACAGCGCACGGGCCGCAGCATGGACGACATCGCCCGCAGCTTGCAGGCCGTGGTGGTGACGCGCGGCGCGGAAGGCGCCACGTTGCTGACCGAAGGCAAGACCATCCAGATTCCGCCGGTGCGCGCGGCCCAGGTGGTCGACCCGACCGGCTGCGGCGACGCGCAGCGCGGCGGCCTGCTTTACGGCCTGACCAGCGGCTGGAACTGGGAAGACAGCTGCCGTCTGGGCAACGTCATGGGCGCCATCAAGATCGCTTCGCGCGGCCCGCAAAACCATGCGCCATCGCGCGCCGAGATCGACGCCGTGCTGCACGCGACCTACGGTATTCATCTGCCGCTCTAAACCCCTCGGGAACCCTGCAGTTGCGCTGCGGTCGAAGCGTTGGCGAGGGTTGAAGACGCCGTGTTCCGGCGTCTTTTGCGGCTGTGTTTTTCAGCTTCTGGCGGTGCGTTTCAGTGTGTTGCAGCATCGCTGGCCCCAATTCGGGGCCAGGGTATGATGAGTACATCGTCGGCAACGGCCGATCGAGGAGTCCAAATGAATCAAAGCAAAACTTTTTCCCTGGTGACGCCGCGCGCGGGGCGCTGGCTGGCGATCGCCGCCGTCGTGACCTCGATGGCGGTCCTGGGCGGCTGCGCCAACCGCAGCGCGTCCAGCGGCGTCTACAGCTATGACCAGGCGCAGCGCGAGCAGATCGTCCGTACCGGCACGGTCACCGGCGTGCGTCCTATCGTGATCCAGAACGACAAGTCCAGCGGCGTCGGCATGGTGGCCGGCGGCGCGCTGGGCGGCGTGGCGGGTAACGCCATCGGCGGCGGCACCGGCCGCACCATCGCCACTGTGGGCGGTGTCATCCTGGGCGCGCTGGCGGGTAACGCCATCGAGAACCAGACCGGCAAGAATTCCGGCTACGAAATCACCGTGCGCCTGGACAACGGCGAAACCCGCGTGGTTGCGCAGGAAGCCGATGTGCCCATCAGCGTGGGACAGCGCGTGCAGGTGATCAGCGGCTCCGGCCCGACCCGCGTTACGCCGATGTAATGACCAGTCCAGCGCCGCTTGCGGCGCGGCCACGCAAAAGCCCCCGTCAGGGGGCTTTTTTATTGCCGGTGCATGGGGCGAAAAGGGGGGCAAGGCGGCAAAAGCTGGATAAGCGTAAAAATCTGTCGCTCGGCCGCAACGCGGCGCCCAGGGACTTACCCGCGAACGTTACGTTTGCCAGCGTTTTCTCGCGATTTCCTCCAAAAGCGTCATGGCGATTTGACGAACGTGGTGCCATGATTGCGCCTGCGATCGACGTCGCATTGCGAAAATCATGTAACTGAGTGCATCGGAACGTCGATTGCCGGGGGGCTGGATATTCAGCCTGGTTTCAGCAGTTTCTCTGTAATCTCGTCGTCCTGAATCCCGGGGCGGGGGATTGTTGGCCGATCAGGCCTGTAACGCCGCACTATCTATGCATACCGAGCAAGAACTCCACACCAAGATCGGCGAGATCGTCGAGTCGATCGTCATGAAGAAAGTCACCCCCGATACGCAGTTGATTGCCACAGGCCTGGTCGATTCGCTCGCCGCCGTGGACATCACGCTGGCGGTCGAGTCGGAGTACGGCTGCAGCATTCCGGCTCCCGAGATCGCGGAGCACCTACAGTCGGTCCGCACGCTTGCCGGCTATGTCGCTGCCCATACTTCGTAATACCCGGCTGTTGTCTCACGTCGCGGCAGCCGCGACGGCGGTGGCTCTGGCGGTGGGTACGTATTGCGGCGCGGACGATCTGCTCAGCCGCGTCGTGAATCCCATGTCGGCGCCCTCGGCCGCGGGCTCCGCCAAGAGCAACTACCTGCCCAACCTGGGGCCGGACTGGGGTACGCAGCACGTCAACCTGAACCGCCTGGGCAACGCCCTGAGCGATGGCACGCTGGTCGTACTCGGCTCGTCCGAACTGTCCAGCCACGACTTGCGCTTCGTGCCTTACCGCTTCTTCCCCGAAGAGCTGAAAGTGCCGACGCTGGCCTATGGCCACGCCATGTTCCAGTCCTATGGCATCGTCAGCGTGCTGGAGTCGGTGGCGGATTCGCTCACGCCCAATACACGGTTGGTGATCATGCTGTCGCCGGCCTGGTTTGCCTCGGGCGGGCAGTTGCCGCGCAGCGCGTTCGCGGAGCACGTCACGGGACCGGTCTGGGACCGGCTCTGGGACCAGCCCAACACGCGCGAACAGATGCAGAACTGGATCAGCGACAACGCCAATTGGGGCCTGCTGTGGCTCATCGCCAATGGCCAGGTTGCCGAGCTGAAGGACAAGCTGGCGCTGTGGTGGCATGCGCGCAAGGAACCTGCACCCGATCGTCCGCGCACCAAGCTATCCGTGCCGGCGCACCGCTACGTGTCGTGGCCGTCGGCCGCACGCCTGGACCAGGGCCAGTGGGGCCGGCTGACGCATCAGGCGCGCGTGGTCGAACAGGACCTGGGCGGCCATAACCCCTACGACGTGCGCGACGATTACTACAAGCAGTACCTGGCGGCGCTGTATTCGCCAGCCCGCAACGAGTTCGCCGACATCGATCCGATCACCCGCACGGAACTCGGCGACCTGTCGCGCGTGATGGCCTTGCTGCAGAAGCGCAAGGTCCACGCCTACTTCGTCATCCAGCCCTTCAATCCCAAGCTCATCCTGGACGTGGAACGCTTCGACCCGGTGGTGGCCGCCATCACGGGCATGTGCGAGCGCTACCAGATGGGCTGCCTGGATCTCTACAGCATCCCCTTTGAACCGGGCATGCTGCGCGACGACATGCACCTCGCCGAACTTGGCTGGGCCATGGCCGATCAAGGCATTGCGGAGTACTTTTCCCGATGAGCAAGATTCTTCCCGCGGCCGCGCCCGAGGCCGGCCGCGCTGTTGAAGGGCAGGAAACCCGCAAGGCGGCCGTCGCCTGGGGCCGCCGATTTCTCTGGCACCTATGCCTGTATATCGGCGTGATCCTGGTGTTCGTGCTGCAGGCGCAGCCCACCACGGGCAGCGGCGGGCCGATCAAGGTCGAATTCCAATACCAACAGTTCTGAGCCCGCCATGGAATTGTTCGCAAGCTTGAGCTTTTTCGGCGGCGCCTTGTGCGGCGGCCTGGGCCTGTTGGCCTACCGTTCCTTTGGCATGCCGTTCCGTATCGGCTACCGCCACATCATCGGCGTGATCTGCCTGGGCGTGTGGATGGCGGTGTTCTGGGCGCGCCCGTATCAACCCATCGCCTTGCTGGCCATTTCCGGCACCGCGCTGTGGGCGGTGCGGCGCAACTACATCCCCACCTGGCTGGCCGTGATCATCACCATGACGCCGCTGCTGCTGGTGAAGACGGGCGTGTCGCACCTGGGCGCCATGCTGGGGCTGTCCTTCGCCACGTTCCGCGCCATCGACGTGCTGCTGTTCGCGCAGCGCAACGAACGCGTGTCGCCGCTGGACTACTTCATCTACCTGTTTTTCCCGCTGACGTTGCTGGCCGGTCCCATGTACCGCTGGCGTAATTTCCAGGCGGACCTGAAGCGCGGCTACGAAGGCGTGAACCTGAACACCTGGCTCAGCGGCCTGGAGCTCATCATGCTGGGCGTAATCCAGAAGTTCGGCGTGGCCGAACTGATCTGGCGCTACGGCCTTGCGACGCTGGACGCGCATGACTATTCGTTCACTGGCGTGGCGCTCAACGCTACGCTCTACAGCGCCTATCTGTTCTTCGACTTCGCCGGCTATTCCACCATGGCGATCGGTATCGGCATGCTGTTCGGATTCACGTTGCCGATCAACTTCCGCAATCCGCTGGCCACACTGAACCCGCAGGATTTCTGGCGCCGCTGGCACATCAGCCTGTCGGAGTGGTTGCGCGACGTGGTGTTCATGCCCATCTACAAGGCGCTGAGCAAGACCAAGTTCTTTGGACGCCACCGCATGGCGGCGCAGAACATCGGCATCTTCGCGACCTTGCTGGCCATGGGCGTCTGGAATGGCCTGTCGCTGCACTACATCGTCAGCGGCCTGATGTTCGGTGCGTACTCGGTGGGCCACAACCTGCTGATCAACGCGGCGCGCACCCGCCCCGCCTTGCAGGCTGCGCTGGCGCAGCCCGTCATGCGCTTTCTCGGGCGCGTGCTCACCCTGATTCTTGCTGCGCTGGCGCTGTACGTGTTCAGCGGCCGCAGTCCCATCTGACGCCGGGAGTTTCGGCATGCGTTTCGATCTGAAGTCTTTCCAGTTCACAGATACCGGATATGCGCCCGACGCGCCTGCGGTCGTCGCCGCCGACCGCAGCCTGAGCTGGTCGCAATTGCGCGCCGAGGCAGGTGCCTGGGCCGACGAGGCGCGCAGGCAGGGCGTGGCGCCGGACGTGCCGGTGGCCATCTATGGTCACAAGGAAGCTGCATTCTTCGTCGCCATGGTCGGCGCCTTGCTGATCGGGGCGCCGTTCGTGCCGGTGGATACCATCTATCCGCAAGAGCGTTTGCGCCGCATCGTCGAGATCGTGCGCGCCGCCGCCGTGTTCGATGCCGCCAGCGGCAGCTTCACGTCGGGCGAGGGCGCCATGCTGGCCGAGCGCGGCCTGGCCTACGTCATGTTCACGTCCGGCAGCACGGGTGACCCGAAGGGCGTGCAGATCGGCCGCGAAAGCGTGGGCCTGCTGGGCGACTGGATGCTGGGCAGCTTCGGTCTGGGCGAAGCGCCCGTGTTCATGAACCAGGCGCCATTCAGCTTTGACCTGTCCATGTACGAAGTGTTCGCCACCTTGGCTGCGGGCGGTTGCTGCGTGCTGAATGCACGCGAACAGATTGCCGCGCCTGCTGCCTGGATGGCCCGCCTGGCGGAGCACGGTGTGACGGTCTGGGTGTCCACGCCGTCGTTCGCGCATCAGCAACTGGCCAACCGCGATTTCTCGCCGGCCGCATTGCCTGGGTTGCGCACCTTCCTGTTTTGCGGCGAGCCGCTGCCCGCGGCGCTGGCCAAGAAGCTGCGCCAGCGTTTCCCGGACGCCGTCATCCTCAATACCTACGGCCCCACGGAAGCCACCGTGGCGACCACCTGGATCGAAGTCACGGACGCCGTCCTGGCCGCGCACGACCCGCTGCCCGTGGGGCATGCCAAGCCGGATAGCGTGCTGATCGTGGACGAAGGCGAGATCTGCATCGTGGGCGACCACGTCATGCGCGGTTATCTGAATCGCCCGGACCTGAACGAAGCCAAGCTCTACACCTACGCTGACGGCCGCCGCGCCTTCCGCACGGGCGACCTGGGCCAGATGGAGAGCGACGGCCTGCTGTTCTGCCGCGGCCGCATGGACGACCAGATCAAGTTGAACGGCTATCGCATCGAGCTTGCCGAGATCGACGAAGCGCTGCATGGCCTGCCGGGCGTGGAGGGCGGCGCCTGCGCAGTGCTGCGCAGGCCCGACGGCACGGCGGTGCGCTTGATCGGATTCGTGGCGGGGGTGGAGGAGCAGGCGCCGCGCATTTTGGCGCCTGAGGCGCTGGCGGGCTGGAAAGAGCGGCTGGCGCAGCGCTTGCCGCCTTATATGGTGCCGTCCGAGCTGGTGGCCTGCGCGGCGCTACCGATGTCGAACAATCACAAGATCGACCGCAAGAAGCTGGTCGAGATCTACGCCGGCATTCCGGCGTAAGGGCCGGCGGGGCGTGGCCCCGCCGCTTTACAGACCCACCATGCGCTGGCTGATGTTGGACAGCACCATCAACAGCACCTGCGCGACGATCAGCAGCACCAGCGGCGAAAAGTCGATCGCGGTGCGCGGCAGCAGGCGGCGGATGGGGTCCAGCATGGGCGCGGTCAGCGCCTGCAGCAGCGGCATCATGGGCGCCATCGGATTCACCCACGACAGCACGGCCTGGATCAGCGTCAGCCATACCACCAGGTTCAGCGCCCATTTGACGGCCATGATCAGCGCCGAGCCCATGACCCTGGGCAGGTAATCCAGCGGAATCAGCGCACCGATCACCACCAGCCAGATCAGCACCAGATAGACCAACGCGGACAACCACACGGCGACGAGGCTGGTCCAGTCGATCTTGTTGCCGGCGGGAATGATCTTGCGCAGCGGCATCACCAGCCAGTTGGTGACTTGGTAGATGAAGCGCGACAACGGGTTGAAGGGGTGCAGCCGTATCGCGTGCATCCAGGCGCGCGCAATCAGCGCCGCGCCAAACAGCGTGAACACGATTTCGAGAAGGAAACGCAAGATTTCATCGAGCATGGACACGGTCACCCTGAAAAAGAGGAGTCAATTGTCGCATGCCCAGGCGAAAAATCGCCTGCAGGCCGCGCGCGCTCGCCGTTCTGGAGGATGCTGGCCGATGCCGGACCGCGCGGACACGAAAAAGCCGCCCGGCTTAAGCCAGGCGGCTCTGCGAAGCTAGTGCTTCGAACCGTCCGGATTAAGGACGGCCACCCGTCGGGAACGGCCACGACGCGGCGGGGTTCAGCGCGGTCTTCGCGCCCGGAGCAGCAGCCGTGGACGGCGGCGTTGCGGGCTTCTTCGGAGCGGCTTTCTTCGCAGCGGGCTTCTTGGCGGCAGCAGGCTTCTTGGCAGCAGCAGGCTTGGCTGCAGCAGGAGCCTTCTTGGCAGCGGGGGCCTTCTTGGCAACAGCCTTCTTGGCGGCAGGCGCCTTCTTGGCTACGGCCTTCTTGGCAACCGCCTTCTTGGCAGCAGGAGCCTTTTTGGCGACGGCCTTCTTGGCTACCGCTTTCTTGGCGACGGCCTTCTTGGCGACGACCTTCTTGGCTACGGCTTTCTTGGCAACCGCCTTCTTGGCGACAGCTTTCTTGGCCACGGCCTTCTTGGCGACAACCTTCTTGGCTACCGCTTTCTTGGCTACCGCTTTCTTGGCGACTGCCTTCTTGGCGACGGCCTTCTTGGCTACCGCTTTCTTGGCGGCGACCTTCTTGACTGCCGGCTTCTTGGCGGCAACCTTCTTCACTGCCGGCTTCTTGGCAGCGACTTTCTTGACGGCTACCTTCTTGACGGCAGCTTTCTTGGCCGGTGCGGCCTTCTTCGCTACTGCCTTCTTGGCGGCGGGCTTCTTCACCGCTTTCTTTACGGCTTTCTTGGCTGTTGCCATGGTCATGCTCCTTAGGTTCAGGGGTCCCAGAACTTAAACCCGTGCCCCGATCCGCCAACAAGGCGCATCGTGCCCGGGCTATTCATCGGCGCAAGCCGCTGTTCTGTGCGAGCAACAGCTACTACGGTTTGCGCTAATGAATTCGGCACAGCCATTTGATATGGCCCCCGCTCCTTTGGCGCGAGCCATTTCAAATGGCGCCGGTAGACGACCTGATCACAGGCCGCCGACCGCTTGTTCTACGTGTGTTCGATTGCCCCCACGCCGCGCCTTCGGCTTGCTGCCCCCCGAGGGGGCGCGTTTTGCCTTGGGGCGGCCCGGCGGCAAAACACCCTGACCAGGGAGAACATCATCAAGCCTGTCGCGAACGCGACGCTCCTTGCATCTGGAGCGTGCCCGCGCCGGGCCTGATGACGTACTGCTTTTACTCCCAGCTCAGCGTGCCACCGGTTTGGTATTCGATCACGCGAGTTTCAAAAAAGTTGCGTTCCTTTTTAAGATCGATCATTTCCGCCATCCACGGGAAGGGATTTTCTTCCTGCGGGTACAGCGGTTCGATACCGATTTGCTGGCAACGACGGTTGGCGATGAAGCGCAGGTAGGATTTGAACATAGGTGCGTTCAAGCCCAACACGCCGCGCGGCATCGTGTCTTCGGCGTAAGCGTATTCGAGTTCGACCGCTTTGCGGAAGAGTTCTCGAATTTCTTCGCGGAATTCCGGCGTCCACAGATGCGGATTTTCCAGTTTGACGGTGTTGATCAGGTCGATGCCGAAATTGCAGTGCATGGATTCATCGCGCAGGATGTACATGTACTGCTCGGCGGCGCCGGTCATCTTGTTCTGGCGGCCCAGCGCCAGGATCTGCGTGAAGCCAACGTAGAAGAACAGGCCTTCCATCAGGCAAGCGAAGACGATCAGCGACTTCAGCAGCGTCTGGTCGGCTTCGGGGGTGCCCGTCTTGAAGTTGGGGTCCGCGATCGCGTCGATGAACGGGATCAGGAACTCGTCCTTGGCGCGGATGGACGGCACTTCGTTGTAAGCGTTGAAGATCTCCGCTTCGTCCAGGTCCAGGCTTTCGACGATGTATTGATAGGCGTGCGTGTGGATCGCTTCTTCAAACGCCTGGCGCAGCAGGAACTGGCGGCACTCGGGCGCCGTGATGTGGCGGTAGGTGCCCAGCACGATGTTGTTCGCGGCCAGCGAGTCGGCGGTGACGAAGAAACCCAGGTTGCGCTTGACGATGCGGCGCTCGTCCTCGGTGAGCCCGTTCGGGTTCTTCCAGAGGGCGATGTCGCGCGACATGTTGATCTCTTGCGGCATCCAGTGGTTGGCGCAAGTCGCCAGGTACTTCTCCCATGCCCACTTGTACTTGAAGGGCACGAGCTGATTGACGTCGGTCTGGCCGTTGATGATGCGCTTGTCGGCAACCTTCACGCGTTGCGAGGTGGCGGAGCCGCTGGCGGTCAGGCCAGCCGCGTGTTCAGGCGCGGCAGGCGTCGGCATGGCGGTGTCGCCGAAAACACCGGTCGCCGCCCGGACTGCGGGCGCAGCCTGCCCGCCCGCCGCGGGTGCGGGCGATTGTGCAGGTTGCGTGGCGATGGTGTCGTCTTCCCAATTAATCATGATTCATTCTCCGGAGGCGGTTATTGGCAGGCTTCGCACTCTTCGAAGCCGGGGTCGCCCGGCCGCATGGTGCAAACCGCCCCGAGAACTTCGGGTTCCGGCAAAACAGGTGCAGCAGCGACAGCAGGACCAGCGGACGGTGCGCCCGCCGAGACGGCGTTCAATTCGCCGCCGCGTCCCGTGGACTTCTCGGCGCTGGTGGCGCCAAGCGTACGCAGGTAGTAGGTCGTCTTCAGGCCGCGCTTCCAGGCCAGCTTGTAGGTGTCGTCCAGCTTCTTGCCCGACGCGCCCGACATGTAGATGTTCAGCGACTGTGCTTGATCGATCCACTTCTGGCGGCGCGACGCGCATTCAACCAGCCAGCTCGGTTCGACTTCGAACGCGGTGGCGTAGAGGTCGCGGAGTTCGGAAGGTACGCGATCGATGCGGGACAGGCTGCCGTCGAAGTACTTGAGGTCGGCGACCATGACTTCGTCCCAGAGACCGAGTTTCTTCAGGTCACGCACGAGGTAATCGTTAACGACCGTGAACTCGCCGGAGAGATTCGATTTGACGTACAAGTTCTGGAAAGTGGGTTCGATGCACGCAGATACACCAATGATATTGGAAATAGTCGCGGTTGGGGCGATTGCGATGCAATTGGAGTTGCGCATGCCATGTTGTTTGATGCGCGCGCGCAACGTATCCCAATCGAGCGTGCTCGACTCATCAACTTCAACGTGACCACCGCGTTCATCGCGCAGCATCTTCAACGTGTCTTGCGGCAAGATGCCGCGCGACCACAGCGAGCCTTCATACGATTGATAACGGCCGCGCTCTTCAGCGAGCAGGCTCGAGGCCCAGTACGCGTGATAGCACACGGCTTCCATCGAACGGTCGGCGAATTCGACAGCGGATTGTGATGCGTAAGGCACGCGCATCATCTGCAGGCAGTCCTGGAAGCCCATGATGCCCATGCCCACCGGACGATGGCGCGCGTTGGAATTGCGGGCCTTGTCGACGGCGTAGTAGTTGATGTCGATCACGTTGTCGAGCATGCGCATGGCGATGCTGACCGTGCGCTTGATCTTGTCGTGGTCGAGTTCGAAACCGCCGCCGGCAGCCGGCTTCATGTGCGCGACCAGGTTCACAGAACCCAGGTTGCACACCGCGATTTCGGATTCGTTGGTGTTCAGCGTGATCTCGGTGCACAGGTTCGAGCTGTGCACGACGCCGACGTGCTGCTGCGGCGAACGGATGTTGCAAGGATCCTTGAACGTGATCCAGGGGTGGCCGGTTTCGAACAGCATCGACAGCATCTTGCGCCACAGGTTCAGCGCCGGCATTTTCTTGAAGAGCTTGAGCTCGCCGCTGGCGACGCGCGCTTCGTAGCCCACGTAGGCTTCTTCAAAGGCGCGGCCGTACTTGTCGTGCAGGTCGGGGCAGTCGGACGGCGAGAACAGCGTCCACTCGCCGCCTTCCATGACGCGCTTCATGAACAGGTCGGGAATCCAGTTCGCCGTGTTCATGTCGTGCGTGCGGCGGCGCTCGTCGCCGGTGTTCTTGCGCAGTTCCAGGAATTCTTCGATGTCCAGGTGCCACGATTCCAGGTACGTGCAGACAGCGCCCTTGCGCTTGCCGCCCTGGTTGACCGCGACGGCGGTGTCGTTGACGACCTTCAGGAACGGCACGACGCCCTGGCTTTCGCCGTTGGTGCCCTTGATGTGGCTGCGCAGCGCGCGCACCGGGGTCCAGTCGTTGCCCAGGCCGCCGGCGTACTTGGCCAGCAGCGCGTTTTCCTTGATGGCGTCGTAGATGCCTTCCAGGTCGTCGGAGACGGTGGTCAGGTAGCACGACGACAGCTGCGAGTGCAGCGTGCCCGAGTTGAACAGCGTCGGCGTCGAGCTCATGAAGTCGAACGAGGACAGGATCTCGTAGAACTCGATGGCGCGGGCTTCGCGGTCGGTCTCGCGCAGCGCCAGGCCCATGGCCACGCGCATGAAGAACACCTGCGGCAGTTCGATGCGCGTGCCGCGGATGTGCAGGAAGTAGCGGTCGTACAGGGTCTGCAGGCCGAGGTAGCCGAATTGCAGGTCGCGCTTGGCGTTCAGGGCGTGGCCCAGCTTGGTCAGGTCATAGCTGGCCAGATCGGGCGACAGCAGGCCGCCTTCGATGCCGCGGGCGATGAAGGTGGGGAAGTACTCGGCGTAGCGGGCGGCCATGCCGTCCTGCGAGACTTCTTCGCCCAGCACTTCCTTGCGGATCGTGTGCAGCAGCAGACGGGCGGTGACCTGGCTGTAGGCCGGGTCCTTTTCGACCAGCGCGCGCGCGGACAGGATGGCGGACTTGAACACTTCGTCGACGGGGATGCCGTCGTAGAGGTTCTTGACTGTTTCCTTCAGGATCGCTTCCGTGTCGATGAATTCGGCCAGGCCTTCGCCGGCGGCTTCGATGGTGGCGCGCAGCTCAGCCAGATCCAGCGGGCGGCGCACGCCGGCGTCGGTCACGTTCAACACGTGTTCCTGCGGGGCGGCGGCCTTTTCCTGGTTGTCGGCGGCGGCGGCAGCGGCGGCAGCGCGTTCCTGCGTGCGCTTTTCGCGGTACAGCACGTAGGCGCGGGCGACGTCGTGTTCGCCCGAGCGCATCAGGGCCAGTTCGACCTGGTCCTGGATGTCTTCAATATGGAAGGTGCCGCCGTTGGGGCGGTTGCGCACCAGCGCGTTGACGGCCTGGCCGGTCAGGTTCTCGACCAGCTCACGCACGCGCGCGGAGGCCGCGCCCTGGCCGCCGTTGACGGCCAGGAAGGCCTTGGTCATGGCGATGGCGATCTTGTTGGGTTCGAACCCGACCACCGAGCCATTGCGGCGAATGATGTTGTAGCTGGCCCATTGCCCGCCATTGGGGTCGGCAGGGGAATCGGTTTGGGAGGGCGGCACGGCCGAGGGCCGGGTCACAGAGGCGATCGTAGTCTGCATGGAAGCTCCTGTGCGAAAAGCGCGTAGATAGCGACATGACGGCGTCATGTCAGGTACAAAATCGGATCTTTTGAGGGGGTCGTAACGCTAGGACGGCTTAGTCCAAAAGGCGTGGCCGACGGGAATCAGCTCTTAAGCGACCACAACATATAGTGTAGCATCCCTCGTTGGACACTAATTCTAGTGATCGAGTACGACAGGGACAAGAAAAAAATAAGACGAAGTTCACAAAAGGTTGTTACCAAATGCACTAGGCGCGCCCAGCAAGGCGCGCCCAGGAAGGTGCCGCTCGGAGCGAATGTTTATGCGGTCTTCCGCAGGGGCATATCGCGCGGGGCAGGCGCCGTATAGGTTTGCATCAAGCGGCCCAACTCCGTCCGATACTTCTCGACGTTTGCAGCCTTCACGTGACCGAAGCCGCGGATGGTTTCTGCAAGGCCGGCGATTGTAGCCGCTTGAGCCAGCTTGTCGCGGGTCAACCCTGCGAGCAACTGGTCTATGGTCTGGCGGTACTCGCGCACCAGCGCCCGTTCCATCTTGCGTTCGGCGGTGTGGCCGAAGGGATCGAACCAGGTGCCGCGCAGGCCCTTCAGGCGCGTCAGCATTTTCAGCGCGGTCATGGTGCGCGGGCCCAGCGTCATCTTGCGCGGCACGCCGGTGCGCGGGTCCTTGCGGGCGAAGATGGGCGGGGCCATGTGAAAGCGCAGGCTGTAGTCGCCTTCGAACTGGCCCTGCAACTGCGCCTGGAAGGAGGCGCCCGTGTAGAGCCGCGCGACTTCGTACTCGTCCTTGTAGGCCATGAGCTTGAAGAGGCCGCGTGCGACAGCGAGCGCCAGGCGCGGCGTCTTGGCGTCGGGCGCCAATTCGCGTTCGCGCGCCGCGACGGCCTCGACCACGTCCTGGAACTGGCGGGCGTAGTCGGCGTTTTGATAGGCGGTCAGGTCTTCGATGCGGCGGGCGACGGCGCGTTCGAACGATTCGGGCACGTGCAGTTGCACGACCTGGGCGCGCGGGCGCAACGCGCCTTCCAGCGCGTCGGGCTGGTGCGCTGCCAGACGGCCGCTGTCGAAGGCAGCCCGGTTGGCGGCCACGGCCACGCCGTTGAGTTCGATGGCGCGGTTGATGGCGGCCTGCGACAGCGGCACGCCGCCGCGCTGCCAGGCATAGCCCAGCATGAACATATTGGACAGGATGCTGTCGCCGAACAGCGCCAGCGCGGCCTCGTGCGCGTCGATCGCGACGGTGTTGGATTCGCCCGCGGCGTGGCGGATCTTGGCCAGCAGCGCTTCGGGCCGCATGGCCGCGTCCGGGTTGCGGGTGAAGTCGGAGACCGGGGCCACGTAGCTGTTGACCGTGACCTGGGTGTGGCCGCGGCGCAGCGCGCCCAGCGAGTCCGGCGCCACGGAGGCGACCGGGTCGCACAGGATCGCGGCGTCGGCCTGCTGCCAGTCCAGGCGTACCGGGCCGGCAGGCGCGCCGGCAGGCGCCAGGCGGATGTGGCTGACGACCGTGCCGCCTTTCTGCGCCAGGCCGGTCAGGTCCAGCACCGCGGCGGACAGGCCTTCCAGATGCGCCGCCATCGACACGATGGCGCCGATGGTGATGACGCCGGTGCCGCCCATGCCGGCGACCAGCAGGCGATAGGGATGGTCCAGCGCGGGCATGGCCGGCAGGGGCAATTGCGCGATCAATTTCTGCAGGCGTTCCTGGTCGGCCTTGGGCGCCGCGCTCTTCTTGGGCTTGCCGCCCATCACGGAGACGAAGCTGGGGCAGAAGCCTTCGGCGCAGGAATAGTCCTTGTTGCAGCTGGACTGGTCGATGGCGCGCTTGCGGCCATAGGGCGTTTCCAGCGGCACCACCGACAGGCAGTTCGATTGCACGCCGCAGTCGCCGCAGCCTTCGCAGACGGCGCTGTTGATCAGCATGCGGCGCGCCGGGTCGGGAAATTGGTTCTTCTTGCGGCGGCGGCGCTTTTCAGCGGCGCAGGTCTGGTCATGGATCAGCACGGTCACGCCGGGGATCTCGCGCAGCTCGCGCTGCAGCGCGTCCAGTTCGCGGCGGTGGTGCACCTTGATGCCGGCGCCCAGGTCCACGCCTTGGTACTTTTCGGGTTCGTCGGTGGTGACGACGATGCGGGCGACGTTCTCGCCGCGCAGTTGCTGGCAGATGCTGGGCACCGAGATCGGGCCGTCGATGGGTTGGCCGCCCGTCATGGCCGTGGCGTCGTTGAACAGGATCTTGTAGGTGATGTTGGCCTTGGCGGCCACGGCCTGGCGGATGGCGAGATAGCCGGAGTGGTAATAGGTGCCTTCTCCCATGTTCTGGAAGATGTGCGGCATCTTGGTGTAGCGCGACAGGCCGATCCAGTCCACGCCTTCGCCGCCCATCTGCGTCAGGCCGCCGGTGTCGCGGTCCATCCAGGCGGCCATGTAGTGGCAGCCCACGCCCGACAGCGCCTGGCTGCCTTCGGGCACCTTGGTCGAGGTGCTGTGCGGGCAGCCCGAACAGAAATAGGGGCGGCGGCGCATGCCGTCGGCATCGTTGGACAACGGCGCCTGGCACGCGAATGCGGACAGGTCCGCCGCCAGCGGCAGGCCGGCGGCGCGGCTGAGCCAGCTGGCCAGCGGCTGCGCCAGCAGGGAAGGGCGCAGCTGGCCGGCCGAGGGCACCAGCGCTTCGCCGTCGAAGCCTTTCTTGCCGATGACGGTGGGGCGGTCCGGCAGGTTGAACAGCAGGTCCTTGATCTGGCTTTCGACCACGGCGCCCTTTTCCTCGATCACCAGGATGTGCGAGAGGCCGCGCGCGAATTCCAGCAGACGTTCGCTATCCAGCGGCCAGGTCAGGCCGGGCTTGTAGATGCGCACCGGCGCGTTGGCGGTGACGGTGTCCACGCCCAGGCGCGACAGCGCTTCCATGGTGTCCAGGTGCGCCTTGCCCACCGTGACGATGCCGACAGTGGCCTTGGGCGCCGGACAGGTCAGGCGGTCGATGCTGTGGCGGCGCGCGAATGCGGCCACGGCCTTCATGCGCAGGTTCATGCGCGTTTCGATCGCCAGCGACAGGAAGTCGCGCGCGGAATATTCCAGCGATTCGGGCGGCATGTCCGGATCCGCCGGCATGTCGTAGCGCTGGGCAGGGGCGGGAACGAAGGAATGCCCGCATTCGATGGTTTCGGACACGGCCTTGAAGGCGACCCAGGTGCCCGAGTAGCGTGACAGGGCCCAGCCCCACAGCGCGAAGGTTTCGTATTCGTCGATGGAGGCGGGATGCACGATGGGCATCTGCCAGCCGATCAGCGAGGCCTCGCTGGAGTGCGGGATGGAGGACGAGACGGCGGTGTGGTCGTCGCCCACCACCACCAGCACGCCGCCGTTGCGCGATGCGCCCGCGGCGTTGCCATGATGCAGCGCGTCGCCGGCGCGATCCACGCCGGGGCCCTTGCCGTACCACATGGCATAGACGCCATCGACGTTGCGGTCGGCGCGCACGCCGGCCTGCTGGGTGCCCATGACCGCGGTGGCCGCCATGTCTTCGTTGATGGCGGGCAGGAAGGTGATCTGGTTGGCGTCCAGCGCCTTTTGCGCCTTCCACATGGCCATGTCCACGCCGCCCAGCGGCGAGCCGCGGTAGCCCGAGACGAAGCCGGCCGTGTTCAGGCCGCGTTCGCGGTCCATCCGGGCTTGGGTGAGCATGATGCGCACCAGCGCCTGGGTGCCGGTCATGAAGATGCGGCCGGAGCTGCGGGTGAGGTTGTCGGCGAGCTGGTACTCGAGGTCCAGCTGGGGTTCGGCGGCGGGGGTACCGTCCATGGTGAATACTCCTGGTTTCGGCACCATGATAGGTTCGCGAGCCATCAGGTTTATTGCGTTTTTGGATCGTGCTATCCCTATAATTCGCAATGAACGTTTCGTGTTCGATAAAAACCAGGAGACTAAGCGATGGACAAGACCGATATCGGCATCCTCAAGGCCTTGCAGGAGGACGGCCGGGCCTCGGCGCAGCAGCTTTCAGAGAAGGTGGGGCTGTCGGCCGCGCCGGTATGGCGGCGGGTGAAGGCGATGGAGGCCAGCGGGGTGATCCAGGGCTATAGCGCCCAGGTGGACCGCAGCAAGGTGGGGCTGGGCTGCATGTTCGCGCAGATCAGCCTGGAACGGCACTCCGCCAATACGGTCGAAAACTTCGAGCGCTCGGTGCGCGACGCGCCCGAAATCCTGGAGTGCTACGCGGTGACGGGGGATTCGGACTTCCTGCTGAAGATCCTGGTCGAAAGCCCGGAGGCCTATGACCGTTTCCTGCACCGGTTCCTGTTCAACATGCCGGGCATACGGCAGACGCGCACCATCGTCGCGCTGCGCGAAATCAAGCACGAGCAGCGCCTGCCGCTGTAGATAAAGCGGGCCCTCTCTATATAGATATAGGAGGGCCCCGAATTTATTGGGGTTGGATGCCCGAGATCCGGATCCATTCCTTCCAGCGCGCGGTGTCTTCCTTCACAAAGGCATCGAAGCGCGCCACGTCCATCGATTCCGGCGTCAGGCCCAGGGCGCGCAGCTTCTTCGCAGTCGCTTCGTCCTTCACCGCCGCCTGCATGTGGGCGTTCATCTTTTCCACGATGTCCTGCGGCGTGCCTGCCGGGGCCGACAGGCCGAGCCAGCCGGCAACGACGAAATCCGGATAGTAGGTGGCCATGGTCGGCACGCTGGGCCAGGCCGCATGCGGCTGGGCGCCGGTGACGGCAATGGGGATGAGCCCCTTGCCGTCGATCTGGCCCATTGCGGTCAGGTAGTCGACGAAGGCGAAGTTGATCTGCTTGCCGCGCAGGTCGGTGATGATCTGCGTGATGTTCTTGTAGGCAGCGCCGGTGATCTCGATGCCGGCGCGTTGCTTCAACAGTTCGGACGGCACTTGCGAGGACGAGCTGTAGTAGCCGAAGAAGACCTGTCCGGGATGCTGCTTGGCATAGGCGACCAGGTCGGGCACCGTGCGGTACGGGCTGTCGGGCGACACCACGCCGACCGTGCCGAAGGTGCCCAGCATGCCGACCTGGCGGAAGTCCTTCTGCGCGTCGTAGGGCAGGCTCTTGTAGAGGAACTGGTTGGCCGAGTGGGTGGAGTTGGTGGACAGCAGGAAGGTATAGCCGTCCGCCGCGGCGTTCTTTGCGGCGTTGGTGCCGACGATGCCGCCGGCGCCGGGACGGTCCTCGACCACCACGGTCTGGCCGGTCTTTTCGCCCAGGTATTGCGCCAGGGTGCGCGCGGTGAGGTCGGCCGCGCCGCCGGCGGCGGACGGCACGATGAGGGTCACGGGTTTCTCGGGCCAGCCGGCGGCGTGCGAGGCCGCGGCCAGCAGCAGGCCGGCGCCGATCAGGGCCGGACGGAGGGAACGGGGAATGGACATGCTTGTCTCCTGATGGCGCGATTGCGCGTCGTTGTCGTTGTTGTCGTTGGTATTGGGGGGGCGATCAACCGAATTGGCTGCGGTGCCAATCCAGGATGGCGGCGGCGCTGACTTGCCATTGGTCCGCGTACATCATGCAATGCGGTTGGCCGGCAAGCACGGCGTGTGAAAAACCGAAGCGGTGCGCGATCGCCAGATCCTGGCCTGGCGGATGGCGGTCATGCGTGTCCAGGCCGGCTTCCAGGCACAGGCCGGGAGCGTGGATGGCGGCGGCGTCGACGGGCACGCGCAGCAGATAACGGTCGTTGAGCACCTCCGGACTTTCGGGGCACAGGCGCCGCGATACCGAGGCGACGTTGCGGTCTGGCGAGGTCGCCAGAAAGCGCGCGCGGATTTCGGCGTCGTTCGGCGCGCTGCGCGGCAGGCCTTCGGGGACAGGGGGCAGCGCTTGCGCGCCGGGCAGGTCGCCGGGCGGCGACGGCGCCAGCAGGACCACGCCCGCCACCGTCCGCTGGCTGGCGCCCAGCAGCGCGGGCAGCGCGCCCATGCTGTGGCCGATGACGACCGTGGGACGAGCCAGCGCGTCCAGCGCGCTGACGACATCCTGGCCCAGGTCGGCGATGCCAACCGACGCAAACGCCGCGTCCTGGGGCAGGGCGCCGTGGCCGCGCAGATCCAGCGCCGCGCAGGCGAGGCCGGCGCGGGCGAAGAAATCCAGATAGTGCGCATAGCACCAGGCGCCGTGGTAAGCGCCGGGCACGAACAGCAGGCCTGGCCTGTCGTCCCGAGGATCGGCGCCGACTATCAGGCGGCCCTGGCCGGCGGGATGCGCGGGCAATTGGTCGACGCGGTTGAAATCCAGCGGGTCGGCGCGGGTGGAAAGAGGCGGGAGCAGCGAGTCGGCATTCATGGTGCGGCCATCTTAGGTGCGGCCGAACTATCAGAAAACTTTATTTTTCATATGATTGGATAAGTTTCACTGATCGAGGCCAGCCATGCGCCCCTTGCCCGAGATTTCCATCACGCACTACCGCCACTTCCTGCTGGTGGCCGAGCTGCGCAGCTTCCGCGCGGCCGCGGCGCGGGCCTTCCGCTCACAGCCGGCGTTGTCGCTGTCCATCCGCGAGATGGAGCAGCGCCTGGGGCAGCCGCTGTTCGAGCCGGGCAACCGTGGCACGCTTACGCGATTCGGGCAGGATTGCCTGCCGCTGGCGCGTGAACTGGTGCAGCACCACGACCGCGTGGCGGGCGCGCTGTCGGGGCTGGCAAGCAACGAGGCCGGCACCTTGACCATGGCGTCCGTTGCCACCGTGGCCACGCACTGGTTGCCGGAACTGGTGGCGACGTACCGCGAACGCTATCCGGCGGTGGCGTTGCGCCTGTTCGACGACAACTCGGAAGGCGTGGAGCGCATGGTGCTGGCAGGGGAGGCGGAGCTGGGCGTGTGCAGTCCGGTGTCGCAGGACCGGCGACTGTCGTTCGAGCCTTTGCTGCGTGATGCCTTCGGCCTGGTCTGCCATCGCGGCCATCCGCTGGCCAGGCGCAAATCGGTGACCTGGCGCGAGATCGAGGACCTGCCTCTGGTCGGCACCATCGCCCATCGCCAGCTTGCCGGCTATCCGCAGGCGGCCTTCATGCTGGACCGGCAGGTCTTCGTGTCCAACATGATGTCGCTTCTGGCCATGCTGGAACGCGGCGTCGGCGTCACGGTGCTGGCGCGGCTGGGCGTGCCGCCGGACTCACGCGGACTGGCCTTCGTGCCGCTATCCGCCCCGCGCATCGAGCGTGAACTGGGCATCACCCGGCTGGCCGGCCGCAGCCTGTCTCCGGCTGCCGCGCGCATGGAGGAAATGCTGCGCGCGAAGGCCGCGAAACGCGGCCGCACTGTCGCTTGAAACCAACGCATTTTTGCGATTTGCGGCCATAAAACAGGCCAATTCCGGGGCCTACTGTTGCGCAATTGCACTGGTCGCGGATCGCCGTTGATTCTTCGCAAACGGCTCTTTAGAGTGCGTGATGTTTGCTGCGCGAGGGACGCGCCGGGGTGCTCGGTGCGGCGCGTCGACAGACGTGTTGAGGAAGTCATGAGCAGTGTGTATTTGCGTACGGCGGGCGTCGCCTGCGCCGTTCTGATCCTGGCCGGCTGCGCCGCCAGAAAGCCCGCCACCATCACCGAGGCCCAGCCCGCGGAACCGCCCAAGCCGGTGGCCTGCGTGCCCGCCAAGGCCGGCGATCCCATGATAGGCACCTGGCTGTCGAACAGCCGCCCGCGCGACGTCAGCGGCGATCTGCAATCGCTGATCGTGCTGTCCGCCGATGGCACCATGGCCTATGAATCCCTGCTGAAGATCGGCCGCAAGACGCGTCCCGCGTTGCGCGAGACCGGCTGCTGGAGCGTGGCGGACGGCATCTACACGATGCAGACCACCAAGTCCGCTGGCGAACTGGTGGACGCCAACGATCCGATCTACCTGAACCGCTACCGCGTCGAAAAGGTCGAGAAGACCCGCCTGACGATGCGTGAGCTGAAAAACGGCGGCCAGGTCATGACCGCGCGCCGCATGCCCACGGGCTACCGCCTGCCTTATTGAGCGTTGCGCGGGACGGACATTCCGCCCCGCGGCAAAGCCAAGATGGCCGGGCTGCGGTAAGGTGCGGTCTTCACCCATCGCCCGCAGCCGGTCATCCATGCCTGCCTTGTCCTCCGAAGCGCGCGCCATCGCGCTGCTTGCCCTGGCCGCTTTCGTCAGCGCCAGCGCCTTCCGCATTTGTGATCCCATGTTGCCGCAGCTGGCGGCGGAATTCGGCACCACTACAGGCCAGGCCGCGCGCGCCGTGACCGCGTTCGCCGTGGCCTACGGCGTGTTGCAGATGTTCTTCGGCCCCCTGGGCGACCGCTACGGCAAGTACCGCGTCGTCAGCATCGCGACCTTTGCCTGCGCGCTGGGCAGCGCCGGCGCCGTGGTTGCCGGGTCGCTGGACGTGCTGGTGTTCTGCCGCGTCCTCTCCGGCGCCGCGGGGGCGGGCATCGTGCCGTTGTCGATGGCCTGGATCGGCGACAACGTGCCCTACGAACGCCGCCAGGCCACCCTGGCGCGTTTCCTGACCGGCACCATCCTCGGCATGTCGGCCGGCCAACTGGCTGGCGGCCTGTTTGCCGACACCGTGGGCTGGCGCTGGGCGTTCGCCGCGCTGGTCTGCGGCTATCTGATAGTGGGTGTGCTGCTGTTGCTGGAAGTGCGGCGCCAGCAGGTCTCGGGCCTGGGCCAGGTGGATCCCGGCGCGGCGCGCCAGGGCTTCGTGGCGCAGGCGCGGCTGGTGTTGAGTACGCCCTGGGCGCGCATCGTGCTGGCGACGGTATTCGTCGAAGGCCTGCTGGTGTTCGGCGCCCTGGCTTTTGCGCCTTCCTACCTGCATGAACGCTTCGGTATCTCTCTGACCGCCGCGGGCGCGCTGGTGGCCGTGTATGCCGTCGGCGGCTTGCTTTATACGGTGGTTGCCGGCCGCATCCTGAAACGCCTGGGCGAACGTGGGCTGGCGATCGCCGGCGGACTGGTGCTGGGCGTGGCGTTCCTGTCGTATTTGCTAGGTCCGGTTTGGATGTGGAGCTTGCTGGCCAGCGTGCTGGCGGGTTTCGGCTACTACCTGCTGCATGCCACGTTGCAGACGAATGCGACGCAGATGGTGCCGTCGGCGCGCGGCACGGCCGTCGCGTGGTTCGCGTCCTGCCTGTTCATGGGCCAGGCGGCGGGCGTGGCCTTGGCGGGCGCGGTGGTCGACGAGATCGGGCCTGCCGCGTTGTTCGGCGGCTCGGCGGCGCTGTTGCCCTTGCTGGGCGCGTTCTTCGCGCGCGCATTGAAGGCGCGCGCGGCCATCCAGCAAGCCTGAAGGAACGGCTGAAAACACCGCGGGCCTTGCTCATTCCAGGATGAGCAAGGCCCGCGGTGTTTTTGGGACAGGCGCTTAGATCGCAGCCAGGCGCTTGAGCACCGTCTGCTTGCCCAGCAGGGCCAGCACGGCGTCCACGGCCGGGGTCTGGGTCTGGCCGGTGACGGCGACGCGCAGGGGAATGGCCAGTTGCGGCATCTTCATGCCGCGATCGGCCAGCACGGCCTTGATCAGGGCGGACAGGGCTTCGCGGGTCCAGTCCGCGTCCTGGGCGCGCTGGGCGAAGTCGGCCAGCGCTTCGCGCGCGGGGGCGGTCAGGTGTTGCTCGGCCAGCTCGGCGGGCGCGCCCTTGAACTCGGCGCAGAACAGCATGGCGCCGTCGGCCAGTTGTTCCAGCGTTTCAGCGCGGTCCTTCAAGAGGCCCATGACGCCCGGCAGGTCGATCTTTTCCGGATGGCCGCCGCGGTTCGCCACGCGCGGCGCCACGCGCTCGGCCAGTTCGGCGTTGTCCATCTGCTTGATGTAGTGGGCGTTGACCCAGTTCAGCTTCTTCGGATCCCACTGCGAGGCCGACTTGGACAGGTGCTTGGTGTCGAACCACGACACCAGCTGGTCGCGCGAGAAGAGTTCGTCGTCGCCGTGGCTCCAGCCCAGGCGCGCCAGGTAGTTGACCATGGCTTCCGGCAGATAGCCTTCGTTGTCGTACTCCATGACGTTGACGGCGCCATGGCGCTTGGACAGCTTTTCGCCGTCCGGACCCAGGATCATGGGCACGTGGCCGTATTCGGGCAGCGCGGCGCCCAGCGCGCGCAGGATGTTGATCTGGCGCGGGGTGTTATTGACGTGGTCGTCGCCGCGCAGCACGTGGGTGATGCCCATGTCCCAGTCGTCGACCACGACGCAGAAGTTGTAGGTGGGCGTGCCGTCCGGGCGCGCGATGATCAGGTCGTCGAGTTCGGTGTTGTCGAAGCTGATCGTGCCCTTGACCATGTCGTTCCAGGAGGTCGCGCCTTCCTGCGGGTTCTTGAAGCGCACCACGGGCTTGCGGCCTTCCGGGATGGCCGGCAGGGTCTTGCCGGGTTCGGGACGCCAGGTGCCGTCGTAGCGCGGCTTGTCGCCGCGGGCGCGGGCGGCTTCGCGCATGGCTTCCACTTCCTCGGGCGAGCTGTAGCAGTGGTATGCGGTGCCGGCGGCCAGCATCTGCGCGACCACCTCGCGGTAGCGGTCCATGCGCTGCATCTGGTAGAAGGGGCCTTCATCGGGCTGCATGCCCAGCCAGTCCATGCTGTCCAGGATGGCCTGCACCGCTTCCGGCGTGGAGCGTTCCACGTCCGTGTCTTCGATGCGCAGCACGAAGGTGCCTTGGTGGTGGCGTGCGAAGGCCCAGGAGAACAGCGCCGTGCGGGCGCCGCCCAGATGCAGGAAACCCGTGGGCGAGGGCGCGAAACGGGTACGAATGGGGGTAGAGGCGTTGGAAGTCATAGGTGGCAATGATAGCGGCTGCGGCGCCACAAATCGGCGTCAGGCTGGGCCCATGTCAAACGTAGGGCGGGGTTGTCTTGTTACGATGAGGGGTATTTTAGATTAGGGCCTGCTAACACCATGTTGCGACATGCTCTCGCTCCGATGTTCGAGCCCGCCTCGCTGGTGATCGTCGCCGACCGGCCGCTGCCGGCGGCGGCCTCGTTGCCGCCCGCGCTCAAGGGCAAGACCACAGTGGTGGCCTGCGAAGTCGGCGCCGCGCCGGACCTGCCGGACACGTTGCAGGGCCTGGCCCAGGGCGAACGGCCTGATCTGGCCCTGGTTTGCGTTTCGCCCGCCGTCCTGCCGGAAACGCTGCGCAGGCTGTCGCCGCTGGCGCCGCGCTCGGTGATCCTGTTGCCGCATGAACTGCCCGACCCGTATCCACGCGGCACGCTGGCGCTGTGCCGCGCCTGGGCCGAGGAAAACCGCTGCGAATTGCTGGGTCCGCGCTCCTTCGGCGCCCAGCGGCCGCACGCCGGGCTGAACCTGAGCCAGCACCCGGTGCTGGCGCGCGCCGGCCGCGTGGCGCTGTTGGCGCAGTCGCGCTCCATCATGGCCGCGGTCATGGACTGGGCCGAAGATGTGCACATCGGCTTTTCCACCGCCGTGTCGCTGGGCGACGAGGCGGTGGTGGGCCTGTCCAAGGTGCTGGACTACCTGGCCAGCGATCCGCGCACGGACAGCATCGTGCTCTATCTGGAAGACGTGGGCCCTGCCCGCGAATTCATGAGCACCTTGCGCGCCGCGGCTTCGATCAAGCCCGTGATCGTGCTGAAGGCCGGCCGCGCGGACACCGACAGCGCCGATGCCATCTTCGACGCCGCGCTGCGCCGCGCGGGCGCGGTGCGGGTACGCTATTTCGTGCAGCTGTTCTCGGCCGTCAAGGTGCTGGGCTACACGCGCCGTCCCAAGGGCCGGCGCGTGGCGCTGATCTCCAACGGCAGCGGACCGCCCCAGCTGGCCATGGACCTGATCGGCCCGGACGCCGCCGTGCTGCGCGCCGAACTCGCGCCCGCGACCCAGCGGACGCTGGCGGCCATGCTGGAGCCGGACGCGGCCACCGCCAATCCCGTCATCACCTTCACGCCGCTGACGCCCGAACGCATCCGCGCCATGCTGGACGCGGTGCTCGACGATGCCGGCGTGGACGGCGTGCTGGTGCTGCTGGCACCGGACGCGCTGGCCGACATGCCGGCGGTGGCGCGCGAGCTGGCGCAGATCGCACCCAAGGCGAAAAAGCCGGTCGTCACCTGTTTCATGGGCGATGCCGGCATGCGGCCGCTACGGCGCATGCTGGACGACGCGGGAACCTCGGCTTTCCGCACGCCGGAATCGGCCGCGGATGCCTTCGGCGTGCTGGCGACGCATCACTACAACCAGCAACTGCTGTTGCAGACACAGCCGCCGGAGCCGGCCAGCCATGTGCCGGACCTGGGCGCCGCGCGCGAGATCCTGGCGCGCGTGCGCGCGGAATGCCGGCGCGAACTGAATACCTCTGAAATCCGCAGCCTGCTGGCCCTGTTCTACGTGCCGCTGCGCGACATGCCGATGGACGTGGCGGCGGCCGAGCCGGAATCCCGCCCCATGGCGATCCGGGTGCGGCGCGATCCGCAGTTCGGCCCCGTCATCCGCTTCGGCGCGGGCGGTCCGGACGCGGTGCTGTCGCAATCCGACCGCGGCGTCGACCTGCCGCCGCTCAACGGCTTCCTGGCCCGCCAGCTGATCGAACGCAGCCGGCTGTGGCGCCGGGTGCTGGCGCCGCGCATCGGCCACATGGCCGCCGAGGCGCTGCAACAGGCGGTGGTGCTGGTGTCCGAGCTGGTGTCGGAATTGCCGGATATCGAGTCCCTGGACATCGATCCGCTATACGCCGGAGAAACCCATCTGCGCGCCGGCGGATTGCGCATGACGCTGACCGAGAAGCCCGGCTGCGAAACGCCGCAGACCGCAGGCTATCCGCATATGGCGATCCACCCGTATCCGGCCCGGCTGGTCCAGGTGCGCCGCTTCGCCGACGGCATTCCCTGGGTGCTGCGTCCCATCCGTCCCGAGGACGGCGAGCCGCTGCAGGAATTCATCCGCGGCCTGTCGGAGCGTTCGCGCTACATGCGCTTCGTGTCCATGATGCGCGAGCTGACCCCGCGCATGGTGTCGCGCTACACGCAGGTG
Organism: Achromobacter sp. ACM02; assembly: GCF_014851605.1. Classification (NCBI taxonomy): domain Bacteria; kingdom Pseudomonadati; phylum Pseudomonadota; class Betaproteobacteria; order Burkholderiales; family Alcaligenaceae; genus Achromobacter; species Achromobacter sp. ACM02. The sequence continues at coordinate 95,895 of NZ_JACUZY010000011.1, forward strand.
GACTACCACCGCGAGCTGGCGCTCGTGGCCGCTACGCAGGTGCCCAACCCGGCCAACCGCGGGCATCCGCGCGAGGTCCTCGTGGGCTTCGCGCACTACCTGCGCAATCCTGACGGCAGGGGGGCGGAGTACGCGCTGGTGATCGGTGACGACTGGCAACGCCGCGGCCTGGGCCGCCAGCTGATGTCGGCGCTGATCGACGCGGCGCGCGAACAGGGGCTGGAATACATCGACGGCCTGGTGTTGTCGACCAACCGGCCCATGTTGTCGCTGATGACCAGCCTGGGCTTCACCAACGACGCGGATCCGGAAGACCCGACGATGCGCCGGGTCTGGTTGAACCTGTCCTGATCCCAGGCCCGTTCAGGCGGTCTTTCTGGCCGCCTGGGCGGGCTTGAGCCGCGCGATCGATTCGTCCACCGACAGCACGTCGCCGAAGAACAGCATCCAGCCGTGCAGCGCATGCTCGTGCTCGGCGGGCGTGACGGCGGCCAGCGCGTCGTCCACCATGATGGTGCGGAAGTCCCGCATCATCGCGTCGCGGGCGGTGGATTCGCAGCACACGTTGGTGACCGTGCCAGCGATCAGCAGCGTGTCCACGCCGCGCCCGCGCAACAGCGGCTCCAGTTCGGAAGAGCCCGGCGCCATCGCGCTGTAGAAGCGCTTGGTCACGCGCAGGTCGGCGTCGTGCGCATGCAGGTCCTGATGCAAGGCATATCCGGGAGCATCGCGGCGCAGTGTTGCCAGGCGCCTGGCGCTGCGCTCCGGCGTCAACATCACGCCGTGATGGTGCGACCAGAACGAGTCGGCGTTATCAGAAGCGGTCTGCACCCACACGATGGTGCCGCCGGCGGCGCGCACCGCGTCGCACAGGCGGTTGATGGGGGCGATGATCTCGCGCGCCGGCGCGCATTCGCCCTGATAGCCGGGCAGCGTGAAGTACTGCTGCATGTCCACCACCACCACCGCGAGGCGCGCGGCGGGCAGTTCGTCATAGGGATGCAGGCGGCCCTGGCGGGCGATCACGCGGTCCTGCACCCATTGCGGGAATTCCATGGCGGCTCCTTATCCGTAGCGCCGCGCGATGGCGGCTTCGATGCGGTAGACGATCAGGTACATCACGCTGGAGATCACGGCCAGGATGGCGATGGCGGTCATGACGATGTTCAGCTTGAACACCTGGCTGCCGTTCATGATGAGAAAGCCCAGGCCGGAATCCGCCGACTGGAACTCGCCCACGATCACCCCTACCAGCGCCAGGCCGATGTTCATCTTCACCGCCGCGATCAACGTGGGCACGCTGCCCGGCAGCACCACCTTGGTCAGTACCTGCCAGCGGCTGGCGCCGAAGGTGTGGGCCAGCTTCACCTTGTTCAGGTCGATGCCGCGAAAGCCCGCATACACCACCATGATGGTCACGAACACCGCGATCGCCACGGCCATGCCGTACACCGCGTAGTCCGACCCCAGCCACAGGTAGAAGATCGGCACGAAGGCGATCTTGGGCATGGCATTGGCCACCACCAGGAAGGGGTCCAGCACCTTGTACAGGAAGTCCGACCACCACAGCGCCGCCGCCACCACGATGCCGATCGCCATGCTCAGGCCGAAGCCCACCAGCGTGGCGCTCAGCGTGGTCATGATGTGCTTGCCCAGGTTGCCGTTGTTCCAGAGTTCGATGAACGTCGGCCACAGCGCGCTGGGGTAGCTGGTCAGGAGCGGGTTGAGAATGTGCATGCGCGGCAGGATTTCCCAGGCGCACAGGAACACGGCCAAGAGCAGCGCCTGCGCGACGCGGATATGCCGGCGGCGGGCGCGGTCGCGCCGGAGGTAGTTCAGGTACTTCTCGCTGGGCGCGCGCACGGCGCGCAGCGGAACGGTGTTGGCGACGGGCGCGTTCATGGGTCAACCCTCCACGTGGACATCGAGCTCGTCCCACAGCTGTTTGAAGTAGGTATTGAATTCCGGCCGCGAGCGCGCCTGGAATGGCGTCGGCCGTGCCTGGCCGTCGCCGTAATGGATGCGGTACTGGCTCTTCAGGCGGCCGGGACGGCGCGACAGCACGATCACACGGTCGGTCATGGCGATGGCTTCGCCGATGTCGTGGGTGACCAGCACCACGGTCTTGCCTTCGCGCCTCAGGATGTCCACCACTTCGTCGGAGATTGCCAGCCGGGTCTGCGAATCCAGCGCCGAGAAAGGCTCGTCCAGCAGGATCACGTCCGGCTCGGTGACCAGGGTGCGGGCCAGCGCGGCGCGCTGCCGCATGCCGCCCGACAACTGGCGCGGCGTGTGCGACAGGAACGCGCCCAGTCCGCATTTCTCCAGCAGATGCACGGCGCGCGCCTCGCTGCGCGCATCGCGCCGGCCCTGGATCTCCGCGCCCAGCATGACGTTGTCCAGGATGGTGCGCCACTCGAACAGGTAGTCCTGCTGCAGCATGTAGCCGATGCGCGGATTGGGCTTGGTCACGGCCTGGCCGTCTATCATCACGGCGCCCGAGGTCGGCGGAATCAGGCCGGCGATCAGCGACAGCAGGGTGCTCTTGCCGCAGCCGCTTTGCCCGATCAGGCTGACGAATTCGCCCGCCGCCAGCGTGAACGACACATTCGACAGCGCCTCCGTCTCGCCTTCCTGGGTGAAATAGGAAAGACAGACCTCGCGCAGTTCGATCTTCGCCGTGGCGGTGTCCGGCTTCAGGTTGTGGATAACGGCGCCCATCATTGGGCCTTCTTCGCGAAGTCGGTCACCACCACGTCCTCGTACTTCACGCGGGCGTTGTCCTTCATGACCGCGCTGGCGATCAGCATGTCCTGCAACTGGTTCATGGCTTCGGCCGTCACCAGCGGCGTGGTCTTCCAGATCTGGTACTTCTTGTAGCGCTCGATGGCCTCGGTTACCGCGGCCTGGTCCATGCCGGGGAAGTAAGTCATGATCTGCGGCGTCAGCGTGGCCGCGGGCGTGTCCTTCACGTATTTTTCGGCGCGCGCCACCACGTCGGTCCAGGCCTGGATGACCTTGGGATTGTCGCGGATGTACTTGTCGGTGGCGGTGAAAACGGTGTAGTCCACCTGGCCGACTTCGTGGCCCACCGAGGCGACGATGTAGCCCTTGCCGTTGCGCACCAGTTCGCCGGCCTCGGGTTCAAGAAAGATGCCGTATTCGCCCTGGCCGGCCATCCAGGCGCCCGCGCGCGCGGGAATGCCGATATTGTTCAGCAGCTTCACGTCCTTTTGCGGATCCACGCCATGCTTGCGCAGCGCCGTTTCCAGGAACACGATGGGATTGGAGCCGGGGCGAAAGCCGATCACTTCCTTGCCCTTGAGCATGGACCAGTCGAACTTCTCCACCGGCTTGCGCGCCAAGAGGAAGAAGCCGTCGGTGGCGGTCAGACCGGCGAAGATCTTGGGCTTGACCGGGGATTCGCTGTTGTGGACGTAGATGGACGCTTCGGGCCCGATCAGCACGATGTCGGCGCTGCCGGACAGCAGGGCGGTCATGCCCTTGTCGGTGCCTTGCGAGGTCTTCATGGACACGTCCAGGCCGGCGTCCTTGAAGTAGCCCTGCGACAAGGCCACGTACTTGGGCACGTAAAGAATGGACCGCACCACTTCTTCGTAGCGGACCTTCACGGGGGGATTGAGGGCTTCGGCCTGGGCGGCCAGGGGGGCGAACAGCGCGAGCAGCGCCGCAACCGCCAGACGGGGCGATGGCAAGGATTTCACGGGACTTTCTCCTGCGTCTTGAATGCCACGCCGAAACCCGGCGCGACACGGCCAATGGGATGGATCGACAACAACAACAGGGAAGCCCGAACTGCTTGCTCGGGCCGGTAAGGCTTGGATCGAATACTATATTCAATACAAATAGGCGACAAGCTTTTTGCAGTTGGCGTTTTTCTCTATGGACGCAAGAAAGCCAGCCTATGAAAATTCCAGGCTGGGATACCACTTGGTATACAAAATGAAATCGCAGGCCGCCAGGGCCTGCAAGTGGGCGGGCAGGGGCGCCGGGCGCCTATCTGCCGCGATCAGGGCCGCCGGGCGCGGCCCTGCATGGTCCTCAGACCAGGACTTGATTCAGGAACTTGGAGATATCCGCCACTTCCTCGGCGCAGACCGAGTGCGGCATGGGGTAGGTGTGCCATTGCACGTCGTAACCCAGGCGCTGCAGTTCGGCCAGCGAGGCCTGGGCGCGCGGCAGCGACACCACCGGGTCGTACTGGCCGTGGGCCAGGAAGATGGGCGTGTCGTGATTGGCGCTGTGGCGTTCGGCCTCGGCCGTGTCCAGCAGCGGCAGATAGCCCGACAGGCCCATCATGCCCGCCAGCTTTTCCGGCAGGCGGATGCCGGTGTGCAGGGTCATGGCGCAGCCCTGCGAAAAGCCCGCCAGCACGATCTTCGAGGTCGGGATGCCGCGCGCGTTTTCGCGCGCGATCAGCTTGTGGATCGCAGCCTCGGAAGCGCGGATGCCGCTGGCGTCCTCGACGCGCACCAGGTCCATGACCAGGATGTCGTACCAGGAGCGCATCGCCATGCCGTTATTGATCGTCACGCGCTGCACGGGAGCGTTGGGGAATACGAAGCGCACCGACGCGCCGGCCGGCAGGTCCAGCTCCGGCACGATGGGCGCGAAGTCGTTGCCGTCGGCGCCCAGGCCGTGCAGCCAGATCACGGCGTGCGTGGGATTGGGGGCGGTTTCGATCTCGATGCAATCGAGCAGGTCGGTCGGAGCGTTCATGGACGGCGGACGGTGAAAATCAGAGGGTAAGGGTCTTCAGGGCCTGGAACAGCGCGCGGTAGTGCTTCTTCTGCGGCTCCTGGCCTTGCAGCAGGGCGGCGTTGGCCAGCTTTTCCTTGCGGGCGGCGCGGATCAGCGCGCGCAGCTGTTGCACGTCGGCCTGCGGATTGTTATTGAGCAGCCGGGTCAGGGCCTCGTCGTCGTCCAGCAGGCGGTCGCGCAAGGTCTCCAGCCGGTGCATGGCGGCGGTTTCCTCGCGCGAGCCGTTTTCCCAGACGTCGAGCTGGGCGCGGATCTCGTCGGCGGGCGCGTCGCGCATCAGCTTGCCCACGAAGTGAACCTGGCGCCGCTTGCCCTCGCGCCCGGTGGTGCGCTGCGCGGTGCGGATCGCTTCATAGAGGCGCTCCGCCAGCGGCAATTGCTTGAGGCGTTCGGGGGACAGTTCGATCAGCTGCTTGCCCAGGTCCAGCAAGGCGTGCATTTCGCGCTTGACCTGCGACTTGCTGGGACGGTCGTAGCCGTTCTCGTCGTAACCGTCGTCGACGGATTCTTCTTCAATATGGGAATTCATGGAAAACTGCGCAATGACAGACTTGGCTATGATAACCGTCTCTGCAAATTGGACAGCAATGGTTAAAACCTCCTCATCCTTGCCGCTGGCGGCGAATCACGCGCGTTTTTCTGAACTCGTCGAACAAACCCTCGCCTATGCGCGCCAGATCGGCGCCTCCGACGCAGCGGCGGAAGTCTCGGAAAGCCTGGGCCTGTCGGTCTCCGTACGCAAGAACGACATCGAAACCGTCGAACAGACCCGCGACCGTTCGCTGGACCTGACGGTCTACGCCGGCCAGAGCCGCGGTTCGGCCTCCACCTCCGACTTTTCCGAAGCGGCGCTGCGCCAGACGGTCGAAGCCGCCTGGCACATTGCGCGCCACACCGCCGCCGATCCGGCCGCCGGCCTGCCCGACGCCGATCAGCTGGCCACCGAATTCCCCGACCTGGACCTGCACCGCGCCTGGGGCGTGTCCACCGAAGAGGCCGCCGAGCTGGCGCTGCGCGCCGAGCGCGCCGCCCGCGAGGTCGATCCGCGCATCACCAATACCGATGGCGCCACCGTGGGCACCTACGAAGGCCAGTTCGTGATGGGCAACACGCGCGGCTTCCTGGGCGGCTATCCGTACTCGCGCCACAGCCTGTCGGTCGCGCCCATCGCCGGACGCGGCAATGGCATGCAGCGCGACTACTGGTACAGCTCCGAACGCGATCCTGCCAAGCTGGCCTCGCCGGAGGCCATCGGCCGCTACGCCGCCGAGCGCACGTTGTCGCGCCTGTCGGCCCGCCGCATCCGCACCGGCAAGTTCCCCGTCCTGTTCGAAGCGCCCCTGGCGCTGGGGCTGGTGGGCGCCTTGACCCAGGCCGCCAATGGCGGCGCGCTGTACCGCAAGGCCAGCTTCCTGCTGGACGCGCTGGGCAAGCCCGTCTTCCCCGAGCACATCAACCTGACCGAAGACCCGCACATCCGCGGCGCCATGGGCAGCTCGCCCTTCGACGACGAAGGCGTGCGCACGCGCCGCCGCAGCGTGGTGTCGGCCGGGGTGCTGGAAGGCTATTTCCTGTCGTCCTACACCGCCCGCAAACTGGGCATGACGACCACCGGCAACGCCGGCGGTTCGCATAACCTGGTGTTCAGTTCCACCCAGACCCGCCGCGGCGACGACTTCGAAGCCATGCTCAAGAAGATGGGCACGGGCTTTCTCGTCACCGAACTGATCGGCCAGGGCGTGAACTACGTCACCGGCGACTACTCGCGCGGCGCGTTCGGCTACTGGGTGGAAAACGGCCAGATCCAGCACGCGGTGCAGGAAATCACCATCGCCGGCAATCTCGCCGACATGTTCAAGCAGATCGTGGCGGTCGGCGCCGACACGATTTCGCGCGGCACCAAGACCACTGGCTCGATCCTGATCGAGCAGATGGCGATCGCCGGAATCTGACGTCGCTAGAGCGGCGGCCACATCATGGCCGCCGCGGACTTGCACGGCCCCCGGTCCTTGCACTGCTTTGCAGCCCCTGCGCGCTGCCCATTCGCGGACCCGCGTCACCCTCTATTTGCAAACCTTTACCCGCTGTCCTGTTAATGTCGGCCCATATCGGCGTGTAATATCCAGCGGGTATTGCGTGATGTCCCAGGTGTTGCGGTAAAGGAGCAAAGAGATGCAACGACGTTCGTTCTTGAAGCACGCCGGTCTCGGCGCTGTCGCCACCGGAGCCGCCGTCAGCGCGCCCGCGTTCGCGCAGGACATGCCCTCATTGAGCTGGCGCCTGTCTTCCGGCTTCCCCAGCGCCCTGGATCTGCGCATCGGCGCCGGCGAAAGCTTCTGCAAGTTCGTCTCCGAAGCCACGGGCGGAAAGTTCAACATCCGCCATTTCCCCGAGGGCGAGATCGTGCCCGCCGCGGACCTGATGGAAGCGGTCTCCACCAAGAAGGTGGAATGCGGCCATGCCTCGTCCCGCGCCTACTACGCCAAGAACCCCGTCTTCTGCTTCGACGCTGGCGTGCCCTTCGGCCTGAACGCCAGGCAGATGAACGCCTGGATGAGCGAAGGCGGCGGCCTGAGGCTGACCCGCGAACTCTTCAAGCCTGAAAAAATCATCAACTTTCCGCTGGGCAACACCGGCGCCCAGATGGGCGGGTGGTACACCAAGGAAATCAAGCGCGCCGGCGACCTGAAAGACCTGAAAATGCGCGTCGGCGGCCTGGCCGGTGACGTGCTGGCCAAGCTGGGCGTGGCGCCGCAGCAGGCCGATCCCGCCAAGCTGGCCGAAGCCTTCGAGAAAGACGGCCTGCAGGCGGTGGCGGGCGCGGGTCCCTACGATGACGACAAGCTCGGTCTTAATAAGGTTGCTAAGTATTACTACGCACCCGGCTGGTGGGCGCCTGGCGAGCAGCTGTCGCTGTATATCAACGACGAGGCCTGGAACGCGCTGCCCAAGAACTACCAGGCCGTGGTGGATGCCGCCGCACAGGCCGCGCATGCCGCCGCCATCGCCCGCTACGATGCCCGCAACGCGGCCGCTCTGGCCCAATTGACGGCAAACGGCGCGCAAATCCGTACATTCCCGCGGTCCATCATGGACCTGGCGTTCGAGGCCACGCAGCAACTCTACAAGGACTTGGGCGCCAAAGACCCCAGATTCAAGGCGATGCATGATAGTTACATGGGTTTTCGCGACAGCGAAATGCCATGGTTCCGCCTGACCGAAAGCGCCTACGACCAATACCTGGGCGTAGCGTTATCGGCCAGAACGTAGGACACTTACGCCTGCCGAATAACATTCGGCCAGCGTTAGGGTTTTTGCTAGTAACCACACGTTTTTTACAAAAAAATGGGCGGTTTGTAGGCTTTTGTTGAATGGCGTTCGAGTAGCCGCCTGATACAAAGGAGTAATATCCCGGGTCTTGACGCGCAAACATGGCGCCTTTAGGCGGCATCCGACGTCAATCCGGCAGGATTACATCAGCCCGGATTACCAATATTCCGAGACAGACTTTAAGGTGGTAACAACCATGCAATCCAAGACCAAGAAGCTGCTGGCCGCGCTGATCGCTGCCGGTATCGTCCCGGCTGCCCATGCGGCCGACATCAAGATCGGCGTGGCCGAAGCCCTGTCGGGCGGCGCCGCCCAGTACGGCGTGTCGATCCGCAACGGTTTCCAGCTGGCCGCTGATGAAATCAACGCCGCCGGCGGCATCAACGGCAACAAGATCGTGCTCGTGGTCGAGGACGAACAAGGCAAGAAAGAAGAAGCGATCAACGTCTTCAAGAAGCTGATCTTCAAGGACAACGTCCTGATGGTCTTCGGCCCGACGCTGTCCAACTCGGCCCAGGCCGCCGACCCGATCGCCCAGGCCGCCAAGACGGTCGCCTTCGGCACCTCCAATACCGCTGACGGCATCACCTCCATCGGCAACTACGTGTTCCGCAACTCGGTCACCGAAGCCGACGTGCTGCCGGCCACCATCGCCACCGTCAAGGCCAAGACCGGCCTGAAGAACGTGGCGGTGCTCTACGGCAACGACGACGTCTTCACCAAGAGCGGCTACGACAACTTCAAGAAGGCCCTGGAAGACCAGAAGATCCCGGTCACGACGACCGAAACGTTCGCCAAGGGCGACGTGGACTTCAAGGCCCAGCTGACCAAGATCAAGGGCACCAACCCCGACGCCATCGTGCTGTCCGCACTGCTGGCCGAAGGCGCCCCGATCATGGTGCAGGCCCGCCAACTGGGCCTGAACGTGCCCGTCATCGGCGGCAACGGCATGAACTCGGTCAAGATTTTCGACCTGGCCCCTGGCGGCGCGTCGAACAATCTGTGGATCGGCAGCCCCTGGTCGATCGAGAACAAGGCTCCCGAGAACGTCAAGTTCATCGACGCCTACAAGGCCAAGTTCAATGGCGCGCCGGACCAGTTCGCGGCCCAGTCGTATGACGCCATGTACATCGCCGCCCAGGCGCTGAAGAACGTCAAGATCTCGGGCGACCTGCCCAAGGATCGCGCAGCCCTGCGCGACGCGCTGCCCGCGGTCACCTGGACCGGCGCCACTGGCCCGTTCAAGTTCCGTCAGGCCAACGACCGCGCCGGCAAGCCCGCCGGCTACGATGCCGACCAGGCTCCCATCGTCAGCGTGACGAAGGACGGCAAGTACGTCATCGAAAAGTAAGCGCTGCGCATCCCCGCGCGGGGGGATGCGCCTTGCGGGCGGCGCGGCCGCTCGCAAGGCGCTTTTTATCGCAGGGCCGTCACCCTAAAAGAAATGCCTCCCCGCCGGGAGGCTCAAGGCCATGCAGTGGGCGCTGCATGGGGCCCTCACAGCTTTGGAAAGTCCCATCATGTTCGAACAACAATTCGTCAATGCCTTGTCGCTGGGCTGTGTGTATGCACTGTTCGCGCTGGGCTTCACGCTGATCTTCGGCGTGCTCGGGGTGATCAACCTGGCGCATGGCGCCGTCTTCATGGTTGGCGCCTACGCGGCACTGTTCGTCGTGCAGCAATTCAGCCTGCCCCTTTGGGCGGGACTGATGGCAGCGTTCTTCGTCGCCGGCTTCACCGGAGTCATCATCGACTACCTGGTGCTCAAGCCGCTGCGCAAGCGCAACGCGCCCCACCTGATCCCCATGATCGCCACCATCGGCGTGGGCATCATCCTGAACAACACCGCCCAGGGCATCTTCGGCGCAAGCAACCTGCGTTTCCCGCACGGCACCGTGCCCGAGGAAGTGATCGAGGTCGCCGGCCTGCACCTGACCGTCATTGAACTGGGCATCATCTTTCTGTCCTTCGCGCTGATGGCCGTGCTGATGTACGTCATGCGCCGCACGCAATTCGGCCGCGCCCTGCGCGCCATCGCCGAATCGCCCAAGGCCGCGTGGTTGCTGGGCATCAACGTCGAAAAACTGTTCGTCACCACCTCGTTCGCCGCGGCTGCCCTGGGCGGCGTGGCCGGCGTGCTGATCGGCCTGTACTCCAACGCGCTGTTCCCCCTGATGGGCCAGCCGATGCTGCACAAGGGCATCGCGGTCATCATCCTGGGCGGCATGGGCGACATCCGCGGCGCCATGCTGGGCGGCCTGTTCCTGGGCTTTGCCGAGGTGCTGTCGGTGGCCTACATCGGCTCCACCATGCGCGATGCGGTGGCTTTCGGCCTGCTGTTCCTGATCCTGCTAGTGCGCCCGCAAGGTCTGTTCGGCAAAGTGGTTCAACGCAAGGCTTAAAGAATGAGCGGATTCGAAAACTTCTGGGCCATTTACGGCAACCTGGTGCTCACGCTGGGCACCAACGCCTTGCTGGCCCTCTCCATCTGGCTGACCCTGGCTTGCGGCATGCTGGCCATGGCCAACGCAGCCTTCATGGGCATCGGGGCGTACACCGCCGCGCTGCTCACCATGAACTACGACGCGCCGTTCTCGGTCGCGCTGGCCGGCGGCATGGCCGCGCCCGCGCTGGTGGCGGCGCTGATCGGCTTGCCGACCTTGCGGCTGTCCGGGGTATATCTCGCCATGGCCACGCTGGGCTTTGGCGAAGTGGTTCGCGTGACCATCCTCAACACCGAGTCCATCACCGGCGGCGCGCTGGGCCTTAACGGCATCCCGCAGCTGACACAGTGGTGGCACGTAGTGCTGTCGGTCGTCATCGTGCTGTTCGTGCTGTGGCGCGTGCGGGCCTCCAAGATCGGACGCTCGTTCGACGCCATCCGCGGCGACGAAACCGCGGCCGGCCTGATGGGCATCGACGTGCGCGCCAACAAGATGCTGGCCTTCGTGGCCGGCGCGATGATCGCGGGTCTGGCCGGCGCCCTGAACGCGCACCTGACCTTCTTCATCGGCCCCAACGAATACGGTTTCGACCGTGGCGTGGAAATCCTGACCATGGCGATCCTGGGCGGCATCGGCGGCCTGGCCGGTCCCGTGCTGGGCAGCTTCATCATTACCGTGCTGCCCGAAATGCTGCGCGGTTTTGCCGATCTGCGCCTGGTCGCGAATGGAGTGATTCTGGTGGTGATTGTGTTGTTCCTGCCGCAAGGCATCTGGGATCCGGCGCGCTTCAAGCGCTGGATGCGCCAAGGACGCCAGGGAGGCAAGCGCCATGCTTGAGCTTTCTTCCGTCTCCAAGAGCTTCGGCGGCCTGCATGTGCTGCATGACGTCAGCCTGTCGGTTCCCGAAGGCGCCATCTTCGGCCTGATCGGCCCCAACGGCGCCGGCAAGACCACGGTCTTCAACCTCATCACCGGCCTGTTGCCGCCCAGCGGCGGCACCATCACGTTCAACGGCCAGAGCGTGCTGGACAAGAAGCCGCACCGCATCACGCGCATGGGCATCGCCCGCACCTTCCAGAACATCCGTCTCTTCAAAGAGATGACGCTGCTGGAGAACGTGGTGGTGGGCGCTTATCGCCACATGAACTACGGCTTCCCCAGCCTGCTGCTGGGCCTGCCGGGTTACCGCGAGCACGAAAAGCGCGCCCGCGAGCGCGCGCACGAACTGCTCACCTGGATGCGCCTGGACCACAAGGCCAACGACCTGGCGGATAACCTGTCCTACGGCGAACAGCGCCGCCTGGAGCTGGCGCGCGCGCTGGCCACCGAGCCCAAGCTGCTGCTGCTGGACGAGCCGGTCGCCGGCATGAACACCGGCGAGCGCGCCGAACTCATGCGCGAGATCCTGGCGATCCGCGACCGCGGCTACACCATCCTCATGATCGAGCACGACATGCGCTTCGTCATGGGCTTGTGCGAGCGCATCGCGGTGCTGAACTTCGGCAAGATCATCGCTTGCGGCGGACCCGACGAGATCCGCAACAACGAACAGGTCATCGAAGCCTATCTGGGCCGCGAAGACGACGAAGACACCGAACAAGCGGAGGCCGCCAAATGAGCGCCATGCTGGAAGTCCGCGGACTCGAGGTCAATTACGGCCACATCGAAGCCGTCCGCGGCATCGACCTGGACCTGAACGCCAAGGAAATCACCGCCCTGGTCGGCGCCAACGGCGCCGGCAAGTCGACCACGCTGCTGGCGCTGTCGGGCCTGCTGCCCAAGGCGCGCGGCAAGATCACTTTCGAAGGCGAGGACATCACCAACCTGCCACCGCACCAGTTGGTGGCGCGCGGTATCGTCCAGGTGCCGGAAGGGCGGGCCATCCTCACCACCATGACCGTGCTCGAAAACCTGGAGCTGGGCGCCTACCGCCGCGGCCTGAAGAACGTCGACTCGGACCTGGAATACGTGTTCAACCTGTTCCCGCGCCTGAAGGAACGGATCACCGGCATCGCCGGCAACCTGTCCGGCGGCGAACAGCAGATGCTGGCCATCGGCCGGGCCCTGATGGCCAAGCCGCGCCTGCTGCTGCTGGACGAACCCTCGATGGGCCTGGCGCCCATCGTGGTGCAGGAAATCTTCCGCTCCCTGCGCGCGATCAACGCCGACGGCCTGACCCTGTTCCTGGTCGAGCAGAACGTGCGCCAGGCGCTGAAGATCGCCCAGCACGGCTACGTGCTGGAGAACGGCGCCATGGCGCTGACCGGCACCGGCCGCGAACTGCTGGGCCATCCGCGCGTGCTGGAAGCCTACCTGGGCGCCTGAACCGGCGCTCCAGGGCGTGCGTCCCTGATTGTTTGGATGTGCCGGCGGCGCCTCAGGGCGCCGTCGGCGTATTTCCAACGCGGATTAAGTTGCCCACTTTTTGAGCAGCTGTGTTAGAATCGCAGGCTTTCCCTCATTTTGGCTAATGCACGGGCGGGTAATAACGCTTAGGCAAGACGCTGATATCGACTGAATATTTGGAAAACCCGACGGGTTCTTTCTTGGATTTCGGTCTAGTTCGGGGGAAAAAAACTGGCTGGATGGTCCAGCCAGGAAAATTTTTATTCTTAGGAACCATCATGAAGACCTTTGTGGCCAAGCCGCATGAAGTCCAACGTGACTGGTTTGTGATCGACGCCAAGGGCAAAGTCCTCGGTCGTGTGGCCAGCGAAGTCGCACGTCGTCTGCGTGGCAAGCACAAACCTGAATTCACGCCGCACGTTGATACCGGTGACTACATCGTCATCGTCAACGCTGCCGATATCGTTGTTACGGGCGCCAAGGCGAAGGACAAGAAGTACTTCCGCCACACGACGTACCCGGGCGGTATCCGTGAAACGAACTTCGAGAAGATGCAAGAGCGTTTTCCCGGCCGCGCCATCCAGAAGGCTGTCAAGGGCATGCTGCCCAAGGGTCCTCTGGGCTACGCCATGATCAAGAAACTGAAGGTGTACGCCGGTGCCGAGCACCCGCACACCGCCCAGCAGCCCAAGACGCTGGATATCTAAGGAAACGCCATGATCGGTAACTGGAATTACGGAACCGGCCGTCGCAAAACCTCGGTGGCTCGCGTTTTCATCAAGAAGGGCACGGGTAAGATCGTTGTCAACGGCAAGCCCGTCGACGACTTTTTCGCCCGCGAAACCGGCCGCATGATCGTGCGCCAGCCGCTGGAACTGACCGGCCACCTGGAATCGTTCGACATCAAGGTCAACGTGCACGGCGGCGGTGAAACCGGCCAGGCCGGCGCAGTCCGTCACGGCATCACGCGTGCCCTGATCGACTACGACGCGACCCTGAAGCCCGCACTGTCGCAAGCTGGCTTTGTCACCCGCGATGCCCGCGAAGTCGAACGCAAGAAGGTCGGCTTCCGCAAGGCACGTCGGCGCAAGCAGTTCAGCAAGCGTTAATACGCTGCTGCAAGAAAAGCCCGCTTCGGCGGGCTTTTTTTCGCACTGTTTGTTCCAGCGCCGGATGCGGTCCGGCCGTTGTACGTCCCGCGCGGAACTCCGCGCATTCCCTCCGGTCGGAAAGAAGGACTGCGGTGCCATTTCGGGCTCTTAGCCGCAACACCCGCTTTCCCGAGCGATACAATCGATCCTCGTTCTACGAAGAGCACACATCATGGCCCAAGCATCGAACACCCGCATCAAGGTTGGTATCGTCGGCGGCACCGGTTACACCGGCGTCGAGCTGCTGCGCTTGCTGTCGCAGCATCCCAATGTGGAATTGACCGCCATCACGTCCCGCAAGGAAGACGGGCTGCCGGTGGCCGACATGTATCCGAACCTGCGCGGCCGCGTGAATATCGCTTTCTCCGCGCCGGAAAAGGCCACGCTGACGGATTGCGACGTCGTGTTCTTCGCGACGCCCCACGGCGTTGCCATGGCCCAGGCCCAGGAACTCATCAATGCCGGCACCAAGGTCATCGACCTGGCCGCGGACTTCCGCCTGCAGGACATCCCCACGTTCGAACGCTGGTACAAGATTCCCCATACCTGCCCGGACATCCTGGCCGAGTCCCAGTATGGCCTGGTGGAGCTGAACCGCGAGGCCATCTCCAAGGCCCGCGTCATCGGCAACCCCGGCTGCTATCCCACCACCGTGCTGCTGGGCCTGGCCCCGCTGCTCGAAGGCGGCAAGAAGCTGATCGATGCGCAAACCCTGATCGCCGACTGCAAGTCGGGCGTCTCGGGCGCTGGCCGCAAGGCGGAAGTGGGCTCGCTCTTCTCCGAAGCCTCCGACAACTTCAAGGCCTACGGCGTGGCTGGCCACCGCCATCACCCGGAAATCGTCGCACAGCTGGAAAAGATCGCTGGCGGCAAGGTTGGCCTGACCTTCGTGCCGCATCTGGTGCCGATGATCCGCGGCATGTTCTCCACCATCTACGCGCGCATCCTGCCCGAGGCCCGCGATACCGACTTCCAGGCCCTGTTTGAACAGCGCTACGCCGACGAACCCTTCGTCGACGTGATGCCCGCCGGCAGCCTGCCGGAAACCCGTTCGGTGCGCGCCTCCAACAACCTGCGCATCGCGCTCAGCCGCCCCGGCAATGGCGACCAACTGATCGTCCTGGTGATCCAGGACAACCTGGTCAAGGGCGCCGCTGGTCAGGCCGTGCAGAACATGAACCTGATGTTCGGCATCCCTGAATCGACCGGCCTGGACCAGGTCGCGATCCTGCCTTGATGTACGCAGGCTTGCGGCCGTAAGGCCGCAAGCCGCCGCTCTTTATGCCCGCCGATTCCTCTACCACGCCCCAGCCTCGCTCCGCCGGCGGATTGGCGCGCGTATTCGTAGGCCTGCTGATCGGCGTGCTGCTGGGCGGTTCCGCCAGTTTTTTCTACGCTCGCAAGCTCTACCGGCCGCAGGATGCCGTGGTGATCAGCGCTCGGCAGGCCGAGGTCCAGGAAGAGGCCATGCGTCAGCAGTCGACCCAGCTGCGTTACACGCAGGGCCAACTGGACACCGCCGACGGCGAACTGGTCATCGAACGCGCCGCGCGCCAGGAACTGGAAACGCAGCTGCGCACGGTCCAGGCCGAGGTCGGCCGGGTCCGCGATCAACTGGCGTTCTATGAGCAGCTGTTGCCGCCGGGCCCCGAGGGTTCGGTGGACATCCGCGGCGTCGAGATCGACCGCAGTGGCGGCGGCCTGCGCTACAAGGTCCTGCTGATGCGCAGCGGCCGCAATGGCGGGTCTCCGTTTTCGGGCGCTTTGCGTTTCCAGGCCACCGGCATCCTGAAGGGCGAGACCGTGAAGGTGGATCTGGCGCCCATGCAGGTCAAGGCCGAATCCGGCTCCGTCGCCATTCCTGGAGACAGCACGCCGACCTCGCCGCTGGCCCTGCAGTTCGACCAGTATCAGCGCAGCCAGGGCATCCTGGCGCTGCCCGACGGATTTGTCCCCGAAAGCGTGACCGTCAGCGTCCTGGAGGGCGACACGGTCCGGGCGTCAAGAAGCGTCAAGCTCGAACTTTGAGTCTGCGCAAGCCCTGCGCTATAGTGACACTATGCGAGCGCCGTTGCCGCTCACCGAAATATGGCCGAACCGGCCAGGAGTGAACCATGAATGCAGTGACCGAAACCGTCGACCTGCAGGCCGCCCCGCCTGCTCCCCTGGTGTTTACCGACTCGGCCGCGGCCAAAGTGAAGGATCTGTTGGCCGAAGAAGGCAATCCTGAGCTGAAGCTGCGCGTTTTCGTGCAGGGCGGAGGCTGTTCGGGTTTCCAGTACGGCTTCACCTTCGACGAAGTCGTGAACGATGACGACACCGTGCTGGACAAGGCTGGCGTGCAACTGTTGGTGGATCCGATGAGCTTCCAGTACCTGGTCGGCGCAGAGATCGACTACAAGGAAGACCTGGAAGGCGCGCAGTTCGTCATCCGCAATCCCAACGCCAGCACCACCTGCGGCTGCGGTTCCTCGTTCTCGGTGTAATCACCCAGGCAGGAAAAGCAAAAGCCCTTCGGCGCGCCGAAGGGCTTTTTGCATGGGCGTGCGGTTTTCAGGCGGGATAGAGCGCGCCCAGGATGCGCGGGCCACGCGCGCCGGTGACGGCGGGCAGGCCCGCCGGCCTGCGCTGCACGAAGGCCTGCGCCAGCCAGGCGAACGCCAGGGCCTCGACTTCCTGCGCCGGCACGCCCAGCGCATCGGTGGCGTGCACGGGCCGCTGCAGGCAGTAGGCCAGCTCACGCATCAGGCCCGGATTGCGTGCGCCGCCGCCACAGACGAAGACTTCCTGCGTGCCCGCCGCGGCCGCATCGACGGCATTGGCGACCGTGCGCGCGGTCAGGCGTTGCAGCGTGGCCTGCACGTCTTGCGGCGCAGGCTTGGGGCCGTCGAACGCGGCCAGGCGGTCGTCCAGCCATTGCATGTTGAACAGGTCGCGCCCGGTGGACTTGGGCGGGGGCAGGGCGAACCAGGGTTCGCTGGCCAGCATTTGTTCCAGCAGCGGCGCCAGCACCTGGCCGGTCGCGGCCCAGCGGCCATCCGCGTCATAAGGCCGACCCAGGTGACGCTGGCACCAGCCATCCAGCAGGACGTTGGCGGGTCCCGTGTCGAAGCCGCGGGGCGCATGCCCCGGCTCCAGCAGCGTCACGTTGGCGATGCCGCCCAGGTTGAGGACGGCGCGGCCTTGCGGCGCGCCGAAGATGGCACCGTGGAAGGGCGGCACCAGCGGCGCACCCTGGCCGCCCGCGGCCACGTCGCGGCTGCGGAAATCCGCCACCACGTCGATGCCGGCCAGTTCCGCCAGCACGGCGGGGGCATTGAGTTGCACGGTGTAGCCCAGGTCGGGCCGGTGCCGGACCGTCTGGCCGTGGGCGCCGATGGCGGTCACGTCGCCGGCCGCGACGCCGGCCTGCTGCAACAGGGCCGCCACGGCCTGGGCATACAGGCGGGCGAGGGCGTTGGCGGCCAGCGCGGCGCGGGCCAGCTCGTCGTCGCCGAATTGATTCAGGGCCAGCAGTTCGCGCCGCAGGTCCGCAGGCATGGGCAGGCTGGCGCTGGCGAGCACGGCTGGCGCCGCGCCGTCGTCCAGGCGCACCAGCACGCCGTCCACGCCGTCCACGCTGGTGCCTGACATCAGTCCGATATAGAGCTGAGCGTTAGTTGTGGAAGGATTCACGAGAGCCTCGAAAAAGAAAAAGCGGCCGCGCAACTGAGAGTGCGGGGCCGCCTTTGACGGGGACGTTAGGCCGGCTTTAGCGGCTGGCCACGTTGGTCAGCGCGTCGGGCAGGGTCTGCTGGAACTCGGTCAGCAGCTGGATCTGCGCCTTGTACGGAGCCACGGCCTGGTTGAAGGCGCGGACTTCGGCGGGTTCCAGGCTGCGGGCGACCGGCAGGTCCACCGACAGCGGATCGATCGGCTGGTTGTCCACGCGGAATTCATAGTGCAGGTGCGGGCCGGTGGCCCAGCCGGTGGCGCCGACATAGCCCAGCAACTGGCCTTGCGAGATCTTCGAACCCTTGGTGATGCCTTCGGCGATGCGGCTCTGGTGGGCGTACAGCGTCGAATACTTGCCGTGGTGCTTGACGATGACGACGTTGCCGTAGCCGTTCTGCCAGCCGGAGAATTCCACCGTGCCGTCAGCGGTAGAGTGGATCGGCGTGCCGGAAGGCGCCGCGTAGTCCACGCCCTTGTGTCCCGTCCAGGTCTTGTGGATGGGGTGCATGCGCATGCCAAAGGTGGAGCTGATGCGGCTGAATTTCAGGGCGGTGCGCAGGAACGCGCCGCGCAGGCTGGTGCCGTCGAAGTCGTAGTATGAACCGCTCTTTTCGTCGGGGCTGAACCAGACGGCGTTGTAGGTCTTGTCGCCGTTGATGAATTCCAGCGCCAGCACTCGGCCGGCGCCGGCGTAGCGGCCGTCGTGCGAACGCACTTCGTAGACCACGCGGAATTTGTCGCCCTGGCGCAGGTCGCGCAAGAAGTCGATCTTGGCGCTGAGGATGTCGGCCATCTGCATGGTGACCGAGTCCGGGATGCCGGCGGCGTCGGTGGCGCCGAACAGCGACGAACGGATCGTGCCCACGGCGACGCGGGTCTGGCGTTCGGTGCTTTCGGTGATTTCCTCGGCCTTGTAGCTGTCGCCTGCCGGCGCGACGTGCAGCATGCGCGTCACGACCTGGCCGTCCGTCTCGTTGCCGGGGGTGTGGATGTAACGCAGCCAGATCAGGTTGCCGGCTTCGTCCGTCGCGGCTTGCACCGAGCGGCCCGGGTACAGCTTGTAGATGCTGCGGGCGCTGGCTTCGTGCGTCAGGAAGGTCTGCAGGCTGGGCGCGTCGAGTTCCAGGCGTTGCAGCACCGCGGCCAGCGTGTCGCCGGCGCGGATCCGGGTTTCGCTGATATAGGGAGCGGCACTGGGAGTGCTGACTTCGACTTGCTCGGCGCTTAGCGGCAGGACGCTGCTGATGATGCGCGAAGGGGGGAGTTCAGTGCGGTCGGGTTGCTGCACCATGCCGAGGGCGGCGGCGCCAGCGAACAGACCAATTGCGGTGACGAGGAGAGTGCGGCGGAAAAGTCCCGAGCGCTGGGGCTTGGGCTCGCCGGGCGCAAACACGGCAGCAACTTTGCGTTTGATGCTACTCGCCATTTCGTGGAGGCCACGATTCATCGTGAAGATACCCTCTCAGGTGGCTTGAGCTCGCAGGGTGCGTGACACGAACGGCCCTCGCGCGCACATTTCGGGGCAAGGGCTGGCGCGGGGCGCATCTTGTGAACAACGGGGTGTAAACCGGACCACAACTGCGTATAGATGGCAATTGCGTATGATTAGGGCGGTATCCTAGCTGATTCGGCTAGAATTTTCGATAGTTTTCGTCACTTTTTACACCTTTTTATCGGCTGAAGCCGAGTTGGTCCCCCTGCCATGTCATCCTCAGAAGCCCCGATTACCCCCGAAGTCGAAGCAGACCTGCGTATAGCGAAGCGCGGTTGCGATGAGTTGCTGGTCGAGTCCGAATTCGCCCGCAAGCTGGCCAGGAGCCGCGCCACGGGCGTGCCTCTGCGCATCAAATTGGGGTTGGATCCGACCGCGCCGGACATCCACCTGGGTCACACGGTGGTGCTGAACAAGATGCGCCAGCTGCAGGACATGGGCCACAACGTCATCTTCCTGATCGGCGATTTCACCTCCACCATCGGCGATCCCAGCGGCCGCAACAACACGCGCCCGCCGCTCACGCGTGAACAGATCGAGGCCAACGCCAAGACCTATTACGCCCAGGCCAGCCTGGTGCTGGATCCGGCGCGCACCGAGATCCGCTACAACTCCGAGTGGTGCGATCCGCTGGGCGCGCGCGGCATGATCCAGCTCGCGTCGCGCTACACGGTCGCGCGCATGATGGAGCGCGAGGACTTCACCAAGCGCTTCAAGGGCGGCATCCCGATCTCGGTCCATGAATTCCTGTATCCGCTGATGCAGGGCTATGACTCGGTGGCGCTGAAGTCCGATCTGGAGCTGGGGGGCACCGATCAGAAGTTCAACCTGCTGGTCGGGCGCGAGCTGCAAAAAGAGTATGGACAGGAGCCGCAGTGCATCTTGACGATGCCGCTGCTGGTCGGGACGGATGGCGTAGAGAAGATGTCCAAGTCCAAGGGCAACTACATCGGCATTTCGGAGTCGCCCGATTCGATGTTCGGCAAGCTCATGTCGATTTCCGACACGCTGATGTGGCGCTACTTCGAGCTGCTGTCGTTCCGCTCTCTGGAAGAGATCGCGGCGCTCAAGCAGGAGATCGATGGCGGCCGCAACCCGCGCGACGCCAAGGTCATGCTGGCCCAGGAAATCATTGCGCGCTTCCATTCCGCCAAGGCTGCCGATGACGCGCTGGCCTCGTTCGAAGCCCGTTTCCGCGACGGCGCGATCCCCGACGACATCCCCGAAGTAAACATCGGCGGCGCGCCGGTGGGCATCCTCAAGCTGCTGCGCGAAGCCGGCCTGGTGGCTTCCGGTTCGGAAGCGCAGCGCAACGTGGAGCAAGGCGGCGTGCGCGTCAATGGCGACCGCGTGGAAGACAAATCGTTGCAATTGCCGGCGGGGACTTACGTCGTTCAGGTGGGCAAGCGCAAATTTGCGCGTGTTAACTTGAACCCATGATTGCGAAGTTTTGATACGCTGAGGGTACAGACAGGGGCAGTGGGGCCTTTGCGGCACATCAAGGAGCACGACATGAAACTTTCGAGTTTGTCCTTTTCCGATAACGAGTCGATTCCCGAACGCTACGCCTTCGGCAGGATCGATGCGCAATCGCACGTCGCGCTGGCAGACAACTTCAACCCGCAGTTCTCCTGGGACGAAGTTCCGGCGGGCACGCAGTCGTTTGCCTTGATCTGCCATGATCCCGATGTGCCCTCCGAACCCGACGACGTCAACCAGGAAGGCCGCGAGGTGCCGGCCAGCCTGCCCCGCGTGGACTTCTTCCACTGGGTGCTGGTCGATCTGCCGGCCGACCTGCGCGACATCGAGGAAGGCGCCTTCTCCAGCGGCATCACGCCGCGCGGCAAGGGCGGCCCGCTGGCGCCGATGGATGCGCGCCAGGGCATCAACTCGTACTCGTCATGGTTCGCCAACGATCACGACATGAGCGGCGACTACTTCGGCTATGACGGCCCGTGCCCGCCCTGGAACGACGCCATCCCGCACCGCTACGTCTTCACCCTGTATGCGCTGGACGTGCCCACGCTGAACCTGCAGGGTTCGTTCACCGGCGAAGACGCGCTGCGCGCGATCCAGAAGCACGTGTTGGCGCAGGCGTCGTTGACCGGCACCTATACGCTCAATCCGAAACTGGCTCCCAAGCAGATCGGCGCCACCTCGGCCTGATTCGCCGCGCCACAGAAAGGCCGCAGTCTTGCGACTGCGGCCTTTTTTCATCGCCGAAAAGATTCAGCCCGTGGCGCGCTTGAGCCGCAGCAGCGCCAATCCAAAAGTGATGAAGATGGCGCCGACCAGGCGGTTGATCCAGGTCACGATGCGGGGTTGGCGCAGCAGGCGCCGGGCGCGGTGGGCCAAGGCGCCATAGGCCAGCAGCGACACCAGCGACATGCCCGTGAAGATGCCCGTCAGGATGAAGAACTGCGGCAGCAAGGGCTCGGCCGCGTTCAGGAACTGAGGAAACAGCGCCGTGAAGAACAGAATGGGCTTGGGGTTCAGCGTTGCAACCAGCGCGGCTTCCGAATAGAGCCGCCCGGCGCTGCGCGGCGCCAGCGCGGCGGCGTCTGCGGGCGGCGCAATGTTCGAGCGGC
Source organism: Achromobacter sp. ACM02 (assembly GCF_014851605.1). NCBI lineage: Bacteria > Pseudomonadati > Pseudomonadota > Betaproteobacteria > Burkholderiales > Alcaligenaceae > Achromobacter > Achromobacter sp. ACM02. The sequence continues at coordinate 117,742 of NZ_JACUZY010000011.1, forward strand.
CCAGCAGGTGGCGCAGGCCGATGTAGAGCAGGTACGCCGCGCCGGCCAGCTTGAGCAGCATGAACAGCATGGCGGACGATTGCAGCACCACGCCCAGTCCCAGCATGGCGGCGGCCGACAGCAGGAACAGCCCGGTGACATTACCCAGGGTGGAGGGCAGCACGGCCCGCCATCCACCCGCCGCGCCGTTACGGATGGCCAGCATGGTGGCCGGGCCGGGGCTGACGACGCTGACCGCAGCTACTAATGAGTAGGTTATGAGCGTGGCGCTTTGCATGAAAGTTTCTCAAGTCGGATTGAGACGGCTTTTCCGGCCGCGGAGGATGGCGTGGTTTTCGCGCCCATGCCGGGAATTTTGCCCGGGTTCCCTGCATTTTGGGAGCATTTGATCCTGTCCGACGGGGTAAACTATCCGTCATTCTCCGGGTTTACCCACCCGGGCGCAGTTTTCTCCTCTCTTACCGCCTCAGGAACCCCCCGTCATGTTTGACCGCAACCTCACCTTGTCCAAGGCTGACCCGGACGTTTGGGCCGCCATCCAGAAGGAAGACGTCCGCCAGGAACAGCACATCGAGCTGATCGCCTCGGAGAACTACGCCAGCCCGGCCGTCATGGAAGCCCAGGGCACGCAGCTCACCAACAAGTACGCCGAAGGCTATCCGGGCAAGCGCTACTACGGCGGTTGCGAATACGTGGACGTGGTCGAGCAGCTGGCCATCGACCGCCTGAAGCAGATCTTCGGCGCCGAAGCCGCCAACGTGCAGCCCAACTCGGGTTCGCAGGCCAACCAGGGCGTGTACATGGCCGTCCTGAAGCCGGGCGACACCGTGCTGGGCATGAGCCTGGCCGAAGGCGGCCACCTGACGCACGGCGCGTCGGTCAACGCCTCGGGCAAGCTGTACAACTTCATCTCCTACGGCCTGGACGAAAACGAAGTCCTGAACTATGACCAGGTCGAGCAACTGGCCAAGGAGCACAAGCCCAAGCTGATCGTGGCTGGCGCCTCCGCCTACGCCCTGCACATCGACTTCGAACGCATGGCCCGCATCGCCCGTGAAAACGGCGCGCTGTTCATGGTCGACATCGCCCACTACGCCGGCCTGGTCGCTGGCGGCGCCTACCCCAACCCGGTTCCGCACGCCGACTTCGTCACGTCGACCACGCACAAGTCGCTGCGCGGCCCGCGCGGCGGCGTCATCATGATGAAGGCCGAGCACGAGAAGATCATCAACTCGGCGATCTTCCCCGGCATCCAGGGCGGTCCGCTGATGCACGTCATCGCCGGCAAGGCGGTGGCCTTCAAGGAAGCGCTGGAACCTGCCTTCAAGGACTACGCGCAGCAAGTGGTCAAGAACGCCAAGGTGCTGGCCGACACGCTGGTCAAGCGCGGCCTGCGCATTGTCTCCGGCCGCACCGAAAGCCACGTCATGCTGGTGGACCTGCGTTCCAAGGGCATCACGGGCAAGGAAGCGGAAGCCGTGCTGGGCCAGGCCCACATCACGGTCAACAAGAACGCCATCCCGAACGACCCGGAAAAGCCCTTCGTGACCAGCGGCATCCGCCTGGGCACGCCGGCCATGACCACGCGCGGCTTCACCGAAGCCGAAGCCGAGCTGACCGCCAACCTGATCGCCGACGTGCTGGACAACCCGCGCGACGAAGCCAACATCGCCGCCGTGCGTGCAAAGGTCAACGAACTGACCTCGCGCCTGCCGGTCTACGGCAAGAAGTAAGCGAGCAATCCCTGCGGCGGGCTGTGGCCCGGCCGCAGCGGTCTACCAGGGACGGCCCCGCAAGGCGCCGTCCCTTTGTTTTCGGGCGGCTTGGCGCCGCCTGGTAAAAAATACGGGGGCGGATTAGCCCGTATTGGCGCTGGCGGCCGGACGCCTCGTTACAATATGCTCAACTATTGCCCCCTCAGTGCCTTTAGGGATCACACATGCGGTGTCCATTTTGCGGCAATGCCGAAACGCAGGTCGTAGACAGCCGGGTCTCCGAAGAAGGCGACGCCATACGCCGTCGCCGTCGCTGCCTGTCCTGTGACAAACGTTTCACCACCTATGAACGGGTGGAGCTGGCCATGCCCTCCATCGTCAAGCGCAATGGCAGCCGCAGCGACTACGACCCCGGCAAGCTGCGCGCCAGCCTGAGCCTGGCGCTGCGCAAGCGTCCCGTCAGCACGGAAGACGTGGACGCCGCGGTCGCGCGCATCGAAGAGCAGCTGCTGGCCAGCGGGCTGCGTGAAGTGCCCAGCGAACACATAGGCGAGCTCGTGATGAACGAACTGCGCAAGCTCGACAAGGTGGCATACGTGCGCTTCGCTTCGGTCTACAAGAGCTTCGAGGACATCGGCGAATTCGTCGAAGCCATCCGCGAGATGCAAGGACCGCTGTTGCCGGGCAAGCTGCGCAAGGACTAGCAGGGCTCAGGTTCAACCGATCCGCGGCCGGCTGGCCGCATGGAAGCTGGAAAATGACGGCGCTGCGGCGCCGTCATTGCATGGTGGGAGCCGTACGCGCCAGGCTGGGCGTCAGCGGCTGGAACTTGCGCCAGACGCGGCGCATGTGCTGCGCCGAGCCGAATCCCGACTTTTCGGCCACGCGTTCCAGGTCCAGCCGGGTATCGCGCAGCAGGTCGCGCGCCAGCGCCACGCGTATCTGATACAGGTAGTCCATCGGCGTGCAGCCCGCGTGTTCGCGGAACAGCCGCGTCAGATGGCGCGCGCTGGTGTGTGCCTGGTCCGCCAGCGATTGCGCCGACCAGGGCGCCGCCGGATCACGGATGACCGCGTCCTGCACCCGGTGCACGCCTGGATGCAGGTGGCTGCGATGGTCCAGCCAGGGCGACAGCGTGGAATCCGTGCCGGCGCGCCGTTGGTAGACCACCATGTCGCGCGCCGTTTCGCTGGCCACGCGCGGGCCGCAATGGCGCGACACCATGTGCAGAGCCAAATCGATGCCGGCCGTGATGCCGGCGCTGCTGACCAGTTTGCCGTCTTCGACGAAGATGCGGTTGTCATGCAGCCGCGCGCTCGGGTCAATGCTGGCCAGCTGTTCCAGGCAAGTGTGGTGTGTGGTGCAGTCGCGCTGCCGCGTCAGGCCGGCGGCGGCGGCGAACAGGGCGCCTGCGCACACCGTCATCAGCGTGAAGCCGTCCACCGGATGGCGGGCCGCGAGCCAGTCGATGATGGCGCGCGAGTCGGGGTCGTCCAGGCGCGTGGGCTTGCCCACCACGCCGGAAATGATGACCAGGGCTTCGGGCGGCAGGCTGGCCGGCAAGGCTTGGATATGAGCCAGGTGCAGGCCCGGCAGGCCGCTTTCGACTTCCCGGGACGGGCCGCAGAAATGCTGTTCGAAGGCCCCGGGAACCAGCTTGTTGGCGACGCGGAAGGCCTCCGCGGGGCCTGCCACGTCCAGCAGCACGACGCCCCGCGTCAGCACGAAATACACTGGAACCATGCGGCCCTCCGCCAGTGTCAGGCCGCCAGCGCGTCGGCCGCGCGTGCGATGCGGGCAAAACGCCCTTGCAGCACCAGCTCGGTCCGGTCGCGGATCTCGGCCGGCGTGTAATGCTGGCCGGACGGGCTCTGCATGGCAAAGGTCAGGGTGGCGTCCGTGGGGAACACCACCTTGTAGCCGGCGTCGCTGGCGTGGCGCGAGGTGGTTTCGCAGCACTGTTCGGTGCGGATGCCGCTGACGATGATGCCTTCGATGCCGTGCTTCACCAGCCAGTCCTGCAGGCTGGCGCCGTCCGCGTCTTTGGCGTAGAGCGAGGAATGCACGGTCTTGTGGAACACGGCGGTGGGCTCGATGCGCAGTTCCTTGAGCGTCTTGACGTGGCCGGAGGCCATCGAGAAGGGGTTGGCGGGGTCGTTCGACACGCTGGTGTGGAACACCTGCAGCACCGGAATGTCGCGGGCCTGGGCGGCGTCGATCAGGGATTGGATCTGTTCCACGAACGCAGGGTACTCGGCTTCATCCCAAAACGGACGTTGCCGGAAAGAGTCTTGTACGTCGATGACGATCAGTGCTTGTTTCATGGATCGCGCTCCTGGAGGGCGAATTTTAGGGGTGTGCAGCTATTTTTACTGCAATCCGGCGTGGCGGCGAGTGCGGCGAAAGACGGCCATCGGCCTAAAACGGACATTGGCCGCCGCTGTCCCGTGGACCCGCTGCCGGACCGCCTGCCCGCCCTGCGGCGGACATACAATCCTGGACATGATGATTCCCAGCGACAACGACGACATTTTCTGGATGCGCCGCGCCCTGGCGTTGGCGCAGGCCGTCATGTACACCACCGCGCCCAACCCCCGGGTCGGCTGCGTGATCGTGCGCGGCGGACAGCTGCTGGGCGAAGGCGCCACGCAGCCGCCGGGCGGCCCGCACGCGGAAGTCTGCGCCTTGCGCGACGTCCAGGCGCGCGGTGAATCCGTGGAAGGCGCCACGCTTTACGTCACCCTGGAACCCTGCAGCCATTTCGGCCGCACGCCGCCCTGCGTGGACGCTGTGCTTGCGGCCCGGCCGGCGCGGGTCGTGGTGGCCATCGGCGACCCCAATCCGCTGGTCAATGGGCAAGGACTGGCGCGTCTGCGCGATGCCGGGATCGCGGTGACCACTGGCGTCTGCCGCGCGGAGGCGCTGGCCATCAACGCGGGTTTCATCTCGCGCATGAGCCGCGGCCTGCCGTGGGTGTGGATGAAGATGGCGGCCTCGCTGGACGGGCGCAGCGCGCTGCATAACGGCGTCTCGCAATGGATCACCGGACCCGAGGCTCGCGCCGACGGACACCGCTGGCGCGCCCGCGCCTGCGTGGTGCTGACCGGCATGGGCACCGTGCTGAAAGACGATCCGCAGCTCAATGTCAGAGGCGTGGACACGCCCCGCCAGCCGCGCAAGGCGGTAGTGGACGGCCGTTTTGAAATCCCCGAGGACGCGCGGTTGTTCGATGGCGCCGAGGTCATCATCTTCACGGCTCGCGAAGATGCCGCCAAGGCCGTGCGCCTGCAGGCCAGGAACGCCCGCGTGGTGCTGCTGCCGGGCGAGGCGCCGGGCCGGGTCGATCTGCCGGCGATGATGCGCTGGCTGGCGCAGGAACAGTTCAACGAGGTCCACGTCGAAGCCGGCGCGGGCCTGAGCGGCGCGCTGGTCGCCGCGGGCTGCGTGGATGAACTGCTGCTGTACCTGGCGCCGGTGCTGCTGGGCGACGCCGCCGGCATGGTCCGCCTGCCCATGCTGGAGCACCTGGACGGCGCCCGCCGCTATGAATTCATCGAGACCGCGCCGGTGGGCGCAGATCTGCGCGTGCGCGCCCGGGTGGCCGACACCTGGAATCAGCTGACGCGGCGGGTGGAGCTGCCTGAGCTGTCTTAGGCGCGGCGCCGGCCCGTGCGCGCCGCGGTGTAGCGCCAGGCCAGGATCGTGGCAGCGCCGCCGGCCAGGGCCAACAACGCGGCCGCCAGCAGCAGGCCGGGATGGTCGCGGCGCAGACGTTCCCACGATTTTCCGGCCTGCGTGTAATGGAACCAGGCAGCCGCCTGGAAATCGGGCGCGGCGCATTCGCGGCCGAAAGAGCCGCTGAACGGCACCTGCGCGCCGTGTTCTATATAGCGGCGGTAGATCGTGGCGGCCAGTTCCGGGGAGTCGTCGATGATGTAGCGGGCGCCCTGGCACAGCACGGCGGCGTAGGCTTGCGAGCGGCGCGGCAGCTCGTCGGACGCGCGCAGCGCATGATTGGCCGCGATCTCGCGGTAGTGGAAGCGGGTGTAGGGCTGCGCTTCGCTGGCGGCATAGCGACGGCGTTCCTCTTCGGTGACAAACGGGCCCGGCAGCGCGGCGGCGGCACGCAAGGCCGGCGTGTCGGGCGTTCCGGCATCGTCATCCTCTGCCTTCCAGCCTGGGACCGCGCTGCGTCCCGCGCCATAACTGGTGTTGCCGCCATAGACCGCAAAATCCGGCTCCTGTTCGTAGCCCATGATCTCCATCCCGTCGCGCCGCGCCAGCCGCGAAGCTTCGTACCAGGCTTGCGCCCGTGATGTGCGGCCCCAGGCGCTCCCGGCACGGCGCAAGGCCGCGCCATACTCCGCGGCGAGCCGGCGGGTTTCCTGCAGACGCACTTCCCACTTGCCGTCGACGCTTTCCAGCGTGGCGTAGCGGGCGTCCGAATCGGCGGGGAAATAGGGCAGCGCCAGCTCGATCGAACCTTCGCGCACCATCCGGCGCGCCAGCAGCAGGCGCAGGCGGTCGGATGCGGTGATGGGATGCTGCCTTACCCAGTCGTAGAAATTCTGCGGATCGCGCGGCACGGACCTTGCCGGCGCCGGAGTGGCGGGCGCATGCCGGTCCACATAGGACTTGAGTTCGGCGGTGGTCAGCACGCGCTCAGCGACGTAGGCAGCGTCATTCCAGTACGGGGTGGATAACCAGAAGCCTCCGGCCGGATTGGCCGGATCGTCCTTCACGGTGGCGTGCAGTAGTTGATCCAGCGCCTCGACATACTGGCCGCGCGACAGCGTCAACACGCCTTGTTCGCCCAGCAGGCGCGCCGCGCCGACAGCCTCCAGGCTGCCGTCGGCGCGCGGAAACGCGCGTGCAGCCTGGGCATAGGCCTGGGCCGCCGCCTGCGTATCGCCTTGCCGCAGCGCCAGCTTGGCGCGGACCCACCAGGCCAAGGCCGTGTCCAGCCGCGCGGCCAACGTCTGCGCTAGCTCGTAGCGGCCGATGCGGTAGGCCAGCGCGGCTACGCGGTCGGCGTCCGGCACCTGCTTCAGGTCCTGGGTTTCCAATGCCGCAACCAGCGATTGCAGCGCCGGATTGGGTGTGACGTCATGCCCTTGCGCCGCATCGGCCAACCCCACCTGGCCAGTCGTATCGTAGGCGGCGTACGGATCGCTGGCGCTGTCCAGCCTGCCATCGACGATGTCGCCGACCCTGGCCAGCGCGTAGGCCACCAGCAGGCGTTGCGCGACTGGATCGTCGATCAGGCGGCGCGTGCGCGCCGGATCTTCCAAGGCCCATTCGGCCAGCATGCGCAGCGATGCATTGCCGCTCGCGGAGTCGCGCGCGGCCTGTTCGGCATAGAGGCGCAGCGCATGCTTTAGCGAGGCCGCGGGAATGGCGTCCATGCAGGGCTCGGCATTGACCAGCTCCATATAGCTGCATTGCCCCTGCGGCCCGGCGAGGAACAGGCGCGCCTCCTGGCCGTAGCTGGCAACGGCCAGGCCCAGCGGGTCCGGCGCACCGTCGCGCGCCAGTTGCCGCACGCGGCCATAGGCTTGTGCTGCGGCCTGCCGCTGCGCCTCGGCGTCGTCAGTGGCTAACTCTGTCTCGTCCCCGATTTCTGCCAGCATATAGGCGGCCCAGACGCTGCGTGGCGCGGCCTGCTGCGCCGGCAACTGGAGAATGGCGCGGTAGCGGGCGCGCGCCTGCTCCAGCAGGCGGTCGGTGTCCGGCGCTTCGCGGGCGGCATGGGTGTCGACCGCGGCCGCGGTGTAAAGACGCACCGCTTCCGGCAAATCGGCGCCCAGCGCATAGGCCCGGTCGCCATCGGCTTGCGCGCGCATGGCGCGAGCCGTGGTCCGCTGCGCCGGCGTGAGCGCGGGATCGCGGTCTTCCGGCAGGGCGTTTTGCAGATAGCTGCCGTCTGGCAATTCATAGGCTTCGCGGGCTCGCAGCGCATCGCTGGCGTCCACGAGGCGCGCGGTTTCATAGCTGAAAGCGTTGGCCGGCGTCGCACGCAGCGTAGCCGCGCGGTCGTCGAGCAGCTGGGCGGGGAACTCCGGCCCGCAGGCGATGACGATACCGGCTCCCGTCAGGAGCAGCAGCGCCGCAAGCGATTTACGGTTGTACATGGAAGCTCGTGGGCCCGTTTTCACAGCGTATCCAGCCTATGTTGCGTTGGCCGCCGGCATGCAGCAGGCCATTCTGGGAGCGGCGCAGGAAGGCGCCGCTGGAATCATGTTCGAGGGTATAGCCATTGATGCCGTCGGCCGCGCGGCAAGCGCCTTGCCAGCGGATCGCGAAGGGCAGGGCTGCGTCGGCATTGCCGCCGTTGGCCAGAATCAGGTCTTGCGCGCCGCTGCCGCCTGCTGCGCGCGCCGTGACGGACAGCGCCGGCGACAGGGGCTGGCGCGTCAGTACGGCGCGCCAGGTGGCCAGGCTCCAGGCGCGTTCGTCGCGCGCGGTGGGCAGGCGGAACCAGACGATGCCCGCCAGTCCGCGCGGACGGGCGCGGTGGATCTCATCGATGAAAGCCGCCATGGCTGCCGGGGTGGCCACCAGTTCGCTGGCGCGGCCGCCCGGCAGCAGGGCGGGGCGTTCGCTTTCGACCGCGGCGATGCTGCCGTCGTCGTTCCAGCTTACGCGGCTGCCATAGGTGGCCAACGCCACGCGCCATGGCCGCTGGGTGCGGTCCGCGAACGCCGCCAGCCAGGCGCTTGCGCGCCTGGCATTGAACAGCCCCTGTTCGGGACTCAGCACGGCGTGGACCTGCAACACGGCTTCATCGGGAATCCGCAACAGCGCGTCGAGCCCGGCGCCGCCCAGCCATGTCGGCAACGCGGTTATCGACAAAGGCAGATCCGGTTCCAGGCCCTGCTTCAAGGTCTCCAGGAACGTCGCATAGGTGGGCAACTTGGAGGTTGGGCAGTCGTAGTCGATTTCGATGCCGGCCAAGCCGATACCCGCGCTTTCCCATGCGCCGCGCGCGGCGTTGATCCGCGCAAGCACTTCCGCGGCGGGCAGCGCATCGGCGCGACCGTCCAGGCGGAAAACCATGATGACGGGACGTTTGGCCGCGGCCAGTGCGGCCAGATCGGGCGCAGCAGTGAACCACCTGCCATCCGGGTTCATTTCCGCCATCAGCACGCGCCATGCCCGCACCACGTCGGCACTGTCGGCCAGCGCCTGGCTGACCGGCGGCGTCCAGACGCGTTGCCAGACATAGGCGTCGGCCGGCAGATCCGCCTGCTTGCCGCAAGCGGCCAGAAGCAGCAGCAAGACGCTGCAAAGCACTGCGCGACAGCGTTTGACGAGGACCTTCATGCGGCGGGTCAAAAATCGGAAAATTATGATGTGGCGATGGCGATGGGCGGACGACAGGAAGCGAACCAAATGCGCGGCGCGTTTCGAATGCGTGATTCTATCGCCGCCGCAAGGGGTATTAGCACTCTGCGTTCGCGGCTGCCAATCGCGCAGACCTCCGTAATCCGTGGCTTGCAGGCGATTCGCGATGCGCCAGCGCTATCGATATGCCATCAAGTTTGCGCAGGTTTGCGTGGTTGCAGCGCGTGTCTATTGCATGAATTTGAAAGCGCGCGACACGACTATTTTTGGCCTTGCGTTAAATGAATTGCCACAAAAACGTCAATTGGCTTTAGCATAGGCACATGACTTGGCGCCACGCACTGATGGACTACACCGTGCAATGCCACGCGCCCTCGTCACCACGGATCCTCGTGCAGCGTCATCGGTGCTTTTCACAACCGGACCTGCACGCTGCTGAACGAAGACGCTACGCGCCGTTCAGACCGTCCGCTGCCATCGCACAGCGGGCGCAACGGGTTTATGCCCGCATCATAAAAATCCCTGGGACATCGCTCTTCCCTTCAAATCATTGCTGAGCATTTCATGTGCGGATGCACCATGCACGCACACATACAGCGATATGCTGAAGTCGAACGAGTGAACTTATTCACTTAAGTTGCATTCCCTGACGGAACTTGCATCCGAAGAGTGCAGCCTAACTGGAAAGGGCCTGATCATGCCTTTGGTTGATGTGTGGCGAAAGCAACATACCATCCGGCCGACAGTGCTTATCGCGAGATTGTCTAGTAATGCGCGAGCGCTGAGGCACAATGGGGGCAGGTAGGGACGTATTGGATTTTTCGCGTGTTGTAGGAGGTTTCCGTGCAAAACATCGTCGAAGGCTTCAAGTCGCAGTATGCAAGAGAGCAGGAATCGGAACTCTCTCTCGAGGAGTACCTCAACCTCGCCAAAAGCGATCCCATGGCGTACGCCAGCCCCGCAGAACGCATGCTGGCGGCAATAGGCGAACCCGAAGTCGTGGATACGCGCAACGACCCACGTCTTTCCCGTTTGTTTTCCAACCGGACCATCCGACGCTATCCGGCGTTCCAGGAGTTCTACGGCATGGAGGACGTGATCGGACAGATCGTCGCGTTCTTCAAGCACGCCGCGCAGGGACTGGAAGAGCGCAAGCAAATCCTCTATCTGCTGGGCCCGGTGGGCGGCGGCAAGTCGTCCATCGCGGAGCGGCTCAAGTCGCTGATGGAGGCCTATCCCATCTACGCCCTGAAGGGGTCGCCGGTCAACGAATCGCCGCTCGGACTGTTCCACCCGGAACGTTTTGGCGACACGCTTGAAAAGGAATACGGCATCCCGCGGCGCTACCTGAGCGGCATCATGTCCCCCTGGGCCGTGAAGCGCCTGAAGGAGTTCGACGGCGACATCTCGAAGTTCCGCGTCGTGCGCCTGAACCCGTCGGTGCTGCGCCAGATCGCCATCGCCAAGACTGAACCTGGCGACGAGAACAACCAGGACATTTCGTCGCTGGTGGGCAAGGTCGACATCCGCATGCTCGACCGCCACTCGCAGGACGATCCGGATGCCTACAGCTACTCTGGCGGGCTGTGCCTGGCCAACCAGGGGCTGCTTGAATTCGTCGAGATGTTCAAGGCCCCGATCAAGATGCTGCACCCCTTGCTGACGGCAACCCAGGAAGGCAACTTCAAGGGCACCGAAGGCTTTTCCGCGATCCCGTTCAACGGCGCCATCCTGGCCCACTCGAACGAATCGGAATGGCAGACCTTCCGCAACAACAAGCACAACGAGGCGTTCCTCGACCGTATCTACATCGTCAAGGTGCCTTACTGCCTGCAGGTGTCGGAAGAGGTCCGCATCTACGAAAAGCTGCTGCACCACAGTTCGCTGTCGGCGGCGCCATGCGCCCCGGGAACGTTGGACATGATGGCGCAGTTCTCGGTCCTGACGCGCCTGAAGGAACCCGAAAATTCCAGCATCTATTCGAAGCTGCGCGTCTACGACGGCGAAAGCCTGAAGGACGTGGATCCCAAGGCCAAGGCCCTGCAGGAATACAAGGACTATGCCGGCACAGATGAAGGCATGACCGGGGTGTCGACGCGTTTCGCGTACAAGATCCTGTCCAGCGTCTTCAACTACGACCAGACCGAAGTCGCCGCCAACCCGGTGCACCTGATGTACGTGCTCGAGCAGCGGATCGGCCGCGAAGACTACCCCGAGGAAATCCGCCGGCGCTATCTTGAATTCATCAAGGGCTACCTGGCGCCGCGCTACGCGGAATTCATCGGCAAGGAAATCCAGACCGCCTACCTCGAGTCCTACTCGGAATACGGCCAGAACATCTTCGACCGCTACGTGACCTTTGCCGACTGCTGGATCCAGGACGAGGAATTCCGCGACCCGGAAACCGGCGAAAGCTTCGACCGCAGCGCGCTCAACGACGAACTGGAAAAGATCGAGAAGCCGGCCGGCATCGCCAACCCGAAGGACTTCCGCAACGAGATCGTCAACTTCGTGCTGCGGGCGCGCGCCAACAACAACGGCCGCAACCCGACCTGGACCAGCTATGAAAAGCTGCGCGAAGTGATCGAGAAGAAGATGTTCTCGAACACCGAAGACCTGTTGCCGGTGATCTCGTTCAACGCCAAGGCGTCGGCCGAGGACAAGTCCAAGCACCAGAGTTTCGTGGATCGCATGGTTGAAAAGGGCTACACGGAAAAGCAGGTAAGACTGCTGTGCGAGTGGTATCTCCGTGTGAGGAAGTCTTCCTGAGCGAGGTGAATCATGAATTCACTCATCGATCGCCGTCTTAACGGGCGCAATAAAAGCGCCGTCAACCGGGAGCGTTTTCTCCGGCGTTATAAGAACCAGATCCGCAAGGCGGTACATGGGATGATCCGCGACCGCTCCATCCAGGACATGGATCAGGGCGGCGAGATCAACCTGCCCGCCCGCGACATCTCCGAGCCGACCTTCCATCACGGCCAGGGCGGCGACCGCGAGATCGTGCACCCCGGCAACCGCGAGTTTGCCAAGGGAGACACGTTCGACCGGCCGCAAGGCGGGCAGGGGGAAGGCGGCTCCGAGCCGGGCGAAGGCGAATCGGTCGACCAGTTCACCTTCAGCCTGTCGCGGGCGGAATTCCTGAACCTGTTCTTCGAGGACCTGGAACTGCCGCACATGGCGCGCACGCAGCTGGGCGAGGTCAGCCAGAAGAAATGGCAGCGCGCTGGCTACACGACCACGGGCTCGCCCAGCATGCTGAGCATCAGCCGCACGCTCAAGTCTTCGCTGGCGCGCCGCGTATCGCTCGGCGTGAAGGCGCGCGCCGATCTGGAGGATGCCGAGGAGCGCCTGGCCAAGGCGCTGGAAGCGGGCGCTCCCGCCGACGAGATCAAGGCGCTGGAGCAGGACGTCGAAGGTTGCCGCGAACGCCTGGCCCGCGTGCCTTTCCTGGACGACCTGGACCTGCGCTACCGCAACCGGGTGTCGGTGGCCATCCCGATGGCGCGCGCCGTCATGTTCTGCCTGATGGACGTGTCGGGCTCCATGGACGAAAACAAGAAGGACCTGGCCAAGCGCTTCTTTTCGCTGCTTTACCTGTTCCTGTCGCGCAAGTACGAACACGTGGACCTGGTTTTCATCCGCCATACCGACAACGCCGAGGAAGTCGACGAACATACCTTCTTCTACGATCCCAAGAGCGGCGGCACCATCGTGCTGTCGGCGCTGGAACTGATGCGCGAGATCCTGGAGAAGCGCTATCCGCCGACCGCCTGGAACGTGTACGCGGCGCAGGCCAGCGACGGCGACTCGTTCGGCGCCGACGCGGGCAAGAGCGCGCGCTTCCTGGCCGAACATCTGCTGCCGGCCACGCGCTACTTTGCCTACATCGAAGTGCCCGACTCGCAGGAGGCGCGCAAGAGCAGCCTGTGGGCGGAATATGAACAGAAACTGGAGCCGCATTTCGTCATGCGGCGCATCTGCGAACGCGGCGAGATCTTCCCCGTGTTCCATGACCTGTTCAAAAAGGAAACCGCATGAATGCCATCGTGGGAGCGCTCGTGGAACCGGAGGCCGCCGGCAGCGCTCGGCCCATCTCCCAGGGTTCCGAATGGACCTTCGAACTGATCCAGTCCTATGACGACGCGATCTCCAAGGTCGCCGCCGAATACGGACTGGACACGTACCCGAACCAGATCGAGGTAATCACCTCGGAACAGATGCTGGATGCCTATGCGTCGGCCGGTCTGCCTATCGGCTATCCGCACTGGTCGTACGGCAAGGAATTCATCCGCAACGAGCAGTTCTACCGCCGCGGCATGCAGGGGCTGGCGTACGAGATCGTCATCAACTCCAACCCTTGCATCTCCTATCTCATGGAAGAGAACTCCATGACGATGCAGGCGCTGGTGATCGCCCACGCCTGTTACGGCCACAACTCGTTCTTCAAGGGCAATTACCTGTTCCGGCAATGGACCGATGCCGACGGTGTGCTGGACTACCTGGTCTTCGCGCGCAAATACGTCATGTCCTGCGAGGACCGCTATGGCATCGACGCGGTGGAATCCTTGCTCGATTCCTGCCACGCGCTCTCGCACCACGGCGTGGACCGCTACAAGCGCCCCACGCCCATTTCCTACAAGGAAGAGGCCGCGCGCCAGGCCGAACGCCAGGAACATGCCCGGCTGCAGTACAACGATCTGTGGCGTACCCTGCCGCGCCTGGAGGCCGACAAGGACACCCACGTCGAGGCCTCGGTGTTTCCGCCGGAGCCCGAAGAGAACTTGCTGTACTTCATCGAGAAGTATTCGCCCAAGCTCGCGCCGTGGCAGAAGGAACTGGTGCGCATCGTCCGCAAGGTCGCGCAATACTTCTATCCGCAGACCCAGACCAAGGTCATGAACGAAGGCTGGGCCACGTTCTGGCACTACACCATCCTGAACCGGCTGCATGAAAAAGGCTTGGTCAACGACGGCTTCATGATGGAGTTCCTGCAAAGCCACACCAACGTGGTCAGCCAGCGCGGCTTCGACGAACGCGGCTACGGCGGCATCAACCCCTATGCGCTGGGCTTTGCCATGATGTCCGACATCCGCCGCATCTGCGAGGCGCCGACGGCCGAGGACCGGCGCTGGTTCCCCGACATCGCCGGCGGCGACTGGCTGAAGACGCTGGACTTCGCCATGCGCAACTTCAAGGACGAGTCCTTCATCTCGCAATACCTGTCGCCCCGCCTGATCCGCGAGTTCCGTTTCTTCGCGATCTCCGACCACCAGGCCAACCCCAAGCTCGAAGTCGCCGCCATCCACGACGACGAAGGCTACCGCGACATCCGCCGCCTGCTGGCTGCGCAACACAACCGCGACAACATGGTGCCGGACATCCAGGTGGTCCGCTTCAACCGCGACTCCGACCGCTCGCTGGTGCTGCGCCACCTGAAGAGCCGCGGCCGCCCGCTGGCGGGCGAGGACGCCGAACAGGTGATGAAGCACCTGGCCCGACTGTGGGGTTTCAGGGTGCGGCTGGAAGAGACCGAGCCGGACGGCACCGTCAGCTCCTACCGGGAACAGGACCCGCCGGCATCAGCCTCCTAGTGGTCGGTCAAAGCAGGGGACGCCGTTGGCGTCCCCTTTTCTTTGTCCGCTTGTCGGCGTTGTGCGAAATCTGCTAGAATCGCGGATTCGCATTTTCTGCAGCGGCTCGCCCGCAGCGAAAATCGCAGATAGGACAGGTGGCCGAGTGGTTGAAGGCGCACGCCTGGAAAGCGTGTATACGTCAAAAGCGTATCGGGGGTTCGAATCCCCCTCTGTCCGCCAGAATTCGCACTGCAAAGCAGTACACAAAAAACCCGCAAGCGCTCAAGCCTTGCGGGTTTTTTGCATTTTCGCGGCATTAAAAAACGCCGCCCGGCGTAATTTGCCGGGCGGCGTCTTGGACCGGAACGCCTACGCGCCCACCGGCTTCCCATCAATACGCCGCACCACCACCGTAGCCGAGCGCGCATCGCCGCCGCCGGCACGCAACGTGTTCCACGTCTGATCCGGGTGCTGGATGTTGATGAAGAACGTGGTCAGGTCCGGCGTGTAGGCGATGCCGGTGATTTCGCAGCCCAGCGGGCCGACCAGGAAGCGCTTGGATTCGCCGGTCTTCTGGTCGATGTAGTACATCGAGTTGTTGCCGAAGAAGTCCGTGGTCGAGGCGCTGGTGCCGGCGTCGGTCTGGACCCACAGGCGGCCCTTGGGGTCGACGCGGATGCCGTCGGGGCTGGAGAAGGTGTCGCCGTTGACGTTGCCCGTCAGGTTGGCGGCCACGCCGTCGGCCTTGTCGCGGCCGGCCAGCAGCAGCAGGTCCCACTCGAAGGTGGTGGCCAGGGGCGAGTCGCCGCGCTCGTGCCAGCGGATGATGTGGCCGTGCGAGTTGTTGACGCGCGGGTTGGCGGCGCTGGTGCGCTTGCGGCTGCCGTTGTTGGTCAGCGTGCAGTACACGGTCTTGTCCACGCCCACCGTGATCCATTCCGGGCGGTCCATCAGCGTGGCGCCGGCGACGCGGGCGGCGGCGCCGGTGTTGACCAGCACGTCGGCCTGCGTATTGAAGTTGACGAGCTTGCCGGTGATCACGGTGCCGCTGGCGACCTGCGTGAAATTGCCGGGATCGGTGGCGCCGGCGGTCAGGTTGTTCTTGCCCACGGTCAGTTCGACCCAGTTGCCGCTGCCGTCGTCATTGAAGCGCGCGGCGTACAGCGTGCCTTCGTCCAGCAGGCCCATGTTGGCGGCGCGGTTGGCGGGATCGTACGGCTTGCTCGGCACGAACTTGTAGATGCAGCCAGGCGTGGTGTCGTCGCCCATGTAGAAAGCAACACGGTTGTTCTCGTCCAGCATGAAGGCCGTGTTTTCATGGCTGAAGCGGCCCATCGCGGTGCGCTTGACGGCGGTCGAATCCGGGTTCTGGGGATCGATTTCCACCACCCAGCCATAGCCTTCGTCGGCCGGTTTGCCGGCGTCGCCGGTCTTGTAGTGGTAGTTGTTGAGCGTTTCTTCGCAGGTCAGATAGGTGCCCCAGGGCGTGTCGCCGCTGGAACAGTTGTTCAGCGTGCCGACGACGGTGTCGCCCACGACGGACTTGGCCGGACCGCTGACGTTGTAGACGGTGTTGCCGGTGTAGCGCTTGTTGTAGCGCGAGTCGGTCTTGACGGCCCATGCGCCATTGGCGCTGCGCGCGATTTCGATGACGGACACGCCGACGTTGGACAGGCGGGTCTTCACGCCTTCGACGCTCTGGTCCAGGGTCTCGTCGTCCAGCGCTTCATGGTTCAGCACCAGCAGGCCGCCCTGGTTGGGGTCCACGCCGGGCAGGGCATAGAAGTGCATGCCATCGTGCTGGCCGCCGGATTGGGTTTCCGTGGCGGGATAGGACTGCGGCACGCCGGCGTAGCCAGCCGAGCCGATCATGCACTTGTCGCCGGCGGAGTAGAGCACTTCGGCCACGTAGCCTGCGGGAACCGTGACGGTGTCGGCGACGATCTTGTCGGCCAGCGGGGTGAACGTGACGGAATAGTCGGGGCCGGGGGGCGGCTTGGTGCCGCCTTCGCCCGGCTCGTTGCCGGAGGTGTCGTCGTCGTCATCGTCGCTGCCGCCACAGGCGGTCAGCAGGGTCGATGCGCCGAACACGGACAGCATTGACAGGCCGAAGCTGTTCTTCAGCAAAGTGCGGCGCTGGGGATTCGCGGCGACGATTTCGTCGAACATCTGCCCGGGAACGGTGACTTCGTCTTGGGCTTCGCGATAGGGGGCGCGCAATTTATCAGTCAAGTAAGACATTCCAACCTCATAGTGTCGCGATCGAGTCGCTCAATTGTTTGTAAGCAAAACGAAAGCGAGGTTAAGGGTCGGTCGTTACAACGGGGTGACGATAGTGTGAAGTCCTTATGGTTAAGTGGGTAGTCCGCCGCCTGACCGAGCCCGTGATCGGAATTCCGGTTGAGGCGGCGGCGTTGCGATTGTCAGTCTTGCGGCCCGACGATGGGCGTGACGTCCAGCACATACATCTGCCGCTCGCCTTCGTGCACGGAGTCGATGCAGACCTGCGTGCCGTCGCGGCTCCAGCGCGGATGCAGGTCGCAGCGGTTTTCCTTGGACAGATTGGGATCGGCGTAGAAGCTGCCCAGCGAATGGCGCAGGCCGGTCTGCATGTCGTAGAGGAACAGGATGCGCTCGTGCGTGGTCGAGTCCGGATAGGTGTCGCTGAGCAGCCAGCGCGTGTTCACGGGAGAGTAGGTCATGTGGCCGTTCTCCGTCAGCACGCCGTCGCCCACGACCTGGACCGCGCCGCCGGGCGCATCGCGGTAGAGGTGGTAGTGGATGCTGCCGTCATGCGGGCCCCACACGATGATGGTCTGGTCGTCGCGCCACAGCGGGTGCGAGATCTGGTATTCGGATTTCTCGTAGTCGAACGTGCCGACCGCGCCGGGATCGAAGTCGTCGGCCAGTTGCGGCAGCGGATGGTCGGAGCATTCCAGCAGGCGCATGTCGCTGCCGTCGGCGTTCATGGTGATCAGCCGGTGCAGGAAGCAGGTCTCGTCCTTGACGCGTTCGGTCCAGCGGTGCAGGAACAGGATGCGGGAGGACGAAGGATTGATCTCGATATGGCTGACCCAGTGGATGGCGCGCTCCATCGAGTCGCGCGGATGGAAGTTGCGCAGGTCGGCGTAGCTGACCAGCAGGCGGTGCGCGCCGCTTTCCAGGTCCATGCTGTGGATGCCGTCGTCGGCTGGGGCGTAGTCCACGGGGCCGGGCGCGTGTTCGCTGTAGCCGATGGTCTCGTGCGTGATGTAGAGGCGGCGGTAATCCACGCAGAGCGCGTAGCGGCTGTTGGGCGCGGCCACGTAGATGGGCAGTGGCAGGTGGCGCGTCTGGCCGGTGGCGACGTTGTGGACCGCGGAGCGGAAGCCCGGATAGAAGCCGCCGTCGTCGTCGCGGCGGCAGTTGTAGATCATCTGCGGCTCGGATTCGCCGTCCAGCCATTGCAGTTGGCAGCCCATCTGCCAGTTCCAGGCCGTGGTGCTGCCCACGGCGTGGTAGCGGTCGCCGTCCTGGAGATCGAAGTAACCCACCTCGGCGCTCAACTCGGGCGTGAGCCGCGCGTCCTTGAACGGCGTGCGGTTGGCCAGCAGATAGCGGCCGTCGCGATGCCAGACGGTCTTGTTGTAGTAGCCGAAGAAATGATGGTGTGGCGTGGCGCCCAGGCGGCGGCAGGCGATGGGCGTGGCGAGCATGCGGTTCATGGATGGCAGGGCAAAGAGGAAGTCGGAAAGAAAAAAGGGCGGCGCAGGCGCCGCCCCGGGCGTTCAGCCCGCAGTGATGTGTTCGGTTTCGATGACCTGGTTCCAGCGGGCGCGTTCGCGTTCGACGAAGGCGCGCGCGTCGGCGGGGCTGTTGCCCACCGGAGTCATGCCCAGGCGCTCCAGGCCTTCGCGGAATGCCGGGTCGGCGTAGACGCGGCGCAGGTCGGCGCTGATCTTTTCGATCAGCGCGTCCGGTACGTCCTTGCTGGCGGCCAGCGTGGTCCAGGACGTCACGGTCAGGCCGGGCAGGCCTGCTTCGGCGGCGGTGGGGACGTCGGGCAGGGCTGGCGAGCGCGTGGCGCCGGTGATGGCCAGCGCCTTCAGCTTCTTGGCCTGGATGTAGCCGATGGTGGTGGGCACGTTCTCGAACAGCAACTGGATCTGGCCGCCCAGCAGGTCGTTGGTGGCGGCCGAGCTGCCGCGGTACGGGATGTGCACGATGGGCGCCTGCGCGGCCATCTTGTAGAGTTCGCCCACCATGTGCACGGACGAGCCCACGCCGGCCGAGCCGAAGTGCAGCGTTTCCGGCTTGGCCTTTGCCAGCGCGGTGAGTTCGGCCAGGGTGTTGGCTTCCAGCGCGGGGTTGGCCACCACCACGTGCGGCATCTCGGCCACGATGGTGATCAGCTTCAGATCGCGGGCGGGTTGGTAGTTGAGGTTCTTGTAGACCCCGTAGGTGGCATGCAGGCCGATGGAGCCCAGCAGCAGCGTATAGCCGTCCGGCCCCGAGTCGGCGACGAACTTGCCGCCGATGTGCCCGCCCGCGCCGGGGCGGTTTTCCACCACTACCGACTGGCCGTAGAGCTTGCCCAGGTGTTCGGCCAACAGCCGTCCCTGGATATCGGAGCTGCCGCCCGCGGTGAAGGGCACGATGATGCGCACCGGGCGGTCGGGATAGTTGGCTTGCGCGTGCGCGGCCAGCGGCAGGGCGGCTGCCGTCAGGCCCAGGCACAGCGTTTGCAGGAGTTGGCGCCAGGAGCGGCGGAGGTTCATGTGGTTTCCCCTGGAAGGTTGGGTAGTGCGGGGGGCGCATCTGGCGGCGCCCTTGGGAAAACCAGTGTAGGAGTCCTCATGTATTTGAAAAAATTCTTTTTTCAACATAGGCTATGCAAGTTTGCTATACATTGCCCGCCATGAGCCGACCCCTGAATTTCCGCCAGATCGAAGCCTTCCATGCGGTCATGCTGGCCGGCACCACTACCGGCGCGGCGCAGATGCTGCGCACCACCCAGCCCTCGGTCAGCCGGCTGCTGGCGCAGGTGCAGCAGGCCAGCGGCCTGAAGCTGTTCGACATGGAGCGCGGCCGCTTGCGGCCCACGCGCGAGGCCAAGGATCTGTTCGATACCGTGCAGCGGCACTTCGTGGGGCTGGAGCGCATCGAGGACCGCGTTGCCGCGATGCGGCGCAGCGGCAGCGGCGTGCTGCGGCTGGCCTGCACCCCGGCGCTGGGCCTGGGCGTGCTGCCCGGCGCGATCGAGACCTTCGCGCAGCGCTATCCCGAGGTACACATCAACATGCAGACCGTGGGCAGCCAGTATCTGCGGGAAGGGTTGCTGCACGGCACCTACGACCTGGTGGTGACTACGGCGCCCATGGACGGCGCACAGCTGGAAATGCAGGCCTTGCACGAAAGCGCGGCGGTTTGCGTGATGCGGCCCGACCATCCGCTGGCCGCGCAGCCGTCCGTCGACATCATGGACCTGGACGGGCGCCGCCTGCTGGTGCTGAACGCGGATGACGACGTCTATCTGCAGCTGCGCGGCGCGATGCAGGAACACCAGGCGCAGCCCGCCTCGGAAATCGAGACCACCTATTCATCCACCATCTGCGCGCTGGCTGCCGCCGGCAGCGGCCTGGGCGTGGTCAATCCCTACATCGCCGCGGTGTTCGCGGACCGTTTGGCGATACGGCCGTTCACGCCGCGCCTGCCGGTGCGCGTCAGCATGGCTTACCCCGCGCAGACCGCGCCGTCGTCGGTGACCGAGGCCTTCGTGGAGATCCTGGCGCGCGGTTTCCAGGCGCAGCCGGACGCGACCTGAGCGCGGCAGGGGCCGCGCCCGGGCTCGCGTATCATCTGGCCATCGCGTCGGCTCAGCTCTTGCGGTTTTCGTAAGACGTATCCAGCACGTCATCTTCCGGGGTGATGATGCCGGGTTCGCCAGGTTCCGCCATGGCGCGTCCGCGCCTTGGCATGCCGGCGACCTCTTTGCTGTGGTCCGCCATCGGCAGGATTTCGGTGCCTTTGCGCGGGTCGACGGCGACGGGTTGTTCCGTTTCAGCGGCCTTGGCCGCCTGCGGATCGGGGGCGGTTTTCAACATGATGTCTGCTCCGCTTGCGGGCGTCCCGGGATGGCGACGCGCCTGGTTGCCACTTCCATCTTAGGGCCGTGCGGCCGGCTGGGAGCAGGAATGCCTGTCACGTTTGCAAGGGGCTGTTGCAGGAGCCCGACCCTTATAATTTCCGACGCCTCGCGGCTTGCCGCAAGCCGCCCGGTTTCTCACTTTCCATAAGCCTACCTTGACTGAATCCGTCGAACGCTCCGTCCATGCTGAACTCGTTGCCGTGCTGGTCGCCGTCACCAACGGCGAGCCGCGGGTGCTGACGACCGACGATGCGCGCGCCTTGCCGGCCGGTCCCTTCAAGCTGTCGCACCGTTCGCTGCAGGCCGGGCTGCGCGCCTGGGTGGAGGAGCAGACCCATCACCCGCTGGGTTACGTGGAGCAGCTCTACACCTTCGCCGACGGCGACCGCTCCGATGAATCGGGCGCGCGCGTGATGTCGGTCAGCTACCTGGGCCTGACGCGCGAGGCGGGCGAGACCGGCGTGGCGCAAGTCGGCTGGCAGGATTGGTACCGCTACTTCCCCTGGGAAGACCGGCGCACGGGCACGCCCGCGCTGGTGGAAGAAATAATCGTCCCGCGTCTGGCCGCCTGGTGCGAAGACAGTAGCGATGCGGCCGTGCGCATGCGCCGCCGCCAACGCGCCGCCATCACCTTCGGACTGGACGGCTCGCCCTGGAACGAGGACATGGTGCTGCAGCGCTACGAGCTGCTGTTCGAAGCGGGGCTGGTGCCCGAAGCGGCCCGGCGCGGGGGCAAGGGCGCCGTGGTGCCCGGCGAACCCATGCGCCACGACCACCGTCGCATCCTGGCCACCGGCATCGCGCGGCTGCGCGCCAAGATCAAGTACCGCCCCGTGGTGTTCGAGTTGATGCCCGCGCAGTTCACCCTGCTGCAATTGCAGTTGGCCGTGGAGGCGCTGGCCGGGCGCGGCCTGCACAAGCAGAATTTCCGCCGCCTCATCGAGCAGCAGGCGCTGGTCGAAGAGACGGGCGAAATGGCCACGGGCACGGCCGGCAGGCCGGCCAAGCTGTTCCGTTTTCGTCGTGACGTGCTGCTGGAGCGCGCTATTGCAGGGAGCAAGTTGCCGCTGTCTCGGGCGATGTGACGTTGAGATGCATCACGCTTGAGAGTCCAAGTCACCCAAGAGTTTTAGCGGTTCTCGCAGGTGTGCCACAGCCGCAGCACGTGGACAACCGCATCCTGGTTTTCGTAGCGAATCTCGTACTCTCCAACCAGGATTCTTCTCACCTCTCGTGGTTCGAATTGGAACAGTTGTTCGCCAATACGCGGGTTGGTCTAAGAACTTGATCTTGCCCTGCTCCTGGCGACGCCGTGATCAGCGCGAGGCGGATTTCGGACTCGATGACACGCTAATGATCTCGAAATAATCACAGTGATTAAAATTTAATCGATCACACAAGCTATTTCAAACTGGACGGAAAATGGCTGACGCTTGACAAGCCTTATGCTCGTCTCTAGCATAAGTGGTGCGCAATCTCCGCGCGCCTTTTTTTAACTGGTAAATACTCAAAATGAGCATTAAAGCCGAAGCGCCTATGACCATCGCCCGACTGCCCGTTCCCCCTCTGCCGGAAGTCATGCTGGAGCCGCTGGTGCGCGCGGCCTTGCTCGAGGACCTGGGACGCGCCGGGGACCTGACCACCGACGCCATCGTGCCCGCCGACGCCACGGCGCAGACCCGTCTGGTCGCGCGCCAGGAAGGCGTGCTGGCCGGGCTGGACCTGGCCCGCCTGGCGTTTCGCGCCATGGACCCGGGCATCAAGTTCGACGTTGCGGTGCGCGACGGCAGCGAATTGCAGCCAGGCGCGGAAATCGCCCGCATCAGCGGTAACGCCCGCGCCATGCTGACGGCTGAGCGCGTGGCGCTGAACTTCCTGTGCCATCTGAGCGGCGTGGCCAGCGCCACTGCGTCCATCGCCCGCGCCATCGAAGGGTACGGCGCCCGCGTCACCTGCACCCGCAAGACCATGCCGGGCCTGCGCGCCGTGCAGAAGTACGCGGTGCGTGTCGGCGGCGGCAGCAATCACCGCCACGGCCTGGACGACGCGGTACTGATCAAGGACAACCACATCGCGCTGGCGGGCGGGGTCGCGACGGCGGTCGAGCGGGCGCGCGCCGGCATCGGCCACATGGTCAAGATCGAACTGGAAGTGGACACGCTGGAGCAGTTGGAAACGGCGCTGTCCCTGGGCGTGGATGTGGTGCTGCTGGACAACATGGGCCTGGACGATCTGCGCCGCGCCGTGGCGATGGCGCGCGGCCGGGCCATCACCGAGGCTTCGGGGCGCATCACGCCCGAAACCGCCGCGGCGGTGGCGGCCACCGGGGTGGACCAGATCGCGGTGGGCTGGATCACCCATAGCGCCAAGGTGCTCGACATCGGCCTGGACGCCTGACCTTTCCGCCGGCCACCGGCCGGCATTGCCCATGCCCCCGCGCGCATGCCGCGCGGGGACGCTTGCAAGCCCGCATCATGAATCGCCTGCTTAGCTCTGTTCTCGCATTCCTGGTTTTGCCCCTGGCCGCCTGCGGCAATTCACCCTCGGGCGAAGCGCCCAAGGACGCCGCTTATCCTTCGCACCCCATCACCATCGTGGTGACATTTCCGCCGGGTGGCGGCACCGACCTGCTGGCGCGCCGCATCGGCGCCAGCCTGCAGGAGCAGTTCGGCATGGCGGTGGTGGTGGAAAACCGTCCTGGGGCCAGCGGCAACATCGGCGCGCGCGCCGTGGCCGAAGCGCCAGCCGACGGCCATACGCTGCTGATGGTCAATAGTTCCTTCGCGATCAATCCGGGGGTCTACAGCAATCTGGGCTTCTCGCCCAAGCAGGATTTTGCGGCGGTCATCAACGTGGCCTTCGTGCCGTCGGTGTATGTGGTGCCGGCGGTTTCGCCCTGGCGCAGCCTGGACGATGCGCTGGCCGCCGCCACGCCGGACCGCCCGCTGCCGTTCGCGTCCTGCGGCAACGGCACGCCGCAACACCTGGCCGGCGAGATGCTGTCGCGCGCCACCGGCGCACCTTTGCAGCACGTGCCTTACAAGGGTTGCGGACCGGCGCTCACCGACGTGACCGCCGGCCAGGTTGGAATGGGCGTGGTCACCGCGTCCAGCGCCGCGCCTTTGATTGCGGCCGGCAAGTTGCGGGCGCTGGCCGTGACCTCGCCGGCGCGCTCGCCGCTGTTGCCGTCGGTGCCGACGGTGGCCGAGCAGGGCGTGCCCGGCTACGCGCTGGACCAGTGGCATGGCCTGCTGGCGCCGGCGGCCACGCCGCCCGCGGTGGTGGCCAAGTTGAATGCGGCAGTGGCGAAGATCGTCCAGCGCCCCGAGGTGCAGGCGGCGCTGCGCGAACAGGGCTTTACGCCCGCCAGCAGCACCCCGCGTGAATTCCAGGCCATGATCGACGCGGATATTGACCGATATACCGCCCTGACGCAGGCGATCGGCTTGCGCGCCGACTGAGCCGGGCGCAGGCCGGCCGGACTCAGGCCGCGGCGGCGGCCCGGGCGTGCTGTTCCAGCTGTTCCTTCAGGCCCGGCTGCAACTTGAGCTGGCGCGCCAGTTCGTCCAGATAGGCGCGTTCCATGTAGCTTTCCTCATCCACCACCAGCAGGCTGGCCAGGTACATCTCGGCCGCCATTTCCGGCGTTTGCGCGGCTTGCGCGATCACGGACGGATCCAGGGGGCGCGACAGTTCGGCTTCAAGCCAGCGGCGGTCTTGCGCGTCCGACGACAGCTTGGATAGTTCAGTTTCGAGCAGCGCGCGTTCTTCCGGGCCGATGTGGCCATCGGCCTTGGCCGCGCCGATCATGGCGGTCAGCACCGCCGTGCTGTGCTGCTCGGCCTGGGGCGCGGGCAGGCGGTCCAGCGTCTGCGGGGGAGCGGCCGGCGCGCCAGCCTGGCTGCGTTGCCAGTCGCCATAGGCGCGATAGGCCAGGGCGCCCAGCGCCGCCATGCCGCCGTACATGGCAACCTTGCCGCCGATCTTGCGGGCCTTCTTGCTGCCCAGCAGCAGTCCGAGCGCGCCCGCGCCCAACGCGCCGCCGCCCAGGCCGGTCAGGAAGGACGAACCCTTGCCGCCCGTGGCGTTCTGCACGCGATTGGTGGTGTCCGACAGCAGCCCTTGCCCGGACTGCAGCAGTTGATCGAGAAGTTGTCTGGCGCTCATGCGGCCCCCTTTAAAGTTTGCTCAGGTATTGCGGATAGAGATATCCGACCGGAGCGGGAGGCAGAAGTTCAGCTTACAGTCAGTTGCTTGCGCGGGCGACGTCCTTGGAGCGCCCGCCAGGTGATACAACGTGGTCTGGGGCGGCCGCGGCGGCTGCCCGTCAGGACCCCGTTACCAGGAGACAGGACCCATGAGCATCCGCGTGAGCCAGAATGCGCCCAACACGCTGCAATTCACCGCCACGGCCGAAGGCCACGATCTGCCGCTGGACATGCCCCAGCCTGCCGGCGCCGGCCCCGACCCCCACGACTACTTCGACACCGCCCTGGGCGGCTGCAAGGCCATGACCTTGATGGTCTACGCGCAGCGCAAGGGCCTGCCGCTGGAATCGGTGGGCGTGGAAGTGGTGCGCGACGCCAGCGAGGAGCGCAAGGGGATCTACCGCCTGACGGCCAAGCTGACGCTGAACGGCGAGCTGTCCGACGCGCAGATCGACGAACTGCTGGCGGTGGCCGAGAAGTGCCCGGTGCACAAGCTGATGACGGCGGTGGACGTGCAGGTGTCCACCGTGGTGGTGCAGCCGGCCTGACGAGGCCGGTTGCGGCGGCAGGGGCCGGCGGCCCCGCCGCGGGCGGATTCAGTCTTCCATGCCCGGGACGATGGTCGAGAAACCGGCATCCACGTGGGTGATCTCGCCCGTCACGCCGGCGGCCAGGTCCGACAGCATGAAGGCGGCGACGTTGCCCACGTCTTCGATGGTGACGTTGCGACGCAGGGGAGCCTGGGCTTCCACGAACTTCAGGATGGCCGAGAAGTCCTTGATGCCGCTGGCGGCCAGCGTCTTGATGGGGCCGGCGGAAATGCCGTTGGCGCGGATGCCGCGCGGGCCCAGCGCCGTGGCCAGGTAGCGCACGCTGGCTTCCAGCGAGGCCTTGGCCAGGCCCATGGTGTTGTAGTTCGGAACCACGCGTTCGGCGCCCAGGTAGGTCAGCGTCAGCACCGAGCCGTTGCGGCCTTCCATCAGCGGCAGCGCGGCTTTGGCCATGGCGGCGAAGCTGTAGGCCGAGATGTCATGTGCGATGCGGAAACCTTCACGCGACAGGCCGTCGAGGAAGTTGCCGGCGATGGCTTCGCGCGGGGCGAAACCGATGGAGTGCACCAGGCCGTCCAGGCCGTCCCAGTGTTGGCCGAGTTCGGCGAAGGCGCCTTCGATCTGGCTGTCTTCGGCCACATCGCAGGGCAGCACGATCTTGCTGCCGAATTCAGCTGCGAATTCGCCTACGCGGTCCTTGAAGCGGTCGCCCACGTAGGTGAACGCCAGTTCGGCGCCTTGCTGGTGACAGGCGCGCGCGATGCCGTAGGCGATGGATCGGTTGGAAAGCACCCCGGTGACCAGGATGCGCTTGCCGGCGAGAAAGCCCATATTTCTATCCTTTGATTTTTTCCCTCTGGAATCCGCCTATTTTAAGGAGTTTGCGCGGTTTCGCGATATGAAAATCCCTGGGACGGATCCGACCGGCATGAGCCTTTAGGACGGTTTTCAGAGCGACGGAAACAGGCGCACGAAACTGGCGAGCAAGGGATCGCGCTGGTCGGCGCGCCAGACCAACTCCAGATCGAACGTCAGGTCTATGCCGCCGATTTCCTTGAAGACCACGCCGGCCGGACCATGCAGCCGGAACGAGGCGGGAATGATGGCGCAGCCCAGGCCGGCCGACACCAGGCCGAGGATGGTGGGAAGATCGGTCGCCACGGCGGCCGGGCGCGTCAACGGAATGCCGGCGGCCTTCAAGATGCGCACCAGCGCGTCATAGTGCGAGGGCGATCCGGCGCGCGGGAACAGGATGAACTTCTGGCCCGCCAGGTCCTTGAGCGTGCGGATCTTGCCGACGTTGCGCGCCACCGCCGCGGGCATGGCGAGCAGCATGCGGTCTTCATAGATCTTCATTCCCTCCACTTCGCCATCGAGCGGAGAGCGCCAGGCGACGACGCCCGCGTCCAGCTCGTGGCGTTTGATCGCATCGAGCTGCCAGGCCGACAGGCCGGATTCCAGCTGTACATCGGTATCGGGCGAGGCGCGCGACAGGGCCGCGATCGCCTGTCCCAGGCCGGGCAGCCAGCTGTAGCCGGGCATGATGCCGATCTTCAGCGAGCCTGCCTTGCCATTGGCCGCCAGCGCCACCTGCGCCCGCAGGGTTTCGGAACCCGCCAGCATCAGTTTCGCGTGGGCGAGCAGCGCTTCGCCGGCGCGCGTGAGCGCCACGCCGCGCGGCAACCGGACCAGCAGTTGCGCGCCGAATTCCTCTTCCAGCGCCATCATCTGGCGCGACAGGGCGGGCTGGGCGATATGCAACGCCTTCGCCGCGCCGGCCACGCTGCCGGCTGCGCACACCGCCGCGAAGTAGCGCAACTGTCTCAATTCCATGCCATGCCTCCCGGGCATATGTAGCAAGCATCAAAAGTATTTGTTGCTGGTCAGTCAAATACCTATATTTTCGGATTTAACCCCATAACGTATACCCAAAAGGTCTATGACGAAACCGACATTCCGCGAGTCGCCGTTATTGCGTGACCGGCGGGTCGCGCACCTGCCGGCACGCAACCCGCACTGCGCGACGGCCTTCACCGACGTCGATCTCGACGCGCCTGGACGCCAGGCGGGCTTCCTGCACATCCCGCAGTCGCCGCACGAAGACGCCTGGGGCACGGTGCGCATACCCATGGCGGTGCTGGCCAATGGCGACGGCCCCACCGTCATCCTGGAAGCCGGCAACCACGGCGACGAGTACGAAGGCCAGATCGTGCTGGGCGAACTCATCCGCGACCTGCCGCTGGACCGCATTCGGGGGCGCCTGATCGTCATGCCCGCGCTCAACGCGCCGGCAGCGGAAGCCGGCCTGCGTACCTCGCCGCTGGACGGCAAGAACCTGAACCGCACGTTTCCCGGCGACCATGCGGGCAGCATCACGGAACAGATCGCCGCCTACGTCAGCGACGAGCTGTTCTCGCGCGGCGACGCGTTCCTGAGCCTGCATTCCGGCGGTTCGTCGCTGGACATCATTCCCAGCGCCCTGGTCCAGCCGTCGCAAGACGCCGGGCAGACCCAGCGCAACATCGATGCCGTAATGGCCTTCGGCGCGCCGTTCAACGTGATGCTGGACACGCTGGGCGATACCCGCACCAGCGTCGCCACGGCCGTGGCGGCGGGGCTTACCTGTGTCAGCACCGAGATGGCGGGACGCGGCACGGTGACGGACAGTGCGCTCGCGCTGTGCCGCGCCGGCGCGCTGCGCGTGCTGGCGCATTGGGGCGTGCTGGACCAGGCTTGCGCCCAGCCGCTGGCGGCGCAGCCAGCGCCCCTGTGCAAGGTCAGCGGCGCGAAGTCCTACGTCATCGCCTCCGAACGCGGTGTGTTCGAGGCTTACCATCGGCATGGCGAAGCCGTCGAGGCCGGCCAGCCCGCGGGCCGCATCCACCAGACATTCGATCCGCGCCGCGCGCCGGTCGAGCTGGTTTACGGGACCAGTGGCGTCATCTTCGCCAAGCGCCATCCCGGCATCGTCGTGCCCGGCAACGTCTGCTGCGTCGTGGCCAGCGCGGCCTGATTCACCCATTTTTGAAGAACGGAACATGGCAATCCATATCGAAACCCCGGCGCTCGCATCCCGCGCCTTCTCCCTGCGCAGCGGCAAGGACGTGCGCCTGAAGATGGAGGCGCTGCAGCCCAGCGGCTCGTTCAAGGCCCGCGGCATAGGCCACGCCTGCCAGATCTACAAATCCCGCGGGGCCCGGCGCTTCATCTCTTCGTCCGGCGGCAACGCCGGTTATGCGGTGGCCTACGCCGGCCGCATGCTGGCCACGCCGGTGATGGTGGTGGTGCCCGCCACGACCTCGGAGCGCGCCAAGAGCCTGATCCGCTCCGAAGGGGCGGAGGTCATCGTGCATGGCGCCTCCTGGATGGAGGCCAATGCCCGCGCGCTGGAACTCATGACCGAGGCGGATGCGTTCCTGCATCCCTTCGACGCCCCTTTGCTGTGGGAGGGGCACGCGACCATGATCGACGAGCTGGCCCGGCAGGGCGGGCGGCCGGATGCGGTCATCTGCTCGGTCGGCGGCGGCGGGCTGCTATGCGGCGTGGTCGAAGGCCTGCGGCGCAATGGCTGGGCGGAAGTGCCGGTGATTGCGGCCGAGACGGCCGGCGCCGACTCCTATGCCCAGGCCATGGGCGCGGGGGCGCCGGTGCTGTTGCCCGAGATCCGGTCCATTGCGACCTCATTGGGCGCGCGGCAGGTCTGCGACCGCGCGCTAGAGCTGGCGAAGGAGCATCCCATCGAGAGCGTGGTGGTATCGGATGCCGCCGCGGTGGCAGCCTGCGAGGACGTGCTGCTGGAGCACCGCATTCTGGTCGAGCCCGCCTGCGGCGCCTCGATTGCGGCGCTGGACGGCGGTTCGGAGTTCCTGAAGAACGCACGATCGGTGGCGGTGATCCTGTGCGGCGGCGTGGGCGTAACGGCGGGCCAGCTGGCGCAATGGAGTACGCAGTTCGCGGCGCAGCCGCGGTAGCGGGTGGTGGATGGACATAAAAAAGGGGCGTCCCGCGGGACGCGCCTTTTTCATGCAAGCGCCGATCAGCCGCGGGCGTTGGTGCCCGGCACGCGCAGTTGCGAGCCGACCTTCAGGGCGCTGCCCTTGATGTTGTTGAGCGCGCGCAGCGCGTCGACCGAGGTGCCGTACTGCTTGGCCAGCGAGAACAGCGTGTCGCCCTGGCGCACCTTGTGGGTGCGGACATTGGGGCGGGCGCTGGCTACGCGGGCGGCTGGCGCCTGGGTGGTGCGGCCGCGCGGGGCGGCGGCCTTGTTGTCCGACGGTGTCGAGTCCAGCGCGCCCACCGGCGTGGCCAGCGAGGCCAGCTGCACGCCGCCCGTGCCGGGTTCGCCCGGCACCAGCAGGGATTGGCCGGAGGCGGATTTCTGGCGCGAACCGATGTCGTTGGTCTGGCGCAGCGTGGCTTCGCTCACGCCGAAACGCTTGGCGATCGAGGCGTAGGATTCACCGCGGCGCGTATGGTAGATCTTCCAGGCGCTGAGGTCGCCCTTGTAGTTGGTCAGGTTGGCGTTGAAGATCTCGACGCGGTCGGCCGGCAGCAGCAGGGTGGGGCCGTGGTCGCCGCGGATCACGGGACGGTTGAACGAGGGGTTCAGCGCCTTGAATTCGTCCAGCGGCATTTCGGCCAGCTTGGCGGCGATTTCCAGGTCGATGTCGCTGTTCTTCTGGACCGTCACGAAGTAGGGCGTGTTGCCCACCGGGGGCAGGGCCACCGCGTAACGTTGCGGATCGGCGATGATGTTCTTGATGGCCTGCAACTTGGGCACGTAGTTGCGGGTTTCATCGGGCATGTTCAGGGACAGGTAGTCCGTACCCTGGCCGGCCGCCTCGTTCTTGGCCATGGCGCGCTGCACCGAGCCTTCGCCCCAGTTGTACGAGGCCAGCGCCAGGTACCAGTCGCCCTGCATTTCAAACAGCTTTTCCAGGTAATCCAGCGCCGCGTTGGTCGAGGCGATGGGGTCGCGGCGCTCGTCGCGCCACCAGTCCTGCTTCAGGTTGAAGTGCTGGCCCGTGGCCGGCACGAACTGCCACAGGCCGGACGCCTGGGCGCGCGACAGCGCGGTCGGGTTGTAGGCGCTTTCGACGAAGGGCAGCAGCGCCAGCTCTGTCGGCAGGCCGCGGCGGTTGATCTCGTCGACGATGAAGTACAGGTATTTGCCTGCGCGTTCCGCCATGCGCTGCACCGACTCGGGGTGGGACGCGTAGTACTCGGTCCACTGCTGCGAGAGATCGGTGTTCAGGTTGGGGATGGCGAAACCGCGGCGGATGCGGTCCCAGGCGTCGGCGGGCGGGTTGGTCAGGTCAACCGTCCGGGACGTGTCGCGGGCGATGTATCGCCCTTGCGAATTGGTGGTGAGGTTCTTGCTATCGGGGGCTTTGGTTCCTGCGCAACCGGCGAGGACTGCCAGCATGAGCGGCAGAAGGAGTCGGGATAGATTCATCGGGTTGTCACTTGAAATCGTTCTTCCATTCACGAAGGGAGGCAAAAACCTCTACCGGCGTAGCGTGGCTGCGGCCGGCCCAGCGCTCTGCGGCGTGGACGACCTCAACTTCTTGCGTGCGCAAAAACGGATTGGCCGCGCGTTCCTGCCCGATGGTGGACGGAAGCGTGGGAAGACCTTCTGCTCGTAATTGCTGGGCCTGCTGGTGCCACTGTTGCAGGCTGCGGTTGGCCGGATCGACTGCCAAGGCCCAGCGCAAGTTCGCTAGAGTGTACTCGTGTGCGCAAAAAACCTGTGTATCTGGCGGTAAAACGGCAAATTTCCCTAAAGAATCATGCATTTGCGCCGGAGTGCCTTCGAAAAGACGGCCACAGCCCCCCGCAAACAGGGTGTCGCCACAGAACAGAACCGGCTCCTGGCCGGCCGCCCGGCCGTAGTAGGCGATATGGCCGGCGGTGTGCCCGGGCACGTCCAGCACGGCCAGATCCAGGTCCAGTTCCGGGATCGCCACGCGGTCGCCCTGCGCCAGGCGCACGTCGCAGCGCGGCAGCTGTTCATGCGCGGGGCCGTATACGGTAATGCCCTCGATGCGGGACAATTCCGGTACGCCGCCCACATGGTCGCCATGATGGTGCGTGAGTAGAATGGCGCGCAGTCTCAAGCCGTTCTGGGCCAGCCATTGCAGCACCGGGCCGGCGACGCCGGGATCGACCACGGCGGCTTCATCGCCGCGGACGATGGCCCAGATGTAGTTGTCGTTGAAGGCGGGTAGAGGCAAGACCGCGGCGTTGCGATCGCGGCCGCCTGTGGGGGCGGTCAAGGCTTGCATGGGATTCGAAGGAATAGAACGTGGCAGAAGATACTCCGCCGATTGTAGAACTGGCCGAATGGTTCCAGACGCCGCCGGGACAGTACGTCCTGGCCTGGGAGCGGGCGCAGTTCGATGCGGCTGTCGCGGACGTGTTCGGATATTACGCCTGGCAGGTGGGTCTGGCGGATATGAATCTGCTGCGCGCCAACCGCATGCCCTTCAAGGGCTACGTGGGCGCGGAGACCCCGTCCGCGGAAAGCGCGGCGGCCTGGCAGTCGCGGGTGGTGCTGGCCGAGCCCGAGGCCCTGCCGTTCGAATCCCAGAGCGTGGACCTGCTGATCCTGCCGCATGCCTTCGAGTGCGCGGACGATCCCCACAACGTGCTGCGCGAGGTCGAACGCGTGCTGGTGCCCGAAGGGCGGGTCGTGATCTCGGGCTTCAATCCCTGGAGCATGTGGGGCATGCGCACGCGCATGCCCGGCATGGAACCCTGGCTGCCGCAGCCGCCGTCATCCCAGGTGTCCTTGCCGCGCCTGAAGGACTGGTTCAAGCTGCTGTCGCTCGAGGTCGAGGCCAGCCACTTCGGCTGCTACGCCCCGGCCTGCCGCAGCGAAAAGTGGCTGCAGCGCTGGTCCTTCCTGGAGTCGGCGGGCGCCCGCTGGTGGAGCGTGGGCGGCGCGGTCTATCTGGTGTCGGCCGTCAAGCGGGTGGCCGGCATGCGTATCATTGGCCCGGCCTGGAAGAAGGCCAAGCCCAAACGCGCCCGCGCCGCGTCCGTGGTGGTCAACCGCCACGCGGACGACGGCTCCTGAGGCCCCAGTTCCGCGCCGCGGGGCCAATTTTTGGGACTTTTTTTAGCAAGGAATACCAAGCAGCACCATGCAGGACGACAAAGCGAACGAGCAGAAAGTGGAAATGTGGACCGACGGCGCCTGCAAGGGCAACCCCGGTCCGGGCGGCTGGGGCGTGCTGATGCGCGCCGGCAGCCATGAAAAGACCCTGCATGGCGGCGAACTCCAGACCACCAACAACCGGATGGAACTGCTGGCAGTCATCCAGGGCCTGCGCGCGCTCAAGCGCCCGTGCACGGTCATCATCCATACGGACTCCCAATATGTAATGAAGGGCATGACCGAGTGGCTCGCCAACTGGAAGCGGCGCGGCTGGATGACGGCCGACAAGAAGCCGGTCAAGAACGCCGAGCTGTGGCAGCTGCTGGACGAACAGGTGCAGCGCCATACCGTGTCCTGGCGCTGGGTCCGCGGCCACGCCGGCGATCCCGGCAACGAACGGGCAGACCAGTTGGCCAACATGGGCGTGGAATCGGCCCGCCGGGGCTGAGGGCATCGGGATATACCCTCAAATCCGCCCTCTGGGGCGGATTTAGTTCTTTCATCCGGCTTCAGGATTGTTCCAGTATGTAAATCCGGGTGCTAAAGTGCCAACCCTCATTCCAGTTCCTGCGGCGCAGTCCGCGTGGGGGCATGCCAGGCCCGCGCCGCAATACCGCCACATTCGCGCATGAAAAAAGCAGTACTGCTCGCCGCCGTAGCGGCAGGGTTGGCCGCGGGGGCCGCGCTCGGCGTTTTTGTGCCGCGCTGGCTCGCCTTCGGAACCGTTAGTCCACAACCCGGCGCCGTCGAGGCGCCCCTCGTGACGCGCGTTGCGCCCGTTCGGGTCGAAGTGGCCGCCGTTGAAGAGATTCCTTTCGCGCGCGGCATCTCGGCCGTGGGCAGCCTGCGCTCCGACGAGTCCGTGGTGCTGCGACCAGAGGTCGCGGGCCGCATCCAGTCGATCGATTTCAAGGAAGGCCAGCCGGTCAAGCGCGGCGACGTGCTGATCCGGCTGGACGATTCCGTGCCGCGCGCCGAGCTGGCCCAGGCGCGCGCCAACCTGACGCTGGCGCAAAGCCACTACCGGCGCTCGGTGGAGCTGCAGGGCAAGGGCTTCGTCAGCCAGCAGGCGCGCGACGAATCCGCCAGCACCCTGAAGGTGCAGGAAGCCGCCGTGGCGCTGGCGCAGGCGCGCCTGGACAAGATGACGATCTCGGCGCCGTTTGGCGGCATCGCGGGCCTGCGCAGCGTGTCGGTGGGCGACTACGTCAACCAGGGCCAGGACCTGGCCCCGCTGGAGGCGATCGATCCGCTCAAGGTGGATTTCCGCGTCCCTGAAATGTATTTGAGCAAGGTGGGCGTGGGCCAGCAATTGACGCTGCGCATGGACGCGCTGCCCGGCCAGGAGCGCCAGGGCGTGGTCTACGCGGTCAGCCCGCTGGTCGACGCGGGCGGACGCTCCATCCTGCTGCGCGCCACGGTCCCCAACAAGGATGCGGTGCTGCGTCCGGGCATGTTCGCCCGCGTGCAGCTGCAGTTCAACCAGGACAAGGCGCTGGTCGCGCCGGAAGCCGCGCTGTCGCCCTCGGGCGCGACGCAATACGTCTACCGCGTCAAGGATGGCGTGGCCGAGCGGCGCGAGGTCACCATCGGCGAGCGCCGCGAGGGCCGCGTCGAAATCCTGACCGGCGTGGCGGCGGGCGACCGGCTGGTGGTGTCGGGCCTGCAGCGCGTGACAGACGGCGCCGCGGTGACCGTCCTGGCCAACGGCGCGTGACGCCGGCTTTTTTCCCTATGTGGCGGTAGCGCAATGCGTATCTCGGAAACCTGCATCAAGCGGCCGGTGTTCGCATCGGTCCTGTCGCTGATCATCGTGCTGATCGGCCTGATTTCGTATTCGCGCCTGACCGTGCGCGAGTATCCGAAGATCGACGAGCCCATCGTGTCGGTGGACACCACCTACAAGGGCGCCTCGCCCGAGGTGATCGAATCGCAGGTGACCAAGCCGCTGGAAGACCAGCTGGCCGGCATCGAGGGCGTGGACGTGATGACCTCGCGCAGCCGCTCGGAACGCAGCCTCATCAACATCAAGTTCAACCTGTCCCGCAATCCGGACGCCGCGGCCGCGGAAGTCCGCGACAAGGTTTCGCGCGCCCGCCGCTTCCTGCCCGACGAGATCGACGAGCCCATCATCGGCAAGGTCGAGGCCGATTCCCAGCCCATCATCTACATCGCGGTCGAGTCCGGTTCGTACTCCGCGATCCAGACCTCGGACTACATCAACCGCTACATCAAGACCCGCCTGTCGGTGCTGCCCGGCGCGGCCGAGGTGCGCGTCTTCGGCGAACGCCTGCCGTCCATGCGCATCTACGTGGACCGCGACAAGCTCGCCGCCTACGGCCTGACCGTGCAGGACGTGGAGGCCGCGCTGCGCAGCCAGAACGTCGAGATTCCGGCCGGCCGCATCGAGTCGCGCGCCCGCGAGTTCTCGGTGGTGTCTTCCACCGACCTGCAGACGCCGGCCCAGTTCGAGAACGTGATCGTCGCCAACGTCAAAGGCTATCCGGTCCGCATGCGCGACGTGGCCAATGTGGAGATCGCTGCCGCCAGCGACCGCGTGCTGTCGCGCTTCAATGGCAAGCCAGCCATCAACATCGGCGTGACGCGCCAGTCCACCGCCAACCCGCTGGAACTGTCCAAGGCGGCGCGCGAGGAAGTGGCGCGCCTGAACGAGAACCTGCCGGCCGGCATGAAGCTGAACATCGCGTATGACTCGTCGGTGTTCATCGAACGCTCCATCGACTCCGTGTTCCACACCATCGGCGAAGCCATCGTCCTGGTGGTGCTGGTGATCTTCTTCTTCCTGCGCAACCTGCGAGCAAGCATCATCCCCATCGTCACCATTCCGGTGTCGCTGGTGGGCGCCTGTGCGCTGATGTACCTGTTCGGTTTTTCCATCAACACGCTGACGCTGCTGGCCATGGTGCTGGCCATCGGCCTGGTGGTGGACGACGCGATCGTGGTGCTGGAGAACATCTTCCGCCACATCGAAGAGGGCATGCCGCGCAAGGAGGCCGCGCTGCGCGGTTCGCGCGAGATCGGCTTCGCGGTGGTCGCCATGACCATGACGCTGGTCACCGTGTACGCGCCGCTGGCTTTCGCCACGGGCCGCACCGGGCGGCTGTTCATCGAATTCGCGCTGGCGCTGGCCGGCGCCGTGCTGGTGTCGGGTTTCGTGGCGCTGACGCTTACGCCCATGATGTGTTCGGTGCTGCTGCGCCACCAGAGCAGCCACAGCCGCTGGTACAACCTGATCGAAGGCTGGCTCAACGGCATGAGCAACGGCTACCGGCGCGCGCTGGCGCTGGCCCTGCGCCACCGCTGGGTGGTGGTGGCCATCGGCCTGGCGGTCGCGGCCGCGAGCGGCGTGCTGTTCAAGGTCGTCAAGAGCGAGCTGGCGCCCATCGAGGATCGCGGCGTGGTGTTCGGCATCGTCAGCTCGCCTGAAGGGGCGACGCTGAACTACACGCTGGAAAGCATGCTGGGCATCGAAAAGTTCTACTCCGACATTCCGGAGGCCAGCGGCAGCCAGGTGACCGTGGGCTTCCCCACCGTGACGGACGGCACTGCCATCCTGCGCCTGAAACCCTGGGAAGAGCGCAGCCGCAAGCAGCAGGCCATCACGCAGCAGCTGCAGCCGCAATTCGCCTCGCTGCCCGGGGTGCGTGCGTTCCCGACCAATCCGCCGTCGCTGGGCCAGTCGGCGCGTTCCAAGCCGGTTGAGTTCATCATCATGAGCCAGGCGTCCTACGCCGAGCTGTCACGCCTGACCGAGGTGTTCCTGGCCGAGCTGCGCAAGTATCCCGGCCTGATCAACCTGGATACCGACCTGCGCCTGAATACGCCCGAGCTGCGGGTGCGCGTGGACCGCGACAAGATGGCCGACGTGGGCGCCAATGTGGATACCGTGGGCCGCACCCTGGAATCCATGCTGGGCGGCCGCCAGGTCACGCGCTACAAGGACGAAGGCGAACAGTACGACGTGATCGTGCAGGTGACGCCGCGCGACCGCGCCAATCCCACCGATATCTCGGGCATCTACGTGCGGGCGCGCGACGGCAGCATGGTGCAGCTGGACAATCTGCTGGGCGTGCACGAGGGCGTGTCGCCGCAATCGCTGAACCACTTCAACCGCCTGCGCGCCGTGAAGATCGACGGCGCGGTGGCGCCCGGCTACGCGCTGGGCGAAGTCCTGACGCACATGCACCAGGTGGCGCGCGACGTGCTGCCCAACACCATCGTGACCGACCTGGATGGCCAATCGCGCGAGTTCCGCGATTCCTCCGGCAGCATCTATCTGGTCTTCGCCATGGCGCTGGCCTTCATCTACCTGGTGCTGGCCGCGCAGTTCGAAAGCTGGCGCAATCCCTTCATCATCATGCTGTCGGTCCCGCTGTCCATGACCGGCGCGCTGCTGGCGCTGTGGCTGACCGGCGGCACCTTGTCCATCTACAGCCAGATCGGCCTGATCACGTTGGTGGGGCTGATCACCAAGCACGGCATCCTGATCGTCGAATTCACCAACCAGCTGCGCGACGAGGGCAAGGAGTTGTTCGAGGCCGTGGTCGAAGCCAGCGTGCTGCGCCTGCGCCCCATCCTGATGACCACCGGCGCCATGGTGCTGGGCACCGTGCCGCTGGCCTTGTCCACGGGCGCGGGGGCGGAATCGCGCCAGCAGATCGGCTGGGTCCTGGTGGGCGGGCTGATGCTGGGTACACTACTGACCTTGTTCGTCGTGCCGGTGGCCTATACCTTGATCGCCACCGCACGCAAGAAACCCGGCCAGGCCGGCAGCGCAGCGCATCACCCGGACCCCGCTCCGGCGCCGCACGCGCAGCCCGCCGCGCCTGCCCAAGCGTCGGAATAAGTTATGCGCCAGATCATCTTTGACAGTGAAACCACCGGACTGGACCCTGCCCAGGGCCATCGCATCGTCGAGATCGGCTGCGTGGAAATGGTCAACCGGATGGCCACCGGCAACAACCTGCACATCTACCTGAACCCGGACCGCGACAGCGACCCCGAGGCCTTGGCCGTGCACGGCCTGACCACGGAGTTCCTGTCGGACAAGCCACGCTTCGCCGATGTCGCGGACGAATTCGTCAAGTTCATCCAGGGCGCCGAGCTGATCGCGCACAACGCCGCGTTCGACGTCAAGTTCTTCAACGCCGAACTCGCCAAGACCGGGCGCGGCGCGGTCACCGAGTACTGCGAGACGGTCACGGATTCGCTGTTGCATGCGCGTTCGCTGTTCCCGGGCAAGCGCAATTCGCTGGATGCGCTGTGCGACCGCTTCGGCATCTCCAACGCCCACCGCACCCTGCACGGCGCATTGCTGGACGCGCAGTTGCTGGCGGAAGTCTGGCTGGCCATGACCCGCGGCCAGGACGCGCTGCTGATCGACGTGGACGACAGCGCCAGCGGCGGCGGCAATGGCATCGAGCTGGCCCGCTTCGACGCTTCGGGCCTGCCCGTGATCAAGGCCAGCGAGGCGGAACTGGCCGAACACGAAAACTATCTCGCGGCCCTGGACAAGTCCGTGGGCGGGGAGTGTACCTGGCGCAAGATCGACGCGCCGGCGGCGGCCGCATAAAGTTTTTTCGAGGCGACTTGCACACGTCCAAAAAAACGTGCTAATATTTCGCCTCTTTCGGGGTGGTTAGCTCAGTGGTAGAGCACTGCCTTCACACGGCAGGGGTCACTGGTTCGAACCCAGTACTACCCACCAAAGACCCTTGGAAGATGACGTAAGCCCCAGGCTTATCGTTGTCGGCGTACCAAGGTTAAAAAAGACGCAAAGCAAAGAAAGCCAACCGCGAGGTTGGCTTTTTTGTTTTGTGCGCATCGAACATGATTCCGCCTTCAAGCCCGGACGCCTTGCCCATTGCGAGCAAGCCATTGCGCTGAACCGTCCCTTTCATTACGCTTGGCTTGATTTGACGCAAGCGGACTCTCATCGATTGAGCCGCGTCGCATGCAAGCCTGACTATCATGGATAACAAAGGCTTTGGCCCGTGGGGCCAGGCGTAGGCGAACAGGAGAAGGTCATGTCCGAGCACACCACTACCATGTTGATCATTATCGGCGCCGGGGTGGCGCTCATGCTGATCGGCTTCGGGCTGCGCGACCGCAATCTCGGCATGGGGCTGATGGGCATAGGCCTGATCACGGCCCTGGGCACGATCATCTACAAGGCCTACATCACCTTCTATTGACCGCTAGCCGCGGCCGGCCGGACTTCAGCCCTGCTGCGTCTTGCGCGCCGCGCGCGCCAGCAGCGTGTCCAGCTGGTTTGCGAAGGCCTTGCGGTCGGCCTGGCTGAATGCGGCCGGGCCGCCGGTATCCACGCCGCTGGCCCGCAACTCTTCCATCATGTCCCGCAGCGCCAGCCGCTCCCGGATCGTTTCCGGCGTATAGCGTTCGCCGCGCGGGTTCAGGGCCATTGCGCCTTTTTCCAGGACTTGCGCGGCCAGCGGGATGTCGCCGGTGATCACCAGGTCGCCCTCGGATGCGCGCTCGGCGATGTGGGCGTCGGCGACGTCGAAGCCGCGCGGCACCTGCACCGCGCGGATCAGCGGCGAGGGCGGGGTGTAGAGCATCTGGTTGGCCACCAGCGTCAGCGGCAGCTGCCAGCGCTGGGCGGCGCGGAACAGGATGTCCTTGATGACTGCGGGGCAGGCGTCCGCATCGACCCAGATGTGCATGCGCTTACTTGTCCAGCGCGTTTTGCAGCACTTCGGCCACGATGTCGTTGGTGGACACGCCGCGTTCGGCCGCCAGGGCGCGCAGCTTGTCGGCGTGGGCTTGCGACAGCTTCAGCGGGAACGGCACCAGGCCGGCGGCCTGGTCCAGCTTGCGCTGTTCGCGGCGGTCGGGCACTTGCGAGGCGGTGCCGAAGCGGTCCGGGGTGGAGGCTTGCTTGAGCTGGCCGGCCAGCTTCAGGGCCTGGTTTTTCTGCAGATCGAATTTATTCATGGAGATTCCTGGTAGGGAGCGCAATCATAAGCGCAACCGGCTTTATTGCGGCTTGGCCTGTTCAAGCTTGGCCAGCCCTTCCTGGGCGCCGTCGTGCAGCGGCACGGTCAGGCCGCGGCGGGCGGTCGCCAGGCCCACCTGAGCGCCCTGGGCCGAGCCCGCGGCCAGCAGGTCCTGCCCGGTCACATAGACCGCGCGCACGATCACCAGGGCCTCGTCCCGGGTCAGGTCCGCGGTGGTGAGCAGCAGAGCCGCCATGCCCACGGTGGGGATAGGCTCCGTCTGGTTGGGGTAGGTGCCGGCGGCGATGTCCAGCGGCATCAGCGCGTTGTCCTCGGCCCCGGTCAGCGTCTTGATGGCGGCAGGGTCCAGCGGCAGCAGCTTCAGTCGCGCCTGGGTCAGCGCATCGCGCAAGGGCGTGGCGGGCACGCCGATGACCTGGGCGGCGGCGTCGACCTTGCCGGAGTTCAGCGCAGGCAGGGACTCTGTGAAGGGCGTATCGGCCACGGTGTAGTCGCGGCCGGCTTGCAGGCCGTGCGCGGCCAGCACGGTTTCCAGCGTGGCGCGCACCGCCGAGCCTTCCGGTCCGAGGGCGATGGTCTTGCCCTTGAGATCGCGTACGCCGCGCAGGGCGGCGTCGTCGCGGACCACGATATGGACCAGTTCCGGATACAGGCTGCCCAGGGCGCGCAGACCGGTGAAAGGCCCCTGGCCGGCGAACGGCCCCTTGCCGTCATAGGCGAGCCGCGCCGTGTCGGCCTGGGCCAGCCCCACCACCGCGTCGCCGCTGCGCAACAGCGCGATGTTCTCGGCGCCGCCGCCCGTGATCAGCGGCGAGACCCGGATCTGCTGCTTGCGAGCGACGTCGCTCAGGGCGCGCGCGAACGCCACATACTCGCCGCGGTCCGGACCGCCGGCCAGCGGATAGCCCTGTTGCATGCGGGCCAGCCGGCCATTGATGCGCGCCACGGAGCGTTCCAGTTCCTGCTGCACTACGTGCTGCGCGGTGCTGGAGGCGCTGTAGGAAACCGAATGAGTGATCTGGTCCAGCGTGTCCAGCAGCTGGCGCGTGACGGGAGGCGGCGCGCCGGTGTCCAGGTTGGGCGCCTCGGCCGCCTTGAAGCCGGCCGGGGTCACCAGCTTCCAGGTGTCGCCTTCCTGGCGGTAGATGGCGCTGGCGTGCGCGACGATGCGGTCGCCGGCCTGGTTGCCGCCGGATTTCACGCCGCTGATGCTGCGCGGACCTGCGCCCAGCAGCGTGACCAGCGCGGCGGCGCCGGGCTGGTCCCAGGCGCCCAGGGTGATGTTGCGCGCCAGGTCCAGTTCGACGTCGTAATAGACCACGCGGCGGGTTTCGCCCGCCGGGGCGCTGCTGTCCGAGGCCGAGCCCATGCGCTTGATCTCGGCGATGCGGAACAAATCCGCGCCGTAGGCGGTGGCCAGGCTGCGTTCCACGTCGGCGCGCAGGGCATCGGTGTCGGGCGCGCGGCCGCAGGCCGCCAGCAGCAGGCAGAAGCTCAGAATGACAAGACGTTTGAGCATGGTCACATACCTCCCACGAACGGCAAGGAGATCAGCGAGGTCAGCACGATCACGTTGAGGATGTCGACCAGGAAGGCGCCGGTGACCGGCACGACGATGAACGCTTCCGGCGCCGGGCCGTGGCGCCGCGTCAGCGCCTGCATATTGGCGATGGCGGTGGCGGTCGCGCCCAGCGCGAAGCCGCAGAAGGCGGCCGACATGATGGCTGCTTCGTAGTCGCGCTTGAGCATGCGGAACACGACCCAGGCGGCATACAGCGCGCACACCAGGGTCTGCACCGCCAGCATCAGGGCCAGCGGGCCGGCCAGGCGCGCCACGCTGGACAGGTCCAGCGTCATCATCGTCATGCCCAGGAACAGCGACAGCGAGATGGTGCCGATGATTTCGGTGGCGCGGTCGTCCAGCTTCAGACCCAGCTTTTCGCCGCCGTTGCGGATCAGTACGCCCGTGGCCAGGCACCACAGGAAATTCGGCAGGCTGACCGGGGCGTCCTCGACCAGGGCGGCCAGGTAGCCGCCGACCACCAGGCAGACCAGTGCGGCGGTCAGGGACACGATGTAGGAGCCTGCAGAGGACGCGGGTGCGTTTTCCGTCAGGTCCGCAGGCTCGTGGCCGTCGCCGGGCGCGTGGTCCAGGCTGCCGGCCAGCTTGTGGCGCCGCATCAGCCATTCGGCCACCGGCCCGCCCACCACGCCGCCCAGCACCAGCCCCAGGGTGGCGGCGGTCATCGCCAGCGCCATCACGTCCTGGATGTTGTTGAAGTCGGCGAAGCGCGTGGCATAGGCCGCGCCCGTGCCGTGCCCGCCCACCAGCGTGATCGTGCCGCCCAAAAGGCCCATCAGCGGATGCATGTCCAGCAGCCAGGCCATGCCCAGCCCGACGGCGTTCTGCAGCACCAGGAACGGGATCAGGGCCAGCAGGAAGGCAATCAGCCTGGGGCCGCCCTTGGCCAGCAGCTTGAGGTTGGCGGTCAGGCCGATGCTGCCAAAGAACAGCAGCAGCAAGGTCGGCTTGATGCTGGTTTCCAGCGAGACGGACACGCCGCCCCAGGTCGCCAGCAGGTAGGCCAGTACGGCGAACAGGAGGCCGCCGACGATGGGGTCCGGAATGCTGTAGCGGGCGAGGAAGCCGATCCTGGTGGTGAGCACGCGTCCGATGACCAGGACGAGGCAGCATGCCAGCAGTGATTGAACGGGCGTAAGCGAGATCATAGGTACCTTTGCGCCCTGTCAGGGCACGGTGAACTTTCTGGCTGTTTGAACCCTGCCGCCTCTCACGGACTGAGGCTTATGTTACGTCCGCCGCGCGGGCGGTGTACATGGGGGCAGGGAGGCGGCGCGCGGCGCGAAGCCGGGCGGGCGGAAAGCCGCGGCGCAGGCAGCCGCGGCCGGGGCGGCTAGAGCGGAAATGCGCGCGACATGTATTGCGCGCGCGGCCCGTAGCCAGCCAGTTTTTCGGTCAGATCGGCGCTGTCTGCGCTGTCTGCGCTGACCGGCAGGTAGCCGTGGCGCTGCCAATAACCCACGGCGGATTCCAGTGACACTAGGCTCGCGCGGCGCAAGCCGCCCTCATGCGCGCTGCGGGCGGCGGCGCGCAGTAGCGCCTGGCCCACGCCCAGCCCTTGCGCCGAGGGCGCCACGGCGCAGTCGTGCAGGAACCAGTGGTCGGCCGCGGCCGGCAGCGTCGCGAGCGCGACGTCCAGGGCGGGCGGCAGTCCCGCATCCCAGGGATAGGAGATCAGGTAGCCCAGCAGCGCATCGGAGCTGGCCGCGGGCTGCGCCACCCAGCAGTGCGCGGGGGCGAGCGCCAGGCGATTCTGGAAGAAATCCGCGCTTTCCAGCAGGAAACCGGGGTAGGCCAGGGTCTGGAGAGCCAGGATGGCGTCCACGTCGCTGGCCCGCATGAGCCGGATTTGATATTGCATGACAACCTGCGAAAACAAAAAACTCGGGCGCATTTTACCGATGCACGGACGGCCTCAGGCTTTACAGGGCTTCACAAATTGGGGACACAGGTTCACGGGACTTTATTGTTTTCAGGGAGGGGCTCCCTAGAATTCGCCCTGGATTGCCGGATCGTCGGGCGCGCCGCATTTTATGAAAATTCAACGACACCCTTCGCATACTGCTCGCCATAGTCCTGCATTCCGAGTCTAGAGCCATGCACATCCAATTCCGGTCCGAATCCGCCGTCCCGCAAGTGTTGACCAAATCGTATCCTCTGGAAGCGGTATGGCCGGCGGCCGAGGCGCCCGTACCGTATGACGCCTGCGTGACTTGCGTGATTCCCTGCCTGAACGAATGCGAAAACCTGCGGGTCCTGCTGCCTTTGCTGCGCAACCGCCTGGAGGCGCTTTGCACCAGCTGGGAGATCATCGTGGCCGATGACGGCAGCACGGACGGCACGGAA
Source organism: Achromobacter sp. ACM02 (assembly GCF_014851605.1). Lineage (NCBI taxonomy): Bacteria > Pseudomonadati > Pseudomonadota > Betaproteobacteria > Burkholderiales > Alcaligenaceae > Achromobacter > Achromobacter sp. ACM02. Next base: position 161,348 of record NZ_JACUZY010000011.1, read on the forward strand.
GCGCTGATGGCCGAATGGACCGAACACGACGGTTTCCGCTACGTGCAGCTGTCGCGCAACTTCGGCAAGGAAGCCGCGATCAGCGCCGGCCTGGAAGCCGCCACCGGCAATGCCGTGATCTGCCTGGACGCCGATCTGCAGCATCCCCCTGCTTTGATCGAACAGATGCTGGCGCGCTGGGCCGCCGGCGCCGAAATGGTCTACGCGGTGCGCGAGACCCGCGCCGACGAATCCTGGGCCAAGCGCACCGGCGCGCGCTGGTTCTACAAGCTGTTGAGCGGCGCGCGCGGCGTGGATGTGCCGGCGCACGCGGGCGACTTCCGCCTGATGGACCGCAGCGTGGTGGACGCGCTGATCGCGCTGCCCGAACGGACCCGTTTCATGAAGGGCCTGTACGCCTGGGTCGGCTTCAAGGGCGAGGCCCTGGCCTATACCCCCGAGGAACGCATGCACGGCGACAGCCGCTTCGGCAGCATGCGCTTATTCCGGCTGGCGCTGGATGGCCTGACCGCCTTCACCACCTGGCCGCTGCGTCTGGTCAGCCTGGTCGGCGTGGCCTTCGCCATGCTGGCGCTGAGCTACGCGGCCTATCTGGTCGGCGAGTACCTGTTCTTCGGCAACCAGGTCTCCGGTTGGACGACCATCGTGACGGCGGTGCTGTTCTTTGCCGGCGTAAATTTGATTTCCTTGGGCGTGGTGGGCGAGTACGTGTCCCGCATCTTCGATGAAGTGAAGGGACGGCCGCTCTTCGTCGTGCGCCGCCGGCAGGGCCAGGCTTCCCGGCCGGGCAAAGGCCTGGGCTGACATGTCCGCCACGACTTTCTGGCGGCGTTCCGACTGGACCCCGCCGGCAGGACGCTTCCTGCTTGCGATAGGCGCGTGGCTTGCCTTCCTGGCCTGGATCAGGCCCCTGACCCTGCCCGATGAAGGGCGCTATGCAGGCGTGGCCTGGGACATGCTGCGCAGCGGCTCGCATGCGGTGCCCTTGCTGGACGGCATGCCGTACTTCCACAAGCCGCCGCTCTATTACTGGCTGACCGAGCTGTCCTTCTCGGTGTTCGGCGTGCATCCCTGGGCGGCGCGGGTGCCTTCCTGGCTGGCCGCGTGGGGCGCCGTGGCGGCCCTGTATTGCTTCGTGCGGCGCTACCGCGATACCGAGACCGCCGCATTGACGGTGCTGGTCCTCGCCACCATGCCGTTCTTCTATGGCGGCGCGCAGTTCGCAAATCTGGACATGCTGGTTGCCGGCCTGATCACGCTGTGCGTGCTGGCCGCCGTGGACACGGCGCTGCGCGTCGAGCGCGGGCAGGCATGGCGCGCGATGGCGGTGGCGGCCGGCGTGCTGGCGGCGTTGGCGGTCTTGGCCAAGGGCTTGATCGGCCTGGCGCTGCCGGGCGCGATCCTGCTGGTCTGGCTGCTGTGGGAGCGGCGCTGGCGCGGCCTGGCCGCGCTGTGCTGGCCGCCTGCGCTGCTGGCGTTCGTCGCCGTGGCGGCGCCGTGGTTCATGCTGATGCAGCTGCGCTATCCCGGTTTTTACGACTACTTCTTCGTCTATCAGCATTTCCAGCGTTTCGCGGCCAGCGGCTTCAACAATGCGCAGCCGTTCTGGTTTTATCTGCCGGTGATTGTCGGGCTCAGCCTGCCCTGGTCGTTGTGGGGCGGCGGCATATTGCGCCAGGCGTTCTGGGTGGGCCCTACGCGCAGCCTGCGGCGCCTGGCTTTGGTGTGGTTTGCCGTCGTGCTCGTGTTTTTTTCGCTGCCGCAGTCCAAGCTCGTGGGCTATGTCCTGCCGGCGCTGGCGCCGCTGGCTTTTCTGCTGGCTGAAGTGATCCAGGGGGCCAGGCGCGCCGATGCCGAGGGTGCTACTCGCCTGGTGCGCCTGAGCGCGGTCCTGGCGGCGGGCATCTGCGTCATCGCGGTGGGCATTGCGGCGAACAACGCGCGCGGCAGCGCGGAGCCGCTGGCCAGGGTGGTGCGGGAACAGGCGCGGCCAGACGATACGTTCGTCTCGCTGCACACCTATCCCTTCGATCTGGCGCTCTACGCAAGGGCGGCGCGTCCTGCGTGGGTGGTGGACGACTGGCGCAACCCGGAGGTCCCCGTGCGCGACAACTGGCGCAAGGAGTTGTACGACGCCGCCCAGTTCGATCCCGAGACGGGCGGAGAGGTATTGCTCAGTCCCGCGGAGTTCACCGCGCGTCTGTGCCAGGCGGAGCAAGGCGCGCGTTTCTGGGTGTGGGGCACTGCGGCCGACAACCCCACCTATCCGCCGCTGCAGGGGCTGGCGCCGGTGGTGAGCAGCGTGAAGTACGTGATGTGGCGCGTCGACGTGGACGCGGCGTTCAGGCAGCGGGTTTGTGGCGGAACGCCCAGAACCGGCTGACGATGAAAGTCGCCACGGCAAGCCCGAGCAGGATCAGCGCCAGCAGGATGTCGTAGCGGATGGCAGTGTTGTGCAGTAGCCAGGCGTAGGTGGCTTCGTTGATGAGAAAGCCTGCGGCTGACACAAAGAAGAAACGGCGCGCTGCTACCGTCCAGGGAGTTTTGGAATGTCGGAATGTAAGCCGGTAATGGCCGGCGAAGGACACTGCGAAGGCGATCAGCCAGCCCACGAGGTTGGCGGCCAGGGGCGGCAGGCGGAAGAGTTCGACGCAACCCACGGCGACAGCCCAATGGGTGGCTGCGGCCGCGCATCCGACAGCAATGAAAGTGCTTACTTGTTGCAGCAGGGCGCGCATGAAAGCCGTGAAGATAAGGAAGTCAGAGGTATAGCGATGAGCAAACGTATCGTTGTCTGCGGGGACGATTTTGGCATGAATGCCGACATCGATGAAGGCATGATTGCGCTGGCCGGCATGGGCCGCCTGAGCGCGGTCAGCTGCCTCGCGCTGGGCCCTTCGTTTGCGGTCAATGCGAGGCGGCTGGCGCCGCTGAATGTGGATATCGGCCTGCATGTGAACTTCACCGAAGCGCTCGTGCCCGGCGCCGAGCCCATGCCGACGCTGAGCCGGCTGATCCTCAATGCCTACACGGGCAGGCTGGACGGAGAGTGGATCGAGGCGCAGCTGGAGCGTCAGTTCGACGCCTTCGAGGCCGCGTTCGGCCGCGCGCCCGACTATGTCGACGGTCACCAGCACGTGCATCAACTGCCCGGCATTCGCGAGCGCCTGCTGCAACTGCTCAAGCGCCGTTACGGCGCCCGTATGCCATGGCTGCGCCAGACGGCGCCGGGCATGCAGTTCGGCATTCCCATGAAGGAGGCCATCAAGGCGCGTGTCATCGGCGCGCTGGGCGCCGCGGCGTTGGCGCGCCAAGCGCGCCAGGATGGCATGCGCACCAACCGCCGGCTGCTGGGCGTCTATGGTTTCGCAGGCGGCAAGCGCCGCTATGCGGATCTGCTGCAGAACTGGCTGTTCAATGCGCGCGACTGCGACCTGCTCATGTGCCATCCGGCCATGGGCAACCAGGACGGCTGCGCCATGTCACGCCAGCGCCGCGCGGAATTCGACGTGCTGGCCAGCCCCAAGCTGGGCGACTGGCTCAACGCCAACGGGGTGCATATCTCGCGCTTGCCGGCCACGGCGCGCTGATCGGCTGCAAGGTCGTTGCGGCGCGGGCTGGCTCTAGCCGCCCGTCAGGCTCTGCAGCAGCCAGGCGCCCGCAGGTCCCAGCGCGCGCCGCCGTGACCAGACCGCATCGACGCGGATGTGGCGCGGCCAGCCCGGCGACTTCAACTCCACCAGCTGATCCTGGCCGAAGCGCTGGATCATCCAGCGCGGCAGCTCGGTCCAGCCGAATCCGCGGCTGGCCATTTCCAGCAGCATCAGATAGCCGGGCGCCGACCAGGTCGCATAGGCAGGCTCGGCGTCCTTGTCGCCCAGCTCGTAAGTGCTCAGGCGTAGCGCGCGTTCGGACTTCAGCTGGTCTTGCGTGACCTGCGGCAGCTGGGCCAGCGGATGCCCGCGGCCCACGCACAGGACGATCTCAGACAGCTCCGCCAGCGTCGCGTGCGCCACGTCGGGCGGGTAGCTGTCCTGGGCGGCCATCAGTCCCAGGTGCGCGCGGCCCTGCTGCACCAGCGCCACCACGTCCTCGTATTCCGCGATCAGGCATTCGAAGCGCAGCGCCGGATAGCGCCGGTCGATCTGGCTGAGCATGGTGTCGAAGGTCTCGGACTGGAATGTGTCGGACAGCACCACCGTCAGCCGGGGCTCCAGGCCCTCGGCCAGCTGGCTGGCGCTGCGGTTCAGCCGATCGTTGGCAGCCAGCACTTGCAGGGCCTGGCCCAGCAGGACCTGGCCGGCTTCGGTTAGCGCGGGCTGGCGCTGGCTGCGGTCGAACAATGTCACGTTCAGGTCCACTTCCAGGTTGGCGATGGTTTCACTGACCGTGGACTGGCTTTTCCCGAGCTTGCGGGCGGCAGCCGAAAACGTGCCTTCGGAGGCGACCTGGGCGAACGCCGCCAGGGATTCCAGGGAGTGGCGCATGGGTGGGATGTCCGGTGTTATCGGTTTTTCCGATGAAAACTATCTTTATGGTAACGGAAATATCGTCGAGAATCCCTGCCACTGAGTATCAACCGACCGCAGGTGGGTCATGACGCAAGCCAAGAAATCCATTAAAGAACGTTTCCTCCACGCCTTTCTGTTCGAAATCATCGCCATCGGCCTGTGCGCCCCGGCGGCCGCCTGGGCCATGGGCAAGTCCCTGTTCGAAATGGGCGTGCTGACGGCAGTGATCGCCTGGATCGCGCTGGTCTGGAACATGATCTACAACGCCGGCTTTGACCGCATCGAGAACCGCATGGGCTGGACCCGCACGCTGCGGCTGCGCGTGGTGCATGCCTTCGGCTTCGAGCTGGGCCTGATCCTGATCGTGATCCCGCTGGCGGCCTGGTGGCTAGACATCAGCCTGTGGCAGGCCTTTGTGCTGGATATCGCGCTGGTGCTGTTCTATCTGCCCTACGCCTTCCTCTACAACCTGGCCTATGATCGCTCGCGGCCACGGGTCCTGCAGTGGCTGGCCCGCCGCAAAGGGCAGGCCGCGCCGGCCGTCACGCGTCAATCACCTTGCGCGTGAACATCTCCAGGTAGTCCATCAGCGAGTCCGCGCCCTTGATGGCCGCGGACTCGTTGCCGGTGGCGATGCCCTCGGCCATCAGCATGTGGCGGCGAGCGCCCTCGGCGATGTCGCCCTCGTGCTGGTAGGCGTACCAGAAGCGGCGGCACTGGATGATCAAAGGGGCCACCGCATTCACGGCCGAGGCGTTGCGGCAGGCCTGGTGGCAGACGTGGTCCAGCATCTGGTCGGCATGCATGTAGTTGTCGAGATTGCCGCCTTCCGCCGCCTGGATCATCTGCGCCGCGCAATCCACGATCTGGCTGCGCTGCGCCGGGGTGGCGCGGCGCGCGGCGCTGGCCGCGATCAGCTGCTCCAGCGCCCGGCGGGTCTGGATCAGGTCCATGTGGTCCGCCAGCTGGATCATGGACACGCGCAGGCCGCGCCGCGGTTCCTGGCGTATCAGCCCGGCGGCCACCATGCGCAGCAGCGCCTCGCGCAGCGGCGTGCGTCCCAGACCGGTCATTTCCACCAGATCCGCTTCTACGACCGCGCTGCCCGGCTGCAATTGCAGCGTGGCGATCATGCTTTCGATCTGGTCGTAGGCGACATCGGCGGCGCGCCGTTTGGATTCTGCTGCTGCCATCAACTGTTGTTTTCCTTCGTTTTGCGCCACTGCGTGTAGGCCAGCCATTCGCCGACGAATCCGCGCCGGAAGAACGACACGCACAACACGAAAATCAGTCCGATGACGATGGTGACGATGTCGCCCAGGGTGGCAAGATAGTTCTGCAAGCTGACGACCAGCGTCGCGCCCACCACCGGCCCCCATACCGTGCCGATGCCGCCCAGGAGCGTCATCAGCAGCACCTCGGTGGAGGTGGCGAGCGAAACGTCGTTCAATGCAACCAGCTGGAGCACCAGCGCCTTCAGCGAACCGGCCAGGCCGGCCACCGAGGCCGACAGCACGAAGGCCAGCAGCTTGCACCGGTCTGTATCGTAACCTAGCGATATGGCGCGCGGCGCGTTGTCCCGGATGGTCTTGAGCACCTGGCCGAAGGGCGAATGGATCACCCGGTAGACGAACAGAAAGCCCAGCACGAAGACCCCAAGCGTGAAGTAATACATGTTGGCGTCCACGCTCAGGTCCACCAGGCCCAGGAACTTTCCGCGCGGGATGCCCTGCATGCCGTCCTCGCCGCGCGTCCAGCCCACCTGCACCGCCATGAAGTACGCCACCTGCGACAGCGCCAGCGTGATCATCGCGAAATAGATGCCGGTGCGCCGGATCGCCAGCCAGCCGATGGCCCAGCCGATGGCCGCGGCCATGGCCACGCCGCAAGCGATGGCGATTTCGGGCGGCAGGCCGCGGGCGCCGAACAGGATCATCATTTCGCCGGCCGCGTAGCCGGCCCAGCCGAAGAAGGCGGCATGGCCGAACGACACCAGGCCGGTAAAACCGGTCAGCAGGTTGAAGGCCAGCGCGAACAGCGCAAAGCACAGCACCTTCATGACGAACACGGGATAGACGATCTGCGGGAAAAGCGGCACCAGCAGGGCCGGCACCAGCAGCAGCGCCAGGATGCGGATCGAGGAGGGTATGCGCTGCACCTTATTTCTCCTTGCCGAACAGGCCGGCGGGGCGCGTCAGCAGAACGATCGCCATGACGATGAAGACGACCACCGTCGAGGCTTCGGGATAGAACACCTTGGTCAGCCCTTCCAGCAGGCCCAGCGTCAGCCCGGTGACGATGGCGCCCATGATGGAGCCCAGCCCGCCGATCACGACCACGGCGAACACGATGTTCAACAGGTTCGAGCCCATCAGCGGGTTGATCTGCATGACGGGCGCGGCCAGCACCCCGGCCACGCCGGCCAGCGCCACGCCGAAGCCGTAGGTCAGGGTGATCATCACTGGCACGTTCACGCCGAAAGCCTGCAGCAGCCTGGGGTTCTCGGTGCCGGCGCGCAGCATGGCGCCCAGGCGGGTGCGTTCGAACAGATACCAGGTGGCCAGGCACAGCACCAGGGACGCCACCACCACGAACGCGCGATAGGCCGGCAGGAACATGAAGCCCAGGTCGAAGCCACCCTGCAGAACCTCGGGCGGCTCATAGCCCACCCCTGAAATGCCGTAGAAGTAGCGAAAGCCGCCTTCCATCATCAGCGCGATGCCGAAGGTCAGCAAGAGGCCGTACAGGTGGTCCAGGTGGTACAGGCGCTTGAGCAGCGTCTTCTCGATCACGACCCCCACCAGCCCCACCAGCAGGGGAGCCAGGATCAGCGCGGCCCAGAAGTTGATCTGCACGCCCGGCCCAAGCAACTGCGGCAGCTGCGTGAAGCCGATCCAGGCCAGGAACGCCGCCATCATGAACTGGGCGCCGTGCGTGAAATTGACGATGTTGAGCAGGCCGAAGATGATGGCCAGCCCCATGCTGAGGATGGCGTAGAAGCAGCCGTTGATCAGGCCCACCAGCAGTTGGGCGAGCAAGGCGGAAAGCGAGATGTCGAACATGGTAGGCGGCGGGCGGAAAGGTGTCGCGTCGATTTCCGGGAAGCGCGCGGCGGTGCGCCGCGGCCATGGCAGCCGGCGCCGCACGCTGTGCGTGCGGCGCGTGGCGGCATCAGGTCTTGTTCAACGAGCACGCGGCCTGGGGCTTGGGGAACACGTCCTCGCCCTTGAGCACCGACTTCACGTTGTAGTAGTCCCACGGCGCCTTGGACTCCTTGGGCGTCTTGACCTGCAGCAGCAGCATGTCGTGCACCAGCGCGCCGTCGGCGCGCAGCTTGCCGTTGCGGATCACGGCGTCGTTGATGGTCATTTCGCGCAGCTTGGCCATCACGGCGGGTGCGTCGTCGGTGCCGGCGGCTTCGATCGCCTTCAGGTACGACAGCGTGGCCGAATACACGCCGGCCTGCGAGGCGGTCGGCATCTTCTTGGCCTTTTCAAAGAACTTCTGGGCCCAGGCGCGCGAAGCGTCGTCATAGTCCCAATAGAAGGCTTCGGTCAGGTACATGCCCTGCGCCTTGGCCAGGCCCATGCTGTGCACGTCCGAGATGTAGGTGAGCAGCGGCGCCACGATCTGCTTCTTGTTGATGCCGAACTCGTTGGCCTGCTTGACCGCGTTGACCGTGTCGTTGCCGGCGTTGGCCAACGCGATCACGTCGGCCTTGGAGGCCTGCGCCTTCAGCAGGAAGGAAGAGAAGTCGTTGCCGGGGAAGGGATGGCGCGACACGCCCACCACATTGCCGCCGTTCTCCTGGATGACTTCGGTGCCGTCCTTTTCAAGCGAGTGGCCGAAGGTGTAGTCGGCGGTGATGAAGTACCAGCTCTTCTTGCCTTCCTTGACCAGCGCGCGTGCGGTGCCGGCGGCCAGGGCGTAGGTGTTGGTGGTCCATTGGGCGTTCAACGGCGAGCACTTTTCGCCCAGGATCGCGGTGGACAGGCCCGCCGACGGCATGGTCACGCGGTTCTTCTGCTTGGCGATTTCCATCACCGCCAGCGCGGTGGACGCGGTGGGGAAGTCGGTGATCATGTCGACCTTGCCCTGGTCGAACCATTCGCGGGCCAGGTTGGCCGCGACGTCGGGCTTGTTCTGGTGGTCGGCGGAAACCACTTCCACCGGCTTGCCCAGCACCTTGTTGCCCATTTCCTCGGCGGCCATGCGGGCCGCGATCACGGAGCCGTTGCCGGCCAGGTCGGAATAGACGCCGGACAGGTCGGTCAGGACGCCGATCTTGACCACGTCATCGCTGACCTTGGTCTGGGCCTGGGCGGCGCCGATCATGCCGATGGCGAACAGCGCTGCTGAGATTCGATTCAATTTCATCTGACTACGCTCCGTGTAGGAAGGGGACTGCGGTCGGAAGGAATGCGTCTGGAAAACTCAAATGCCGAGCAGGGCGTTCAACCTGTCCTGCGATTGCTGGACTTCGGCGCGGTCTATCACCGCCACCACCTGGCCGTGCTCGATGACGTAATGGCGGTCGGCCAGGTGCTGGGCAAAGCGGAAGTTCTGCTCGACCAGCACGGTGGTGTAGCCGCGCTCTTTCAATTGCCGGATCACGCGGCCCAGGGACTGCACGATGACGGGGGCCAGGCCTTCCGTGATTTCATCCAGCAATAGCAGGCGGGCGCCGGTGCGCAGGATGCGCGCCATCGCCAGCATCTGCTGTTCGCCGCCCGACAGGCGCGTGCCGGGGCTGTGCGCGCGTTCTTTCAGGTTGGGGAACATGTCGTAGATCTCTGCCACCGACATGCCGTCCGGCCCTACCGAGGGCAGCAGCATGAGGTTTTCCTCGGCGGTCAAGGATGCATAGATGCCGCGCTCTTCAGGGCAATAGCCGATGCCGCGGCGCGCGATCTTGTGGGGCGGCAGGCCGACGGTCTCCTGGCCCTGGATCCTGATTGAGCCGCTGCGCCGGCCCACCAGGCCCAGGATGGACTTCAGCGTGGAGCTGCGGCCCGCGCCGTTCCTGCCCAGCAGGGTCACGCATTCGCCGGGCTTCACGTCCAGATCGATGCCGTGCAGGATGTGCGATTCGCCGTACCAGGCGTGCAGGTTGCGGATCTCCAGCATGCTGGAGGCTGCGGCGGCTTCATTCATCTTCGGCTCCCATGTAGGCTTCGCGCACCGCCGGGTTTTCCGATACGGTCGCGTAGGGGCCTTCGGCCAGGATCTCGCCCCGCTGCAGCACGGTGATGGTGTCGGAGATGTCCGCCACCACTTTCATGTTGTGTTCGACCATGAGGATGGTGCGGCCCGCGCTGACCTGCTTGATCAGATGCTTGACCCGGTCCACGTCCTCGTGGCCCATGCCTTGCGTCGGTTCGTCCAGCAGCAGCAGCTCGGGTTCGAGCGCCAGGGTGGTCGCGATTTCCAGCGTGCGCTTGCGGCCATAGGGCAGGTCGCCCGCGGCCACGTCCAGGTGCGTGCGCAGGCCGACCTGATCCAGCAGTTCCTCGACGCGGTGGTGCAGGCTTTCCAGCGTGCGTTCCGACCGCCAGAAGCAATAGTCCACGCCCAGCTTGCGCTGCAGGGCCACGCGCACGTTCTCGCGCACCGACAGCTGCGGAAAGACGGCGGAAATCTGGAACGAGCGCACGATGCCGCGGCGCGCGGTCTGCGCGGGGCGTTCCTGCGTGATGTCCACGCCGTCGTACAGGATCTCGCCGCGCGTCGGGATGTGGAACTTGGTCAGCAGATTGAAGAAGGTGGTCTTGCCCGCGCCGTTGGGGCCGATGAGCGCGTGGATGGCGCCGCGGCGCACGCTCATGTCGACGTTGTTGACGGCCACGAAGCCGCGGAATTCCTTGCTCAGGCCCCGTGTCTGAAGAATGATGTCGCTTTGCATGATGTCCGTTGGGCTTGCTGGGGACAGGCCCTGGCGCGTCGCGGTCCCGCCACGCGCCAGGAGGTTCGTGCTTCTTCCGGAGCCCGGCCTTACTTCGACTGGTACTGCGCGGGGCGCTTGGCCAGAGAGGCCTGGATGATGGCGGCGCAGCGTTCGCGTTCGGCGCCGGCCAGCGGCAGGCGCGGGCGGCGCACGTGCTCATTGCCCACGCCGGCCAGGGTCTCGGCCAGCTTGATGTTCTGCACCAGCTTGGTCGAGACATCCAGGTGCAACAGTGGCGTGAACCACTGATACAGCGCCAGCGCTTCCTGCCACTTGCCGGCCTTCATCAGGTCGTACAGGGCCACGGTTTCGCGCGGGAAGGCGGTGACCAGCCCGGCGAGCAGGCCGTCCGCGCCCAGCGCCAGCGCCTCGAACGACAGGTCGTCCACGCCGATGAACAGCTGATAGCGCGTGCCTAGCGCGTTGCGCAGGTCGGTCAGGCGGCGCACGTCGTCGCTGCTTTCCTTGATGGCGACCAGCCACTTGCAGTCGGCCAGTTCGGCCATGTGCTCGGGCTTGAGATCCACGCGGTACGCGACCGGGTTGTTGTAGATCATGCAGGGCTTCTGCGCGGCCTCGGCCATCGTGCGGATGCTCTGCATCGCTTCGCGCGAGTCCGCCACGTAGATCAGCGAGGGCATCAGCATGAAGCCGTCCACGCCCAGTTCCACGGCGGCCTTGATGAAGCGCAGCGCTTCGCGGGTACTGGTCTCGGACACGTTGGCCAGGACCGGAATGCGGCCGGCGCTGACTTCCACCGCGCAGCGCGTCACTTCCAGCTTTTCTTCCAGGGTCAGGGTGCTGGCTTCGCCCAGCGAACCGCAGGTGACCAGGCCGTGTACGCCGTTGTCGATCAGGAAGCCGAAGTGCTTGCGCATCGCCTCGAAGTCGAGGGTCTCGTCGGCATGGAACTTACTCGTTACGGCAGGGAAGACGCCCTGCCAATGCACGTTACTCAACTGGCTTCTCCTCAAGATGCCGTCGCTTCAATGGCGGAGCGGCGAGCAGGTGCAAAGTCTAATATCTGATAAATATATTTAGAAGATATTTTGATTCGGGGATTTCCCGGGGCGGGTCAACCCGGGGGGATTTCCCAAGAGGGCATTGCTTTCGGCGTGGGGCCAGCGCGGCGCGTGTCTTTCCGCGGGGCGGGTCACGAAAGGGAAGCGCGCTAAGGAGGCGTGGGCAGGCAGTCCGAGCCTGCCGCGTCGACGCGGAGGGCTGTCAGCCTGCCTTGCGCGGATACGCGCGGCTCGCGTCCTGCATGAAAGTCTTCACCGCGGTTTCATACTGCGCGCCGCTGCGGAAGGCGCCGGAATGCGAGGCGCCTTCGATCTTGACCAGGCGCTTGAGCTCGGGCGCGACGTTGCTGGCGGCGGCGTAGAGCTCGTCGCTCATGGTGTGCGGCACCACGCGGTCGGCGGTGCCGTGCATGAACAGCATGGGCGTGTGCATGCGCGCAAGCTTTTCCACCGAGGCGAACGGCTGCGTGACCAGCAGGCTGGCGCCGGGCACCTTGCCCCAGCGCAGCGTGGCAAGCATCGCGCCGATGCTGGTGAAGCTGGATTCCACGATCAGCCCGGCGAAGGCCGGCTGTTCGGGGCGCGCGGCCAGGTCAATCGCGATCGCGCCGCCCAGGCTGTGGCCGTAGATGAAACGGCGCGCCGGATCGGGCTGGATGCGGGCCAGCTCCTTCAACCCGGCCATTGCGTCTTCCAGCGCGCTTTCCTCGGACGGCAGGCGCGGGGTCGAGGCGCCGAAGCCGCGGTAGTCGATAGCCAGCACGGAATAGCCCATGCGCGTCCAGCCGTCGATGCGGAAGGCGCTGCCGTTCAGGTTCCAGCGTGCGCCATGCAGGTACAGCACGGTGGGCGCGCCGGCTTGGGGACTTTGCCAGTACCAGGCGCGCACCTTGTCGCCGCCGGCCAGCGTCAGGTCGTAAACCTGGGTGCCGGCGGCGGGCTCGCGCCACCACGTTTGCGGTTCGGACTGGGGGGAGAAAATGGTCTGCCGCTGCCAGGAATCGAGCTGGGTGCAGCCGACGACGCTGGCGCCGGCCAAGAGGGCAACGGCGAACAGGCGGCGGGGAGAGAGGCGGGGGAAGGCTGGCATGGATTATGTGACCCGGGCGAGGCGGCTGGGTTCCGGCATCAGCATACTTCGGGATGGACTTCGCGGGTCAGGGCCAGCCAGGCCTGGGCGGCATGCGACAGGTAACCGCCGCGCCGCCACACCTGCACCATCTCCCAGTCCGTGCCGGCATCGCGCAGCGGCACCCGCGCCACGCCGGCGTGCAGCTCTTCGCGGGCCTTCAGGCGTGGCAGGAAGGCCACCCCCAGGCCGGCCGCCACCAGCGCCGCGATGAAATCGATCTGGCCGCTGCGCGCGGCAACGGCAGGGGCGAAGCCGGCGCGCTGGCAGGCGTCGTGGATGATGCGGTTCAGGGCGAAGCCCGTCTCGAACAGAATGAAAGGCGTGTCCCGCAAGTCGCTCAGCCCGACGGTTTCAGCATGCGCCTTGGGGTGGTCGGCCGGCATCAGCGCCACCAGCGGCTCGCGCGCCACGGGCTGCCATTCGAAGATGTCGGGCACCGGTTTGAGCGAGGCGGCCAGTTCGATCTCGCCGGCCATCACCATTTCCTCCAGCCGGCGGCTGCCGTGTTCCACCAGACTGATTTCAATCTGCGGATAGCGGCTGCGAAAGCGCGCAAACATGGGTGCGAACAGCGTGCTGCTGCCCAGCGGCGGCAGGCCCAGGCGCAGCACGCCGCGCTTGAGCCCCTTCAGTTCGTCCAGCTCGGCGTGCAGATCGTCGCGCTGCGCCAGCATGGCGACGGCTCGGCGGTAGACGATTTCGCCGGCGGCGGTCAGCCGCGGCGGCTGGGCGTGGCGGTCCAGCAACGGCATGCCCAGTTCGTCTTCCAGTTGCCGCACGGCTTTGCTCACGGTGGGCTGGGTCGCGAAGATGGTCTTGGCGGCCTGGGAGAAACCGCCCTGGCGGACCACTTCGACCAAGGCGCGCAGGGGACGCAGTTCCATATTTATGCCTTATTGGAATGGCCTGAATTCAACGAATTCATTTTATCTATGGGCGGCGCAGGCGTAAAACATCTGCTTGCCGCAGGAACTTCGTCTCATGTCTCGCCCACGTCTCGCCATTCTTCTACGCAGCAAGCTGCGCCGCAGCCGCGTGCTGCAAATCTGCCTGCTGGTCCTCTTCTCCCTGCTGGGTCAGGCGCTGGCCCAGTTGCTGGGGCTGCCCGTGCCGGGCGGCGTCATCGGCATGGCGCTGGTGCTGTTGCTGCTGGCCACGCGCCGCCTGCGGGTGCGCAACGTGCATCGCGGCGCCAGCTGGCTGCTGGGCGAGATGCTGCTGTTCTTCGTGCCGGCCGTCATGTCGCTGCTGGACCACCGCGAATTCCTGGGCGTGCTGGGCCTGAAGCTGCTGGCCGTCATCCTGCTGGGCACGGCCCTGGTGATGACGGGCACGGCCTTGACCATCGATCTCTGCTACCGCTGGATGAACCGCCATGCCAGCTGATTTCAACTTGTTGTTCTGGCCCGCCGCGACGGTGCTGGCCTATGTCTGCGCGCGCCTGTTCTACCGGCGCTACGCCTACTGGTGCACGTCGACCCTGGTGGTGGCGCCCGCGCTGTTGCTGGCGCTTGCGCTTGCGCTGCACACCGGCTACCGGGACTACATGGCGGGGTCGCACTGGCTGATGGGGATGCTGGGGCCGGTCATCGTCGCCTTCGCGCTGCCCTTGTACGAACAGCGCGCGCTGATCCGCCGCTACTGGCCCGTGCTGGTGGCGGGCGTGGCGGTGGGCAGCCTGATCGCAGGCGCCAGCGCCTGGATGCTGGGCAGCTTGCTGGGCCTGTCGCCGGACCTGCGCCTGAGCCTGCTGCCGCGTTCGGTGGCCACGCCGTTCGCGGTGGCCGTGTCGTCGCACGTGGGCGGCGTGCCGGACCTGACCGCCGTCTTCGTGATCGTTACGGGCGTGTTCGGCGCGGCCATGGGCCAGTTGATGCGGCGCTGGCTGCCGCTGCGCTCGGCGCTGGCGCGCGGCGCGTTGTTCGGCATGGGTGCGCATGGCGCCGGAACGGCCAAGGCCCGCGAGCTGGCGGCCGATGAGGGCGCCGTCGCGGGCCTGGTGATGGTGATGGCGGGCCTGTTCAATGTGCTGGTCACGCCCGCCGTGGTTGTGGGATTGCTGGCCTGAGGGCCGTGTCAGTGCAGCATTTCCAGCGCCACCGGATACAGCGACGCTACCAGCAGCAGCGCCATGCCCACATTGAAGGCGCGGATCGCCCAGGGCTTGTGCAGCACGCGGCGCAGCGCCGTGCCGAAGGTCACCCAGATGCCGATGCTGGGCAGGTTGACGATGCCGCAGACTACGGTGGCGATGACCAGATTGGCGAAGAAACCGTTCTGCGGCGTGTAGGTGGCGATCACGCCCACGGCCATGACCCAGGCCTTGGGGTTGACCCACTGGAAGGCGGCGGCCTGCAGGAAGGTGAACGGCTTGCCGCGCGTCTCGCCGTCGTCCATTTCACCTGAATTCGCGATCTTCCACGCCAGGTACAGCAGATAGGCCGCGCCCGCGTACTTCAGCACGGTGTACAACTGCGGCACCTGCTGGAACACCGAGCCCAGTCCGATGCCCACCAGGAAGATCATGAAGGTGAAGCCCAGGTTCACGCCCAGCAGATGCGGCACGCTGCGGCGGAAGCCGAAATTCAGGCCGGACGAGGCCAGCATTACGTTGTTGGGTCCGGGCGTAATGGAGCTGACCAGCGCGAACATGGCCAGGGGGCCCAGCAAGGACAGGGACATCAGAGGCACGTCGGCCCAGTTGGAGGGGAGCAGATTCATTCTTTGGTCCTGACGATGGCGCGGCGTCCGCCGGCGATGACGGCGATCACGGCAGCGGCGAAGACATACGTCGCCGGTTCCACCGATTCGCCAAACAACAATGCGGCCGCCACCACCGTCAGGAACGGTTGCAGCAACTGCACCTGGCCGACCCGGGCGATGCCGCCCACGGCCAGGCCGCGATACCAGGCAAAAAAGCCCAGGAACATCGATCCCAGCGCCAGATAGGCGCTGGCGTAGATCACCGGGGCGCTGGGCCAGCTGGCCTGCTGCGCCGCCATCCAGCCGACTGGCGCGGCCACCACGGGGGCGCTGATCACCAGGGCCCAGCAGATGGTGCGCCCGCCGCCCAGCGTGCGGGAAGCGCGCGCGCCTTCGGCATAGCCCAGGCCGCCCAGCAACACGGCCAGCAGCAGCCACAGATAGCCCGTCTGCAGGGCGCCTTCGCCTTGGCGCAGCGCATAGGCCGTCACCAGCGCGGCGCCCAGCACGGCCCAGGCCCAGAAGGCGGGCGAGGGGCGCTCACCGCTGCGCAGCGCGGCAAAGGCCGCGGTCGACAGGGGCAGCAGCCCATTGAAGACGGCGCCCTGCGACGCGGGCACGGTCTGCATGGCGAGCGAGGACGCTAGCGGCCAGCCCACCACGATGCCCAGGGCGGCCAGGATCACGCCGGGCCATTCCTCGCGGTTGGGCCGGCGGGCGCGCGTCAGCCAGAGCACGGCAATCGCCGGCACGGCCGCCAGCAGCGCGCGGCCCAGTCCCACCAGCAGCGGCGCCAGCTCGCCGACCGCCAGGCGCGTCATGGGCAGCGTCAGGGAAAAGACCAGCACTCCCAGAAAACCATAGCCGTACCCCTCCCATAGCCCAGCGGGGGCGCCAGGCGCAGCCTGGGAGGTCGGATAGAAAGCGGGACGGGTCATCGCAGCCACCAAGGTAGGGGAACGCCGCGGGCATCGCGCCCATCCGCTATTGCGGGTTTTCGGCATTGCTGTCACTCTACGCATAGTTGTCGGTACAGTACCGGTACACTTTTGCATATCACTTTAATCACTGGCCTGGTGAAATCCCCATGACAGTTGCTTCCGCCGCGACCGCCTCCATGCCTTGGCAGCCCGTGCGCCAGGCCGACGCCACCCTGGTGGCGCAATTGGCCGACGGGCTGGCGCGCCGCATCGATGAACAGGGCCTGCGGCCCGGCACCCGCCTGCCGTCGATCCGCAAGATGGCCGAACAGTCGGGCGTCAGCCGCTTCACCGTGGTCGAGGCCTACGACCGCCTGGTGGCCCGCGGCCTGGTGCAGTCGCGGCGCGGCGCGGGATTCTTCGTACGGGCGCGCAGCGGGCAACTGGCCGCCGTGGCCAGCGCGGCGCCCGCGGCGTTCACGCCGCCTGCGCGGATCGACGTCGCCTGGCTGCTGCGCAGCATGTTCCGCGACACCAATCCTTCAGGCATGCCCGGCGGCGCGGGACTGCTGCCCGCGGACTGGCTGGACCCCGAGATGGTGGCAGGCGCGGTGCGCGCCGTGGGCCGCTCCGTACGCGGCCATCTGGTCAGCTATGGGCATCCCCAGGGCTTCGGCCCCTTGCGCCAGCAGATCGCCGCCTTCCTGCAGAACGACGGCGTGCCTGCGCATCCGGAACTCAATCTGCTCACGACCAACGGCGTCACGCACGGGCTGGACCTGATCGCGCGGCACCTGGTCAAACCGGGCGACACCGTACTGGTCGAAGACCCGGCATGGTTCGTCATCTTCGGCCGGCTGGCCGCCTTCGGCGCGCGCCTGATCGGCGTGCCGCGCGGCCCGGACGGCCCCGACACGGCGCTGCTCGAACAGCTGGCGGCCCAGCACAAGCCCAAGCTCTTCATCATCAACGGTTCGGTGCACAACCCCACCGGCCACACGCTGTCGGCCGGCGCCGCTTACGACATCCTGCGCATCGCCGAACGCCACGATTTCCTGGTGGTCGAGGACGACACCTACGGCGAACTGCATCCAGGCGGCGCCATGAAGCTGGCCGCGCTGGACCGCCTGAAGCGGGTGATCCTGGTGGGCGGCTATTCCAAGATGCTGGCGGCCAGCCTGCGGGTGGGCTATCTGGCCGCGAATCCCGAGATCCTGCAGAAGCTCGCCGACCTGAAGATGCTGGCCGGCCTGACCTCGCCAGAACTCGGCGAGCGGGTGATCCACCGGGTGCTGATGGAAGGGCAGTACCGCCGCCACATCGAGCGCGTGCGCCTGCGGGTGGACGATGCCCGCCAGCGGTGCCTGAAAGGACTGCTGAAACTGGGCCTGACGGTGCATCACGAGCCGCACGCCGGCATGTTCGTCTGGGCCGACTACGGTCGCGATACCGAGGCGCTGGCGCGCGTGGCGGCCGACCACGGCATGCTGCTGGCGCCGGGCACGCTGTTTTCCCCGTCCCAGGCGCCGTCGACGATGCTGCGCTTTTCGGT
Source organism: Achromobacter sp. ACM02 (assembly GCF_014851605.1). Lineage (NCBI taxonomy): Bacteria > Pseudomonadati > Pseudomonadota > Betaproteobacteria > Burkholderiales > Alcaligenaceae > Achromobacter > Achromobacter sp. ACM02. The sequence goes on from NZ_JACUZY010000011.1 coordinate 179,132, forward strand.
CACGATCGCCGATCATCGGGGCGTCTGGACCGATCTGGAAAAAATCTTCGCGCAAAACGTCTCCAGCAATCAATAATAGAAAGCTGTCTCTTTGAAGCCATTGAAGGAACCGCCATGTCCGCACCCATCAAACCCCTGACCCAGAATTTCGCCGTCGCGCCCCAGCTCGGCCCGGACGACATGGCGGACGTCGCCGCCGCCGGCTACAAGAGCGTGATCATCAACCGTCCCGATTTCGAAGGCGGCCCGGACCAGCCCACCGCCGCAGACGTGTCCAAGGCTGCCCTGGCCGCCGGCCTGCAGATCGAATACCAGCCCGTCGTGGGCAGCGCCATGACTGCCGCCGACGTGGTGCGTTTCGCCGAGCTGTTGCGCACGCTGCCCGGCCCGGTCCTGGCGTACTGCCGCACCGGCACCCGCTGCACCAATCTGTTCGCCGCCGCCCAGCAGCTGGGCTGAAGGCAGGCTTGACGCGCGTCAAGGCGCGCCGGGTTCGGTTGATGTGAACCTGGCGCGTTTCCGGTAGCATGGAGGTACCTCACAAACAGGAGCAGGCAAGATGTTCAAGAAGATCCTGATTCCCACCGACGGTTCTCCGCTCTCGGCCCAAGCCGCCAATGCCGGCATTTGCTTTGCGCGTTCCGTGGGCGCTGAAGTCGTCGCGCTCTACGTGACCCAGCCTTTCGCGGCAACGATCGGTTTTGACGGCATGGCTGCCGCTTACGCCATCACCGACGAAGACTACGAAAAGGCCTCCGCCGAGCAGGCCGACAAGTACCTCAAGCAGATCACCGACCGCGCCGACACCGCTGGCGTGAAGTCCGAGTCGCGCGCCGTGTCGAACTTCAACGTTGCCGACGGCATCGTGCAAGCCGCCGCCGACGCCGGCTGCGACCTGATCTTCATCGGCAGCCACGGCCGCAGCGGCCTGTCGCGCCTGCTGCTGGGCAGCGTCACCGCCAAGGTCCTGTCCCTGGCCAGCACGGCAGTGCTGGTGTATCGCGTCAAGGAAGAAAAGAAGTAGCCTGTCGCATCGACCGCCGCGGAATGCTCTACGGAGCTGCCCCAGGCTGGTGCATGGCTACCGAGCCCCTCCCGCTGGAGGGGCTTTTTTTATCCTTGGCCTTGGCAGGGACTAGGCTTGTTTCCTGGCGCGCCGCGCGTAATATTTACGCATCAGTGCGGGCGCGGTTCCGCGATTCTCAAGCACCCTACGCGGCATGGCGCCCGCCGCGGCAAGGCCCGGTCGGGCTTGCCGTCTTCGCCCGGTAGTTCACTGCAAGGGAAGAGGCCATGACTCGCAAGACGCGTATCGAGCTTTACCGCAATATCGGCATCAGCGCCCACATCGACGCGGGCAAGACGACGACCACCGAGCGCATCCTCTTCTATACCGGCATCACCCACAAGATTGGCGAGGTGCACGACGGCGCCGCCGTGATGGACTGGATGGAGCAGGAACAAGAGCGCGGCATCACCATCACGTCGGCCGCTACCACCGCCTTCTGGAAGGGCATGGCGGGTAATTATCCCGAACACCGCATCAACATCATCGACACGCCGGGCCACGTCGATTTCACCATCGAGGTCGAACGCTCCATGCGCGTGCTGGATGGCGCGGTCATGGTCTACGACGCCGTGGGCGGCGTGCAGCCGCAGTCGGAAACCGTCTGGCGCCAGGCCAACAAGTACAAGGTGCCGAGGCTGGCCTTCGTCAACAAGATGGACCGGGTCGGCGCGGACTTCCTGCGCGTGCAGCGCCAGATCGCCGAGCGCCTGAAGGGCGACGCCGTGCCCATCCAGCTGCCGGTGGGCGCCGAGGACCATTTCGAAGGCGTGATCGACCTGGTCAAGATGAAGGCCATCATCTGGGACGAGGCCAGCCAGGGCGTGCGCTTCGAGTACCGCGACATTCCCGCCGCAATGCAGGCGCAGGCCCAGGAATGGCACGACAAGATGGTGGAGAAGGCGGCTGAAGCCAACGAAACCCTGCTGGAAAAATACCTGTCGGGCGAACCCTTGACCGAAGACGAGATCAAGCAGGGTCTGCGCATGCGCACCATCGCCAACGAAATCGTCCCCATGCTCTGTGGCAGCGCGTTCAAGAACAAGGGCGTGCAGGCCATGCTGGATGCGGTCATCGACTACATGCCTTCGCCGGTGGACGTGCCCGCGATCAAGGGCCATGACCAGCGCGACCACGAAATCGAACGGCATCCCACCGACAACGAACCGTTCTCGGCGCTGGCCTTCAAGATCATGACCGACCCCTTCGTCGGCCAGCTGGTGTTCTTCCGCGTCTATTCCGGCGTGGTGAAGTCGGGCGACTCCGTTTTCAATCCCATCAAGGAAAAGCGGGAACGCCTGGGGCGCATCCTGCAGATGCACGCCAATGAACGGCGCGAAATTACCGAGGTCTACGCGGGCGACATCGCCGCGGCGGTGGGCATCAAGGACGTCACTACCGGCGACACGCTGACCGACCCGGCCCACATCATCATCCTGGAGCGCATGGTCTTTCCGGAGCCCGTCATTTCGCAGGCGGTGGAGCCCAAGACCAAGGCAGACCAGGAAAAAATGGGCATCGCGCTGGGCCGCCTGGCGCAGGAGGATCCGTCCTTCCGCGTGCGCACGGATGAAGAGTCCGGACAGACCATCATTTCCGGCATGGGCGAGCTGCACCTGGAGATCCTGGTCGATCGCATGAAGCGCGAGTTCGGCGTCGAGGCCACGGTGGGCAAGCCCCAGGTCGCGTACCGCGAAACCATACGCAAGACCTGCAACGAGGTCGAGGGCAAGTTCGTCAAGCAATCCGGCGGACGCGGCCAGTACGGCCATGTGGTGCTCAAGCTGGAGCCGCAGGAGCCCGGCAAGGGCTATGAATTCGTCGATGCCATCAAGGGCGGCGTGGTGCCGCGCGAATTCATTCCGGCCGTCGACAAGGGCATACGCGAAGCACTGAACGCCGGCATATTGGCGGGCTACCCCGTGGTGGATGTGAAGGCGACGCTGTTCTTCGGTTCGTACCACGACGTGGACTCGAACGAGAACGCCTTCAAGATGGCGGGCTCGATGGCCTTCAAGGAAGGCATGCGCCGCGCCGATCCGGTGCTGCTGGAACCCATGATGCAGGTCGAGGTGGAAACGCCCGAAGACTTCACCGGCAACGTCATGGGCGACTTGTCCTCGCGGCGCGGCATGGTGCAGGGCATGGAGGACATCGCGGGTGGCGGCGGCAAGCTGGTGCGCGCCGAAGTGCCGCTGGCCGAGATGTTCGGGTACTCCACCTCGCTGCGGTCGCTGACCCAGGGGCGCGCGACCTACAGCATGGAGTTCAAGCACTATGCCGAGGCGCCGCGCCAGGTGGCGCAGGAAGTGATGGCGGCCCAGGGCTCGGGCCGCTGAGTCAGCGTCAGGCGGGGGCGGCGGCCGTGGCCGCCGCCGCGCGCATGCGCGACGAGGCCAGTTTCACGCCCAGCAGAATCATCACGAAGCCGTAGGCATGGAACAGCTGCGGGGCCTCGCCCAGCAGCGGCCAGGCCAGCAGCGCGGCATAGACCGGCACCAGGAACATCGACAGCCCCGCCGTGGCTGGCCCCGCCTGGCTGATCAGGCGGCCGTACACGTAGTACGCGCCCAGGCTGGGCACCACCGCCAGGAACAGCAGCACCGCGGCCAGCCGCGGATCGCCCCAGGGCGGCGTGGCGCCGGCCGCAGCCTCGATCGCGGCAAAGGGCGCCAGGGCCAGCACGCCGCCCAGCATCATGGCCGCCAGCCGGGCGCTGTCCGGCACCGCGGGCAGACTCAGCCGCTTTTGCAGCACGGTGTAGAAGGCCCAGCCGGTGGCGGCCAGCAGCACCCAGAGGTCGCCCTGGCCGAAATCCAGGCGGGCCAGCGTCTGCGCATCGCCGCGCGCCAGCACCACCAGCACGCCGCCCAGGGCCAGCGCCAGGCCCGCGCCGCGCAGGGCGGACAGCGGCTTGCGCCAGATGATGGCTTCCAGCAGCGCCACCAGGATAGGGCTGCACGAAAAGATCAGGGCGATATTGGTCGCGCTGGTGTTCTGGGCGCCGATGTACTGCGGTGCCACGGCCACGCCCATGCCCAGCACTGCCAGCGGCGCCAGCGACGGCACGGCGCGCCACAAGGTCTTGCGGTGCGCGCGCAGGGCGGGCGCGGCAAGCGGCAGCAGGATCAGCAGGGCGATCAGCCAGCGGCCGAAGGCCAGAAAAACAGGAGGGAGGTTGGCATCATGGGCCCAGCGGGCCGCCACCATGTTGGAGGCGAATAGCGCCGGAGCGGCGAAGAGCATGGCGGTGCCGGACAGGCCCAGGCCGGATCTTGCGGGTGCTGCTGCTGCGAGAGACATGGTTTCCTGCCGCGCGGATCGGCGCGCGGCGTGCTGCGTTGATACTGCCGGCGCCTGCGCCGGGTTATGCCGCAGCGTGGACGCCGAAATCGGACGGGCGGGATAGGTGACCGTCTTGCAGGAGAGTCTACGGGCAGGAGGGCAAAATAGGTTTCCTGATTCACGCCATATTTGGGGAATCTGGAGAATAGTTGTCTTGTAGAATTAGTTTTTGAAGGGAAAATATCTTCGTTATCCGTCCATCATGCCCGCATCGCCCAAAATCGACGAAACCGACCGCAAGATCCTGCGCGCGCTACGCGCCGACGGACGCCTTACCAACCTGAAGCTGGCCGAGCAGGTGGGGCTGTCGCCCACGCCCTGCTGGAACCGGGTCAAGGCCCTGGAAGAGGCGGGCGTGATCGAAGGCTACGCGGCCCTCTTGAACCAGAAAGCGCTGGGCCTGCCGGACACCGTCATGATCGAGGTGACGCTGGAACATCACGACGACGACACGCTGGCGCGCTTTGGCGAAGAGATCACGCGGCTGCCGGAAGTGGTCGAGGCCTTTCTCGTGACGGGCGAGTACGACTATCTGATCAAGGTGGCGGTGGCGGGAACCGAAGGCTACGAGGAATTCCTGCGCAAGCGGCTCTACAAGCTGCGCGGCGTGCGGCACAGCCGATCCACCTTTGTGTTGCGGCGCTTGAAGCACACGCCTTCGGTCGAACCCTGAGGCGTGCGCTGCGGCCGGGCAGATCCGGCGTCAGCCGTTGATGAAGGCTTCGATGGCGCCGTTGAAGGCGCGCGGGTTGCCCAAGTTCATGCCATGCGACGATCCCGTGATCGTCACCCGCTGCGCCTGCGGCAGCCATTGCGACAACGCGTCCAGCACGGCCGGGTAGGGGGCAGGGCTGAGCGCGCCGCCAATCAGCAGGGTCGGCAGCTTCAGCGTGCCGATCTGCGCCGGCGTCAGCGCTTCGGGCTTCTCCTCGGCCTGTCCGAACAGCGTGCCGACGTTGTCGCGCACCATCTCCTTGAACCACGGCACCATGCGTTGCCAGGTGTCGGGGCCAGTCACGGTATCCACGAACAGCGCCAGGCCGTCTTCGATCTCGCCGTCGCGGATGAGCGCCAGCGCGCGCTGGCGAAAACCGCCGCGCAGGTCGTCGTCACCAGGCAAGGGCAGGCCCGGGTCGGCCAGGGTCAGGCTGCGCAGCGCGCCGGGCTGCTGCAGCGCCGCTTCCAGCGCTACGCGGCCGCCGCGGGAATGCCCCACCAGATGGGCCGGTTCGCCCGCCACGGTATCGATGAACTCCAGCACGTCGCTGGCATGCTGTTCGATCGAAAAGCCATCACCCTCGCCATCCCAGGTCTCGGGCCAGTAGCGGCGCAGGCATACCGCCAGCACGCGGAACGACTTGCCCAACGGCGCCATCTGCGACTTCCAGTAGCGGCAGTCGGACAGGGAACCGTGCACCAGCACCAGAGGCGCGCCGCTGCCATACTCAGTGTAGGACAAGGCGTAGCCGCCGATCAGGGCGGTTTGCAGGGGCAGGACGGGTTCGGAACGCATGGGTGTCGGATGGGAAAGCCAGGAGCGCATTCTAGCCCGCAGGCGCCGGGCCCCGGCGCTGATAAACTCGTTTTCCGATCCCTCGGCGCGCTGGCCGCGCTGATTTCCCAACTCCACGGAGCCGCCCCGATGTCGCCTGAGTCCCTTGCCGCCTTGCCCGAATCCGCCCAGCGCGTCGCGCGCCTGCTGCTGGAGCTGGGCCATGACAAGCCCGTGGTCGTCCTGCCGCAAACCGGCAAGACCTCGGCGGAAGCGGCGGCGGGGCTAGGCTGCGAGGTTGCGCAGATCGCCAAGTCCATCATCTTCCGGCGCGCCTCGGATGACGCGCCGGTGCTGGTCATCGCCAGCGGCGCGAACCGCGTGGACGAGGCCAAGGTGGCCTCGCAGGTGGGCGGGCTGGCCAAGGCGGACGCGAAGTTCGTGCGCGACATGACCGGCTACGCGATCGGCGGCGTGTGCCCCATCGGCCATGCGGTCAAGCCGGTGATGCTGTTGGACGCGGATCTCTTCAACTACGACAGCCTGTGGGCCGCCGCCGGGCATCCGCACGCGGTGTTCAACCTGACGCCGCGGCAGTTGGCGGACATGACCGGCGCGCCGGTCGTGGACGTGGCGCTGCGCGCCTGACATCGCGCCGTCTCGCGCTCAGTGCGGGTGTGCTTGCAGCCCGTCGATCAGCACCTGCCGCAGGCCGCGCGAGCAGGCCTCCACCCGTCCTTCGACCCCGTAGACCGCCGCCAGCGATGCCGGCGTGATCACATCCGCCGGCAGCCCCTCGGCGTGCAGCCGGCCATCATGGATCATGACGGCCCGGTCGGCGTGCTGCAGCGCCACGTTCAGGTCATGCAGCACGATGACGCTGATCAGGCCGTGCTCCAGGGTTTCCTGCCGCAGCAGTTGCATGACGTGGAACTGGTAGTTCAGGTCCAGCGCCGAAAGCGGCTCGTCCAGCAGCAGTACGCGCGGATGGCGGATCAAGGCCTGCGCCAGTCCCACCAGTTGCTTCTGTCCGCCGGACAGCGAATCCAGGTACTGCAAGGCCAGATGGGCAATGCCCAGGCGCTCCAGCAGCCGGTCTATGGCGTGCATGTCCACCGGCGTACCCAGGCCGTCGCCGGCCTTGGCCGCCACCAGCACGGATTCGAACACCCGCAGGTGCACGGCGGCGGGCAGGCCCTGGGGCAGGTAGACCACGTGCCGCGCGCGTTCGCCGAAGCTTTGTCGCAGCAGGTCGCGGCCGTCCAGCGTGACGTTTCCGGCGCGCACGCGGACCAGGCCCGCCAGTGCCTTGAGCAGGGTGGATTTGCCGCTGCCATTGGGACCGAGCAGGGCGGTCACCTGGCCGGCGGCCAACTCGGGTATCGACAGCGCATGCAGCACGTCCGTGCGTCCGTAGCCGGCGGTGAGGCCGCGCACGGATAGCGTCGTTGCAGAAGCGGTGCGCGGCGCGGTCATGGCATCTGCCGGCGCAGCACCACCGACGCAAAAAAGGGTATGCCGACCAGTGCCGTCACGATGCCTACCGGCACGATCACGCCCGGCATGAGGTTCTTGGAGGCGATCGACGCCAGCGACAGGATCACCGCGCCCACCAGCGCGCTGCCCGGCAGGAAGAACCGGTGGTCCTCGCCAAACAGCCGCCGCGCAATGTGCGGCGCGACCAGCCCGATGAAGCCTATCGTGCCGACAAAAGCCACGGCCAGCGCCGACAGCAGGCTGACCCGGGCCAGCGCCGCGACGCGCACGCGGCGCACGTCCACGCCGAAGCTTGCGGCGCGGTCTTCACCCAGGCGCAGCGCGGTCAGCTTCCAGGATTGGCGCATGGCCAGCGGCAGCGCCATTGCAAAGGCCGCAGCCAGCACGCCGACCGTGGTCCAGCTGGAACGCGACAGGCTGCCCATGGTCCAGAACACCAGGTTCTGCAGCGCCTCGGCGCTGGCCATGAACTGCACCAGCGACACCAGGGCATTGAAGGTAAACAGCATGGCAATGCCGAACAGCACCACGCCCGAGGTATTCATGCCGCCCCAGCGGGTCACGGCGTCCAGCATCAGCGCCGCCAGCAGCGCAAACAGGAAGGCGTTGCCCGCCACCAGCCAGCCGGCGGGGACGCCGGGCAGGCCCAGCTGCAGCACGATGGCCAGCGAGGCGCCAAAGGCCGCAGCGGACGACACGCCCAGCGTGAACGGGCTGGCGAGCGGGTTGTTCAGGATGGTCTGCATTTCCGCGCCCGCCATTCCCAGCGCCATGCCGACCAGAGCCGCCATCAGCGCCGATGGCAGGCGGATCTCCCACACGATCACGCGTGTGGTTGGATCGGCCGCGGCGGGAGCCGTGAGCGTCTGCCACAGTTCGCCCCAGGGCAGGCCCGAAGGGCCGACCGTGAAGTCGGCCAGCAGCGCAATGAAAAGCGCCGCCAGCAGCAGGGCGATAAGCCCTGCCCGGCGGCGCAGGATGTGCTGGTAAGCGGCAACCGCGCTCGCGGCAGGCGGCATTACTGCAGCAGCTGGAGACGGCTCTTGGCCGTGTTGGCGGCCGGCGTGGTCGGGTAGTCGCGCACGATGCGCTGCAGCGTGGTCTTGGCGCCGGCGCGGTTGTTCATTTCGATCTGGCTGCCGGCGATGACCAGCAGGGCGTCCGGTGCGCGCGCGTTGTCCGGGGCCTTCTGCACCATGGCGTTCAACTGCTCGATGGCGCCCTTGAAGTCCTTCAGCGCATAGCGGCTGCTGCCCAGGTAGAACTGGGCGCTGGGCGCGAGCTGGCTGGCGGGGTACAGGGCGGTGAAGGCGGCCAGCGATTCGGACGCTTCCTTGTACTGGCCCTTGCGGAACAGATCGATCGCGCCGTCATAGGCGGCCTGTTCCTGGGGATCGCCAGCGGAGGCCCCCGGCGGATTGGCGCTGCCCGCCGCGCCGCCCGGCTTGGCCGAGGGCTGCTGGCGCGACACCAGTTCGAGTTGGTCGCGCAGTTGGGCGACTTCCTGCTGCAAGGCCTGGATCTGGTCGGCCAATTGCAGCTTGGCGCGCTGGCTTTGTTCGTTCTGCTGCTGCACCTGTTGGCGCAAGTCCAGGATGGCCCGGCGGGCTTCATCGTCGGAAAAAGCGTGGGCGGGCGCCGCAAGGGCGGCAAGCACCAGGCCGGTGGCCGCAATCAGAGGACGCAGGGACAGAACGTTATCGCGCATGAAAATTCCCGGGTATAAAAACAAACGTCGGGACGGCCGGTTGACCGTCCCGACGCGTGGTAGGGCTCTAGACTATACGAAAAAGCTTAGCGGCGATAAACGATATCGGCGCGGCGGTTTTCCGCGAAGTCGGCTTCCGACGTGCCAGTCGCCTTCGGCTTTTCTTTACCGAAGCTGATGGTTTCGATCTGGTTGTCGCTGACGCCCAGCAGGGTCATCATGCGGCGCACAGCGTCGGCACGGCGCTGGCCCAGGGCCAGGTTGTATTCAGCGCCGCCGCGTTCGTCGGTGTTGCCTTCGATCTTGATGGTCTGCTGCTGATGCGAGGCCAGGTACTTGGCGTGGGTTTCGACCAAGCTGCGGTACTGGTCCGACACCGTGTAGCTGTCGAAGTCAAAGTACACCGAGCGCTGTTGCGCCAGGATGCTTTGGGGGTTGAAGGGATCAAGGATCTGGCCAGAGGCCGAGGATCCTTGGCCAGCGCCTCCGCCCTGACCCGCTTTATCGTCGAGAGGGACGGAGCTGCAAGCTGCCAGGGCGGCAGCCAGAGCGGCGATGGTTAGGCTTTTGGCAATGCGCGACTTCATGATAGTTCCTTTGCAAAGAGAGTCACACGTGTTATCGGGTAAATGGGCCCCAAGTCGGTTCACGTATTTCCCCATTCAGTACCGAAAGCGTCTGCCGTACGCGGCCATCGCTCGAGACACCAGCAAGCACGCTACGGCCATTTTGGATGGCTGCGTAGAGGACTTGCATTCCATTCGGCGCAAAACTCGGGGACTGATCGTCACGACCATCAGTCAACAAGGTCTCGGAGCCTGAGGACAGGTTCAACGATGCGATTCGAAACGCGCCGTCGCGTCTTGCAACGTACAGCAGCGTCGATCCATCGGGGGAAATTCGGGGTGATATGTTGTAACCACCATTAAACGTGAGGCGGCGTGCTTCGCCACCACTCGAGCCGGTCTGGTAGATCTGCGGCCCGCCGCTGCGGTCACTCGTAAAGATAATGGAAGCACCGTCTGGCGTAAAGCTCGGTTCGGTGTCAATCCCGGGAGAACGCGTAACTCGGGTCGGATTCGAGCCGTCGGTCGCGCCAACGATGTAAATTTGCGACAAACCATCGCGGGTCAGAGCCACCGCCAGCTTGCTGCCATCGGGCGACCAGCCGGGCGCACTGTTGTTGCCCTTGAAGTTGGCGACGGGCGAGCGGGCGCTGGTTGCCAGATTGTGCACGTAGACGACAGGTTTGCCGGATTCGAAGCTCACATAGGCGAGCTTGGAGCCATCGGGCGACCAGGACGGCGAAATGATGGGCTCGCGCGAACGCAGGGCGACCTGCGGGTTCTGTCCGTCGGCGTCCGCCACCTGCAGTTCGTAGGTGGCGCCCTTCTTCAGCACGTACGCGATACGGGTCGAGAAAACGCCCTTAACGCCGGTGATCTTCTCGTAAATGCGGTCGGCGATCTGGTGCGCCACGCGACGCAGTTCCTGCTCGGTGCCCGAGAACGCCACGCCGTCCAGCTGACTCTTCTTGACCGTGTCGGCCAGGCGGTAGCGCACGTCGTAGCGGCCGTCGGCGCCGCGCACGATGCTGCCGTAGGCGATGAAGTCGGCGCCCTTGCCGCGCCAGTCGTCATGGGCGATGGGGGAGTCCACGTTCAGGCCGGAACCGGCGGCGTTGATCAGGCGGAACTGGCCCGTGCGGGTCAGGTCGGCGCGGATGACTTCGGCCAGGGCGCGGCCATGGGTGTCGTCGACTGCAAAATCGGCGATGGCCACGGGGTATTGGGTGGCGCCGGTACCGGAAATATCGACGCGCAGCTGCGCATGGGCGGGCTTGATGGCCATCAGGCAGGCCAGGGCCAGCATCAGCAGCCCGAGTCCATACGATCGCCAGAGAGCGAGGGGGGGTACTCGTCGGCTATAAGCGGGAGTCATATTCATCAATCTCCTGTCAATCATACATTCTGTACACAACGTCAATAATGGGTTCGTAGCGGCCCGTCGAGGGCTTCGGGAAGGGGTTGCAACGGCGGATGCCCGTCTCGACCGCACGGTCGAAGCCGGCATTGCCCGAAGAACTGGTCAAGGTGACGCCGTTGACCTTCCCGTCGGAACCTAACTGTACCCGGTATTGTGCCGTGGGATTTTCCGATCCGCTGCGGGGCGGGGGCGGATAAGCCACCCCGGGTTGCACGCAGGCGCGGACCTTGGCGCCATAGCCGCTGTCGCGTCCGCCGCCCGCCTGATTGCGGTCGGCCGTGCCGCCGGGGATACCGGCGGCACCCAGGGCGTCGTTGCGGAAGGCATCCTTCAGCGCCTTGTCGGCGGCGGCCTTCTTGGCGGCTTCTTCCTTGGCCTTCTTCTCGGCCGCGGCTTTCTTTTCGGCGGCAGCCTTCTCGGCAGCCGCCTTTTCAGCCTTTTCTTCCGCAGCCTTCTCGGCAGCGGCCTTTTCGGCGGCAGCCTTTTCCGCCGCGGCCTTCTTGGCAGCGTCGTCCTTGGCCTTCTTCTCGGCAGCAGCCTTGTCGGCGGCGGCTTTCTCGGCGGCCTTTTCGGCAGCAGCCTTTTCAGCGGCCTGGCGTTCCTGCTCCAGACGCTTCTTTTCCTTCAGTTCGGCCTGCTTGCGTTCTTCGTCGAGGCGCGCCTTTTCCTTGGCGGCTTCGGCGGCCTGGCGTGCCTTTTCCTCTTGCTCGCGCTTTTTCTTGGCTTCCTGCAGCGCGATCTCGGGATCGACTTCCTCGGTCTTGGGCTGGGCCTCGGGCTCAGGCTTGGGAGGAGGGGGCGGCGGCGGGGGAGGCTCGGGCGCCTTTTCAGGTTCCGGCTTCGGTTCCGGCTTGGGCTGCGGCTTCGGGGGTTCGGGTTGCGGCGTGGGCGGCGGGGAGTCGGGCGAGTTGCCGTCTGCCCAGAGCTGTACCTGCACGGGGCCGGGGCTCTCGGAGCGCCAGTTCACGCCAAAGATCAAGACGATCAGCAGCAGCACGTGCACGGCCACGGCCAGGATCAATGCCTTCCGGTTGTCGTGGTTGGGCGGGGTGGCCGGGGGGCCGCTGCGGTGTCGGATTATGGGTGGCGTCATGAGCGTTGCATGCCGGCGGCGCCGGCGGAAGGCGTCGCGTTAGCGTTTTTTCGCGGGAGCAGGCTGGGATGCGCCGGCGGACTGGTCCACCAGCAGACCCAGGCGGGTGATGCCGCTGGTGCGAAGTTCATCCATGACCTTCACGACCGTCTCGTAGGGCACCTTGCCGTCGGCGGCGATGACCACCGGGGTTTCCGCGGTAATTCGCGAACGCACTTGCGCCACCAGCTCGGGGCGCGCGATGTCCTGCATGGTGGCGCCGGGTTCGCGCACGCGCAGGGCGATCTTGCCGTCTTCCGAAATCTGGACTTCCAGCGGCTTGACCGGCACGTCCGAGGCCGCGCCAACGGAGGGCAACTGGATCAGGCCGGGCGTGATGAGAGGGGCGGTCACCATGAAGATGACCAGCAGCACCAGCATCACGTCGATGTACGGCACCACGTTGATGTCGGCCTTCATGCGGCGGCCGGACCTGCCGCGTGAGCTTACCGAGGGCATTAGCGCACCTGCCGTTGCAGAATGTTCAGGAATTCATCGACGAAGCTGTCGAAACGGATCGAGATGCGATCGATGTCGTTCGTGAAGCGGTTGTAGGCGACCACGGCGGGAATGGCCGCGAACAGGCCGATGGCGGTGGCGATCAGCGCTTCCGCGATGCCGGGAGCCACCGAGGCCAGAGTGGCCTGCTGCATGTTCGACAGGCCGATGAAGGCGTGCATGATCCCCCAGACCGTACCCAGCAGGCCGATGTAAGGGGACACGGAGCCGGCCGAAGCCAGGAAGTTCAGGTGCGATTCCAGCGAATCCATCTCGCGCTGGTAGGCGGCGCGCATGGCGCGGCGCGGGCCGTCCAGCAGGGCGGTGGCGTCGCCGGAGGCATTGCCGCGGCGGGCTTTCAGGAATTCGGTCATGCCGGCATCGAAGATGCGAGCCAGCGCGCCTTGCTCGTCGCGGCGCGAGGCCACGGCCTGCTGCAACATGGACAGGTCGCCGCCCGACCAGAAATCGTCTTCGAAGCGGCGGGTCTGGGCATGGGCCCGCTTGATCGCCAGCCGCTTGGCGAAGATATAGGTCCAGGACATGATCGAAATGCCCAACAGCATCAGCATGATCAGCTGGACCGGCACGCTGGCGTGCGAAATCAGCGAAAGCAACGACATGTCGTTGGTGACTTGCATGGTTATTCCTGAATGAATTCCAGTTTGGCGCGAACGTCAGCCGGCAACTCCGCCGGCCGCATGTGAACGGCATCGACGCAGCAGACTTGGATGTTGCCTTCGGCAAGCAGTTCCCCGTCGCGTTCCGCGCGTTGCGCGAAGTGTATCGAAGCGCGGCCCAGTCGTGTAACCCGGCTGCGTATCGTCAGTAAATCGTCCAGCCTGGCCGGCTTGCGGTAGGACATGTCCAGGGAGCGGACAACGAATAGACGTTGCTCGCTGACCGCCAGGTTGGACTGGTTGACCCCCAGGTCGCGCAGCCACTCGGTGCGTGCGCGCTCCAGGAATTTCAAGTAGTTGGCGTAGAAAACCACTCCGCCTGCATCCGTGTCCTCGTAATAGACACGGACCTGCAGGACGGATTCGGCGGACTTCGGATCGGTCACGATGGATAGGAAAGGGCAGTCGGGACGCGGAAAGTCCGTAGTTACTATAAAGTTTACAGCGTGTCGAGTTTCGTCAGCACGGCTTCAAGCGCGGACTCTACCGGAATCTTGGCCGCTTCGGTTTCCCGACGGGCCTGCAATTCCACCACACCATCGTTCAGCCCGCGTTCTCCAACTGTTACACGCAGCGGCGCGCCGATCAGCTCCCATTCAGCAAACATCACGCCCGGGCGGGCATCGCGGTCGTCCAGGATGACGTCCACGCCGCGCGCCAGCAGGGATTCATAGAGCTTTTGCGCGGTGTCACGCACGGTTTCACTTTTGCCCCAGCCGACCGGGCAGATTACCACTTCGAAGGGGGCGATCGCGCGCGGCCAGATGATGCCGCGGGCGTCGTGGTTCTGCTCGATGGCCGCGCCCACGATGCGGGTCACGCCGATGCCGTAGCAGCCCATTTCCAGGACGGCGGGCTTGCCGGTTTCGTCCAGGAAGGTGGCCTTGAGGGCTTCCGAGTACTTCTTGCCCAGGTAGAACACGTGGCCGACTTCGATGCCGCGCTGGATCGACAGGGTGCCCTTGCCGTCCGGCGAGGGGTCGCCGGCAACCACGTTGCGCAGGTCCGCCACCAGTTCGGGCTCGGGCAGGTCACGGCCCCAGTTCACGCCTTGGATGTGGAAGTCTTCCTTGTTCGCGCCGCAGACGAAATCGGCCATGTTGGCCACGGTGCGGTCGGCAATGACGTGCACGGGGCGGACGGTCTTGACCGGGCCCAGGTAGCCCGGCTTGCAGCCGAAGGTTTCGACGATCTCGGTTTCCGTGGCGAAACGGAAGCCCGCCAGGCCGGGCAGCTTGCCGGCCTTGATTTCATTGAGTTCGTGGTCGCCGCGCAGCAGCAGCAGCCAGATGTCGGCGCCTTTCTCGCCGTCGGTGGCCAGCACGATGGACTTGATCGTGCGCTCCAGCGGCAGGCCCAGCAGCTTGGCCACGTCTTCGCACTTGGCGGCGCCCGGCGTGGGCACTTCGGCCATGGCCTGGGCGGGTTCGGCGCGGGTGGGGTACAGGCCCGGGGCCTCGGCCAGTTCCATGTTGGCGGCGTAGTCCGAGTCGGCGTTGTAGACCAGCAGGTCTTCGCCGGTGTCGGCGATCACCTGGAATTCGTGGCTGCGGGTGCCGCCGATCGAGCCCGTGTCAGCGGCCACGGCGCGGAATTCCAGGCCCAGACGGCCGAAAATCCGCATGTAGGCGTTGAACATGGTGTCGTAGCTGGCCTGCGCGCCGGCTTCGTCGCGGTCGAACGAATAGGCGTCCTTCATGGTGAATTCGCGGCCGCGCATCAGGCCGAAGCGCGGGCGGCGCTCGTCCCGGAACTTGGTCTGGATGTGATAGAAGTTCACCGGCAGCTGGCGATAGCTGTGGATTTCATTGCGCGCGATGTCCGTGATGACTTCCTCGGACGTAGGCTGCAGCACGAAATCGCGCTGGTGCCGGTCCTTGATGCGCAGCAGCTCGGCGCCGTATTGCTCCCAGCGGCCCGACTCCTGCCAGAGCTCGGCCGGCTGCACCACCGGCATCAGCAGCTCGATCGCACCCGCGGCGTTCATTTCTTCGCGGACGATGGCCTCGACCTTGCGAATGACTTTCAGCCCCAGGGGCATGTAGGTGTAGATGCCGCCCGCGAGCTTGCGGATCATCCCTGCCCGGGTCATCAGCTGATGGCTGGCGACTTCGGCTTCGGAAGGGGCTTCTTTGAGGGTGTTGATGTGGTAGTTGGATGCGCGCATGTTTAAAGGTGGCTGCAGATACGTATAATCGATCGTAATTGTATTGAATTCGGTGGGGGTGGCCCATGCTTGACCGCGAAGGCTACCGCCCCAATGTCGGCATCATTCTCGTCAACGGTAGAAACGAGGTCTTTTGGGGCAAGCGTATCAGGGAACATGCCTGGCAGTTCCCCCAAGGCGGCATCAAGTATGGCGAAAGCCCGGTGCAGGCCATGTATCGCGAACTCCATGAAGAGGTGGGCTTGAAGCCCGAGCATGTCCGTATTTTGGGGCGTACACGCGATTGGTTACGTTATAACGTGCCCGATCACTTCGTCCGGCGTGAGTGGCGTGGCCACTATAAAGGACAAAAACAGATTTGGTTCTTGTTGCGCCTGGTAGGACGTGACAGTGACGTGTGCTTGCGCGCGACGCAGCATCCGGAATTCGATGCCTGGCGCTGGAGCCAGTATTGGGTGCCCCTGGATGCCGTGATCGAGTTCAAGCGCGACGTCTACACCCAGGCGCTGAACGAGCTGTCGGCTATCCTCTTCCGGCGCCATCACGAAACCCGCTACTTGCGCCAGCGGGTGCACGGGCAACGGGCGGCAGAGAATCTGCCCGAAGGAACGGACGGTCATGCGCATATTGTTGGTTGAAGACGAACGGGACATGGCGTCCTGGTTGATGCGCGCGCTCGCCCAGAGCGGGTTCGTGCCGGACCACGCGGCCGACGCCCGCACCGCCGAAGCCTTCATGGCCGGTACCGAATACGACGCCATCGTCATGGACTTGCGCCTGCCCGACAAGCACGGCCTGGTGGTGCTGCGTGAAATGCGCAACCGCGACGACCGCACCCCCGTGCTCCTGCTGACCGCCCAGGGCGCCTTGCAGGACCGCGTGCGTGGCCTGAACCTGGGCGCGGACGATTTCCTCACCAAGCCTTTCGCGCTCGAGGAACTGGAAGCGCGCCTGACGGCGCTGGTCCGGCGCAGCCGCGGCCGCCAGCATCCGCGCCTGCAATGCGGTTCGCTGTCCTACGACAGCGAAAGCCGCGCCTTCACCCTGGACGGCTCGCTGCTGTTCCTGACCCCGCGCGAGCATGCCGCCCTGGCTGCCTTGCTCACGCGCAGCGGCTATCCGGTGGACAAATCCCAGCTATTCGGCAAGGTCTTCACGCACGACAGCGAAGCCAATCCCGACGCCATCGAGGTGGTGCTGCATCGGCTGCGCAAGAAGCTGGCTGGCAGCGACGTGCGCATCGTCACCGTGCGCGGGCTGGGCTACATGCTGGAAAGCGTCGCCAGCGAGTCCGCGGAATCCTGAGTGAGGCTGCGGCTATCCGAGCTGCCGCGCGTGGGCATCCGCGCGCTGCTGATCATTCTGCTGCTGCCGGGCGTGATCATGCTGCTGGTCGTGGACAGCGTGAACGACTACCGCACGCTGGCCGAGATCACCAACGAAGCCTACGACAGCGCCCTGGTCGAGCCGGCCCGGGTGCTGGAAAGCAGCCTGGAATTCACTGCTGACGGCAACCTGCAGGTCGCTACGCCGCTGTACGCGCAGGTGATGCTCGAGTCCCGCGCTGGCCTGCGCAAGTATTTCCGCATCGAAGAGATCGATCCGCCGCTGCCGGACGGCGCCGCCGTGCCCACCGAGCCCGGCAAGACTTTGCTCGGCATGCCGGAAATGCCGCGTCCGCCCACCTGGCCGCGTTCCAACAGCCAGCCGATTTTCTACGACAGCGTCTATCGCAACGATCCCGTGCGCGTCGTGGCCGTCGTGCGCGACCTGTACTACCAGGGTCAGCACCGCCAGGTGCTGGTCGTGGTGGCTGAAAGCACAGGCAAGCGCATCGAGGCCGAGAACAATGCCCGGCGCCAGGAAATCCTGCGCGACACCCGCATGCTGGCGCTGGTCGCGCTGCTGGTGTGGTGGGGCGTGTCGTGGGCGCTGAAGCCGCTGCGCCGCCTGCGTAACGACATCCGCGCGCGCCGCCCCGACGACCTGACGCCGCTGGACGCCTCGCGCGTGCCCAGCGAAGTGGCGCCGCTGGTCGATGCGGTCAATCACCATATCGCCCGCTACCGCCGCGTCCTCGACGAGCAGTCGCAGTTCCTGGCCGATGCGTCGCATCAATTGCGCACGCCGCTGGCCATCATGCTGACGCAGGCGCAGTATGCGCTGCGCGAACGCGATCCGGCGCGGGCGCAGGAGGGCCTGCGCGGCATCGTCGACCAGCTGGGTCGCACACGTCGCCTGACTGAACAGCTGCTGTCGCTGGCTCACGCCAACCAGGCCGACCAGTTGCCGCGGCAACTGCTGGACATGAACGCCGTCTCGCGCGAGGTGGTGCTGCAATATCTGCCGCTGGCGCACGAAAAACAGCAGGACCTGGGTTGGGTACAGGCGGGTTCCGAAGAGGGCCAGGAAATCCCCGCGCCGGTGTCGGGCAACGAGGCCGAACTGCACGAAGCCTTGTCGAACCTGGTGCACAACGCCATCCATTACGCGCCCGCGGGCGCACGCATCACCGTGTCGGTCTGCTGCCACGACAACCGCGCCGAGGTCGCTGTTTCCGACAACGGGCCGGGGCTGGACCCGATACTGCGCCAGCGCGCTTTCGCGCGTTTCGAGCGGGTCGGCACGGACAAGCCGGTCGCCTCGTCGGGCTCGGGCCTGGGCCTGGCGATTGCCCGCGCCTACGCGCGCCGCAACGACGGTGACATCGAACTGCGCGACGGCGAACCGAACGCGCAAGGCGGTGTTGGCCTGGCCTCCGTGCTGTGGCTGCCGTTGGCGTCCACGGTCTCCCAATATCCTCGTCCGCTCGATGTCGAGCTCAAGGGCGATCAGTAACTTCTCCCCATTTCCGCAGTCATGCGCGGCTTCCGTTCAGGGATAACCCCTGAATTCAGGAACGCGACAGCGCACAGAAAGCGGATTAGCAGCTTCCTTCCGTAATCTGCGTCCGGGCCTGTCGCCAGGCACCGGATGGCGCTCGTTTCGCGGGTGCGTCCCGGCCAGGCGCACGGCCGCACCACGAAGGAGGATGAAGTGCAAAAGACAATCAATAGAAAGGACTATTACGGCGGAGCGCTGATGGTCCTCATCGGGCTGGGGGCGATCTACGGTGGCACCGACTATCACATCGGCACCCTGAGTCACATGGGGCCGGGCTTTTTTCCCGCGGCGCTCGGCGGCCTGTTGGCGCTGACCGGCGTGCTGATCGCCATCTCGGCGCGCTCGGGTGAATCGTCCGCGCCTGCGCCCGGCGACGGCCATGCCCACGGCCTGCCGGACTTCCGCGGCGGCGCCTGCATCCTGCTGGGCATCCTGGCTTTCCTGCTGCTGGGTCATTACGGCGGTTTGCTGCCTGCCACGTTCGCCATCGTTTTCATTTCGGCGCTGGGCGACCGCAACAACACGATCAAGCAGGCTCTGCTGCTTTCGATCGCCATGACCGTCATCGCGGTCGTCGTCTTCTGGTGGGCGCTGCAGCTGCAGCTTCCGCTGTTTCGCTGGGGTTGAAGCGCCATGATTTCGCAATCCTTGATGGACCTCTGGTACGGCTTCGGCGTCGCCTTCCAGTGGCATAACCTGATGTGGTCGTTCTTCGGCGTGCTGGTGGGCAACCTCATCGGCGTGCTGCCCGGCATGGGCGCGCTGTCGGCCATTTCCATTCTGCTGCCGCTCACCTACGTGATGCATCCGGTGCCGGCCATCCTGATGCTGGCCGGCATCTTCTACGGTTCGCAGTACGGCGGCGCCATCGGCGCGATCCTGCTGAATCTGCCTTCGCATCCGCCGCACGCGGTCACCTGCCTGGACGGTTATCCGCTGACCAAACAAGGCAAGGGCGGAACGGCGCTCGGCATCACGATGATCTGTTCGTTCTTCGCCGCGTCGGTGGGGATCATCGTCATGATCTTCGCGTCTCCGCTGCTGGTCGAAGTCGCGTTCAAGTTCGGTCCCACCGAGATCTTCTCGATCATGTTGCTGGGCCTTTTGGCCGGCGCCACCATGTCGCGCGGCTCGCCGCTCAAGGGCGTGGCGATGACCTTGTTCGGCCTGATGTGCGGCGTGGTGGGTACGGACGTGAATACCGGCACCATCCGCTTTTCGTTCGGGCTGCTGGACCTGTCCGACGGCCTGGAGCTGGTGGCGATTTCCATGGGCCTGTTCGGCGTTGCCGACTTCCTCATGAGCGTCAACCGCATGACCATCATCGGCAGCGGCGCCAAGCTGCGCCTGCGCGACATGCGGCCCAGCAAGCAGGAGCTCAAGACCGCCTTCTGGCCTATGGTGCGCGGCACGGCGGTAGGCACGCTGTTTGGCGCCATGCCCGGCACCGGTCCTACCATCACCACCTTCGTGGCCTATGCGCTGGAGCGCAAGATCTCCAAGACGCCCGAGAAATTCGGCACCGGCATGATCGCCGGCGTGGCGTCGCCGGAAGCGTCCTCGCACTCCAAGACGCAGGTCGACTTCATCCCCACGATGAGCCTGGGCATCCCCGGCGACGCCGTGATGGCGCTGATCCTGGGCGCGCTGCTGATCCAGGGCATCCAGCCCGGCCCGCAACTGATCACCGAGCATCCGGACATCTTCTGGGGCCTGATCGCCAGCTTCTGGGTGGGTAATGTGCTGCTCATGGTGCTGAACGTGCCGCTGATCGGCGTGTGGGTGAAACTGCTGCAGGTACCGTACCGCTATCTGTTCCCGTCGGCGCTGTTCTTCATCGCGGTGGGCGTGTTCAGTACCCAGAACAGTCTCTTCCAGATCTGGGAAGTGCTGGCTTTTGGTGTGATCGGCGCCATCCTCATGACGCTGGAATTCTCGGTTGCGCCCATCCTGCTCGGCTTCGTGCTCGGCCCCATGGTGGAAGAGAACTTCCGCCGGGCGTTGCTGCTGTCGCGCGGCGATCTGGCGGTGTTTGTGGAGCGCCCGATCAGCGCGTGGTTCATCGGTGCGAGCGCCTTGCTGGTCCTCCTGCAGGTGTGGGCCTTCCTGCGCCGCAACAAGAACAAGGGCAAAGGCAAGCCCGAGGTGCCGCAGGCGGCCTGAGCGCTTTTCCGTTTGCCTGCACGCGGCCCGGCTACATGCCGGGCCGTTTGATTTGTGCGGCGGCATCCCTCATGCTTGAGGCTTCCCCAGTCTGCACACAGAGCCACCATGCACATACTCTTTGCCTGTCCCCACCATGATCCCGCCGCCTGGGTTCCGCTGCTGGAAGCCGCCATGCCCGGATGCCGCATTTCCGTGTGGAACCCGGACGGCCCGCCTTCGGGCGCGCAGGCGGCTCTGGTGTGGCGTCCGCCGGCCGAACTCTTCAAGCACGAGACCGGCCTTACCACGCTGTTCAACCTGGGCGCGGGCGTCGACGCCTTGCTGAAGATGCCCGAGATCCCGCCGCAGGTGCGCATCGTCCGTCTGGAAGACGCGGGCATGTCGGTGCAGATGGCGGAATACGCGCTGTACGCGTTGCTGCGCGTCGCGCGCGATTTCGAAGCTTTCGATCATGCGCAGGCGCGGCAGCACTGGGATACCCGCGAAGGCTCGCGGCAGGCGGACTGGCCGGTCGGCGTGCTGGGCCTGGGGCAGGTGGGCGCCAGAGTCGCTCAGACCCTGGCCGAATTCGGCTACCCCGTGGCGGGCTGGTCGCGCACGCCGCGCGAAATTCCCGGCGTCGAGACCTTTGCGGGCGCGGCCGCCTTGCCGGCGTTCCTGGCCCGCACGCGCTTCCTGGTGAACGTGTTGCCGCTCACGCCGGACACCGTTGGCATCCTCAACCGCGAAACGCTGTCGCAGTTGCTGCCCCATGCGCATCTGGTCAACGTGGGCCGGGGCGAACACCTGGTCGAGGATGACCTGGTGCAGATGCTCGAAGAAGGCGAAATCGACGGCGCCACGCTGGATGTGTTCCACACCGAACCCTTGCCCAAGGACCACGCGTTCTGGCGCGATGCGCGGGTGCACGTGACTCCGCACATCGCGGCGCGCACCTTGCGCGATGAGAGCATTCGCCAGATCGCAGGCAAGGTCGCGCAGTTGCAGCGCGGCGAAGCCATCACCGGCGTGGTCGACCGCTCGCGCGGCTACTGAGCCGGCGGCAGCGGGGCTTTTTCCAGCCGCTGGTACATGGCGGGCAGGCGCTCCGACAGGAAATCGAGCAGGGCGCGCACGGCGGGCATCATGCCCCGCCGCGACGGATAGATGCAATGCACGATGCCCTCGGGTGACTGCCATTGCGGCAAGACCTGCACCAGCTGGCCGCGCCGCAGCTGTTCATGCGTGGCGATCGAGGGCAGCAGGGCGATGCCGCGGCCCCGCACCGCGGCTTCGGTCAGCACGATGAAGTCGTTGCATGACAGCTGCGGTTTCAATTCCACATGCACTTCCTCGCCCTTGTCGTTGCGCAGGGGCCAGCGCACTTCGTTTTGCGGATCACTGAAGCTCAGTGTGGTGTGCGTGGCGAGGTCCTGCGGCGTGTCGGGCGTGCCATGGCGCTGCAGGTAGCTGGGGCTGGCGACCAGTGTGCCGCGCGCGGTGCCGAAGTGACGCACGACCAGTTCGGCGTCGGTATCCAGCTTGGTGCGCACGCGCAGCGCCAGGTCCACGCCCTCGCGGATCAGGTCCACGCGGCGGTTGGTCACAAGCAACTGCACCGACACGGCGGGCCAGGCGTCCAGGAACTCGGGCAGCAGCGGCGACAGCACGTCCTGCGCGATGGATACGGGGCAGCTCACGATCACGGGGCCGGTGGGTTCGGCCTGCAACTGCCGCATGGCGTCGTCCGCCGCGCGCGCCGATGCGGCCATTTCGCGGCAATAGTGCAGATAACGTTCGCCCGCCGAGGTCAGGCGCAAGCGGCGCGTCGTGCGTTGCAGAAGGCGCACGCCCAGGCTTTCCTCCAGGTGCGAGATCCGGCGCGACAAGCGGGATTTCGGAATGTCCAGCACCCTGGCCGCGGCGCTGAACCCTCCCTGTTCGACTACCTGGGAAAAGTAGTAGAGGTCGTTGAGATCTTGCATGATTGTTCTATTCCTGGAACGAATAGTTCATCATAACCGGATTTATGTGAACAATTAACCCGTCTACAGTGACGCCATGCACTCGGGATCTGATCAAAGCCTACGGATCCTGACCGCCCGCAGCGAGCGGGCCCTCACTGGAGAAATTTGCAATGAAGACCCTGGTTATCCTTTCCTCTATTCTCGGCGATCGTTCCAACAGCAAGCAATTGGCCGATCACCTGATCAACCGCGTCAAGGCGTCTAATCCGGCCGCGGCCATCAAGGTCCGCGACATCGGCGCCCAGCCCATCCCTTACTTCGACGGCAACACCGCCGGCGCCCTGTTCACTCCGGCCGATGCCCGCAGCGTGGACCAGCAACGCCTGGTTGAGATGAGCGACGCGCTGGTAGCCGAATTGATGGATGCCGATCGCATCGTGTTCGCCGTTCCGGTCTACAACTTCAATATGCCCGCTCAGTTCAAGAGCTATCTCGATCATCTCGCCCGCGCCGGCGTCACCTTCCGCTATGCCCCCGAAGGCGTGCCGGAAGGCCTGGTCAAGGGCAAGCAGGTGTTCGTGCTGACCGCCCGCGGCGGCAAGGCCGAAGGCACGCCTTCGGACACGATGACGCCTTACTTGCGCCAGATGCTGGCCTTCCTGGGCATGACCGACGTCACCTTCATCGCCGCCGAAGGCATGGCCATGGGTGAAGTGGCCGCGCTGGAAGGCATGGCGCAGGCCAAGCAGCGCATCGACGCGCTGCTGCCCGCTGCGCAGCAGGACAGCCTGGCTGCGTAAGCGCAGGCGTCCAAAGCAAAAGGCGAGCCTTGCGGCTCGCCTTTTTTCTTGCCGCGAGGGCAGGGCTCAGTCGCGCAGGCGCTTGATCAGGCTGGAGGTATCCCAGCGGCCGCCGCCCAGCTTCTGGACGTCGCCATAGAACTGGTCCACCAGGGCCGTCAGGGGCAGGCGCGCGCCATTGTGGCGGGCTTCGGCCAGCACCAGGCCCAGATCCTTGCGCATCCAGTCCACCGCGAAGCCGAAGTCGAACTTGTCGTCGACCATGGTGCCGCCACGGTTTTCCATCTGCCAGCTCTGCGCCGCGCCCTTGCTGATCACGTCCAGCACCAGCTTCATGTCCAGGTCGGCAGCCTGGCCGAAAGCGATCGCCTCGGACAGGCCCTGCACGACGCCTGCGATGCAGATCTGGTTGACCATCTTGGCCAGTTGGCCGGCTCCGGGCGGGCCCACCAGCGTGACCGCGCGGCCGAAGCTCTGCGCCACGGGCTTGATCGCATCGAACACGGCTTGTTCGCCGCCGCACATGATGGTCAACACGCCGTTGACCGCGCCTGCCTGTCCGCCGGATACCGGCGCGTCGACGAAATTCAGGCCCAGCTCCTTGGCCTGCGCGTAGAGTTCGCGCGCCACGTCGGCGGATGCGGTGGTGTGGTCGACGAAGACCGCGCCGGGCGTCATGCCGGCGAAAGCGCCGTCGGGGCCCAGCACGACGCTGCGCAGGTCATCGTCATTGCCGACGCAGGCGAACACGATCTGCGCGCCGGCCACGGCTTCGCGCGGCGTGGCTGCGCTCTTGCCGCCGAATTCGGCGACCCAGGCCTGGGCCTTGGCGGGCGAGCGGTTGTAGACCGTGACGTCGTGTCCTGCGCGCGCCAGGTGGCCGGCCATGGGCAGGCCCATCACGCCCAATCCGAGGAAAGTGACTTTCTGGGCTACGACAGCGTCGTAGCTCTTGGTACCGATCGTTGCCATGCAGGGGACTCCGCTTTATGTGATTGGGGCCGTCAGGCGTTGACGCCTGTAAACAGGCCCTAACCTTAACGCAATCAAAAGCCCGCGGCGAGTCCATCGCGCCGGCTGTCGCTGGCGCTGACATATCCGTCCACGGCCGGGTCGCCCAGGCGCCAGATGAACTGCCCCGATCCGAAGTCCATGTAGGGATCCGCCATGCTTTCGAGCACATGGCCGCGGGCGCGCAGTCCCTCGGCAACGGCCGCGGGCAGGCCGGCCTCCGCGTCCAGCGACAGTCCATGATTCCATTTCCAGCGAGGCGCGTCGCAGGCGGCCTGCGGCTGCTGGCCATAGTCCAGCATCCGGACCAGCGTCTGCACCTGCCCCTGGGGCTGCATATTGCCTCCCATGACCCCGAAACTCATGACGGGTGCGCCATTGCGCATCAGGAAGCCGGGGATGATGGTGTGGAAGGGGCGCTTGCCGCCCGCCACCGCATTGGCGTGGCCAGGGTCGGTGCTGAAGCAATGGCCGCGGTTCTGCAGGCTGACGCCGGTGCCCGGCACCACCACGCCGGAGCCGAAGCCCATGTAGTTCGACTGGATGAAGCTGACCATCATGCCGCACTTGTCTGCGGCCGTCAGGTAGACGGTGCCGCCGCGCGGCGCGTGGCCGCTGGCGTGGGGCTGCGCCGCATCGGGGTCGATCAGGCGCGCGCGCTGCGCCAGATAGTCCGCGGCCAGCATCTGCTCGGGCGTGACCTGCATGTGCTGCGAGTCGGCCACGTGCGCGTAGACATCGGCAAAGGCCAGCTTCATCGCCTCGATCAGCAGGTGCTGCGTTGCAGGGTGATCCACCGGGCGTGCCGCCACGTCGAAGTTCTGCAGGATGCCCAGGGCGATCAGGGCGGCGATGCCTTGGCCGTTGGGCGGAATCTGATGCAGCGTGTGGCCGCGGTAGCTTTGGCTGATCGGCGTCACCCACTGCGGCGCGTAATCGCGCAGATCCGCCAGCGTCAGCGCGGCGTCGTGGGCTTGGGCATGCGCCACCAGCTTGTGGGCGGTCTCGCCTTCGTAGAAGTCCCGGCCGCCGCTGGCCGCAATGCGCTTGAGCGTGGCGGCCGCGCCTTGAAGCACGAAGTGCTCGCCGACCTGCGGCGCGCGTCCGCGAGGCAGGAAATGCTCGGCGAAGCCCGGCTGCGGTTGCAGGAGGTCGGCTTGCGCCGCCCACTTTTCCTGCACGATGGGCGACACGGCAAAGCCGCGCTCGGCGTATTCGATGGCGGGTGCAAGCACGTCGGCAAAGGACAACCGGCCCAGCTTTTCGTGCAGGGCGGCCCAGCCCGCCACGCAGCCCGGCACCGTCACGCTGTCCCAGCCGCGCATCGGGATGGCGCCCTGGTGCTTGCGCCGGAAATAATCCATGTTCCAGGCTGCCGGCGCCGTTCCCGAGGCATTCAGTCCATGCAGCTTGGACCCGTCCCAGATGATGGCGAAACAATCCGATCCCAGCCCGTTGCTGACCGGCTCCGTCAGGGCCAGCGTGGCGGCCGCGGCGATCGCCGCGTCGACAGCGTTGCCGCCTTGCGCCAGGATCCGCAAGCCTGCCTGGGCGGCCAGCGGTTGTGACGTGGCGACCACGTTGCGTGCGAACACGGGGCGGCGGGTGGTGGGATAGGGGTTGTTCCAGTTGAAATTCATCTCGAATCATCGCGTGGGGTAAACCCCTAGCTTACCGTACGCGAACTGCGTTTGAACATAACCCGTATTGAGTTGTATTGATTCGTAGCGTTTATCGGACTGGATGCCGGACGCGCAAAGAAAAACCCCCGGGCGGAACCCGGGGGTTTTCAGGGCGAGACTGCCGCAGCGGGGCGGCAGGCTGGCTTTAGTCTTCTTCGACGAAGGTCTCTTCGCGCTTCTTGCGGATCGCCGGCAGGGCCACCAGGATCACCAGGAAGACGGCGACGGCCAGCAGCGAAGCCGACAGCGGACGCGTCACGAAGGTCGTGAAGTCGCCGCGCGACAGCAGCAGGGCGCGACGGAAGTTCTCTTCCATCATGGGACCCAGCACCAGGCCCAGCAGCAGCGGTGCGCCTTCGCACTTCAGCTTGGACCACACGTAGCCGATGATGCCGAAGATGGCGGTGGTGAAGATGTCGAACGTGTTGTAGTTCAACGAGTACACGCCGATCGTGCAGAACACCAGAATCGCCGGGAACAGGATGCGGTAGGGCACCTTCAGCAGCTTGACCCACAGGCCGATCAGCGGCAGGTTCAGCACGACCAGCATCAGGTTGCCGATCCACATCGAGGCGATCAGGCCCCAGAACAGCTCCGGGTGGCTCGTCATGACTTGCGGGCCGGGCTGGATGTTGTGGATGGTCATCGCGCCGACCATCAGCGCCATCACGGCGTTACCCGGGATGCCCAGGGTCAGCAGCGGGATGAACGAGGTCTGGGCAGCAGCGTTGTTCGCCGATTCCGGGCCAGCCAGGCCGGCCGGGTGGCCCTTGCCGAAGCGTTCCGGATTGCGCGAGATCTTCTTTTCCAGCGTGTAGGAGGCGAACGACGACAACACGGCGCCACCGCCAGGCAGGATGCCCAGGGCCGAACCCAGAGCCGTGCCGCGCAGCACAGCGGGGGCGGCTTCCTTGAATTCCTGCTTGTTGGGGTACAGCGAGCCGATCTTGTCGGTGATGTCGACGCGGTTTTCCTTCTGCTCGAGGTTGGTCATGATTTCGGCGAAGCCGAACACGCCCATGGCCACGATGGCGAAGTCGATGCCGTCTTGCAGTTCGGGGATGCCGAAGTCGAAGCGGGCGACGCCCGAGTTCACGTCGGTGCCCACCATGCCCAGCAGCAGACCCAGCAGGATCATCGCGATGGCCTTCGGCAGCGAACCCGAAGCCAGCACCACGGCGCCGACCAGGCCCAGGCACATCAGCGAGAAGTACTCGGCCGGGCCGAACTTGAACGCGACTTCAGCCAGCGGGGGCGCGAAGGCGGCCAGCAGCAGCGTGGCCACGCAGCCTGCGAAGAACGAACCCAGCGCAGCGATTGCCAGCGCGGCGCCCGCGCGGCCGTTGCGGGCCATCTGGTGGCCGTCCAGCACGGTCACCACCGCGGACGTTTCCCCTGGCAAGGCCACGAGAATTGCCGTTGTGGAGCCGCCATATTGGGCGCCGTAGTAGATGCCTGCCAGCATGATCAGGCCGGCCACCGGGGGCAGCACGTACGTGATCGGCAGCAGCATTGCGATGGTCGGGACAGGGCCGATGCCCGGCAGCACGCCGATCAGCGTGCCCAGGATGCAGCCCAGCAGGGCATAGGCCAGGTTCTCGGGCGTGAACGCCACCGAGAAGCCCAGCATGAGGTTGTCAAACAATTCCATGGCCGAAGGCTCCTTAGTTCATGCCCAGAAACGACGGCCACAGCGGGAAAATCAGCCCCAGCCCCTTGACGAATGCCAGATACGAGAACACCACCAGGAAGATCGCGTTGGCAACGGCGACCTTCAGGCTGAACTCATGGCTGGCCAGGCTGCTGACGACAACCAGAACGAACACCGAGATGTAGATGCCCAGCAGCTTGAGGATGAAGCCGTAGAGCACGACCGATCCGACCACCAGGAACACGATGCGCCAGTCGAACTTGTCGACGTGGGTTTCGTGCGCCTTCTTGGACATCGAGCCAAGCAGCACGATGGCGCCCAGCAATGCCAGAACAATGCCTAGCCAGAAAGGAAAATACCCTGGGCCCATTCGGGCGGCAGTACCCATTTGGTAGCTGCTGGCCTGCCAGGCGAATCCCAGTCCAAGGGCGATGAACATCACCCCCGACCAGAAGTCCTGTCGATTGCGTAGCTGCATGATTGGTTGGCTCCTGTTTACAGCATGTAGATAAAAAGGTCTGTGGCCAATCCCGCCGACAGGCGAGTGACAGGCACAAAAAAGGCACTTCAGGGTGCCATTTGTTCTTATGAAAGGTAAGGCTGGGATTCTTGAAAGGGCGAATGGTAATGGACGCCCGCCACGCTGCAAACCCTGTAAGGTCGGTGAAAGGCTGGGGTTTTCCCTAGAATTCGGGAACTCCCGACCCCGAGTTGTAACGGGTCAGGAAGTTTGAGGGCTTTTTGAAAGCTAAGTGAAAGTTTATAGAAAGAAAGACGAAAGCAGGATCGGCCGGATGCGTGGCTTTCGAATGAGGCAGGAATAAATCCTACTGAATATTGCCGGGTTTCTCACCTTGCGTGAAGAGACCCCGTTCAACTCAGGATGGTTTACGATAGCGCCCATGCTGCAAGATCTAGACCAACTCGCCGCCCGCATAGGGCAACTGGTGCAACGCACCCGGCAACTCCACGCAGAGCGTGACGCGTTGCGCCAACGCCTGAACGAAACCGAAGCTGAGCAGCGTGTGCTCAAGCAGCGCGCCGCCGAGCGCGAGGCCGAAATCGTCACGCTCCAGAGCAAGCTTCAGGATCACGACGGCGCGGTCACCTCCATGCTCGAGCAAGCCCAGCAGGCCGAGGCCGCGCTGCGCGAGCAACTGGCCCGCGAAACCTCCGAGCGCCAGTCTCTCGAATCGCGTTTCTCCGCCCGTGAAACCGAACTGCAAGGCAGCTTGCAGACCCGCGACACCGAATTACAGCGCTTGCGCGTGGCCGCCGCATCGGCCCGCGAGCGCATTGACGCCGTGCTGGCCCGCTTGCCGGGCGCACCGTCTGGAGAGCAACACTGATGGAACGCGTAGATGTCACCATACTGGGGCGCGACTATTCTTTGGCGTGTTCCGCCGAAGAGAAGCCGACGCTGCTGGCCGCCGTGCGCCACGTGGACCAACTGATGCTGCGCATCCAGGGCACGGGCAAGGTCTCCAGCAATGAACGCATCGCCGTGATGGCCGCGCTGCAAGTCGCGGGCGAGCTGCTCGCCATGAAAGCGCCCGATGGTCCGCTGGGCGGTTTGGCGGTCGGCGACTTCAAGCGTAGAATCGAGGACATGAACGCAGTACTCGATGACGCCTTGTCGGGTCAGGAAAAGCTGCTCTGACAGTTCATATAGCAGTACTCAAGTATTTTCAGTTTGTCCCTGCCGTGTTCGTGACTAGGCCATACATTCTCTGAACCTATGTCTTATGGCATATTGGTTGCGGGAGTGCAGAGCTGGAGTGATCGTCTCCTGTAGACGAACCCGACGCTCTTCGGAACGCGACCACCTTGAACCTCAGGGTTCGAGATGCCGGCCTTGACGGCACAGGCGGGGCATCTATCCCAGCGGGCCTGCCATAAGAGCAGGTCCGCCTCGGGCGCCTCACCACTCCCCTTCGTCCTCCCTCTAGGACCAGTCCATGTTCAAACACCCTGTTTTCTCGCTGACCAAACTCGGCGCAGCGTGCGCAGCCGTGGCCGCTCTGAGCGCCGCGCCGCTTGCCCATGCGCAGACCCAGGCGCCCGCCGCCGCGACGGAAGCGTCGGCCAGCCGCGCGCCCGAACTGACTCTGCAGGCCAATGCGTCTTCTGAAGTCAAGCAGGACACGGTCCGCATTTCCTTGTCCGCCGAAGTCGAGGCGCCCGACCAGCCCGCCGCAGGCAAGAAGCTGAGCGCGGCCTTGGACGACGTGGTCAAGCGTGCGCGCGACGTCAAAGGAGTGGAAGTGCGCACTGGCGGCTACAACGTCTGGCCGAACACTTCCAGCAAGGGCAAGATCGGTTCCTGGCGCGGCCAGGGCGAAGTGATCCTGGAATCCAAGGACTTCGAAGCCGCGGCGGCGTTGGCGTCCAAGCTGTCGGACAAGACCGCCATCTCGAATATCAGCTTCCTGCTGTCGCGCGAAGTGCGCGAGGCCGAAGAGCGCAAGCTGCTCAAGGAAGCCGCGCAAGCCTTCAAGGACCGCGCGCTGGCCGCAGCCAACGCCTTCGGTTTCTCGGGCTACCGCCTGTCCAAGCTGGAACTGGGCGGCTCGGGCGGCCCCGTGCCGATGCCGCGCATGATGGGCGCCGCGGCCATGGCCAAGGACGCCTCGGGCGGCTATAGCCCGGACGTCCCGCTGGAAGCGGGCAACGTCACGGTCAGCATCGCGGTCAACGGGACGATCGTTTTGCAGTAAGGCTGAACATGATGGCGCCCAGGGCGACCATCGGCACGGACAGCCACTGTCCCATGCTCAACCCGCCCGCGAGCAGGCCCAGGAAGTTGTCCGGCTCGCGGGTGAATTCCACCAGGAAGCGGAACGTTCCGTAACCCATCAGGAAGAGCCCGCTCACCTGGCCCAGCGGGCGCGGCTTGCTCGAAAACCACCACAGCAGCGCGAACAGCACGATGCCTTCCAGGCCCAGCTCATAGAGTTGCGAGGGGTGGCGCGCCAGTCCGTCGCCGCTGTCCGGAAACACCATGGCCCACGGCACATCGGTGGGCCGGCCCCAGAGTTCGCCATTGATGAAGTTGCCCAGGCGGCCAAAGCCCAGCCCCAGCGGAATCAGCGGCGCGATGAAATCGCTGACCGCGAAGAATGGCAGCTTCTTCTTGCGTGCGAACAGCAGCATCACCACGATTACGCCGATCAGCCCGCCATGGAACGACATGCCGCCCTGCCACAGGTACAGCACTTCCAGCGGATGGGACAGGTAGTAAGAGGGCTTGTAGAACAGCACATAACCCAGCCGTCCGCCCAGCACCACGCCCAGCACGCTATAGAAGATCAGGTCTTCCAGATCCTTCACGTTCAGTGACGTGGTGTGGCCGGAGGTGATGCGGCGGCGTCCCAGCAGGTACACCATGGCGAAGCCCACCAGGTACATCAGTCCGTACCAGTGGATGGCAAGCGGCCCGATCTGCAGGGCGACGGGGTCAAATTGGGGATATTGCAGCATGTTCTGCCCGACACAATAAAGTTGAATGATAATAACCGGCGAACATTGAAGATTCGCGCGCAAGCGAGCCAGTTCCCCCCGGGGCGGTTGCCATGTCCGAGCCCCGGCGGCCGACAGGAGACAGACCATGCCGCACAACGATCGTTCCCGCCACATCACCCACGGTGTCGCGCGCGCGCCCAATCGCGCCATGTATTACGCGCTGGGCTATCAGGAAGCCGACTTCGAAAATCCCATGATCGGCGTGGCCAACGGCCATTCGACGATCACGCCATGCAATAGCGGCCTGCAGCGCCTGGCCGATGCGGCCATCGATGCGATCCGCGCGTCACGGGCCAATCCCCAGGTATTCGGCACGCCCACCATTTCAGACGGCATGTCCATGGGCACCGAGGGCATGAAGTACTCGCTGGTCTCCCGCGAGGTCATCGCCGACTGCATCGAGACCGCGGCGCAAGGTCAGTGGATGGACGGCGTGGTGGTGATAGGCGGGTGCGACAAGAACATGCCTGGCGGCATGATTGCACTGGCGCGCACCAACGTGCCCGGCATCTACGTCTATGGCGGCACCATCAAGCCCGGCCACTACAAGGGCAACGATCTCACCATCGTATCCGTCTTCGAGGCCGTGGGCGAATACACCATGGGCCGCATGCCCGAAGAAGATTTCAAGCAGATAGAAAAGTGCGCGATTCCCGGCTCCGGGTCCTGTGGCGGCATGTACACCGCCAACACCATGAGCTCCGCGTTCGAAGCCATGGGCATGAGCCTGCCGTACTCGAGCACCATGGCCAACGAGGACGAAGAAAAGGTCACTTCCGCCGCGGAGTCTGCGCGCGTACTTGTCGAGGCGGTCAGGAAGGGTTTGCGCCCGCGCGACATCATCACGCGCGAATCCATCGAAAACGCGGTGTCCGTCATCATGGCCACGGGCGGCTCCACCAATGCTGTGCTGCATTTCCTGGCAATCGCGCATGCGGCGGAAGTGCCGTGGACCATCGACGACTTTGAACGCATCCGCAAGCGCGTGCCTGTCCTGTGCGACCTGAAACCGTCCGGCAAATATGTCGCCACCGACCTGCATCGCGCCGGCGGCATTCCGCAGGTCATGAAGCTGCTGCTCAACGCCGGCCTGTTGCACGGCGACTGCATCACCATCACCGGCAAGACCATCGCCGAGACCCTGGCTGATGTGCCCGACGCTCCCAGGGCGGACCAGGATGTCATCATGCCGCTGGATCGCGCGCTGTACCCGCACGGCCATCTTGCCATCCTGAAAGGCAATCTCTCTCCCGAAGGCTGTGTCGCCAAGATCACTGGCTTGAAGAATCCCGTCATCACGGGCCCGGCGCGCGTCTTCGATTCCGAGGATGACGCCATGACCGCCATCATGGCGCGCGAGATCCGCGATGGCGACGTGGTGGTCATCCGCTACGAAGGGCCGAAGGGCGGTCCCGGCATGCGTGAGATGCTTGCGCCGACCTCCGCGCTGGTCGGCCAGGGACTGGGCGAAACGGTGGGTCTCATCACCGACGGCCGTTTTTCCGGTGGCACCTGGGGGATGGTCGTGGGCCATGTCGCGCCTGAGGCTTTCGTGGGCGGCCCCATCGCGCTGATCCGCGAGGGCGATTCGGTTACCATCGATGCCCACAAGCTGCTATTGCAGCTCAATATCAGCGACGAAGAAATGGCGGCTCGTCGCCAGGCCTGGGTTCAGCCCCGGCCGCGTTATACACGCGGTGTGCTTGCCAAATTCGGCAAGCTCGCCAGCACCGCGAGCCGTGGGGCAGTTACCGATGCATTTGAAGAGTAGTCTGTTGTTGGCCGCCGCCTGCGTCCTGGGCGCGGGGGCGGCGCAAGCGCAAACCACCGGGTTGGATCTGGCCAAGAACAAGGCCTGTATGGCCTGCCACCAGGTCGAAGCCAAGCGTGTCGGCCCGCCGCTCAAGAGCGTGGCTGAACGCTATGCGGGGCAGGGCGACGCCATGGTCGATTACCTGGCAGGCAAGGTCCGCGGCGGCGGTCGCGGCGCCTGGGGTGCCGTGCCCATGCCCGCGCAGACTCAGGTCAGCCCGGACGACGCCCGCGCGCTCGCCGAATGGATCTTGTCGCTGGCTCCGCCCAAGCAGTAGTCTTATTCTCTCGCGTTCCGCGCACGAAAGCCGGGACGCCAGGCCGTATTCCGCGGCCCTTTATCAGGAAGGAATCGTCATGGCAGAACAACCCTCTCCGGGCAATGAGGTCGCGGTACTTGGCGGCGGCTGCTTCTGGTGCGTTGAAGCGGTGTTCACCGAGCTGCGCGGGGTCAAGAGCGTGCTGCCCGGTTATAGCGGCGGGCATGTGGACAATCCCAGCTACGAGCAGGTCTGCGGCAAGGCCACGGGCCACATCGAAGTGGCCCGCATCGAGTTCGATCCCGCTGAACTGTCCTACAGTGACTTGCTGCGCGTATTCTTCGCGACCCACGACCCCACCACACCGGGCCGCCAGGGCAATGACGTCGGTCCGCAATACGAATCCGCCATCTTCTGGCAGAACGAGGGGCAGCGCGAGCAGGCCCAAGCCGTCATCGCCGAGGTCAATGCACAGCAGATCTACGATGCGCCCATCGTGACGCACGTGCTGCCGCCCGCCAAGTTCTGGCAGGCCGAGGACTACCACAGCAACTACTTCGCCCTGCATCCCGAGCAAGGCTATTGCCAATTCGTGATCGCGCCCAAGGTCGCCAAGTTCCGCAAGCAGTTCCAGGAGCGGCTGCAAAAGTAGCAGGCAAAAAAAACCTCACCACAAGGTGAGGTTTCAAAGCCAGCGCCGATGCCCGAGCACCGGGCGCTGGCGGGGGAAGACTTTATTCGACGGTCTTCACCACGCCGCGGCGCATCTGGTCCAGTTCGATCGACTCGAACAGGGCCTTGAAGTTACCTTCGCCGAAGCCATCGTTGCCCTTGCGCTGGATGATCTCGAAGAAGATCGGGCCGATCTGGTTTTCGGTGAAGATCTGCAGCAGCAGGCCGCCGCCGGGGGCGCCGTCCAACAGGATGCGGTTCTTTTGCAGGCGCGCTACGTCTTCGCCGTGGTTCGGCAGACGCCGGTCCAGCAGCTCGTAGTAGGTTTCCGGCGTGTCCAGGAACACTACGCCGTTCTGGCGCAGCGCTTCGATGGTGGCGTAGATATCTTCCGTGGCCATGGCGATGTGCTGGATGCCTTCGCCACGGTACAGGTCCAGGTATTCCTGGATTTGGCCTTTTTCTTCCGTGCCTTCCTCGTTGATCGGAATGCGGATGTTGCCGCAAGGCGAGGTCATGGCTTTGGACTTCACGCCCGTCACCTTGCCCTCGATGTCGAAGTAGCGCACTTCGCGGAAATTGAAGAGGCGTTCGTAGAACTCTGCCCACTCGGCCATGCGGCCCTTGTGCACGTTGTGCGTCAGGTGGTCCACCAGCGTCAAGCCGGCGCCGCGGTGATTCAGGTCGGCCTGGGCGTTTTGCGGATCCACGGGAACGAAGTCCACGTCATAGATGCTGATGTCGCCAATACCGCCATGGCCGTCCTTGCCAGCCCAGCGGTCCACCAGGTAGATCAGCGAATCGCCGATTCCCTTGATCGCTGGAATGTTCAATTCCATCGGGCCGCTGTGCGAATCGAAGCCCCACGCGCCCAGTTCCAGCGCGCGCTTGTAGGCGGCGTTGGCATCTTGCACACGAAAGCCGATCGCACAGATCGACGGGCCGTGCAGGCGCGCGAAACGCTGGGCGAAGGAATCCGGTTCTGCGTTGATCAGGAAGTTGACGCCGCCCTGGCGGTACAGGGTCACGTCCTTGTGGCGGTGCTTGGCGATGGCCTTGAAGCCCAGCAGTTCGAACACCTTGCGCAGCGCGGCGGGGTCCGGCGCGGCATATTCAATGAATTCGAACCCGGCGGTGCCCATCGGGTTGTCCCAGGGTTGGAAAGCGCTGCTCATAAGTCTGCTCCCTTGCATCGTTTTTAAGGACGACTTGTTCTTCAAGTCTAGACGGAGATTGTAGGAAGGAACGACGGGCAGACAATTGCAAACATGTCGCGAAAGCCAGTAGGTTGAGCAATAATATTGCCGGATAGAAAATATTAAGGGCTGAAAATGTCTGACATTGAGCTGGATAGGACAGATATACGGATTCTGGCCGAATTGCAGCGCGACGGCCGCCTCAGCAACCAGGAGCTGGCCGATCGTGTGTCGCTGTCGCCCAGTCCCTGCCTGCGGCGGGTCCGCAGACTGGAAGAGAAGGGCTTCATCAAGAAGTACGTCGCCCTGATCGACGCGAAGAAGGTCGGCCTGGGGCTGCTCGCCTACGTAAACATCCGTCTGAACAAGCACAGCGGATCCAGTCATGCTCCCATGAGCGACTTCGCACGCGACGTGCAACTATGGCCGGAGGTCGTGGAGTGCTATGCCATGTCCGGAGACATGGACTACCTGTTGCGTATACAGGTCGCCGACCTGGCGCATTTCTCCCGGTTCGCCATGGATACGCTCATGCGCCACCCTGCAGTGGTGGACATGCGTTCATTCTTCGCCCTACAGCAGATCAAGGAAACCACAGAGCTCAGGCTCTAGCTATGGCTTTTCAGCCCCTCTCTATATATAGGTACCGCCCTCAGACGTTTGTCGTGGGGTGTCCAGGGCGAATGGTGCGTCCCCGTAAAGGATGCATCTTTTAAAAAAAGGGTGTCACCTTCGTAGTCCCGCCAAAATTCCGTGCTATAGTCTCGCTCCTTCGCGATTCGGGCAGTTTTGAAGCGTGAAGCCAAGCAGGCACACGGGTTGGCTAAGGGAAACCTAGCCGGCCTGCCGCCAGGTCAGCAGCGATGTTGACAGCGGTTATTGCAAGGGTTGCAGCAAATTAGGCAGAAGCCAGTTGCGTAATCTGCAAAAATCGTGCTATAGTCTTGGGCTTGGCTGGTGATGATTGTTAAGGGTTTACCCTTATATTGCTGACCATCCAGGCGGTAACCGATCTCAGATTCAAAGCGAAAGCGGCGGCGATGGGGTTGCTAGATAAGGTGCAAATTAGGCAAAAGCCAGTTGCACAATCTGCAAAAATCGTGTTATAGTCTTGGGCTTGGCAGTTGCCGAAAACTTAGGGTTAACCCTGATATTTCGATAGCTGCTAAGAGAGGCAGACCTGAAGAGGTCGCAAGCAAGAAAGCGAAACGCAGTATGTGACGCCGACTTGACAAGCGAAAAAAACTTCTTCATAATCTCGTTTCTCTGCTGCAAACAACGCGGCGCCAGCGAAAGCGGCGTAGCGAAGCGAGCAGG
>NZ_JACUZY010000012.1:0-100980 GCF_014851605.1 Achromobacter sp. ACM02
GAGAAGAGCCACGTCGATCACTCCTGTCTCCTGCACGGGTACCGAGCAGGATAGTGTTCACGAGGTGGGTCAGAATTAGATGCAAATCAAACGTAAAAGTGGGTCAACTCTGCCTGCAAATCAACAGTCCAGATGAACGAATATCTGTCGGCGTCTGACCTGGCCGAACTGGTCGGGTGCAAGCCAAACCAGAGGGCAATGATGGCGCGCTGGCTCAATCGCCACGGCTGGCGCTATGTCGTCGACAAAAATGGCGTCCCGCGTGTTCTGCGGGCGTATCGAGATAAGAAACTGGGAGCAGTAGATGGCCAGCAAAAAACCGGTCTCACGTCAGGCCCGAACCGCCAAGCCTTCACCCGCGTGGGAGAAGACCGGCGTGGCGAGGCTGTACAAGCGCGTCGGCAAGCAGCGCATTAGCTGGATATACAAGCACGTGGACAGACGCAGCCAGACCCTGGCTTCGTGTGAACTGGGAGACCGTGGTGCGCGCTATGACGCCGAGCGCCTCGCGACGAAGCTGGCAGTGGAAATCCAACAGGGCGTGGTAGTGGCCGGCGCGGTGTCCGAGATGATCGAACGGTTCGAACTGAAGGAAGACCCGACGTACTATCAAGACCAGTCCAAGGACGGCAAGAAGATCCGCAAGGGCATGTACACCAACCTGACGAAGTTCTTCGGCAGGATGGCGCCGTCAGAACTGACCGCTCAGCATGGCTACCAATACCTCGAAGACCGGGCAGCCGCGGGCGCCCCGATCAAGGCGAACAAGGAACTGAGCCAGTTCTCCGTGATCTGCCACTTTGGCGTGCGGTGGGGCCTGATGCCCGCGAATCCGTTCATCAACATGATGAAGAATCGCTCGGCGACCGTGGCAAAGATCATTGATCGTCAGCAGGTCTTGCGCTTCTACCTCTGGTCCGTGAAGCAGCGCGAGAACTATAGGACGATGGGCTGCGCGGCGATGTTTACCTATCTGACCGGCTTTCGCTCGTCGGAGGCCCGTCCGTTCCTCAAAACGGGCCTGAGGCATGAAGGTGTGACGGTACTGTCCAC
This sequence comes from Achromobacter sp. ACM02, assembly GCF_014851605.1. NCBI lineage: Bacteria > Pseudomonadati > Pseudomonadota > Betaproteobacteria > Burkholderiales > Alcaligenaceae > Achromobacter > Achromobacter sp. ACM02. The sequence continues at coordinate 1,054 of NZ_JACUZY010000012.1, forward strand.
GAAGCGCAAGAAGGGTCAGATCGAAGTCGTTAAGGTGCGAGAGTGGTCGAAACGACTGCGCGTAGTCGTGGCCCGTGCGCTTGATCGCAAGAACACCAGCAGCCCTTTCCTGTTCGCGCCGACCAAACGCTCGGATTCGTACACCCGGCATGGCTGGGCCTCCAGCTGGAAGGACGCGCAACTGGCCTGGATCCTGTCTTTCGATGATTCCGTGACAGAGAAGAGCCTGACCGAGCACCCGCTGTACTTCAACCTGCAAGATGTGCGCCCTGCGGCGATCACAACCAAGATCCAAAACCGTGACCATGATGCATATGATTTTGCCGCCCATGCGAACCCGGCGACGACGCACAAACACTACGACAGACGGGTGGTGAAGAAGGCCTCGGCGACGGAGTAAAGTTCTAACGCAGGCATTTTTATTCTAATGATTGCCTAGTTAACGAACCTAAACACCACGCAATAGCTTGATTTTCTTGGCTATTCTGGCGCGGCAGGAGGGGCTCGAACCCCCGACCTCAGGCTTAGAAGGCCCGTGCTCTATCCAGCTGAGCTACTGCCGCGCGGTGTGGTGATGGCCCGGAAAAGATCCGGGCGCCGCATTTTACCTTGTTGCGGGCGGCTTGGGCGGCCGGCCCGCAATACCGGGGTTTGAACCCTACTCTTCGCCTATATCCGCATGGGTCGACACCCACAGCACCAGGGCGTCTTCGGGGCTCAGGCTGATCACCCGGTGGCCCATGCGGCTGTCTATATAGAAGCTTTCCCCGGTCTTCAGCCGGGCGGGTTCGTAGAACTCGGTGTAAAGCTCGACCTCGCCTTCCAGGACGTAGACGAATTCCTCGCCGCGGTGGCGGCTCCAGTCGTGGAATTCGTCGAAGGAGCGCGCCTTGACGCGGGTGTGGAAGGGCATCATGCGCTTGTGCGACAGCGCGGTGCAGAGCAGGCGGTGGTCGTAGTACGGGGTTTCGTACTGGCGCCCTTCCCCCTGGCGGCTGAGGCTGCGGCGGCCGGTGCCCATGTGGGCGTCGGACGCGGTGAAGAGTTCGGCCACGTCCAGCTCCAGGCCTGCCGCGATCTTGATCAGGTTGTCATAGGTGGGCGACAGCAGGCTGTTTTCGATCTTGGACAACGTGGACGCGGACACGCCGGTGGCCGCGGCCGCCTGCTTCAAGGTCCACGCCCGCGCCTGGCGCAAGGCTCGCAGCCGCTGTGCCAACACGCTTTGTTTGTTGCCTTCCATCTATGCACCCTGTCATGCCCGCGACCGCCGCTCCCGCCACCAGTCGCGCGCCTGGTAAGACCAATAAGTAAGTTGCACCGCTGCCGTGCCCAGACCGCCGCCGTTCCAGGCCAGCCCGAACGGCGCGTACAGCTTGTAGCGCTGGGTGTCGCCCGCGATCCCTTCGGCGACGACCCGGCCGCCGATCGACGCGGTGTTCATGCCGTGTCCGCCGAACGCCGTGCAGTACCAGACGTCCGGCGTCAGCTGGCCGATCTGCGGCATCAGATGCCGCGCGTAGGCCATGCGTCCCGACCACGCCGTCTCCACGCGCAACCCCTGCAATTGGGGGTAGACGGAAAGGAGCTCGCGGCGCAGCGACTCCGCCAGATCGGGCGGGTCGTCGACACGGGTGGTGATTCTACTGCCCCAGCCGATGCGCCCGCCATCAAGCACGCGGTAATAGTTGCCGGCGCGCCGGTCGTCGCCGATGGCGGCGGTGGTGCGTATGGCTTCCAGCACCCGGTCGCCCAGCGGCTCGGTCAGCATGATGTAGGTGGCGATGGGCAGTATCGCGCGGCGCAGCGCGGGCACCACGTCCTCGGTGTAGCCGCCGGTGGCCAGCACCACGGTGCGGGCATCGATCTCGCCTCGCTCTGTTTTCAGGCGCTTTACGGCTCCGTCCAGCGACGCCTGCACGACAGGCGAGTCCTCGTGGATGCGTACGCCCAGGCGCGCGCATTCCCGGGCCAGCGCGCGGGCGTAGTTCAGCGGGTGGAAGTGGAAGGACGTGGGGTCCTCGACGCCCTGGAAGTAGACGTCGGACAGCAGCCGTTCGCGGACCTGGCTGCGGCTCAAAAGGCGCACGTCGCGGCCGAAGTCGCGTTGCTGGCTGTCGCACCACTGCCGCAGGGCGTCGGTCGCCTCGTAGCGCACCACGCGCAGCCGGCCGTCAACCTTGCCGGCGTCGGTGATGTCCAGGTCGCGGATGTTGTTGCGGATGATCTCCACGCCTTCCATCGACAGGCGGTAGAGCTTGCGGTAGTGGTCTTCGTCGACGTGCTTTCTGATGGCGTCGGCGCCGGCCGAGTATGCCGGCGAGACGGAACCGCCGTTACGCCCGGATGCGCCCCAGGCGATGCGCCGCCCTTCCAGCAAAGTGACGTCGCGGCCGCGCCGGGCCAGTTCCAGCGCGGCGGACAAGCCCGCCATCCCTGCCCCGACCACGCAGACGTCGGTGCTGGCCGCGCCGGACAGCGGCGCATAACGGGTGTCGCCGTCGGCCAGCGTGCGCTTGTAATAGGTGTCGATGTACTCGGAAGCCATGGTGGTCGGCATCAGTTCAGGCCCGCGCCCTGCAAGCCGCCCGTCAGGCGCTTTTCCAGCCAGTTGGCCAGTCGCAGCAGCGGGTAGCAGTAAATGAAGTAGATGGCGGCGATCATGCCGTAGATGAACAGCGACTTGGCCGGGAAGGTGATGATGAAGACCTCGCCCTGCCGCGTCAGCTCGGTGATGCCCACCACCGACAGAATGGCCGTGCTTTTGATCAGCATGACGTAGACGCCGCTCATGGGCTGCACGATCAGGCGCATGGCCTGCGGCAGGATGACCAGGCGCAGGATCTGGAACGGCCGCAGGCCCAACGTCATCGCGCCTTCGGTCTGGCCGCGCGGCACGGCCTGGATCGCGCCCATGACGATTTCCGCGACATAGCAGGACGTGTAGACCGACAACGATACGAAGGCGGCCGTGCCGGAATCCCAATGCAGCATCTCGATGCCCGAGCTGGGCAGCACGAAATAGAAGATGTAGAGCTGCACCAGGAACGGCGTGCCGCGCAGGATGTGGATGTACAGGCCCAGCAGCTGGTGCACGCCGCGGATGCGGTAGCTGCGGATCACGCCGATCACGAAGCCCAGCAGGGATCCCGCGATGATGGCCACGAAGGAGATCTTCAGGGTCTCCCAGAAGCCCTTCAGCAGGAACGGCAGCACCACGCCGGCAGTGGAAATATAGGAATCCAGCATGCTTACCTCGCGTTCCAGGCGGGCCCCGCCAGCCAGATGCTCACGCCGCGCGACAGCAGCAGCATGCAGGCATAGATCAGCAGATAGCCGGCCGCGATGGTCAGGAAGCTTTCGTTGGGCACGATGCGGTCGCTGTTCATCTGCACGCCGGCCGCGACCAGTTCGAACACCGTGATCAGCGACAGCAGCGAGGTGTCCTTGATCAGCACGGCGGTCTGGCCCAGGAGCGGCGGCAGCGTATTGGCGAAAGCCTGCGGCAGCACCACGTAGCGCAGGCGCTGGTGGTAATTCATGCCGCAGGCCTTGGCGCCTTCGATCTGGCCGCGCGGCACGGATTCGATGCCCACGCGGATGATTTCGCTCATGTAGGCCGCATGATGCAGCGTCATGGCGAGGATGCCCAGCAGCATCTCGCTCCAGCCCTTGGCGCCCGGCACCAGCATGGGCACCGCGTAATAGACCAGGTAGATCTGCACCAGCAAGGGGGTTGAACGGATGAATTGCACATACGCCGCCACCGGCCGCCAGATGGCGGCGCGGGGCGACATATGGGCAAGCGCCAGCGGGATGCCGGCCAGCACCGACAGCACCAGGCTTGCGCCCGCCGCGATCAGGGTGTTGGCCAGGCCGGTGGCGAACTGGCCCGTGTACTGGCTGACGATGCGCCAGTTATAGAAGTCGAGCAGCCAGTCCATGGGCTCAGTGGTCTTTCTTCCAGTCCGTGGAGTACCAGTACTTCACCTGTTCTGGCAGCGTGTTGTCGGCCGTCTTCAGCGTCTGCCAGTTGTCCAGCCAGAACTTCAGGCGGAAGGCGTTGGGACCGACGGCGAAGGCCAGCGGCTCGCGCACCATGATGCCGTCCAGCACGCGCAGGTTGCCGAAGTCGACCAGGAACTGGTTGGCGGTGGACAACGACATGATGCCGGCGTCCAGGCGGCCGCTGGACAGGGCTTGCCCCACGGGTGCGCTACCGCCCGAAAACTCCTTCATGGTGGCCTTGGGCAGCATCTTCTTGCCCACTTCCGCATAGGTGCTGGCGCCCAGCACGCCCACGGTCACGCCGTCCTTGTTGAGTTCCTCGTACGATTTGTAGGGCGAATCCTTGGGCACCACGGCCACGGTATCGGCGTAGAACATCGGCGTGGAGAACAGTACCTGGGCCGCGCGCTGCGGGGTCGGCGTCATGTCGGCGGCCACCATGTCGGCCTTGCCGGACAAGAGCGCGGGAATCAGGCCCTTCCACTCGTAGTCCTGCAGCACCAGCTTCACGCCCAGGTCGTCGGCCATGCGCTTGGCCACTTCCACGGCCAGGCCGGTGCGCTTGCCGCTCTTGTCCATGAAGCTCATCAGCGGCCCGGAGGTCTGCACCGCGACGCGCAACTCGCCGCGCTTGAGGATGTCGGCCAGTTCGTCCGCTTGCGCGGGCAAGGCGACAGTGGCGGCCGCCAGGGCGATGCCGGCCATGCCCAGCCATTGTTTGATTTTCAGCATTTCCTACCCCTTGTGGTGAATGGACTCACATCATTCCGGGCAAAGCACAGAGCGCCGGCAGCGCCCGGATCAGCCGGACCGGCCCTGGTTACCGCCGGGCGCCGCGCATGCGGACGACCCGTTGCTTCCTTGCTGCTAGGAACTACAGAATCTTTTCCAGGAAAGCGCGGGTGCGCGCTTCCCTGGGGTGGCCGAACACCTCGTCCGGCGTGCCCATTTCCACGATGCGGCCCGCGTCCATGAAGAGCGCGCGGTCGCCCACGTCGCGGGCGAAGCCCATCTCATGGGTCACCACGGCCATGGTCATGCCGTCGCGCGCCAGCGCGCGCATCAGTTCAAGAATGCCGCCCACGGTTTCGGGGTCGAGCGCCGACGTGGCCTCGTCGAACAACATCAGCTTGGGGTCCATGGCCAGCGCCCGCGCGATCGCCACGCGCTGCTGCTGGCCGCCGGAGAGCTGGCTGGGATAGCGCGCACCGTAGTCGCCCATGCCCACGCGGCCCAGCAGTTCGCGCGCGTAGCGCTCGGCGTCGGCGCGGGCGCGCCCGCGCACCACGCGTTGGGGTAGCGCGACGTTGTCCAGCGCAGTACGGTGTTGGAACAGGTTGAAGTGCTGGAACACCATGCCGACTTCGGTGCGCCAGCGGTTGACGTCGGTGGCCGGGTCGGTGAGCGACACGCCGTCCACGCGGATGGCGCCGCTGTCGATGCTCTCCAGTCCGTTGAGCGTGCGCAGCAAGGTGCTCTTGCCGGATCCGGAGGGGCCGACCACCACCATGACCTCGCCGCGGCCGAGCTGGCAGTCGATGCCGTCCAACGCCAGATGCGGGGCCTGCCCGTCGCGTTGATAGGTCTTGCTGACTGCCTGGACTACCAGCAGAGGTTCCGCCACGGATCCACCTTCGTATGAGTGCTGCCCTGGTTAAAAAGGTTTCGCAATTCACGCTGGAGTTTCGTATAGTAAATTTTTTTCCAGAATCGCCACTTAGGCATAACCCTTAAGCGAAGACAGGCTCTTCGCAGGCAACCCAAGGAACCGGCATGGACACTCCCCAAGACATCCTGCGCGCGCTCGGGCTGAACCCGGAATCGCTCACTGGCGGCACGCTGCGCGCGCGCAGCCCGATAGACGGCGTCGAGCTGGCTCAGGTGCATGAGCACACGGTGGCCCAGGCCCATTCCGCCATCACCCGCGCGCGCCAGGCCAGCCTGGCGTGGCGCGACGTGCCGGCGCCGCGCCGCGGCGAGCTGCTGCGCCTGTTCGGCGAAACGCTGCGTCAGCACAAGCGCGAGCTGGGCCGCCTGGTGAGCCTGGAAGCCGGCAAGATCGTGGCCGAAGGCGAAGGCGAAGTGCAGGAGATGATCGACATCTGCGACTTCGCCGTGGGCCTGTCACGCCAGCTGTACGGTCTGACCATCGCTTCTGAACGCCCCGGCCACCGCATGATGGAAACCTGGCATCCGCTGGGCGTGGTCGGCGTGATCAGCGCGTTCAACTTCCCCGTCGCCGTGTGGTCCTGGAACGCCGCGCTGGCGCTGGTCTGCGGCAACGCCGTGGTCTGGAAGCCGTCGGAAAAAACCCCGCTGACCGCGCTGGCCTGCCAGGCGCTCTTCGCACAGGCCGCGCAACGCTTCGGCGACGCGCCCCCCGGCCTGTCCGAAGTGCTGATCGGCGGACGCGACATCGGCGAAGCGCTGGTGGATTCGCACGCCGTGGCCCTGGTCTCGGCCACCGGTTCGACCCGCATGGGCCGCCAGGTGGGGCCGCGCGTGGCGCAGCGCTTTGGCCGCGTGCTGCTGGAGCTGGGCGGCAACAACGCCATCATCGTCGGCCCCACGGCCGACCTGGACATGGCCGCGCGCGGCATCGTGTTCGGCGCCATCGGCACGGCCGGCCAGCGCTGCACCACCACGCGCCGTCTGATCGTGCACGAGAGCGTGGCCGAAGATCTGGTGCAACGCCTGCACAAGGCCTATGCCAGCGCCACCATCGGCAACCCGCTGGAAAGCGGCACGCTGGTCGGTCCGCTGATCGACCGCGTGTCCTATGACGCCATGCAGGCGGCGCTGACGGCGGCGCGCGAACAAGGCGGCAAGGTCACGGGAGGCGAGCGCGTGCTGGCCGAGCAATATCCCGACGCCTGGTACGTGCGTCCCGCCATCGCTGAAATGCCGGGCCAGACCGACGTGGTCTGCCACGAGACCTTCGCGCCTATCCTCTACGTGATGCGCTACGCCGACTTCAACCAGGCGCTGGCCTTGCAGAATGGCGTGCCGCAGGGCCTGTCGTCGGCCATCTTCACCAATGACCTGCGCGAAGCCGAGACCTTCCTGTCGGCGGCCGGCTCGGACTGCGGCATCGCCAACGTCAATATCGGCACCTCGGGCGCCGAGATCGGCGGCGCGTTCGGCGGCGAAAAGGAAACCGGCGGCGGCCGCGAATCGGGTTCGGACGCCTGGCGCAACTACATGCGCCGCGCCACCAATACGATCAACTATTCGCGCCAGCTGCCGTTGGCCCAGGGCATCAAGTTCGGCGAATAAGCCCGCGCGCAACGCTGTCCCCACAAGCCCCCGCCATGCGCGGGGGCTTACGCTTTCTACATACGATTAGCCTGCCTTACAAACTGTAGCGGGGGTCGATGCTACATTTCCTGGTCACAAAACTACGTTATGACCAGATGACCATCAGCCGTCCTGCACGATCCGCCCTCTCCCTGCGCACCCTGGCCGCCGCCCTGGCCATGGGCCTGGCGGGCGCAGCCACCGCGGGCGTGTCGTACCGGCTGGATCGCCCCTCGGCCGCCCCCGGAGAGACCGTCACCATCGAGGCGGTGTACTTCAACGAAGGCACTTCCCGCTCCACCTGGGAAGCGCCACCGGAACTGGTGCTGCAATGGCGCGGCCAGGACGGCCAGATCGTGCGCAGCCTGGCCAAGCTGCGCGGCGGCACGGCCAGCTTCAGCGTGCCCGTCAACAACTTCGCGCGCATGGCCTGGACCGCCGTCGTGCCCGCCACGGCCCAGGGCCTGCAGGCCGTATCCATCGAAGGCCAGCCCGCGATGATGGCGCTGGACGCCACCGGCCGCGACAGCGGCACCCTGGCCAGCACGCCCGCGCGCGGCCCGGTGGTGGACGCCAGCAGCGGAGAACCCGTACCCGCCGCGGCCGTGGCCGCGGTCGGCGCATCGCCCGAAGGCGGCCCCTCGCCCGACGCGTCCGCCGTGCCGACGGTACAGCAGCAGACCGCGTTCGACCGCTTCCGCAGTTCCATTTCCGAATACAAGCCGGTGTACTTCGACGTCGGCACCCGCGGGCAGACCACCGCGCGCTTTCAGATCAGCGCCAAGTACCGACTCTTCAGCCCCGCGGGCGACCGTCCCGCGACCTGGGACGAGAATTTCTACCTGGCGTACACGCAGACCTCGCTGTGGGACCTGGAAGGCGATTCCATGCCCTTCATCGACACCACCTTCAATCCCAGCGCCTTCTGGCTGTCCGACAACATCTGGCAGTCCGCCAGCCAGAACTGGCGCTTCGGCATGAATACCGGCGTCGAGCACAACTCCAACGGCAAGGACGGCGAGGATTCGCGCTCGCTCAACGACGGCTATATCGAGCCGCGCTTCCACTACCGCTTCGACGGCGGCAGCACGCTCACCTTTGCGCCGCGAGTCAAGGCCTACTTCGGCGTCGCCAGCGAGAACAGCGACTATGCCGACTACGCCGGCCACGTCGACTGGCAATTGCGCTGGGCCCAGGACAATGGCGCGGTCATCTCCGCCATGTACCGCCAGGGCGACCAGAAGCGCCGAACCACCCAGCTCGATTTCGCCTGGCCGCTGCAGCGCACCTGGCTGAACATGAACGGCTACCTTCATCTGCAGTACTTCAACGGCTACGGCGAAACGCTGCTGGGCTACAACCAGCGCAACGAATCGCAGTTCCGCATCGGCCTGTCGCTGGTGCCGTAAGGCGCGCCGCCAGGCTCGCGTAGGCGTCCTAGCCTTCCACCGCCAGCTCTTCCCAGCCCAGTTCGCGGGTGCGCTCCAGCGCCACCGTGACCTGGGCGGCGGCCGAGCGCACCGCCTCGACCAGCACCTGCCCGTTCAGCAGTTGCGCCGTAACGCCGGCCATGAACACGTCGCCAGTGCCGTGCACCGAAGGCGGTATCGCAATCTCCGGATGCGTCACGACCGTGGCCTGATCCCGCGTCACCACCGCCAGCTGCAAGGTGCCGGCCGCGGCGGCCATGGGCGCGGCGCTGGTCACGACTATCCAGTCCGGACCGCGCGCGATCAGTTCGCGCGCCGCCGCCACGACCTCGTCGATCGACGACAGGGCGCGCCCCACCAGCAACTCCAGCTCGAAGTGGTTCGGCGTCATGCCGTCGGCCAGCGGCACCAGCAGGTCCCGGTATTGTTCGACCAGGCCTTCGTTCACGTACAGCCCGTCGTTACGGTCGCCCATGACGGGGTCGATGTGCACCTTCAGATCAGGCCGGGATGCGCGCAGCGCAGGCAGCCAGCCGGCCAGAAGCCCGGCCTGCCCGGGTTGGCCCAGGTATCCGCAGACCACCGCGCGCGCAGTCCGGGTGACGCCGCGCTCGTCCAGGCCCTGCAACAGGCCCTCGAACCAGTCCAACGGCACCGCGCCGCCATGCAGGGTCGGATAGTGCGGCGTGTTGCTCAGGATCACGGTAGGCACCGCGATCGCGTGCAGGCTGGCCTTGCGGAAGACGGGCATGGCGGCGTTGTTGCCGACGCAGCCGTACACGACCTGGGATTGGACGGAAACGATATCCACCTGCGCGGTAACGGCGGGGATTGCGCTCATGGGGCTGGCTCCTGGGCTGCCGCGGTCTACGCGGCGCTACATGCGGGTGATGAAATAGATCTTCTTGACGAACTGGTCCACTTCCCAGCGGCCGGTATAGCCTTCGGGCATGACGAAAGCCTCGCCCACGGTCAGTTCATGCACGGTGCCGTCCGGATCGACCAGGCGCGCCGCGCCTTCGACGATGTAGCCGAACTCGATATAGCCCGTGGTGTTGGACTGGAACACGCCCGCGGTGCTTTCCCAGACGCCGGCTTCAGCCTTGCCGCCGTTGCCTTCGAAGGCAGTCACGGTGCGGAACGCCGCGTCGCCCGAGATCGGGCGGCGGGGCTTTCCAGGCACCGGATTCTTCATGGGGCCGGCATCGATGCGGACGAGCCGCGATTGATCGTTCTTCATGGCACTCCTGTATGCGGATAGATGATGAGTCCGAAGGCCTGCTCAGTGCGAGGCCACCACCAGCACCTCGGCCATGGCCCGGCTGACGGTGCGCATGCGGTGCGGCAGTTCGGAGTCGAAATAGACGGAATCCCCGGTCTCCAGGCGGAACTGGCGTTCGCCCACATGGACCTCGATGGCGCCCTTGAGCACCAGCAGGAATTCCTCGCCGGGGTGCGGAAACACCGCGGTCGCATCGGGAAAATCGCGGGGCGGATGCACCACAAAAGGCTCCATCGCCTTGACCTTGCGGCGGCCGGCCAGCGACTCGTAGTGATACTCGCTGCCCAGCCCCCGGCGCTGCAAGGCTTCGCGGTCCGCCACCCGCACCACGCTGACCACTTCTTCCTGCGCAGCATCGTCCGTGCCCACCAGCTCCGAGACACCCAGGCCATAGGCTTCCGCCAGCCGCAACACGGTGGAAATGGAGGGTTCGCTCAGGCCCCGCTCCAGTTTGGAGAGGTAGCTCTTGGTCAATCCGGTGCGCTGCGCCAGCTGTTCCAGGGACAGGGTTTGCTGGCGACGCAGGGCGCGCAGGCGGTGCGGCAGGTCTATCATGGACGGGGTTGCAAAAATACGGTCGCGGAATACGACCGGTAAGCATGCCCTAATCCGGCCCTGCCGTCGAGCCGGCCCCGCCCGCCGCCGCCATCAGGCCAGCACGTCGGGATGCGCCCGCAGCGCGCGCCGCGCATAGTACGAAAAGCCGACCTGCGAACGCTTGGGCGTCAGGATCCAGTCATGGGCCTCGCGGCCCAGCGCCGGCGGAATGGGCTGGATCTTGCCGGCGGCCATGGCCAGCAACTGCATGCGGGCGGCGCGCTCGAACTGCAGCGCCAGCACGCAGGCCTCTTCCACCGAACCCGCCGCAATCAGCATGCCGTGGTGCGACAGCAGGATGGCGCGTTTCGAACCCAGCGCGGCCGAGATGATCTCGCCTTCCTCGTTGCCCACCGGCACGCCGGGCCAATCCTTCAGGAAGGCCACGTCGTCGTACAGCGGGCAGTTGTCCATATGCGAGATTTCCAGCGGCACCTCCAGCATCGACAACGAAGCCGCGTGCAGCGGATGCGTGTGGATGATGCAGTTCACGTCCGGACGCGCGCGGTAGATCCAGGAGTGAAAACGGTTGGCCGGATTGGGCATGCCGCCGCCTTCCTGCACGCGCAGGTCTTCGTCCACCAGCAGCAGATTGCTGGCGGTGATCTCGTCAAAGCCCAGGCCCAGGCGTTGCGTGAAATAGCGGTTCGGCTCCGGCGCGCGCGCCGTGATCTGTCCGGCCAGGCCGGAGTCATGCCCGCCGTCGAACAGGATGCGGCAGGTCAGCGCCAGGCGCTCGCGCAGGCTCCAGTCGGGCGTCTCGAACTGGCGCTGCATTTCGGCTTTCGCCCGCGCGATCAGTTCGTCCTTGCCCAGGTGCATCGTATCGGCCATCGTCGTCACTCCTAAGATAGTGTCTCTGTCATGCCGCTTCGATCAGCGGCGTAAACCCTGGCAAGGCGCGCATGCGCGCCAGCCAGGCATCGATATGGGTAAAGCCGGACAGGTCGTAACCGCCCTCGGCCGCCATGCTCGTATAGGGATACAGCGCAACATCGGCAATGGTCGGCGCGGTACCCACCAGATAATCGCGGCCGGCCAGATGCGCGTCCATCAACGCGGCCGCCTTCATGCCGATCTCGCGCCACGCCCGCATCGCCGGGTCATCCACCTGCGCGGTGTTGCGCAGATGGATCAGCAGGCGCGGCTGCGCAAAGGCGTGCATGTGCTGGGTCTGCTCGAAACTGAGCCAGCTGCTGACCTGCGACTGCTCCAGGCGGCCGGCGGGCAGCCAGGGCGTGCCCATCGCCAGATACCAGAGTATCGCCTGCGACTCGGCCAGCCACTCGCCCTCCGGCGTCAGCAAGGCCGGCACCTGGCGCCACGGATTGATGCGCGCGAACGCCTCCGTTTCCAGGTCGCCCTGCACGATGTCGAAGGTGCGCCGCTTGATCGGCAGCCCCATGTAGCCGCAGGCCAGCCGGATCTTCCAGGCATTGCCCGAACGCAGCGTATCGGCCAGTTCCAGCGGCTTGCCCGCCAAGGGATGCGGTATCTGGTTCATCGTCAGTCCATCTTGATGTTGGCGCGCTTCACGATCTCGGTCCACTTGGCCTTCTCGCCGGCGATGAAGCGCTGATACTCATCCGGCTTGCCCGTGTACAGCTGCGTCCCCTGCGACGCCAGCCGGTCCTTCAGTTCCGGCGACGCCAGCGTCTTCTGCAGCGCCGCGTTCAGCTTTTCCATCACGTCGGGCGGCGTGCCTGCGGGCGCGAAGAACGCGTTCCACGAGCTGATCTGCAGCGCCGCGTCGCCCACCTCGCTGCTGGCGGGCACGTCCGGCGCGGACGGCAGGCGCTTGTCGGCGGCCACCGCCAGCGCGCGCAGCTTGCCAGACGCTGCATGTGGCATGATCACCGGGCTGGCGTCCATCACCACGTCGACCTGCTCGCCGATGGCGGCATTGACGGCTTCGCTACCGCTCTTGAACGGCACGTGCACGATGTCCAGCCCGGCCGTCAGCTTCAGCAGCTCCAGGCCCAGGTGCGGCGAACTCGCATTGCCCGCCGAACCGAAGTTCAGCTTGGCCGGATTGGCCTTGGCATAGGCCACGAACTCGCCGAAAGTCTTGGCCGGCACGCCCGCACGCACGGCCAGCAAATACGGCGATCCCGACACCATGCCCACCGGCGCGAACTTGTCCGCGTCATAGCTGAGCTTGCTGTAGATCAGCGGGTTGACCACCTGCGTACCCACCGTACCCATGAAGATCGTATAGCCATCGGCCGGCGCGGTGGCGGCCACCTGCGCCGCGATCACTCCGCCCGCGCCCGGCCGGTTCTCGATCACGATGCTCTGCCCCAGCGCGTCGCCCATGCCCTTGCCGACCTGACGCGCCACGATGTCCGTGATCCCGCCCGCGCCGAAAGGCACCACCAGCCGGATCGGCCGGTCCGGATAGGCCGCCTGGGCCCCATTGCCCGCCATTGCCGCAACCAACGCCAGCGCGCCGGCGATTCCCGAAATCTTCATGTCATCCCCCTACGGGCGCCGCCTATCGGCACCATCATGACACGAAGTGTCCTATAGGAGATTGATTTTCCGCAAGGAAAATGAGTTTAGGGAAAACCCTGGGCCGCAGGAATATAGTTCGCCTTTGAAGTTCGCCTTTTGGCTTTGGCGCGCGAGGCCCGGCATTGCGCACGCATCTTGCGCTCGTCTCTGCGCATGGAGACGCAGCGTCATGCTGACGCTGCGGTGCCAATACTGGGAAGTACGCGGATCAGACCGGGCGGTGACACACCGCTTCTATGTTGTAGCCATCCGGGTCCAGGATGAACGCGCCGTAATAATGCGGGTGGTATTGCGGACGCAAGCCAGGCCCGCCGTTATCGCGCCCTCCAGCCGCCAGCGCCGCCTGGTGAAAGGAATCGACCTCGGCACGGCTGCGGGCGCGAAAAGCCAGATGCACGCGCGGGGTGCTGGGCGTGCCCTGATGGATCCAGAATTCGCCGCCCGGGTCTTCCGACTCGTGAGGCTGGCCTACTCCGAAGCCCATCCCGGTCTCGAGCACTTTGCGCGGTATGTAGCCTAGCGCCGCGAGCGCGCTGCGGTAGAACATCCGGCTGCGCTCGAAGTCGCTCACGTGAATTTCGACATGATCCAGCATGCGCCGACCCTTCGGAAAGCGGCCCCAGCGGGCCAGAAAGATCAGGATAGGTCAGTTGGCAAGCCAGGGACGCTTCGATTTGCAACGCGGGCCTCGCGATTCTTCCGCAATTCGCGCACCGCAAGCGCAACTCCGGCTCGCCGCGATCAACGCTCAAACGCGGCCTGCGACACTCGTTTGGGAGAACGGAATGATCTTGCGCTCCATCAGCACCCTCAGCCAGTGCTTCACGCACGCCTCGGTGTCGTAGGTTTGCGTGAAGCCCGCCTGCTTGATCTTGACCGTGCTGACAAATGCGGGCGCGGGCGGGGTCTTCAGGCCATAGCCGAAACGGGCGTCGGCGGAGTAATGGGATTCGCCAAGGATCTGCGCCATACTCAGCGGCCGCAAGCCATGCTGCTTGACGATCTCGTTCCACAGGTCCGCCCGGCCGGGCAGGTACTCGGCCAGGCGCAGGGGCTGGTCCGGACCCGCTTCGACGTCCAGGAACTCCGCCAGGGACGGCCATAGGTCATGCCAGCTGAACACTTCGCCGTTGGTAAGGTTGTAGTGCTCGTTCCAGGACGCCGGATTCTCCGCCGCCCAGACGCCTGCATCGCCGATCAGGCGCGCGTCCACGGCTTCACGCGGATAGGAAATGTGGCCGGGATAGCAGAACGGCTTGCCTTCGGCGCGGCACACTGCCGCGTAGACGCCTATGACCGGCACCGTGTTCATGGCCACGCCCACATTGGGGCCCAGCACGATGGTGGGACGGAATATCGTCCAGCCAAAGCCGGACTGCGCGGCCTTTTCCCGGATGTAGTCTTCCTGGAACCAGTACGAGTTCGGATGATCGTCCCGCGGCTGGCATTCGCGCGCCGGCGTGCGGATGGGATGCAGGTGTACGCCATAGGCCTTGGTACCCTGCAGCACGCTGACATGCTGCAGCCTGCCGCTGGCGGCCAACGGCTCGATGACGTTCCTGATCATGCCCAGGTTGGTGGCCATCTGCTCAGGGTCCTGCCAGCCGGCGATGAGCCCTGGCTTCTCATAGACGGCCGCATAGAAAACGTGCGTGGCTTCAGGCATATCCCCGAAGGCGCGGCGGCAAGCCTCCGCGTCCTGCAGATCGACCGGCAGATGGGTGTACGGCCGTTGGCTGATGATCTCCGGACGCCGGCGGGAAACCGCGATGACTTCCCAGCCCGCGTTGAGGAATGAATCGACGGCAGCGGAGCCGACCAGCCCGCTGGCGCCAGTAACGATTACGGTGCGTGACATGATTCCGTCAATCCATGACCAGGTTGATCTGCTTGAACAATTCCTTGAAACGGACGTACTCGTCCGCCATGCGCTTGCCGAAGTCCGCCCGGCTGTCCGCTGAAGGAACGATACCGAGGCCGGCGAATTTCTCCTGGGTTTCCGGGTTGTTCACGGCCTTGACGATTTCGTCGTGGAGACGGTCCAGGATCGCCTGCGGCGTGCCGGCAGGCGCGACGATGCCATACCAGGCGACGCTCTCCGCACCGGGCAGTCCGGCTTCGGCAACAGTGGGGACGTCCGGCAGCAAGGGCGAACGCTTGGTATCGGCCACGGCCAGGGCGCGCAGCTGGCCGGACTTCACGAACGACAGGATGGGCGGGACGCCGCTGATGACCATCTGGGTGCGCCCGCCCAGGGTGTCCGTAATCGCATCGCTGTTGCCCTTGTAGGGCACGTGCAGGATTTCGGTCTTGGACAAGTGCTGGAACAGCTCGCCGGCGATATGACCGCTGGTGCCGACGCCAGCCGAGGCGTAGTTGACCTTGTTCGGATTGGCCTTGATGTAGGCAATCAGCTCCTTCAGGTTGGTCACCGGAATCGACGGGTTGACCAGGATGACGTTCGGTCCCGTCGCCACCAGGGCAACCGGCGCCAGATCCTTGAGCGGGTCATAGGGCATCTTGCTGCGGGCATTGGGATTGACCGTGATCGGCCCGGCCGAGGCGAAGCCGATGGTGTAGCCGTCCTTGCCGGACTTGGCGACGATGTCGGTGGCCAGGTCGCCGCCGGCGCCGGGCTTGTTCTCTACGATCACCGGCTGGCCGAGTTGCTCGGCCAGGGGCTTGGCCACCAGGCGCGCAATGATGTCGATGGAACTGCCGGGGCCGAAGGTGGCGATCAGGCGTATGGGGCGCGCAGGGTACGCATCGGCGGCCTGCGCGCCTGTGACGGCGGCCAGGCTCAGGGCCAGGCCGGCGATCAATCGAAAAGCAATCATGATGTTGTCTCCCATGGATAGTGGTTTTTTTGCGGATCGTGTTCGCGGCGCGCGGCTCAGTCCCGGTGCGAGTACATCCGCTTGCCGGGATGCGGCAGCCGGGCGCGCAGGATGACGCCCTGCTCCGCTTCGGTGATGAACAAGGAGCGCCCGTCCTCGCCGCCGAAAGCGACGTTGGTGGTGCGCAGGCCCGCGCAGGAACGGATGCGGTAGAGGGGTTCGCCCAGCGGGCTGAACAGCCATACGGTGCCCGCCTGCGCGTGGACGATGGCCAGGTTGCCGGCCTCATCCAGGGCCATGCCGTCCGGCCCGGCCGTGCTGCCCGATAGCTGGATGAAACGGCTGGCCTTCTTCATCTCGCCATCCGGCTCCAGCCGCAGGGCGTAGATGGCGTTGTCGTGCGTGATGGCCACGTAGAGCACGTTCTCGGCCCTGTTCATGACCAGGCCGTTGGGGCCCGCCAGGCCATCCATGATGAGGTCCACCGTCTTGCCGTCGGCGCGCAGGCGGAACACGCGGCCGGTGGGGTTTTCCAAGGCGCTTTCACCCTGATCGGTGAAGTACAGGTCGCCGTTGGAAGCGAAGAACAGATCGTTCAGTCCCTTCAAGCCTTCCCGCCGCACGTGCTGCAGGTAGGGCCGGATGCTGCGGGTCTCGGGATCCAGAAGCATCAGGCCGTGCAGATGGTCGGCAACGAAGATGCGGCCGTCGCGATGGATCTTCAGGCCGTTGGGTTCGCCTTCGTAGCTGACGATGACCTCGAAATTGCCTGCCGGATCCACGCGCAGGATGCGTCCATGCGCCAGGTCGACGCACCAGAGATTGCCCAAGCGATCGAAGGCGGGCCCCTCCAGAAAGGAGTGCATCTTCACGTGACGCGCGGCGAGCCAGGTCGAGGCCTGATCGGTCAGGTGCAGGGATTCGGGCAGCCGGGCGTAGACCTCGGTGCCCATGGGTTCAGCGGGAGGGTACATTGCTGTTCCTTTCAGGATTGCGATGGGCTGGCCGGAAGCTCGATTCCCAGCATCAACGAACTGAGCGACTTGCCATGGGGATCCAGGCGCAGCGAGCGCGTGACGCCGCCGGACAGTACGTCCGGGATGACAAAGTTCAGCGCCCTCAGGCTTTCGACCTCGTAGCGCCTCACCTTTCCTGCTCCCAGATGGGCAAAAGCCTGCTCGACCCGCTCGGCGGTAAGCGCCTGGCGCAGCAGGCGCCAGGCGTCCTCGTCGTAGGCAATGACGGCGATGCTCGAGGTATTGCCCTTGTCGCCAGCGCGCGCATGCGCAAGGTCATGAACCAGAATGCTCATGGTCAGGCTCCCACCGTAATGACTTCGGGCGTGACCCAGTCGCGCGGAATCAACAGGGCGTCCACGGCTATGACTTCCTTGGCGCCCAGGTTGACGGGACCGCCTGCGCCATAAGGTCCCTGCATGTTCAGTTGCCGCACGTGATCCCCCAACAAGTGCGCGCTCTTTTTGTCGGGACAGCGGGCCGACACGCGCAACCGGACTTCGTAGGGTTGGCCGGCGACGGCCTGCGGATGATCGCCATGCAGGCTGCTCACGCCGATCAGATCGACCTGGATCTCGCTGGCCGCGCCGCCGTCGAGCCGGAACCGCTCTTTCACCGTGTCGGCCGCCAGCCGCGCCCGCGCGATCGCGTTCACGCCTGCATAGGCGACCTCGCCAGTGCCTATCCAGCCATCGAAGTAGCCGACCACCACCTTGTAGCTATCGGTGCGCGGCGCGGCGCGTATGCCGCGCACGGCCACGCGGTCCGCGTGCTGCTCTTCAAAATGCAGGCCTTCCAGGCTCAACACGCAATCTGGCGTGATGTAGGCCGAGGGATCATGGATTTCGTATAGCGCCTGCTCGGTACAGGTCATGCGGTCGAGGCGGCCGCCCGAGCCGGCGGGCTTGCCTATGTACAGTTCGCCGTCGCTGTAAAGATCGGCATAGGGATAAGCCAGTTCGGCCAGGCGGGGCACGTCTTTCTTTCCCGGGTCGGCGAAATAGCCGCCGGTGATCTGCGCGGAACACTCCAGCAGGTGGCCCATGATGGTGCCCGCCGCCAGCTTGGGCAGGTCCTCGTAGCTCCAGCCGTGATGATGCAGGGCCACGCCCAGAAACAGCGAGGGATCGGCGACCCGGCCCGTCAGCACCACGTGCGCGCCGGTGGCCAGCGCATCGCGGACCACATCGGCGCCCAGGTAGGCATTTGCCGAGGCCAGCTGGGGCAGGATCGCCTCCAGCGGCAGCTCGCGATCCAGCAGGCGCAGTTCAGGATGCAGGCGCACGCGCTCGGCCACGTCGTCGCCGACTACGGCGGCGCACTTGAGCTCCTGCCATCCCAAGGCGTGCCCTATGTCCAGCGCGGCCTGCGCGGCGCCGGCCGGATTGGCCGCGCCCATGTTGGACACCAGCCGTACGCCTTTCTCCCGGCACGCCGGCAGGAAGGCACGCATGCGCTCCTCCAGCATCGGGTTGTAGCCGTGAGCGCCGTCATGCTTGCGTGACAGCGTTTCGCGCGCAATGGTCCGTTCGGCCAGGCATTCGCACACCAGGTAGTCGATATCGCAGTCTTCCAGCAGCGGCATGGCCGGACCGATGCGGTCGTCCGCCATGCCGGCCCCTACGCCGATGCGCAGCCGCTTGCGCGGTTCATTCATGTCTGTCTCCGTCCGTATTGCTACTTTGCGGCCTAGTATGCGGCGACCAGCCTGATCTGAAAATTGATATATTTATATCTTCGTAATAACTCAAACGCATCACGCAGGCCATGACCCTGACCATTTCCGAATTGGAGGCGGTGCTGTTGGTGGCGGAAACGCTCAACTTCCGCATGGCCGCCGAACGCGTGCCGATTTCGCAGCCGGCGCTCAGCCGGCGCGTACAGGCGGCGGAACAGAAGCTCGGCGCCAGGCTGTTCGACCGCGACAAGCATGGCGTTGCGCTGACCTCCGCTGGCGCGGAACTGGTGCCGATTGCGATGCGGATGCTGTCGGAGTTCCGCGACTCGCTTAGCGATCTGTCCGAATTCATCGCGGGCCGTCGCGGCAGCATCAACATCTGGGCCCTTCCCTCCGTCGCCTCCGCACTGCTGCCCGCGGCGACGCGCACTTTCCAGAAGTCGCACCCGCAGGTGCGCCTGAACATCCACGCGGTTTCCGCGCGCCAGATCACGCAGGCCGTATCGGAAGGCAATGCCGACATCGGCATCTCCATCGAGGTCCCCGACCAGCCGGCCAGCGTGCAATTCACGCAACTGCTGAAAGAGAACTTCGTGCTGATCTGCCCTATCGGCGACCCGCTGGCGCAACGCAAGCGCGTGGATTGGAGCGTTTTTGCCGACCGGCCTTACGTTGCGAGCGGGCCCGCCAGCAGCATCCGCCAGGTCACCGACCAGATCCTGGCAGCCTCCGGCCGGCTGCCGGAAATGAACTACGTGTCCGACAATATTTCGGTAGTAGGCGCAATGGTGGCTGCCGGCGTGGGCATAGCGGCAGTGCCGCAACTGGCCCTGCGCCTGATGGATACCACGCGCCTGTGCAGCGTGGCGCTGCACTCGCCCGCCGCGTCACGGAACATCGGCATCTTGCTCAAGCGCCAACGATCCCTGTCGGCGGCGGCGCAACGCTTCCTGGACACCTTGCGGCAGACGGATCCGGGTTAGGAGCGCGACGCCAGCGGGCTCTGCCCCCCGGTTCCGACCGGGTTCAAACGATCCGCGATCTCGCGCTGCACACGCCACAGATGGACGCGCATGCTTTGCTCGGCCGCATCCGGCGATCGACTCGCAATGGCTTCCGCGATTGCGCGGTGTTCCTGGTCACGCATCTGTATGCGCTCTCGCGTGGTTTGCGTCGTGGCGGGAATATGCAGGCGCTGGTCCGCGCCGACGTGGCGCAAGAACGCATAGAGACTTGCAGCCAGTTGGTTCCCGGAGCTGTCCGCCAGCAATTTGTGGAATGCGATATCCCCGGTCGAGCGCGCTACCCCTGACGGCGTTGTGGCGGCTTCCAGGATTTTGGCGATCTGCACCGGCGAGGCCCGGATTGCGGCCAATCGCGCGATTGCCGGCTCCAGCACCATACGCAGTTCGATCACCTCGAGCGCATTCGTCTCCTGGACCACGACATCGCCTTTGAGAATGGGCGGATCGTTGCGGCGGATGACGGGCCGCGGCAACTCCGATGCCTCACGCATCTTGTCCAGGGCAAGGCGCAAACGATGACGGTTGACATCCAGTTGCCCGGCGAGAACCCGCTCGGAAGGTAGTTCTTCTCCTTTGCCCAACAGCGCTCGGATCTGCGTAATCAGCCTGCGTATGTCATTGGAAACCTCGGGTTGGCGGGTGCGTGCCATTGTTCCCTCGCGTCATGTTTTCGCAACCATCTTAGATTTGAAAATGGTTGATTCGCAATAAAAATAAACAACCGGTTGAGAATTTTGATAAACGGATTATTTTCCATAATCCATTGTTTTGTATGTGTTTTTTATTATTCAAAAGCCCAACAATCCGAGCGCTTAGGGGTTTTCCATATCGAACCACAAATACCGTTTACACAACCATTGGTTGTTATTAGATTTGTTCCGCCATGTGGTTAATCAATAACTTTCAAGGGGAACATGTATGCACGGAACCCGTCCCGTCAGCGGCACTCGCGAAGCGGATTTGTTGGCCATGTATGAGCAGATCGAGCGGAGATCCATGTTTCCGTTCTGGGCCCGCGAGAACGAGGCGCACGACGACATCAAACAGCTCGTCAGCGGCCCCAAGGCCGTGCCCTTCCGCTGGTCGTACAAAGAGGACATCCAGCCCCTGCTTGCCGAATCGGCGCGGCTGATCTCGACCGAAAACACCGACCGGCGCTCGTTGATCCTGGTCAATCCGGGCCTGGCCCCTCGCCGCGCGACGGTGTCGACCCTCTACACCGCGTACCGTCAGAACGATCCGAACGAGATCATGCCTCCGCACTCGCACACCGCGAGCGCCATCCGCTTTGGCCTGACGGGCCAGCAGAACTTTACCGGCGTGGAGGGTGAAGACATCACTTTCCTGCCTGGCGACATGGTGCTCACGCCGCGCGACACCTGGCACAACCATGGCAATCTCGGCAACGAGCCCGCCATCAACCTATCAGTGCTTGACTACCCGCTGGTCGAAAACCTCAACGCGCTGAGCTTCAAACACGACTACCAGGAGAACGGCGAAATCGTGCGCAAGCAGAGCGCCCGCTTCCAAACCGAGTATTCGCGCACAGTCTATGGCGTGGGAGGCCTGACACCCCGCTTTGTCGACCATCGGCGCGGCGGCGGCGACTCATCGCCCATGTTCGTGTATCGCTACGACGCCATGCGAGAGCTGCTCTACCGCTTCCGGGACTGGGACGAATCTCCGCACGAAGGCTTGCTCGTTGAATATACGCATCCGTTGCGGGGCGGCCCGGTGTACCGCACGATGACCTTTTTCATGCAGATGGTCCGCCCCGGAGAGCGGACTCTGCCGCTGAAGCAGACGGCCAATCTCCTGGTCGCTCCGTTTTCCGGACAAGGCGCGATGACGATCGGCGAAGAGAGCTTCCCGCTCGAGCCCTTCGATACCGTGGCCGTGCCCAGCGACACCTGGGTCCAATACCGCAATGACCACACCGAACCATTGATCCTCTTCATCGCCAGCGACGAGCCGGCACTGCGCGCAATGGGGCTTTTCCATCAGTGGGGCCGCACCGCGCAGGGCGATCTCATTGAGTTGGTCTGAGGAGACCGGTCTTGGCTAAAGCTTGGAATACCTCGTTGGTGGCTCATGTGGACTGCGAGGGCGGCGGGCAGGTCTGGGTGGAAGGGAACACGATGTTCGTGTCCCATATGCGGCCGCCCTATGGCACCTCCATCTATGACGTGGCGGATCCCCGGCGGCCTCGGTTGCTGGCCTCGCTCGAGGTGCCGATGGGATGGCATTCGCACAAGGTGCGCGCGAAGGACGGCCTGATGATCGTCAACTACGAGAAGTTCCGTGTTGGCGCGGACGACTTCGGCGGCGGACTGGGCATCTACGATGTGAGCCGTCCGGACCGGCCCCGCCTCATCAAGCACTGGAAGACGGGGACGGAGGGCGGAGGCGTGCATCGCTACGACTTCGATGGCCGCTATGCCTACATTTCGCCCACGGCCCCCGGCTTCGTCGGCAACATCGTGAAGATCCTGGACCTGCAGGAACCGTCGCGTCCCGAAGAGGTGGGAAGCTGGTGGATTCCAGGCCAGAACATGCAGGCCGGCGAACACTATCCGTGGGACAACTATGTTCCGCCTCGCTGCCATCACCCGCTACGCATGGGAAATCGGCTGTACGTGTCCTACTGGCACCACGGCATGTTCATCCTGGACATCGAGGACCTGTCTCGCCCCAAGCTGGTATCGCAATTCAACACGGGGCCGGCGCATCCCCATCCGACACACACGGCCCTGCCGATACCCATGCTGCTGAAAGGCCGGCAGATCCTGGTCGTCGCCGATGAAGACGTCGCCAAGCTGCGTCCTTCCCCACCGGCCTTTACCTGGCTGTTCGACATCACCGATGAACGCCAGCCCATTCCCGTCTCGACGTTCCAGGTCGATGGCGTCGACCCGGACGGCACTCCCAAAGAGCCTATGTCAGGCTGTCACCAGCCCGCAGAGCGCTTCACGGGCAGCGTCCTGCCCTTTGCCTGGTTCGCGCGCGGCTTGCGCCTGGTCGACATCAGCGACCCTTTCAGGCCCAGAGAAGTCGGCTACTACGAGCCCGACACGCCGGCCGGGTTCGAGCGGGTCTCATCGAACGACGTCACGACCGACTCGCGCGGCCTGCTCTATCTGCTGGACAGGCAGCGCGGGCTGGACATCATCGAAAGCTCTGTCTACGGAAACTGAAATGGCATATCTACAACAAGCCTTCGGCAAGAAGAATCCCAACCTTCCCTTCCATCCGGCCGTGCGTGCGGGCGACTTCGTCTTCGTGTCCGGGCAGGTCGCCAAGGACGAGAACGGCGTCATGCAGGAAGGGACCATCGAACAGCTGACACGCAGCACTATCGAAGCCATGCGCCGCGCCTTGCAAAGCGCGGGCTGCGACCTGGCGGACGTCGTCAAGGTCACGACTTACCTGGAAGATGCGCGCGACTTCGGCCGCTACAACGGCGTCTTCAAGGAGTACTTCCCGGACGGCATGCTGGCACGCACCACGGTGGAGGCGCGCGCCGTCATCGACACCAAGATCGAGATCGAATGCATGGCCTACAAGCCGCTTTGACCACAAACACACGACAAACACACTCAAGGGAGTTGCATCATGTTGGAAGTTCTTGGCCGCGCCACGTCCGGCAATGTTCAGAAAGTGCTGTTCCTGCTCGAGGAGCTGAAGGTCCCTTACCTGCGCAAGGACTACGGCAAGACGTTCGAAGGAACGACGCTCACCGGGGAATACAAGGCCATCAACCCCACGCAGAAGGTGCCGACGCTGCGCGACGGCGACCTCCATATCTGGGAATCGCACACGATCCTGCGTTACATCGCCAACACGCACGAAGCCGAAACCCTGTATCCCGCCAATCCGGCGGCCCGCAGCCAGGTCGAGCGCTGGATGGACTGGACTTTGGCATCGCTGAACGTCGCATACCTGGCGGGTTTCAAGGAAGCCAAGCTGCCTCCCGAAGAGCTGACCGAGACTGCGACGAAACTGCTGGGCGCGGAGCTATCCCTGCTCGATGGCCACCTCGCAGGCAAGACCTGGGTGGCGGGCGACAAGATTTCCCTGGCCGATATCTGCCTGGCGCCGCTGGTCCGGCGCTGCCTGAAGTTCCCGCACGCCAAACCCGAATTGCCCAACCTGAAGGCATGGATGAAACGGGTCGAGGACAGGCCGGCCTTTGCCACGGCCGTCGCGGCCGGTTGAGGTCGGCCATGGAGACCGGCATGCACAAACCGCCAGACGACTCCCAGATTCGCGCTCGCGGACTGACTGTCGACTTCGACACCCGCGCCGGACGCGTGCGGGTGCTCAACGACATTGACGTGGACATCGCGAAGGGATCCTTCACCTCCATCATCGGCCCGTCCGGCTGCGGCAAGAGCACCCTGTTGAAAGTCTTTGCCGGATTGGTGCCGCCCACCGGCGGCGACGTCCGCGTGGCCGGCGTGCCCCCCACGGAAGCTGTGCGCCAGCGCCGCGTGGGCATGGTCTTCCAGGAAGCCGCGCTCATGCCCTGGCGCACGGCGCTCGAGAATGTCTGCTCGCTGATGCACCTGGTGCATGCCCGGCCCAGGCAGGAAATTCTCCAGCGCGGCCGCGAAATGCTGCGGCTGGTCGGGCTGGAGTATGCGGCCGACCGCTATCCCAAGCAGCTGTCCGGCGGCATGCGCCAACGGGTTTCCATCGCGCGGGCCTTGGCCCTGGATCCCGAGGTACTGATGATGGACGAACCGTTCGGCGCGCTGGACGCCATCACTCGCGAAACCATGAGCGACTTCCTGCTGGACATCTGGGAGCGCACCGGCAAGACCATTGTCTTCGTCACCCATTCCATCGACGAAGCCGTTTACCTCTCGGACCGGGTCTATGTCATGGCCACCAACCCCGCTCGCATCGTCGACTGCCTGCCGGTCGCGCTGCCGGGCCCGCGCAGCGAGGCCACGTTCGCCAAGCCCGAATTTCACGAGAAGTCGTATCAGCTTCGCCAACTGCTCAAGACCGGCCACGCCCAGGGGAGCACATCATGACGGCGGGTAGCACCATGAAAGCCAAAGCGCAGTCGCAAGTCCCTGTCGTTCCCCGGTTGCCGGGAAAGATCCGTCACGCGCTCGGTTCGGCCACGCCCAGCATCGTGCTCGTGCTGATCATCCTGGCCGCCTGGGAGGCCTGTGTCCGCATTCTGCAAGTGCCCGCGTTTGTCGTACCCGCGCCGACGGACATCGCGGCCGTTCTGGCGGAACGGCAGGCGGAACTCTTCCAGGCCTCGCTCGTCACGGGCGCAGAGATCCTGTACGGCTTCCTGTATTCGTGCGTCGTGGGCATCGCGATTGCGCTCCTGGTCGACCGCTATGCCTGGTTCGGCCGCGCGAGCTATCCGCTGATCGTGCTGTTCCAGAACGTGCCGAAGATCGCCCTGGCGCCGCTGCTGATTCTCTGGTTCGGGTACGACCTGCTCCCGAAGATCGCCCTGATCGTGATCATGGCCTTCTTCCCGGTCACGCTCAACATGTTGGTCGGCCTGCGGTCGGCGGATGCCAACCTGGTCGCGCTGCTCAGGTCCATCGGCGCGACGCCCAACCAGATACTGCGCCAGGTGAAGATCCCGGCTTCGCTACCCGCTCTGATGGCGGGGATGAAGGTGGCCATCACGCTGAGCGTCATCGGGGCGATCGTAGGGGAATTCGTGGGCGCTTCGGCCGGTCTGGGCTACATGATCCAGTTCGCATCCAGCCAGATGGAAACAGCGTTGGTATTCGCCGCCCTGGTCCAGATTTCGGTGCTCGGCGTCTTTTTCTACTACGTCATCGAATTGATCGAACACAGGTTTTTGGGTTGGGCCACTCACTAAATCGAATCAACAAGGGGAAAAACATGAGATCGAGTTGGAGATTCAGCGCGCTCTTCGGAGTGCTGGCACTGTTCAGCGGCGCCGTCCACGCCAAGGACGCAGTCACCGTGCAACTGGACTGGGTCGTGCGCGGCAATCATGCGCCCTTCTTCGTCGCCAAGGAGAAAGGCTACTTCGCAGACCAGGGCATCGATGTGACGGCGATCCGCAAGGGAACCGGCTCCACCGACGCGCTGCGGCTGGTGGCCAACGGGAACGCCGACTTCGGCTTCTCCGACCTGCCTACCCTGATGGTCGGGAGAGCGCAGGGCGTGGCCAACTCGGCGCTGCTGGCCGTCAACCAGAAGACGCCGCTGGCAATCATATCGCTGAAGAAAAACTTCGACCTGCAGAACGCCAAGCAACTGAAGGACGCCAACATTGGCGTGCATCCCAGCGGTTCGACCTACATCTTCCTGAAGGCCGCGCTGGCCAAGAACGGCCTGGCGCTCGCCGACATCAAGCAGTCGACGGTGTCGCCGCCGTACGAAAACCTGTTGCTGCTGAACCGCGTGAACGTGGTACCGGGCTATATCGACGCCGAGGTTCCCGAACTGGAACACAAGGCAGGAGGGCCGGGCTCCCTGTCCATCCTGCACGGCGAGGATCTGGGCATCCAGAGCTACGGCTCGGGCGTCTTCACGTCGGACAAGAATATTGCTCAGCGCCCGGATCTCGTGCAGAGGTTCGTGACGGCCTACGCCAAGGCCTTTGCCGACGTGATCCAGAACCCGGAAGCGGCCGCCGACACGCTGATCAAGAACAACCCCGAGTACAAGGGCAAGAAAGACATGCTGGTGGCACAGTTGCGCGCAGATCTGGACTTTACGTTCTTCAGCGACCACACCCGGACGCACGGCATCGGCTGGATCGATCCGGCCCTGTGGCGTTCATCCGCGACGCTCTTCAAGGAGCAAGGCGCGCTGTCGCCTTCCTTCGACGACACCCAGGGCTTCGACACGCGCTTCCTTGAAAAAGCGCAAGCTCTGAAGCAGTGAGGCGACAACATGGCAGGAAAAACTCATAAGACCGCCTCGGGCGATGTCCAGCTGCCCGCCAACAACGGCGTCTACTATGGCGGCGGCTGGCACGCCCCCCTCAGCGAACGCTGGATCGACATCGCGGCGCCCGGAACGGGCGAACGGCTGATGGCCGTGGCTGATGCTGGCGCCGAAGACGTGGCGCGCGCGGCCGGCGCGGCCCGCGCCGGAGCCCTTGCATGGCGCCGTACGGCCCCGCTGGCCCGGGCCGCCATCTTGCGCAAGATGGCCCAGCGCCTGCGGGACAACGCAAGGGAGCTGGCGCTCCTTGATGCGCTGGACTGCGGCAATCCGGTATCCGAGATGGGTTCCGATGTCATGGTTGCCGCGGCGCTGCTGGATTTCTTCGCAGGCCTCGTGACGGAACTCAAGGGCGACACCATCCCGATGGGACACGACGCGCTGGACTACACCGAGCGGGAGCCCGTCGGCGTCGTGGCGCGCATCGTTGCGTACAACCATCCGCTGCTGTTCGCCATGGGCAAGCTGGCCGCCCCGCTGGCTGCGGGAAATGCAGTGATCATCAAGCCGCCGGTGCAGGCGCCCTTGTCTGCCTTGCGTTGTGCGGAGCTGATCGGAGATCTCTTGCCTCCGGGCGTCTTTTCGCTGATCCCGGGCGGCGCCGACGCCGGGGCCGCGCTGGCCGCCAGCCCCGACGTCGACATGATCGGCCTGGTGGGCAGCATTCCCACCGGGCGCAGGGTGATGCAGGCCGCGGCGTCGCGGCTCAAGCCCGTGGCGCTGGAACTGGGCGGCAAGAACCCGTTTATCGCCTGCCCGGACGTCGACCCCGCGCTGGCGGCGCGCGCGATCGTCGATGGCATGAACTTCACGTGGTGCGGGCAATCTTGCGGGTCCACCAGCCGGGCCTTCGTGCACCGTTCCATCTATGACGAAGTCTGCGCCAAAGTGACGCTGGCTTGCGCCGCGTTCGTGCCGGGAGACCCGACCGACCCCGCCACCACCATGGGCGCAATGATCAGCCGCGAACACCGCGACCGCGTCAAGCAGGCGATCGACGCCGCCGTGGCGCAAGGCGCCCGCCTGATCGCGGGCGGCGGCATTCCGCGCGCCGGCGTCCCCGCAGGCGGCTTCTATCTGGAACCGACCGTCTTTGCGGACGTGGCCGCCACCTCGCCATTGGCCACCGAGGAGTTCTTCGGCCCCGTGCTGGCGCTCATTCCGTGGGACGACGAGCAAGAGATGCTGGCAGCAGTGCACAGCCTGGACGTCGGCTTGACCGCCGCTATCTGGACGGCGGACCTTGCGCGCGCCCACAGGCTCGCCCGCGAAATCGATGCGGGATTCATCTGGATCAACGAAGTCGGCAAGCACTTTCTTGGCGCACCGTATGGCGGGGTCAAGCAATCAGGCATCGGCCGCGATGAGTGCATCGGCGAGATGATCTCGTTTACCCGGGAAAAGAATGTCCACATCAACTTCAGGCCAGTGAGCCCGACATGAAGGCGGAATACGACTACATCATCGTTGGCGCAGGCTCCGCAGGCTGCGTGCTGGCCAATCGTTTGAGCAAGGACCCGGCAGTCTCGGTGCTGGTCATCGAAGCGGGCCCCTGGGACCGAGACCCGCTCATCCACATCCCGCTGGGATGGGGCAAGATCCTGCAGCAACGCCTGCATGACTGGGGTTACGACGCCGAGCCTGCCCCGCACGCCGATGGCCGGGCTATCGAATGCGCGCGCGGCAAGGTTGTAGGCGGAAGTTCGTCGACCAATGCGATGGCGTTCGTGCGCGGCCATCCCAAGGATTACGCGCGCTGGGCGCGGCATTACGATCTGCCCGAGTGGCGCTTCGAGGAAGTCCTGCCCTACTTCCGCCGCCTGGAGGACTGGGAGGACGGACACACCGGCGACCGTGGCGCGGGCGGCCCCTTGCGGGTGCAGCGCTGCCGCTACCAGGACCCGCTGCTCGACGCCTTCTCCACGGCCGCCCGCCAGGCCGGGCACCCCTGGCTCGACGACTACAACGCCTCGCCGGCAGGCGGCTTCTCGCGCCTGCAGATGTCGATCCGGCGCGGACGCCGATGCAGCGCCGCGACGGCCTACTTGCGCCCCGCGCTGCGGCGTCCCAACCTGACCGTGGTCACGTCGGCGCATGTTCTTGGCCTGGACTTCGACGGCAGCCGCGCAGTCGGCTTGCGTTTTACCAGACAGGGCCGCACCACGGCCGTCAGGGCGCGCCATGAGGTGATTCTTGCCGCAGGCGCCATCAACACGCCCGCGATCCTGATGCATTCAGGGATCGGCCCCGCTCAGACATTGCGCGATGCCGGCATACGCATCAGGCAGGAACGCGCCGGGGTAGGTGAAAACCTGCAGGACCATATCTCCGTCATCGTCACCGCACGCCGCCGCGAGCCGGGTCCATTTGTGCACGGCATGCGCCTGGACCGCATCGGCATCTCCATGGCGCGCGCCTATCTGGGCGGCGAGGGCTTTGCCGGCGACGTTCCAGGCGGCATAGTGGGATTTGTGCAGCCAGACGGCGGGGATACGCCGGACCTGCAGTTTCTCCTGACTGCCGCGCCGTTCAACGCTCATCCCTGGTTCAATCCGGTGCGCAAGCCTTTCGCCGACGGCTTTGCCGTCCGAACGGTGTTGCTGCACCCCCATAGCCGCGGCAAGATCACCGTCGCCAGTGCGGACCCGTTGGCGCCACCCCGGATCAACCAGAACTTTCTGGCGAGCGACGCAGACCGGGTCAGGGTACGCGAGTCGGTGCGTATCGCGCGGACCTTGCTGGACCAGCCCGCGCTTGGCGATTACGTCGCCACCGAGCTTGCGCCGGGCGGCGGCGTAATCGATGACGCCGCTATCGACGCATTCGTCCGCAAGACTGCCATCACGGTTCACCACCCCGGCGGCACGTGCAGGATGGGAGCCGAAAGCGACCCGATGGCAGTCGTCGACAGCCGTATGCGCTGCATCGGCGTTCCAGGCCTGCGCATCGTCGATGCCTCGGTCATGCCGGACCTGACCTCGGGCAACATCAACGCGCCCGTACTCATGCTGGCGGAGCGCGCCTCGGACTGGATACTGGAGGAGGCGCGCTGATGCGGCTTTCATTGCAACGTCATCGCTGTGTCAGCCTGCTGCCGCTAGCGCACACCGCCCACCAGCGGCTGGACGATTTCTTTTCCGTCGAGTACTGCAGCCGCGCCGATGAGCTTCCCGCCGACACGGCCGCGCTGATCGTCGGCGGTGCAAGCCTCTCATCGCTGCAAACAGGGCTGCCGGAGCGGATTCAGTCCGTGACCGTGGTGGGCAGCGATGCAGTGCCACCGCAGTTCGTGGAACAGATGAAGGCCAAGCGCGTACTGGTAACCTGGCCACGGGTCGCCGGCGCCGAAGACGAGCAAGAAGCGATGGAGATCTGTCACGACGTGATGGCGGCCTTTGGATTCGGCCGCATGGGGTCGCGGCCGCGCAACGTAGTCAACGATGTTTTGCTTTGCGATTGCTGTTGACTGCGTATTCTCGTGAAAGACCTGGCGCCGGCAGAAGGGGGTTCTGCCGGCGCCATCATCCACCTTAGAAAGTCATCCTGAAACCCGCGGTCGCGGTGACGACATGGCTGCCGGAGAAATCCGAGTCCGCGTCAATCTGGCCGTAGATCGCATAGCGTTCCCCCCAGCCGTAATTCACGCCCGCCCCCACGCTGCCCCAGGTTCGAGCCATGCGACTGGCGACCTGCGTGTCGGCCACGCGTACACGCGTTCCGTCCAGGAATTCATGTTTCACGTTGACGACGCCATAGACGCTGGACTCGCGCTTTACACCGGCCGTTTGCCAATTGCTCTTGTAATCCAGCGCAATGCCAAGGCGGCCCAGCAGGCTGTCGCCCTTGTCGCTTTCGACGCGCGCGCCGAATCTGTCGTTGAAGCGGTCGAAGCGGGTCGATACGTATGTCAGCTGCGCCTGCGGAATCAGGGCGAACCCCTCGCTCAGACCGAACGCCTTGCCTGCCTCGATACCCAGCCCATAGCTCTGGGCCTTCTGGCCGCCTTTCAGTTTTCCTGCCAGCCGTGAATTGAGGTCGCTGTCGAACCAGGTCGCCTGAGCCTGGGCATCGATATAGACACCATTCTTGCCATACCAGGTCAAAGTTGGCGTCAGGCCATAGGCAGTGGTGTCGATGGTGCCGTCGCCATACACCGACGACACACGCGTGTCGGCCTTGCCGTAGTAAAAGGCCAGGCTGCCCATCAGACGGGAGCCCTCTTCCTGGCCCGCCAGGATACGGTCAACGCCGAATTGCGCTTTCCAGCTATCGATGTCCTGGCGCGCGCCCGTAGTCGACGCCGCGGGATCGAGCCGGCCCGTCGAGCCCTCCACGCGGCTCCATACGCCGTTGCGGCCGGCGTCCGCCGGATCATAGAGGCGATTGCCGACCCGCTGGCGCAGGGTAGGCAGCTGGCTCAGGTGTAGCAGCGTATTGGCATAGGCCTCATAGACCGGCACGCCGGGCTGATAGAGCAAGGGCGGCTCGGCGCCCGGCGTACCGCCGCCGGGCGAGGGTGTGCCAGGATCGGTCGGCGTAGTGCCCGGGTCCGTCGGGGTAGTGCCTGGATCCGTCGGGGTAGTGCCGGGATCCGTGGGAGTGGTGCCGGGATTGGTCAGGGACGACCGCAAGTACCAGCCGCCGTCGGCCGAATCCTGTTGCAGCACATAGCCATAGGCGCCGGCCACCAAGGCCGGACGCCCCCCGATGACGTAATCGCCATTGGCCAGATCGAATCTTCCCGCCGACAGGCCATGGACCTGTACCACCTGGATGCCCCGTTGGGTCTGCGCGCCGGCGCCTCCCATGTTCTTCACCGTGACCGGTGTCGTGCCAGCGCTGTCGCCCGTGATCACCAGCTTGTCCGTCGGCGAATCATCGGCGCCAAGCTGCGTGCGAATTTCCAGATTGCCGCCCTGCGCCGCATAGTCGCCCGCGATCGTGAGGGTGCCGAAGCCACTGCGCGGACCCGGTGCGATCGTGCCGCGGTTGACTGTCGCGCCCACGCGTCCCGTGCCGGTCAATCGCGCGCCCGAAAGCACATCCACCGGGCCGCCGAAGGTGCCATCCATCTGCAGCGTTCCGGCCTGAATCTCGGTGTTTCCCGTGAACGCCGCGCTGTTGCCGGACAAGGTCAGCGTGCCCGCGCCCTGCTTGTTGAAGCTTGACGTCCCCGAGAACGCGGTAGACACGCCCACATCATGACCGTTCGTGTCGAACCAGGCGCCACCGCTACCCACGGCCTGCGTGGCGAAACCGTTCAGGAAATTATCCTCGTCACGATTGGCCCGCAGG
Source organism: Achromobacter sp. ACM02 (assembly GCF_014851605.1). NCBI lineage: Bacteria > Pseudomonadati > Pseudomonadota > Betaproteobacteria > Burkholderiales > Alcaligenaceae > Achromobacter > Achromobacter sp. ACM02. The sequence goes on from NZ_JACUZY010000012.1 coordinate 32,993, forward strand.
ATGCCGCCGTCCAGGTTGAAGGTGCCGTCGCCCGCGCCCTTGATGACGGAGCCGGTCTCCAACACGCCGCGGCCGCTGGCATCGCCGGTCAGGTTGAGCGTGCCGGTGGAAGTGCCGGCAGGGGCAAGCCACGTGTTGCGGGCGGCGACCGCAACCCCGCCCTTGGTTATGGTCAGCGTGCCCGTGCCTTCCGAACCGATTTCGATGCGGTCGCTGGCGGTGAGCGTGGAGATATCGGCCGTCGCGCTCGATACGGTCACCGTGCCGACGCTGCCCGCGCTCTTGCCGATGTAAACCGCTGCCGCGGCGCCTGGCCCGCCCGAGCCGACGGTGCTGACGCTGGCGCCATCCAGGACGCGCAAGTCGCCAGTTCCTTCGAAACCCACGTATATATTGTTCAGCGGGTCCCAGACCGCCTTCGGGCCCGATACCGTGACGCCCCCCTCGCCGCCGGCGTTCCAGCCGATGATCGCCTGACCGCTGTGCACGACGCCGTTGTCGATCTGTAGCGTGCCCTTGCCGCCCGTGCCGATCTCGAACGCGCCGATGGTGTTGAGATTCCAGGTGGACCCCGCCCCGGAAACAAGAACGTTCCCGACGCTGCCATTGTCGACGCCGATTCTGGCCGAGTCGCTATGCGCCACGCCGCCGTCCAGGATACTCAGCGTGCCGATGCTGCCGGCCTCGCCCCCGATCAGCACCGGGCTGGCGCTGGTCCAGGAGGACGCCGTGCCATTGCCGTCGCGGCCCTTCACCGTCACGGCGCCTGGAGCGCCATTAAAAATTCCAACGTTGGCCCAGTCATTTTCTACGGAACCGCCCGCATCGATGACCAACTCCCCGGCCAGGGTATCTCCGACCGTCAGATCGCCCCCGACATTCCAATGCGGCGTCTGGACGGGCCCCGGCAAGACCTGGCCAGTGACGGAGACCGATTGGGCATTTGCGGGACTGGCGAAGTTCGCCGCGTAGACAACGAGGGCAGCCGACTTCAGCCATCCCGTGCGCGAGCAATTCCTGGCGACCATGAACAATCCTTTCTGAGTAGACGCGATCTCCTGTCGGTACGGCACGCAACCTGGCTTTCTTAATAGGTATTTTCACCAAAAGCGCGGGATTGCATACGCGGGTTGGAGCTCGCCCTCAGAACGCCCAGCGCACACGCACCTGCGCCGATTGGTCGCGGTTGCCTCCTCCGAATTCGCCGTTGTAGCCCAGCGCCAGGGCGGCGCGATTGCTCAGGTCCACCTCGGCGTCCAGGCCGACTACCGCAGCGTTGCGCGCCAGCGGCACGCCAGCCACAGTGAAGTCCTGCCCGCCTTCGAAAGCCATGGTGGACTGGGTGGCCAAGTCGCCAAACGCATGACGCCAGCCCAGCGTGGCGCGCAGACGCCCGTCCCTGCCGCCTGCCGCGAAGTCGCTATGGGCGCGCACGCCCAGCGTCGTGCTGGCCAGGTCGTCGCTGCTATTGTTGCCGCGCAGGGCCGCAAAGCCGCCGCTTTCCTGGAAACCGCGCGTACGTTGCTGGCCCAGGCTGACGCCGGCGAAGGGCTCGATGCCTGCCTTGTCGTCCTGGCCCATGGCGTAGCCCACTTCGGCAAACACCTGCGTGGTGCTGGCGTGATAGTCGGCCTTGAGGGTCTGGCTCAAGGACGTCACCTGGCGTTGCGACGCGATGTCGTGCCAGGTGTAGGCAACGCCGCCCATGACGTTCAGGCGGCCCGTCCCCAGGCCGAAGGACTTGCCGCCATAGATGGCGGCGCTGTAGCTGTCCACCGTGGCCTTGGAGCTGCGGTCGGACACCTGGCCATCGGCGCGCGTGTAGCCCAACGATCCGCCCAACCGCCAGCCGCTGGCAGCCACTTCGGCGTCGCCCCCCAAGAACAGGCCGCCGGTGTTTTGTTTCCAGCTGGCGGCATTGCCGTCGCCCGCGTAGTTTTGCCAGTGGCCCACGACCTCGGCCCACATGGGCAAGGCGCTGGACGCGGGCCAGGCGGAGGCCGCAATCGGGCCGCCCGACTGCGCGGTCGGCGCGCCAGGGCGCAGCGTGGCAGTGAGATTGCCGTGCAGGTGATTGAGCGCACTGGCGCCGAACATGGCGGCGCCGGCGCGCATGCTGCCTTTGGCCGTGGCGTGGCTTTCACCGGACAGGCTGTCGAACACGGCCTGGGGCGTTCCCGCAGGCAACGTTTCAACGTAGCGGTACAGGGCGCTTGCAGGCGCCAGGCTCTCCACCCCGTTGGCCACGGCGGCCTGATTGCGGGTCTCGGCCAGATCGGCAAAGGTCATGCTGCCCGAGCTGCCGTTGGATTTGCGCCGCAACTGCAGCGTCACGTCGGTGCTGGTGTAGTTCAGCGTCGGGGCCAGGTAGGCGTAGTCCGAAGCCACGGTATCGAATCGGCCGATCAGGCTGTTCGCCGACAGGATGGAGTAGGTTTTGGCGACCTCGAAACTGCCCGGCGCACCCATATGAACCACGCCTCCGGCCAGCGTAGCCGTGCCTGCCACCTGGGTCAGCGTGCTGGCGCTGCTGTCGGGGTCGGCCCGCACCTCGTAGGTAGAGCCCGCCTGCAGTTCCAGATCGCCCTGTACGCGCAACGTCCCATAGGGCGTTGCCGCATCGGGGCTCAAGCCCGCTGCCAAGGCTCCGCCGCTCTGGATGATGGTCTTCGCGCCAGAGGATCCTACCGAGCCCGTGCCCGCCAGCTTGCCGCCGCCGGCTACGGTGAGCGCGCCGCCCAGGTTGCCGTCCACGACCAGATAGCTCTGCTGCACAGTCGTGCTGCCGGCAAAGCCGCTGCTGTCGCCTGTCAACGTCAGCGTGCCCGCGCCGGTCTTGGTCAAGCTGCCGTTGCCAAGCAGGGTTTGGCCCATGCTGGCATCCAGCGTCTGGCGCAGCTCCAGGGCGGCATTGTTGGTGATGACGCCGCTGCCCAGGTTGGCCGCCGATGCCACCAGGCGGCCGGCGCTGATGAACGTGGCGCCCGTGGAGGTGTTGGCGCCCGTCAGGGTCAGAGTGCCTGCGCCCGTCTTGCTCAGGCTGCCGCTGCCGCTGAAGGCTTGCGCCATGCTGGCATCCACGGCCTGGTTCAGTTCCAGCGCCGCATTGTTGATGATGGCGCCGCTGCCCAGGCTGGCCGCCGATGCCACCAGGCGGCCGGCGTTGATGAGCGTGGCGCCGGTGTATGTGTTGGCCCCCGTCAAAGTCAGCGTGCCGGCGCCGGTCTTGCCCAGGCTGCCGCCGCCGCTGATGGCCTGGGCCAGCGCGCCGTCCGCGGCCTGGTTCAGTTCCAGCGCCGCATTGTTGATGATGGCGCCGCTGCCCAGGCTGTGCGAAGACGCAATGAGGCGTCCTGCATTGATGAGGGTGACGCCGCTGGAGGTGTTGGCGCCGGTCAGGCTCAGTGTGCCCGCTCCGGTTTTGGTCAGGCTGCCGCCGCCGCTGATGGCTTGGCTCAGCGTGGCGTCCACGGCCTGGTTCAACTCCAGCGCGGCATTGTTGGCGATGGCGCCGCTGCCCAAGCTGGCGGCGGAGGCCACCAGCCGGCCTGCGTTGATGATGGTGCCGCCGGTCGACGCGTTCGCGCCCGTAAGAATCAACGTGGCATCGCCCGTCTTGATCAGGCTGCCGCTGCCGCTGATGGTTTGGGCCAGGATGGCATCGCTGGCCTGGTTCAGCTCCAGCGCCGCATTGTTGATGATGGCGCCGCTGCCGATGCTGGTCGCCGACGCCACCAGACGCCCGGCGTTGATGGTTGTGCCGCCGGTGGCGCTGTTCGGCCCCGTCAAGGTCAGCGTCGCGTTTCCTTGCTTGATGAGGTCGCCAGTGCCCCTGATTGCGCCGCTCAGGAGCAGATCGTGGCTGCCGTCCACCGTCAACGCCTGATCGAGCTGTATGCGATTGCTCACCGTCATGCTGCTGGCGGTATCCAGATGGGCCGCGCCGGTGACGTGGAGCGCACCGCTCCCCATGGCCGCTTGTTGTCCCAGTTTCAAGGTGCCGGCATTGAGCACCGTGTTCCCCGCATACTGGTTGTTGCTGTTGAGTTCGAGCGTGCCGCTGCCCAGTTTGACCAGTCCCCCTGAACCGGCAATATCGCCGTTAAGCGCAAGGTTGTTGCTTCCCGCCAGGGTCAGATCCGCATTCAGCGTGATAGCGTTGGACAGCGCGATAGCAGCGCTGCTATCCAACGCAGCCGCCCCTACGACTTGCAGGCTGCCGCTGCCCAGCGCGCCGCCATTGCCCAGCAACAGTTGGCCTCCCGCCAGGCGGGTGCCGCCGGTGTAGCTGTTGTTGCCATTGAGCGCCAAGGTGCCAGCGTCCAGCTTGGCCAGCGTGGCGTTGCCGCCCAGGTCGACATTCAGCGTGGCCGTCTTGCCGGCGTCTACGCGGATGGCGGCATAACCGGCGGATCCGTCCACCAGTTCCAGCTTCCCGGCCGCTCCCGCCGTCAGCAGATAGCCGTCGCTGGCGAACTGCATCCCGGTGGTGCGCTGGGTACCTTCCACGGTAACCGTGCCGGGGCTGCCCATGAACACCGCAAAGCTGTCATTCCATCCCGCATTGAACCCGCCGCTGGTGATGGTCCAGTTGGTGTTGCTGCTATTCCATACACCGCTGCCGCCCTCGACGTTACCGTTGCCGGCAGGCCCGCTGCCGTCCCAGAAGCGGACGTTGGACGTTCCCCCCACCACCAGATTGACCTGACTGGCAACGCTGGTCTGTACTTCCAGGTCGTTGGCGCGTACGCCTGAGGGCAGTGTCCCGAACGCCAGTCCGCGATCGGTCAGCGTGCCGACGTAGTCGAACAGGCGATACACGCCGATCCCGAAGCCACCGGTGTCGATGATGTTGAGCTTGCCATCCAGACGCAGGTTGCCGGCAACTTGGGCCAAGGCTGGCGCATTGGGCGAGGCGACGCCCAAGGCCGCGTCGATCTGGGAGTCGCCATTGAGCGCCAGCGCCCCCAGACTCAATGTGGCGCCGCTGACCAGCCCCAGGCGGCCGCCATCGGCAATGCTGACGGCTCCGGTCAGCGTGCCCGAGCCCGTCAGCGTGGCGCCGCTGGCCACGGCAACACTGCCAGATCCCAGCGTACCGTCCACGCGCAGCGTACCCGCATCCACCGTCGTGGCGCCGGCCAGGATGCTATTGCCGCTGAGCACCAAGGAGCCGTTGCCGGTCTTGGTCAGGCCGCCATTGCCGTTCAGCGCGCCGCTGAAGCTGCCTGCCTGCACATTGAAGGATCCGGCCCGGAGGTCTACGCTGCCCGCGCCATTGAGTTGCCCCGCGCTGCCGCCCTGGTTCAACTGCAGGGTGGCGCCGGACGCGACGTTGACCTGGCTTGGGCTGCCCAGGCCACTGGCGGCGCTCCCGATCAAGCGGCCGGCATCGATGTTGTAGACGCCGCCAAAGGTGTTCACGCCGCTCAGGGTCAGCGTGCTGGCCCCGGACTTGATCAGGCCGCCGTTGCCGCTGAGCGTGCCCGTCAGCGCCAGGTCCTGGGTGCCGGCGAAGGTCAGCGAACCGCTGATGTCTACCGCGTTGGCCAGCGTCACGAAAGCGGTGCTGTCCAGCCTCGCAGTGCCAGCCACGTCCAGACGGCCGCTGCCCAGCGCCTTGTCATGGCCCAGAGCCAGGGTGCCGGCGTTGAGCGTGGTGACGCCGCTGCGGCTCAGGTTGCTGCCGCCAAGGATCAGCGTGCCGTTGCCGTTCTTGATCAGATCGCCGCCGCTCCTCATCTCGCCCGTCAGGGCCAGGCTATTGGCGCCATCCACGGTCAATGCCGCGCCCAGGTGCACCTCGTTGGCCACGGTGATGCTGTTGGCAGCCTGCAAGGTAGAGGCCGAACTCACGTTCAGAAGCGTGTTTCCCAGCGATGTGTCCTGCCCCAGGCGCAGGCCGCCGCCGTTCAGGGTAGTCTGGCCGTCCAGCGCATTGGCGCCTGTCAGGCTTAGCGTACTGTTGCCCTGCTTGACCAGGTCGCCAGTGCCAGACAACGTGCCAGAGAGGGTCAAGTCTCGATCGCCGACGAGGGCCACGGTCCCGCTGACCCACACATTGGTGCCGACATTCATGCCCGCCACGCCCGCCTCGATCGACGTGCCATTGATGGCGTTGAGGATCCCCGTACCGAGCGCCAACGGATTGCCGATGACCAGCCTCCCGCCGGTCAGATTGAGGTTGCCGAGCATGTTGTTGACGCCGTTGAGCGTCAGGGTGCCGCTGCCCGCTTTGATCAGGCCGCCGACACCACTGACGTTTCCGTTCAGGGTCAGGTTGGTTCCCGAACCCGTCTGCACCGTGGACACGCCATTGAGCACCTGGCTGTTGGCCAGTGCGACATCGATGATATCGGTCGCCAAGGTCGTGCCGCTCCCCAGCGCCACGCTGCCTGTGCCCAATGCCCGGTCGTGGCGCACGACCACGGTGCCGGCGCTGAGCGCAGTGCCTCCGGTCCAGCTGTTGTTTCCGCTCAAGATCAAGGAACCGGCGCCTGTCTTGGTGAGCTTGCCGGCGCCCTGGATTGGCGCGCCGATCAGCGCGCTGACGTCGGTATCTGTGATTACCTGCGCGATGCCGTTTGAGCCGTTTATAAGGTTCAGCGCACCGGACGCGTCAAGCTGGCCGACGATGTAGCCGTCGGTTTTGAACTGCATGGCGCGGACATCCTGGGCGCCGTTCACCATTACCAGGCCGTTCTGCCCCAGGAACACCGCGTTGGTGCCTTTCCAGACGCCGTTGTCATTGCCGGAAGACTTGGTCCAGTTGCTGTTGACGCTATTCCATATCCCGCTGCCGCCCTCCACGACGCCGTTGGCGACAGTATTGCCGCCATCCCAATACTGCGTGCCGAGGGTAGGCGAATTGATGACGAGGGTCAGCGTCTTGCCTGCGATGTCGAAGACCCGCCCCACATCGACGGTGCTCAGATCGCTGGGCGTACTGGCGGCAACGAGGTTGGTGCCGGTCAGGCTACCGGTGTAATTGAACAGACGGTAGTTGCCATTGGCCAGGTTGCCCGCGTCGATGATGTTGAAGGTGCTGCTGGTGATCGACAAGTTGCCCTGGATGTTGACCATCGGCGTAAGGCTCGGCGCGCCCAAGGCGAGATCGAGTGTGGCGCCGTTGCTCAGAGTCAAGGAACCCGTGGTCAGGGTATTGCCGCTGCTCAGGGCGAGGCGGCCGCCGCCGGCGACGGTCACGGCGCCGCTCAGGGCGCCGCTGCCGCCAAGCGTGCCGCCGCTACGGACGTTGACCATGCCGCTGGCCAGGCTTGCGCCGGCAGCGAGGTCCAGGCGTCCGCCGTCTATCGTGGTGAAACCGCTGAAGGTGTTGATGCCGCCCAGGGTCAGCTTGCCGCTGCCCGTCTTGGTGAGGGTGGCGCCCGCAGAGCCGGAGATCGCGCCATTGAGGGTGATGGCGTTGGAACCCGTCACGGTCAGGCCATTGGTCCCCGCAGGCACGTTCAATGCCAGGGAGATGGGATTGTTCACGGTCAGCTGGCTGGCCGAGCTGCGCAGGGTCCCCCCCGCGGCCGTAATTACGCCGCTGCCAGCGAAACCGCCGTTGTCCACCACCAACTCGCCGCCCGTCAGGCTGGTGCTGGTGGCCGCGCCGCTCAACAGCGCGCCGTTGACGGCCCAGGTCCCGCCTTCGACTTGCAGGTTGCTGAAGTTGGTGTACACCGACGAGAAAATCGCACCGCTCCCGGTGGCGCTCGAATCAAACCCGTTGCGCAGGGTCAGCGTGTTGTTGCCATTGGCGCCGCCATCGACGATGCCGACCGGCGCGAATGCCAGGTTGACGCCCAGATTGTTGCCCAGGACGCCGCTGGAGCCGCTGCCCGAGACGCTGCTGCCGGTGACCGCGATGAACTGGTTGGTACTGCCCGCCCCCAGCGACACGCTGCCATATATCGTGCCGCTATTGGTGACGACATTGCCCTGGCCTGACGTTTCGAACGCAACCCGGCCATGGATGGTGGCGCGATTATTCAGGTGGACCCGGCCGCCGCCATAGACGGCGATCACCGGCCTGGCATCGGCAGCCTCGATGGCGCCGCTTAGCGCCCTGGAGCCGATGGTGCCATTGTTGTCGATGGCGGTCAGCCCGCCGCCGGCATTTTTCACCTCGATCGCCATGCCGTCGAACGTGGACAGGCTCGGCGGCAAATTGCCTGACGCGCCGTATATGGCGGCGCCGCTGCTGTTGGTGATGGTCAGGTTGGATGCGACGCCTCCCTCCATTTTCAGCGCCGTGGTGGACTGGTTGAAAGTGCCCCCGCCCGTCGGGTCGAAGACGCCGCTGTTGTTCACCGTAATCCCGCGGCCGAGCAGGTGCATCGAGGGCAGGCCGATGACGCTGGAACTGACCGTAGCACCGTTCTGAATATCAAAGAGGAGGTCGTTGCCGGTGACGAAGTAGTCCTGGACCGTGCCGCTACAGGTGAGCGTAGTGCCGTCCGCAGGCGCCACAGGCGTACAGGCGGCGTAGGCCGCGCTGTTGCCAAGCGCGGCGGCCAGCAGCGTGGTCGCGGCGGTCAGCGTGGGCAAGCCGGCCCGGCGCGCGCGCCGCGGGCGTTGGCGGCCTTTGCCCGGGCCTCCAGCGATTTCGCTGACAGCCTGCCACACGCCTACGGCTGCGTTGAACACCACGCGGTAAATTCGGTTCATGGCACCTCCCAGGGGTGCATGGCCCTGGCCTACGAGTGAGATTGCAAGGATTGGAAGGGCCGTTCCGCCCGTCGTGACGCCGCATTGGACGCGGCTGGAGCCAACGTCGCTTTTGTATGCAAATTTTTACAGATCCGCACAATAAGCGATAAGCGGTAACACTGCAACGCTGGATTCTTGCGTGGCCATCGCGCGCCGTACCCGATCGGAAAAGATGCCAGCTAGAACAGCACGCCGTCCTGCGGCGACAACGGCGGCGGCAAATTCTTGTCGCCCAGCAATTCCCCGACGTTGATCTCGATGCCGCGGCACAAGGCATCCAGGGGCAGGTTGTTGGGCAGGCGGTCGAAGGGTTCCTCGATCTGTTCGCCCAAGGCGTCCAGCCCGAAGAACGTGTAGGACAGCACGCCTACCATGAACGGCGTCACCCAGCCTATGCTGCCAACCAGACAGAACGGCAGCAGCAGGCAATAGATGTAGACGGTCCGGTGCAGCAGCAGGATGTAGGCAAAGGGAATCGGCGTGCTGCGTATCCGCTCGCAGCCGCCGCCTATGTATGACAGCCGCGTGATCTGGGCATCGATGTCCGCGAGCAGGATGCTGTCCAGCCGCCCTTCCCGCCGCAACTGGGCATAGGCTTGGCTCAAGTCGCCCAGAAGCACACTGGGCGGATTCTCCGCCTGCATGATGCGGGTCGCAGTAGCGGCGGGCAGCCAGGGCTGCAGGTCTTCCTTGGGATCGCTCTGCCTCAGCATGTGCCGCAAGGCATGGGCATAGGCGATGAGGCCGTGCGCCAGTTCACGCTGGCGCGCGGCGGGCAGGCCGTCGGGAAGGCTCAGCGTCTGCCGCGTCAGGTTGCGGATGACGATGAGCAGCTCGCCCCAGAGCTTGCGCGCCTCCCACCAGCGTTCGTAGGCCACGCTGTTGCGGAACCCCAGGAAGATGGCCAGGGTCAGTCCGACCAGCGTCAACGGCACCGCGCCCAGCCCCACCCCGCTCAAGGGCAGCCGATGCTCCGCCAGCACCACGGCGGTGGCCAGCAGCATCATGGCGACGACGCGCTTCCAGATGATGGAAACAATCGATCCCTTCAACGTGAACAGCAGCAGCCAGGGAGAGCGGGATGCGGGGCGGACGATCATGACGGCTTACGCTTGGGCGCCTCCCTGCGCGGCTTTGCGGATGCGCACCGGTATCGACTTGTAGGAAGGCGTGCCGCATTCCTTATCGATATAGTCCAGCGGAACCAGGACATTGGCCTCGGGATAGTAGGCCGCGACCGAGCCCCGCGCGATGCTGTATTCAATCGCGGTGATGCCTGCCAGCCGCAGCGTCCGATTCCGCGACACGGTTTCTATGTCCACCAGATCACCGTGTTCCAGGCCCTGCGCGGCCAGGTCTTCCGGATTCATGAAAAGCACGTCGCGGCGGCCGAAGACGCCGCGGTAGCGGTCGTCCAATCCGTAGATCGTGGTGTTGTACTGGTCGTGGCTGCGTATGGTCACCAGCCGCAGCACCTCGTCCGGCCAGGGTTCATAACGCTCGCGCACGCCGGGGAATACCGAGAACATGGCCTTGCCGGTGGGCGTGTTCCACTTGCGCTCGGTCGGCGGCAAGGGCATGCGAAAGCCGCCGGGCACGCGGATGCGCGCGTTGTAGTCGTCGAAACCCGGAACCGTGCGCTCGATCAGGTCGCGGATGCGATCGTAGTTTTGCACCAGCCCCAGCCAGTCGACCTTGCTGTAGGGCAAGGTCGACCGGGCCATGGCGGCGACGATGGCCGGTTCCGAGCGCAGCTCGGCGGACGCCGGCTTGAGCTTGCCCGCCGAGGCGTGGACCATGGACATCGAGTCCTCCACCGTCACCGATTGTGGGCCGTCGGCCTGGACGTCGAGTTCGGTGCGTCCCAGCACCGGCAGCAGGAAGGTCTCGCGCCCCACCAGCAGATGCGAGCGGTTGAGCTTGGTACCCAGATGCACGCTGAGCGTCAGTTCCTTCATGGCCGCGAAACAGAGTTCGGGATCGGGCAGGGCCACGGCGAAGTTCCCGCCCAGGCAGATGAGCGCTCGGGCGGTGCCGTCGACCATCGCTTCCATGGCCTGCACCGCGTCATGGCCATGGCCCTGCGGCGGCGTGAAGCCGAACTCCGCTTGCAGCTTTGCCAGGAACTCCGGGCTGGGCTTTTCCGTGATGCCGACAGTGCGGTTGCCCTGCACGTTGGAATGGCCGCGCAGGGGGCAGATGCCGGCGCCGGGCTTGCCGAAGTTGCCGCGCATGAGCAGCAGGTCGGCGATCAGCTTGACATTGGCCGTGCCCGTGTTGTGCTGGGTGATCCCCATGCCGTAGGTGACGATGGTGGCGTTGGACTTGGCGTAGGCCTCGGCCACATGCTCCAGGTCAGCGCGCTGCAGGCCGCTTTCGGTTTCGATGTCGGCCCAGGAGGTTGCGTGCAGGTCCGCGGCCAGCGCGTCAAAGCCCAGCGTGTGTTCCGCGATGAACGGGCGATCCAGGACGTTGCCGCGCTGCGCTTCGAGCGCCAGCAGCGCCTTCATGATGCCCTTGAGCGCGGCTGCGTCGCCACCCGCCCGGACCTGATAGTAGGTCGAGGCGATATTGGTCGAGCTGAAGGTCGCCATTTCCACGATGCTCTGCGGATCGGCGAAGCGTTCCAGGGCGCGTTCGCGCAAGGGGTTGAAGACGATGATGGGAACCTTGCGGCGCGCCAATTCGTGCAGCGTGCCCATCATGCGCGGATGATTGGTGCCAGGGTTATGGCCAATGGAAAGGATGAGCTCCGCATGGTCGAAGTCCTCCAGCGAGACCGTGCCCTTGCCTATGCCGATGGACTGCGGCAAGCCCACGCTGGTCGCCTCATGGCACATGTTCGAACAGTCGGGGAAATTATTGGTGCCGAATTCCCGCGCGAACAGCTGAAACAGATAGGCCGCCTCGTTGGAGGCCCGCCCCGAGGTATAGAACTCGGCCTGGTCAGGCGCGTCCAGGCTGCGCAGCGCCTCGCCGATGCGTTCGAACGCGGCATCCCACGATACGGGAACGAATTTGTCCGTGGCCGCGTCGTAGGCCATCGGGTGAGTCAGGCGGCCGAAGTCCTCCAGCTCGTAGTCCGACAGCGCCAGCAATGAAGACACCGTGTGCTGGGCGAAGAAATCCGGCGTCACGCGCTTGCTCGTCGCTTCCCAGGTAACCGCCTTGGCGCCGTTCTCGCAAAACTGGAACGTGGAGCGGTGCTCCTTGTCCGGCCACGCACAGCCTGGACAATCGAAACCCGCCGGCTGGTTGGTACGCAGCAGGACGACGGGGGCCTCCACCACTTCCATCTGTTGCCGCACGGCCTGGGCCGTGGCCTTCAATGCCCCCCAGCCGCCCGCCGGACCGTCATAGGGGCGGATGCCGGGTACTTCACGTCGTTGTTTCATGGCTGGTCTCCTTCAAGCGCCCAATTCCCGCCAGCATGCGGCAACGACAAGAAATGATCTAATTTTTCCTGTGAACCTTTTGATAATCCATGGTTATCAAGGTTTGGCCGCCAGCGAGTGGTTGAGGACGGCCTCCAGGTCCATTTGGCCGGCGATCTGCCAGGCGGCGTCCGATAAGGCAGGCGGCTTGTCGCGCCGCAGCCTGACCAGGCAGACGTCCTCGGCGTGTTCGGGAATGATGGGATGCGCCAGCAGCCCGGCCCCTTCATACTGGGCGGGCAAGGCGCTCAGGGGCATGATGGAGAAAGCCCGCCCGCTCTGGCATTCCGTCAGCAGCACACGGATGTCGTTGCTTTGCAGCACCACTCGCGGCTTGGCTTCCACGCTCTCGAAACATTTGTTCAAGGTCTGGCGGTTTTGCATGTCCGGGCTGAGCAGGCAGAGCGGAAGTTCGCCCACTTCCGACCAATCCAATTGGCGCGGCAAGGAGGCCTGCTCGTTCGCCACCAGCACGTAGCGCTCGGCGTACAGCGGCATCACGTCAAAGTCGGCGCTGTCGAGCACGGACCGCTCATAGAGGATGCCCAACTGGATTTCCTGGGCCTTCAGCCGGCGCAGGATTTCCGGAGTGCTGAGCGAGGTGACTTCCAGCGTCAGCTGGGGAAGGATCTCCCGATACTGGGCGCTGAGCAGCGTCGCCGCATGGTTGGCAGTGGGAATGGCGCCTATCGCCAGGTGGCCTTGCGGCACGCTGCGCACGAGATCGGCCTCCTGCCGCAGTCCCTCCAGCGAAGCCATCACCTGCCGCACCCATTGGATCACCCGCTCGCCTTCGGGCGTAATGCCTTCGAAGGTCCGGTTGCGCTTGACGATCGTGATTCCGAGTTCGCGCTCCAGTTCGCGGATGCCGTTGGACAGCGCGGGTTGCGAGACATGACAGCTTTCCGCCGCCCGTCCGAAATGCCGGTATTTGTCCAGGGCCAGGAGATAGGAGAGCTGACGGATAAACATGGACATCCCCGGATTTCATCGTCGACTTCACGGCTTATAGCGCAAGCGGTTCAGGTCCGCTTGCAAGCCATGCGGCCGATCTTACTCCCGGCGCTTGCTGGCGCGATGCGCCATGTAGCCGAAGACGCAGGCGGCGGCGATGCTTGCCCCCCAGACCGCAAGATGCAGCGGCCGTGCCCAAGCCGACCTCAGGCTCGCGTCGAACGCCATCGCCAGCATATCGGCAGAAGCCGCGGCCAGCCATAGCAGCGCCGCCGCCCGCCATTGCTCCGTCCACAAGCGGCGCTCGCCTCGCACCAAGGCATGCACGCCGCAAACCATCCATGCCAGAAAGAAAGCCGTCACCTCGCGTTCATGCAACCCCGCCGCATGTGGCCACGCCAGGCGATTGGCCAGCAGGTACGCGGCGCAGGCGCACGTCGGGCCGCAGATCATCGCCACATTCAACCGGTGCGCAGCGCGGCCGAAGCGGGAGGCGGCCGCCGCCGGCCGCGCCGTGTACAGGACCAGTCCCGTCGCGATCATGGCGGCGCCTGACAGGGCCAGCAGGAAGTACAGCGCGCGCAGCAGCGGCGCGGCGTAGTAGCCATAGTGCAGCCCTCCGAGCGTCCGGATCAGTTGCAAGGATCCAGGATAGGCGGTTTGCGCATCGACGACCCGGCCCGTCGCCGCATCCAGGCTGACGCGGTCGGGAAAGGCCAGCAGGCGGTCATCGTACCGGCGCCAGACATCCGCAAGCGCGCCTTGAGTGCCAGGCTGCCTGACCGTGATCGCGGCGATCTTGCCCGCGCCCAGTTCCGCCTCGGCGCGCTGCGCCAGGGCGGCCAGCGGCAGCATTGCGCTCGCACCGCTGCGCGGCGAACTGGCCGGCGGCTGCGGAAACACGTCCGCCACCATCGCCGCCACGTCGCCGCCATAGCGGCTTTGCACGCCTGCGGGCAGATAGCCCAGCAACAGCGTGCTCAAGGCGGTGAGCAGGATCATGCAATGAAACGGCAGCGGCAGCACCGACAGGACGTTGTGCGCATCGAGCCACGCGCGGCCGGGCGAAGCACGCGGCCTGAACAGGAAGAAATCCGCGAAGAAGCGCCGGTGCACAATGACGCCCGAAACCAGCGCCGCCAGCAGCGCCAAGGTAGAGGCGCCGACCACCCAGATGCCGGCCTGGCCAGCATGCAGGCTGTAGTGGAACTCGACCAGGAAGTCGCCGCCCTCGGTGTCACGCGGCACGATCTCGCGCCCCCTGGCCGGATCGAGCAGCACGGCGCCGCCGCCCTTTTCATCCTCCCATGACAGCCCCAGCAGGGAACGGCGCGCATCCGGCAGCTCGATGCGCCAGGAAGCCGCCGCCGCGGCATTGCGCGCCAGCCAGTCTTGCGCGCGCTCCAGGGTTGACGGCTGGTCCGCTCGACCAGCCGCGGAACTCTCCGGCTTCATCCAGAGGCTGATTTCAGGCGCGTAGACACTGAGCGCGCCCGTCAGGAACACTGCAAACGCCAGCCAGCCGAACAACAGGCCGACCCAGGTATGCAGCCAGGCCATGCGCTGGCGCAGGCTTCCTTCCGGATAGGCGTTCATGCCGCCGCTCCCCACGCCATGGCCCAGCAGCCCGCGCAGCCTGCGGCAATGATCAGCCACACGCGGCCCACGCTGCGGGCCGCGAAAGCCCATATCGCGAGGCCCACGTGCGCGGGAATGGCGGCCAAGGCCGGATAGAGGATGGCGTCGGCAGGCGCCAGCGGCAGTCGCGCCGCCGCTGCCACAGCGGCCCAAACCAGCGCATAGGCGCCCAGCGTGGCCGCGCCCGCACGCGCCGTCACGCCGCGCCAATTGCCGTGCGGCCTCACCATGCGTACCGCAGCGTGGCCAACACCAGCCGCCCGGCGCCGTAGGTGCACGACGTGGTGGTCACGCAAGTGCCCACATACGTGCGGTCGAACAGGTTGCTGGCGTTCAGCGACAGCGTCATGCCCCGCATCGCGGGCTGCATCCGGCCCAGGTCGTAGGACAGGGCGGCATCGACCAGCGTCACCGCCGGAATGCGCAAGGTGTTGGCCGCATCGCCCCAGTCGGCGCCGATGTAGCGCACGCCCGCTCCCAGTCCCAGACCCTGCAGCGGCCCCTCCTGCACCTTGTATGCCAGCCATGCCGCGGCCTGGTGCGCCGGCGCGTAGTACTGCTTCTTGCCCTGCCGCGACTGCGGCGCGTCATCGACGATGTCGACGTTGGAACTCTTGGTCACCACGGCGTCGACGTAGGAGTACGAGGCGATCACGTCCCAGCCGCGCGCGAGGCTGGCCTTGCCTTCCAGTTCGATCCCGCGCGAGCGGACCTCGCCCGCCTGCAGCTGGAAGCCCGGAGGACGGCCCGGCGTGGTATCGCTGGTCAGCACGTTGGTTTGCGTCAATTGATAGGCCGACAGCGTCACCATGCTGTCGCTGCCCGGCGGCTGGTACTTCAATCCCGCCTCGATCTGCCGGCCCTTGGTCGGCTGGAATGGGTTGCTCTCGTAGTCGGTGCCTCCCGTGGGCGCGAAGGACGTCGAGTACGCCACATAAGGCGCCAGGCCGCTTTCCAGCATGTAGGTCAGGCCCGCCCTGCCGGTAAAGGCCGAATCGTTCTGCGCGACCTTGCCGGACGTCAGCAGATTGCGGGTCGTGCCGCGCGCCATGTCGTAGCGGCCGCCCAGCGTCAGCAGCCAGTTGCCGTACGAGATCTGGTCCTGCGCGTAGACGCCGGACTGTTCGGTGCGCTGGCGCGAATCGATGCGGGGAATCAGGTCCGAGATGCCCGGCCGGGGCCGCCCATACACCGGATCGTAGAGGTCCAGCGGCGGCACGCCGGCGATGACGTTGGCGAACTGGTAGGTGTCGCGCATGTCCAGATAGTCGAAGCCAGCCAGGAACTCGTGCCCGACCTGGCCGGTGTTGAAGCGCGCGACGGCCTGGGTATCCACGTTCAGCGTCGCCCCGGTGCCCTTGCCCTGCGACATCGAACGCGACCAGGTGCGCATGTCCACCGGATTGAGCATATAGCCCACGGTGGTGCGCGCCTCGCCCCGCATGTGGCTGTAGCGCAGTTGCTGCCTGACGGTCCAGGTGTCGTTGAACTGGTGCGAAAACAGATAGCCCGCCGAGTACTGCTCCCGGTCATAGGTATCCCAGCCGGGTTCGCCGGTATAGCGGTCGCGGGGAATGCGGCCGTTGGGATTGGAGTAAAGCGTGCCTGCCGCCGGCAGATTGCCGTACATGGGCACCTGGTGGTCCTTTTGATAGAAGCCCAGCAAGGTCAGCGAGGTGGCCGCCGACGGCCGCCACGTCAATGCCGGAGCGACGAAGGTCCGGTCCTCTTCCGAGTAATGGGCGGACTGGGCCGCATCGCGCTGCAATGCGACCAGGCGATAGCTCCACTGTCCGTCCTGGTCCATCGGGCCGCTCAAATCGGCGGCAGCCTGGATCCGGCCATAGCTCCCGGTCTGCAACTCGATCTCGCGCTGGGGCGCCGGCGTCGGCAGCTTGCTGACCATATTGATGAGGCCGCCGGGCGTATTCTGGCCGTACAGCACCGAGGACGGCCCTTTCAGCACCTCCACCCGCTCCAGCCCGTAGGGCTCGATCTGCAGCATGCCGAAGCTGTATGCGCCAAATGGCAGCCGGGCGCCGTCCAGGTTGTTGCGCGCGGCGTGGCCGCCGCGCAGGTAGATGTTGTCGTAGCGCAGATCGGCGCTGCCGCCCGGCGAATAGGCGCCCGGCGTGTAGGCCAGCGCCTCGACGATGCTGCGCGCGCCTCGCATCGTTATCTCGTCGCGCGTGACCACGTTCACCGTCTGCGGGATCTCCAGGATGGGCGTGTCGGTCTTGGTGCCGCTGGCGCTGCGCTGCGCCACGATGCCGGCTACGGGTCCGTAGGCCGACTCGTCCGTGCCCTCCACCCGCACCGCCGGCAGCACTGCCGCCGGCTCGTTGGGCACGCGCCTCAGCGTGTAGACATTGGCGCCATCGCGCCGCGCCGCCAACGGCGTGCCCGCCAGCAATTTGGCCAGCCCGGCCTCGACCGTCCATGCGCCTTGCAGCCCGGCCGTGCGCAAGCCTTCGGCCAGCGCCGGGTCGAACGAAAGATTGATGCGAGCCACCCCGGCGAAGGCCGACAGCGCCGGTCCCAGCGGGCCCGCCGGAATGTCGAACCGTGCCTGGACGGCTGCGCCGGACGTATTCGCAGCCGGCTGCGCGTGGATGGCCGGCGCCACTGCCACCAGTGCCGCGCAGAGCGCGCCAGCGGCGGCGCGGCGGTTCGTGCGGCAAGCTGGCCTGGCCACGTTGTTCTTGCTTGAAAGCATGCTGATCCCGACGAAGTACGAGCGAAGGTGCTATATGGACTTGTCGGACGAAGCGAAAAAAGGGGCCAAAAATCCGCGCGCCACGGTCAGGCCGGCGCCACGCTGACCCAGTAGCGGCTGCGCGAAACCACCCGCACCGGCAGGCTGCGCGACACCGCCAGCAGCACCGCATCGGTGTCATCCACCTGGAACCCGCCCGAGATGCGCAGATCGGCCACCGCCGGATCGCAGCGCAACAGGCCCGGGCGATAGCGCGCCAGCTCCTTCAGGAAGTCGGCCAGCCTCATGTCGTCCGCATAAAGCACGCCATCCAGCCAGGCTTGCGGCGGATGGACATAGGCGCGAGGCGCCAGGACTTCACGGTCCGAAAACTCGGCGCATTGCCCTGCCGCCAGCACGACGCCCGCCGCCGCCGCACGCGGCTGCAGCCGAACCTGCCCTTCGATCACCGCGACCCGGCTGCGCGCATCCAGTTGCCGCACGCCGAAGTACGTGCCCAAGGCCTGCACGCTGCCTTCGGCGGTGCGCACCCGCAGCGGCCGAGGGTCCGGCGGCGCCGCATGGGCCGAACGCAGCAGGATTTCGCCCTCCCGCAGCAGCACCAGACGTTGTTCCGCCGAATAGTCCAGGTCCACCGCCGAGGCGGTATTGAGCGCCAGCACGCTGCCGTCCGGCAGCTGGAACTGCCGGCGTTCGCCACTGCTGGTGGCGTAGTCCGCCGTCCAGCTTTGCCAGGGCGCCGTGCGCCATGCCAGCCAGCCCGCCGGCACCCCCACGATCAGCCCCGCCAGCACCCGCAGACCCGCGCGCCGCGTCGCGTCCGCGTTCATGGCGGCCCGCCCCAGCCCCGGCGGCAAGCCGCCGAACTTGGCCAGGACAGCCTGCGCCCGGGTCCAGGCGCGGTCGTGCTCGGGGCTGCGTTGGCGCCAACGCTCACAGGCCAGCTTGTCCGCATCGGAGAAGCGCCCCGAATGCAACCGCACCAGCCAATCCGCGGCTTCGCCCGCGATCTTCGGATCGATGGCGTCCGTCGCTGCCGTCATGACGCCGCCAGGATGCAATGCTTGAAGGCCTCGGCCATGTAGCGCTTGACCGTGCGCACGCTCACCCCCATCTCGACGCCGATCTGCTCGTACGTCAGGCCGTCGAGTTGCGACAGCAGGAATGCGATCCGGGCCTTGTCCGGCAGGGCCGCCAGCAAGGCGTCCACCTCGCGCAGCGTCTGTAGCACCATCAGGCGCTGCTCTTCCGACGGCGCATGCCGCGCCGGCATGGCCGCGAGGGCGTCGAGGTAGGCCTGCTCCAGCGCATGGCGCCGGTACAGGTCCACCATCAAGCGCTTGGCGATGGTGGTCAGGTAGGCGCGCGGCTCCTGCAACTCCGGCATGGCGCGCCGGCGATAGCTGCTCAGCAACCCGACAAACGTGTCCTGGGCCAGGTCGGCGGCGTCGGCGCTGTTGCCCAGCCGCCGGCGCAGCCAGCCGAACAGCCAGCCGTGATGCGCGTCGTAGATGCGCTGCACGGCGACGGCGGAAGTCGGGTCGGGGGGAGGCATGGCGAGGACGTGGTCGGATTACTTCGATAATGGGAATTAATCGCAATTATCACCACAAACCGACTCACCCGCAATCTCCTGCCCGCGCAGGTTTCTGAATACGGCATCGTTGGCCCCGCTACGGCGGACTACGTCACCCGCGGCCTGGCCACAGCGCATGAACAGGGTGCGGGGGCGGTCGTGCTGCGCAACAACCGGAAACGGTACAGCTGCGCTGTCTGAGCACGCTGGCCATGGCAGGCGCGCAGAACAGCTCGACCATCGTCTTCCCCTTCCCGTGGAGATTGGCCGCCAGCTCAAAGGGCTGGCGGAGCAAGGCTGGGAGTCCACCGCCGGCCCCTGAGCTGCCGGACACGCCGAGCTAGGCCGCCGTCTTGCCCTCCTCCTGCAGCTGCCGCCACAGGATCTTGCCCGTGCTGGACTTAGGTAAAACCTCCACGAACTCCACGATGCGCGGCGCCTTGTAGGCAGCCATGCGCGTCCGCGCCCAGGCAATCACATCTTCTTCGCGCACGCTGCCGCGCGCCTCGTCGCGCAACACCAGCAGAGCCTTCACCGTTTCGCCGCGGCAGGCATCCGGCACTCCGATCACGCAGGCCTCGTGGACTGCCGGATGCTCGTACAGCGCGTTCTCGACCTCCGCCGGCCAGACCTTGTAGCCAGATGCGTTGATCATGCGCTTCAGGCGATCGGTCACGTAGAAATAGCCATCTTCGTCCACGCGGCCCAAATCGCCGGTTCGGAAATAGCGCTGCCCGTCCAGCATGAAAAAGGCTTCCTCATCGGCCTGCGGATTGTTCCAGTACCCCAGCATGACCTGCGCGCCGCGCGTGACGAGTTCGCCGGTGTCGCCCTGGGGCAGTTCAACCAGCGTGGCCGGATCCACGATCCGCGTGTCCACGCCGAAGGTGGGGACGCCTATGCATTGGCGCTTGTTGCGGTCCAGCGGATTGCAGTGCAGGAACGAGGCGGTTTCCGTCAGCCCATAGGCCTCGTTGTAGGTGATGCCGTAGCGGCTGGCCAACATGGCAGCGACAGCCTCGGGCATGGGGGCTCCGCCGCCGCATAGCTGCGCCAGGCTGGACAGGTCCAGCTTTTCGATGCCGGGTTGCGCGAAGAAATCCACGACCATCGCGGGCGGCGCGGCCCAGACGCTGACGCGATGACGCGCCATCAGCCGCCCGGCCACTTCGCGGTCCCAGCGCGGCAGTACCACCACCGTGGCGCCCAGCAGGATGGGCGTATTCATGCAGCTCTGCATGCCCAGCAGATGGAACATCGGCGCCACGCCCATGATGACCGCTTCGGAGGTCAGGCCGCGCCATAGCTGCGAACCGGCCAGGGATGCATTCATGGTGCCGTGGGTATGGCGGCAGCCCTTGGGCCGGCCAGTGGTGCCCGAGGTATAAGGCAGCAGGCAGAGGTCCTTCGCCCCGGCCCGGTGCGGCAACGGCTGTACGTTGACCGCCAGCGCGCCGTACCAGGGCACGCCGCCGCGCACATCGGGTGCGCGCCTGGGCGCGGCGACCCATTCGGGCGCATCAGGAGCCGGTCCCTGCAAATAATCCGAATAGGTGTGGACGATGACACGCTCCAGGCGTCCGTCAGCGGCGAAACCGTCCAGCCGCGCGCACAGTTCCTGGGCCGCGAAGGCCACGCGGGCACCGCTGTCCGCCAGGTAATGCGCCAACTCGTCCGGCGTGCTCATGGCATTGACCGGCACCACCACCGCCTCGGCGCGCAGGATCGCGTAGTACGCGATGACAAACTGCGGACAGTTCTGGCTCAGCAACAGGACGCGGTCGCCTGCCTTCACGCCCGCGCTGTGCTGCAGGTAGCCGGCCATGGCGTCGACCTCGCGCTTGAGCCGCGCGTAGTCCAGCACGGTGTCGTAGAACACGATGGCGGCCTTGCCCGGATAGCGCGTGGCGGACGCCTCCAGGTTGAAGTACAGGCTGGACTGCGGCGGGCTGATCTCCTTCGGCAGCCCCTTGGGCCAGTACCGATAATGCGCTTGGTGCATCTTGTCTCCTCATCGTTGTTCTGACTGTCCGCCATGCGCCTCAGGCGGTCATGGCGCGCGCGATGATTTCCTTCATGATCTCGTTGGAGCCGCCGTAGATCTTGCCGACCCGCGCATCCGCGTACAGCCTGGCTATCGGGTATTCAAGCATGTAGCCGTAGCCGCCGTGCAATTGCAGGCATTCGTCGATCACCTGGCAGTTCATCTGCGTGGTCCACCACTTGGCCATGGCCGCCGTGGACAGGTCCAGCGTGCCCGCCAGCTGGCGCTCGATGCAATCGTCGACGAAACGCGCCGCAATGGTGGCGACTGTCTCGCACTCGGCCAGCTTGAAGCGCGTGTTCTGGAGTTCGATGAGCGCCTGGCCGAAGACCTGCCGGGAGCTCGCGTAGGCCAGGGTTTCCTCGATGGCGCGACGCATGGTGGCCACGGCGCCCACCGCGATCAGCAGCCGTTCGCGCGGCAGCTGCTGCATGAGCTGGGCGAAGCCGCGGCCCTCGACGCCACCCAGCAGGCAGTCCTCGCCCACGCGCGCGCCATCGAAGAACAGCTCCGCCGTGTCCAGGCTTTTCTGACCCAGCTTCTCCAGCAACCGCCCGCGCCTGAAGCCCGGCAGGTCCTGCGTTTCCACCATGATCAGCGACACGCCCCTGGCCCCCGCCTGGGGATCGGTCTTGGCGACCACGCAGACCAGGTCCGCGTGCAAGCCGTTGGTGATGAAGGTCTTGGAGCCATTGAGGACATACTGCTCGCCCTGCTTGACGGCGGTGGTGCGCACGCTCTTCAGGTCGGACCCGGCTCCCGGCTCACTCATGGCGATGGCGCCCACCAGTTCGCCCGTGGCCATGCGTGGCAGCCACCGCCGCTTCTGCTCTTCCGTGCCGTAGTTCAGTATGTAATGCGCCAGGATGGCGCTGTGCACGTTGTTGCTGAAGCCGTGCACCATGGCGCGCGCCTGCTCCGCCGCCACGATGGCCTCGTGCGCGAAGTTGCCTCCGCCCCCGCCATAGGCCTCGGGCATGCTCACGCACAGCAGGCCCAGCCGGCCCGCCTTGTTCCAGACCTCGCGGTCCGCGTGCTGCTGCTTGCGCCAGCGCTCTTCGTCGGGCACGAACTCCTTTTCGAAGAGGCGGCGCGTCGAATCCTGGAACAGCGTCAGGTCCGCATCCATCCAGCCTTGCCGTGGCGTGTCCATAGCGCTCCCCCCTTTTCAAGGACGGCCGCCGCCGACGACCAGGACCTGGCCGCTGACGTAGTTGGACTCGGGCAGGCAGAAAAGGTACACCGCACCTGCGGCTTCCGCCGGCGTGCCGGCGCGGCCGATGGGAATCAGGCTTTCGGCGTTCTTCAGCACTTGCGGATTGACGCCCACCTTGATCTGCCGGCCTTCGATATCCAGCGTGGCATCACCGTCGGCCGGCGCTTCGGTCAGGCGCGTCTTGATCAGCCCGAAGGCCACGCTGTTGACGTTTACCTTGTAGCGACCCCATTCCTTGGCCAATGCGCGCGTCAGCCCGTTGATGCCGGCCTTGGCGGCCGAGTAGTTGGCCTGGCCGGCATTGCCCATGACTCCGGAAGTCGACGAGATGTTCACGACCTTGCGGAACACTTCCCTGCCCTGTTCCGCTTCGGCCTTGGCCGCGACCCGGATGAAGCTGGAGGCCGCCCGCAGAATGCGGAACGGTGCGGACAGGTGCACCGCCAGGATTGCGTCCCATTGTTCGTCCGTCATCTTCTGGATCACGTTGTCCCAGGTGTAGCCGGCATTGTTGACGATGATGTCCAGGCCGCCATAGGTGTCCACGGCGGTGCCGACGAAACGTTCGGCAAAGCCCGCTTCGATCACGCTGCCCGCGCAGGCCTGCGCCTGGCCGCCCGCCTTGCGGATCAGCGCCACGGTTTCTTCCGCAGGCCCCGCGTCCAGATCGTTCACCACCACGTTGGCGCCTTCGCGCGCCAGCTTCAGCGCAATCTCCTGCCCGATGCCGCGTCCCGCGCCCGAAACCAGCGCGACCTTGCCTTCCAATGTACCCATCGTTCTCTCCTTTCCTGGGCTACTGAATTGCCAGCACTGCCACGCCGCTCAGGCGCAGTTCGCCGGTCTGGCTGCGCGCATGCAGCTCCACCCGCAAGCGGGTTTCTCCCTGCGCTTCAAAGCGTTCCACCACGCTGCCGGAACAGCGGACCTCGTCACCCACGTGCGTGATCGCCACGAAGCGCACGGCGTACTCGCGCAACGCCGATTGCGGCGCCCAGTTCGTCAGCAGCCGGGCCAGATAGGCAGCCGACAACATGCCGTGGGCGAAGACGTCGTCCATGCCGGCGGCTCGCGCGAAATCCAGGTCCACGTGTATCGGGTTGTGGTCGCCCGAGGCACCGCAATACAGCGCCAGCCCCAATCGGCTGATCGGCCCCGCGGTAAAACCGGGCAGCTCGTCGCCGGCCCTGGCGTCATGATTCATGGCCGCAGTCATTCCTGTCTCCTAGGCGTTACGCACGACGGTCGTCGCGCGCAGTTCGGCGACCAGGCGCCCCGCGGCGTCGGTCACCCGGGTTTCGCGCACGACGAACTCCAGCGCGCCGCCCTTCTTGGCGTAGATGTCGGCGATGCGCGGTTCAAAGCGCAATTCGTCGCCGGCATGCGCCATGGCGTGGTAGACGAATCCCTGTTCGCCGTGCAGCACCCGCGCTATGTCTATGCCCAGCAATTCACGCATGGCTGCGGGCCGGGGGCTGTCCATTTCCAGGCAGAAGAAGAAGGTCGGCGGCACCGGCAGTCCCCGGTAGCCGGCCGCTCGCGCGGCGGCTTCGTCGGTGTAGACCGGGTCGTCCTGGCCGGTGGCCTTCGCAAAGAAGCGCAGGCGGCCTGCCTCCACGGTCGCGTTGAACGCCGGCAAGGCGGCGCCGATATGGCTGGTATCGAGCATTGCGTTCTCCTCAGGCCGCCTGGTACAGCGTCACCACGCAGGCGCCGCCCAGTCCCAGGTTGTGCTGCAGCGCCAGCCTGGCGCCTTCGACCTGGCGCAAGTCCGCCTGGCCTCGCAGTTGCCACACCAGCTCGGTGCACTGCGCCAAGCCGGTTGCGCCCAGCGGATGGCCCTTGGACAGCAAGCCGCCGGATGGATTGGTCACGACCTTGCCGCCGTAGGTGTTGTCGCCTTCCAGGATGAACTTCTCGGCGCTGCCCTCGGGCGTCAGGCGCAGGCCTTCGTAGGTGATCAGCTCGTTGGCGGTGAAGCAGTCGTGCAGCTCGACCACGTCCACGTCGTCAGGGCCGATACCGGCGGCCTCATAAACTTGGTCGGCTGCGGCCCGCGTCATGTCAAAGCCCACCACTTTGCGCATGTCGCCGGCGCCGAAGGTGGACGGCGTGTCCGTCGTCATGGCCTGCGCGGCAATGCTGACGGCGGGCGCCAGGCCGTGGCGGCGCGCGAACTCGTCCGAACACAGGATGGCGGCCGCCGCGCCGCAGGTCGGCGGGCAGCATTGCAGGCGCGTCAGCGGATCGAAGATCATGGGCGCGGACAGCACCTCGTCCAGCGTGACCGGCTGGCGGAACACGGCGTAAGGATTGCGCGCGGCATGCTGGCGCGCCTTGACCGCGATGCGGGCGAAGACGTCGGCGCCGATGCCGTGCTCCTTCATGTAGTCGCGGCCCGCGCCGCCGAAGAACTGGGCGGCGCGCGGCTTGGCCGTGTCATAGCCCTGCATTTCGCTCATCGCCAGGACGAAGTCCTGCAGTGGCGACGGGCGGTCCTCGTACACGCCTTTCAGCGCGCCAGGCACCATCTGTTCGAAGCCCACCGCCAGGGCGCACTCCACCGCCCCGCTTTCCACCGCCTGCCGCGCCAGGAACAGGGCCGACGAACCGCTTGCGCAATTGTTGTTGACGTTGAACACCGGAATACCGCTCAGCCCCACGCCGTAGACCACCGCCTGGCCGGCGGTCGAATCGCCGTAGACATAGCCGGCGTAGGCCTGCTGGACCGCGTCGTATTGCAGCCCCGCGTCCCGCAGGGCCTGGCGCACGGCGCTCGCGCCCATCACGGTATATGCCTCGCTGGCGCCGGGCTTGCTGAAAGGAATCATGCCGACCCCTGCCACCCATACTTTCCGATTCATGTCTGACTCTCCTGATGAGCGGGCGCAGCGACGGCCGCGCGCCTGGATTCATGGTCTTGTCTCAGCACGGACTTCAGCACCTTGCCGGCGGCCGACATGGGCAATTCGCTGAGGAACTCGTAGGTCTTGGGACATTTGTAGGCGGCAAGCTGCAGGCGGCAATGCCTGTCCAGGGCGTCGGCGTCGGCGGCCATGCCTGGATGCGGCACGATTACCGCGTGCACAGCCTCGCCCCAGCGCGCGTGCGCCACGCCGATGACCGCGCAGCGCGCCACCAGCGCGTGGCGGGCCAGCACGCCTTCCACTTCAGCGCCGTAAACGTTTTCGCCGCCACTGACGATCATGTCCTTGAGGCGGTCGACGATGTACAGGTATCCATCCTCGTCCTGGCGGGCTGCGTCGCCCGTCAGCAACCAGTCCCCGTCGAACGCGCGACGCGTTTCTTCAGGCCGGTTCCAGTAACCCTGCATCACCATGGGCCCGCGCACCGACAGCTCGCCAACGGCGCCGGGCGCCGCCTCGCTGCCGTCGGGCGCGAGAATGCGCGTCTCCACGCCTACCGCAGGCCGTCCCGCCGATTCGGTGCGTGCGCCGCCCTGGCGCACGTCTGCATTGATAGCGACGGTGGCGGCGGTTTCGGTCATGCCGTAGGCATGCACGAACTCTGCTTGCGGAAAGGCCGCCAGCGCCCGGTCAAGCAATGCCCGGGAAATCGGCGAGGCGCCCCAGATCACGCGCCGCACGCCGTCCAGCCGGTACTGCGCGAATCCGGGTTCGTCCAGCAGCATCTGGATCATGCTGGGCACCAGCAGCACTTCGGTTACGCCGTCGTCCTGCAGGGCCTGCAACACCGCGCGGGGCTGGAAGCCGCGCTGGACCGCCACCGATGCGCCCGCGACAAACTGTCCGATCAATCGACCCAATCCGGCAACATGGAATAGCGGCGCGACCAGCAGGGTGCGGCTGTCGGGCGGCGTGGGGACCGTAGCCATCCTGGCCACCGCAGCGCTCCAGAGGTTCGCGTGCGTCAGCATGGCGCCCTTGGGCGCGCCGGTCGTGCCGCCGGTAAAGAGGATCGCGGCCAGCGCGTCGCCGCCCGCACGGACATCGTCCAGCGGCGCGGCCGCGGCGGCGTGCGCTTCCAGCACGTCGGCGGACAGCGGCTGCGTGCTGGCAGGAACGTCCACATCGGCCATGCGCGGGGCCATGGTCTCGTCCACCAACAGCAGGCGCGGACTGCAGTCGGCCAGTGCCTGCGCAAGCTCCGGGCAGCTCCAGCGCGTGTTCAAAGGCAGCACGGCCGCCCCCAGCCACCAGCACGCCAGGATCCACGACACATAGTCCGCGCCGTTCGCGCCCCAGAACGCTACGCGATCGCCCGGCAGCACGCCATGGCCGCGCAGCACGGCGGCCTTGCGCGCGGTCCAATCGATCAGCGCCGCGTAGGTCCAGCGCCGTGCGTCTTCGCACAGCGCGATCTTGCCGGGGTGCAGCCGGCCTGCACGATGCAGGCCTTGTGTCAGATACATGGTGCTCGTCTCCTGCGGCGCCGTGCTCCTTGCGCGGAACAGCGTGCGTTCGTCCTCGAGCCCCTAGCTTCCTCCTTGGGGCCGGATCGCGGCAATGGCCGCAGGCGTCAAACCGATAGGCGAAAAGTGTCAGCGGCTTGCCGGCCTTCGGGGCCGCAGACCAGGCGGTTGCGGCGGTATTCTCCCGGCGACACGCCGGTCCATTTCTTGAAGGCGCGGTGGAAGGTGCTGGGTTCGGAAAAGCCCAGACGCTCGGCGATATCCATCAGGGATAGATCGTGGCGGCCCAGGTATTCGACTGCGGCATCGCGCCGCAAGTCATCCTTCAGGGCCTGGAAGCCCTGCCCCTCTTCACGCAAGTGCCGCCGCAGCGTCTGCGGCGTCATCGCCAGTTGCGCGCTGACCTGGATCAGCGACGGCAACTCCCTGGACAGATCGTTGCGCAACAGGCGGCGGATGCGATCGGTCAGGGTGGTGCGGTCCTGGTACTTCACCAACAGGTCGAACGGCGCATTGGCCAGAAACGGCTTGAGCGTCTGTTCGTTCTGCACCACCGGCAAGGCCAGCCAGCGCGACTCCAGCCACAGGCCCGTCACCGGCTGGCCATAGCGCACCGGCGCATAGAACAGCCTGTGCGCATCGGCGCTGCGTGCGCCGCTGCTGTAGTCCACGCCCAGAATGGGAATGCGCCGCGCCGCCAGCCAGTTGGCCACGCCCAGCGTGAAGAATAGAAAGGAGCGTTCGCCATACCAGCGCGCACAGCTGCTGGGCGCGCGCGAGTCGAGCACGATGCGCGCCCGCTCGCCACTCACGCACAAGCGGGCGGTGAAATCCCGCAGCACGCCGTGGTAGTAGCGGAACGCCACGCGCAGCGCCTGCCCCACCGTGTCTTCCCGCAGCGCGAGCCGGCAGGCATGGTCGAACGCCCCCATGGGAACCGGATGCTGGCCCATGCCCAGGAAGTCGTCCCGGGTGGCGCGGCGCAGCGTCCGCATGATCTGTGCGAGCTGCGCCTGCGATACCCGCGCCATCGGCGCCTGCAGCAGGGACGGCGGCACGCCGGCGCGCGTCAGGACCCGGTCCACGTCCACGCCCCGGCTGCGCGCGCCTTGCAGGATCTGGGCGATATGTCCCACGGCGATGGTGTGATGGGTCATGAGGATATCCAGCGGCCGGCGTACGCCGATGGATCGATGGTAGCCAAAGCCTGCGCGCACAGGAATGGCCGGCGTGAGCATTCTCGCCAAGCGCAATCAGCGAATCCGCCATTGGTCAGCCGGAAAGCCGCGCCTAGACTGGCCCGAACCCCGAATGGGCATGCCACTTCGTATTTACGGGAGTCCCTCTTTGGATACACCGAACACCGCCCCGCTCGCGGGCGTCAGGATCCTGGATCTGTCGCGGCTGCTGCCCGGCCCGTTGGGCGCGCAATACCTGGCCGACCTGGGTGCCGACGTCATCAAGATCGAGGATACGCAGGCGGGCGATTATGCGCCGCCGCCCCTGCGCGCCATCTGCAACCGCAACAAGCGCGGGTTGCGGCTGGATCTCAAGCATCCCGAGGGACAGGCGGCGCTGGCCGCGCTGGCGCGCGGCGCGGACGTGGTGATCGAGAGTTTCCGTCCAGGCGTGGCCGCGCGGCTGCAGGCCGACTACGCCACCCTGGCGCGCCACAATCCCCGGCTGGTCTACTGCAGCATCACGGGCTACGGACAGGACGGTCCGCAGCGCGACGCCGCCGGCCACGACCTGAACTATGCGGCCTGCGCCGGGGTCGCCGACCAGATGGGCTGCGGGCCCGATCTGCCGGCGCTGTCGAACCTGCCCGTGGCCGACATACTTGGAGGTTCGCTTACGGCGGTAATGGGCATCCTGGCCGCGCTGTACGACGCCCAGCGCAGCGGGCGCGGACGGTACATCGATATCGCCATTGCCGACGGCCTGCTGGCCGGCGCCGTCGTGCCGCTGGCCACGCTCAATGCCCGCGGCGACACGCGGCCGGCGGGCGCGGATACCCTGTCCGGCGGGCTGGCCTGCTATGGCCAGTACCGCGCTGCGGACGGGCGCTATCTGGCAGTCGCCGCGCTGGAGCTGAAATTCTGGCAAACGCTGTGCCGGCGGCTGGATCGCCCCGATCTGGCGCCGCTGCACCGCGACGGCGACGCGACGCAGCAGGAGCGCGTGCGCCGCGAATTGCAGCAGATCTTCGGATCCCGGCCGCTGGCGCATTGGCTGGAACTGTTTGAAGGCGCCGACTGCTGCGTGTCGCCCGTGCTCAAGCTGGCGGAGGGCCTGACGCATCCGCAGTTCGTCGCCCGCGGCATGCCGCTGCAGACCGAGCATCCGGTCTATGGCCGTAACACCCATGTGGCCAGCCCGGTGAAGATGTCGGGCTTCCAGTTCGCCATACATCGCCAGGCTCCGCTGCCGGGCGAACACACCGATCAGATCCTGCGCGAGGCCGGCTACAGCGAGCCGGACGTCGCCAGCCTGATCGGGCGCGGCATTGCGCTGTAGGCACATACGGCCAGCCCCGCCCGCCACCCAAGCGACCATAACCAGGACGGAGACAATCATGAAAGATCCACATCGCAGCCTTCCCTCGCCCCTGCGCCGCAGCCTGCTCAAGCTGGGTGCGGCCTTGCCCGCCACGCTGGCCTTGCCGCGTCAGGCCAGCGCCTCGGGCTTTCCGGCCCGCCCCGTCACGCTCATCGTGCCGTTTCCGGCGGGCGGCGCGACGGACACCCAGATGCGCGCGCTGGCGATCGCTGCCTCGCGCGAACTGGGCCAGACGGTCGTGATTGCCAACCGGCCGGGCGCAGGCGGCACGCTGGGCCCGGCGGCCATGGCGCAGACCGCCGCACCCGACGGCTATACCGTGTCGGTGGTGGTAGGCACGCTGTTCCGCTACCCCTTTCTGCAGCAGGTCAACTACGACCCGCTCAGGGACTTCACCTACGTCGCCTGCATGACCGCCTACTCGTACGCCATCGTGGTGCGCGAGGACGCGCCCTGGCGCACGCTGGACGAGATGATCGCCGACGCGCGCGCCCATCCCGACAAGATCAGCTACGGCGGCACCGGCACCGGCGGCTCGGGGCGCATCGCGATCGAGCGCCTGTCGCGGCTGACGAACACGCGCTTCAATTTCATCCCCTACAAGGGCGCGGCCGAAGAGACCACCGCGCTGCTGGGCGGCCATATCCAGATGATCTCGGATGCGGGCTGGGGGCCGATGATAGACACCGGCAAGGCGCGCTTGCTCGCGGTGTTGGGTGAAACCCGCGCCAAACGCGTGCCCGACGTGCCCACGCTGACGGAACTGGGCTATCCCATCGTCGCGGCCAATCCAGTCGGCATCGCCGGACCGAAGGGCATGGATCCCGAGGTCACGCGCATTTTGCAGCAGGCATTCCACCGCGCGTCCCGCGATCCGGAATACAACCGCGCGCTGGAAACCGCCGACCAGCCGCACATGCTGATGGACAGCGCCGCCTACACCGACTTCGCGGTCCGGCAGGTCGCGGAAGAAAAGAGATTCGTGGCCGAACTGGGCCTGAAGACGTAGCCGCGACCTCAGTCCGCAGGGTTCAGCATGCAGTCGCGCAGGCGCAGCACCGATGCGCAGGACGTGTCGCGATGTGTCACCAGCGACAGGGACAGCGCATCGTGCGCGTCGGCGTCGTTAAGCGGCACGAAGGCCACGTGCGGGGTGGAATACGCGCGCGTCACGCCCGGCACCAGCGCCAGGCCCATGCCGCTGGCGACCAGACTGATCAGCGTCTGCACCTGTATCGCCTCCTGGCTGATGCGCGGCGAGAATCCCGCCTTCAGGCATAGCGCCTGCGCCACGCCGTGCAAACCCGGCACCTTCAGGGGGGAATACAGCACGAAGTTCTCGGCGCGGGCACGCTCCAGGCTGACCGGCCCGCCCGCGGCCAACGGATGCCCTGCCGGCACGGCCAGGATGAGATCGTCGCGTTCCACCACCCAGGAATCCAGCGCTGCGTCTTCCGCCAGCGGACCGCGCACCAGGCCCGCATCGATATCGTTGGCGCGCAGCATTGCGACCAGGCCGACCGTGCTGTCCTCGCGCAGGTCCAGCTGCACGTCCGGATACTGCGCCCGGAAGGCCGGCAGGCAGCGCGGCAGCAGCATGTAGGTGGCAGAACCCACAAACCCCAGCCGCAGCGTGCCCCACTCGCCCAACGCAACGCGGCGGGCCGCCTGGCGCGCCTGGTCGGCGTGGAACAGCGCACGGCGCGCGTCCGCCATCAATGCCTGTCCCGCCGGCGTCGGCGTCACGCCCTTGGGGCCGCGCACCAGCAGCGGCGCGCCCACCGCGTGTTCCAGTTTCTGGATCGAGACCGACAGCGCCGGTTGCGCAATGTGCAGCGTGTCTGCGGCCCGCCGATAGCTGCCCAACTCCGCGATGGTGACGAACTGCCGGAGCTGCCGCAAATCGATAGCCATAACAAATTCCATATCGCCCAATACCTACGCCATATTAGACGCGTATGCCGACGGCCGATAGGATTTCCGCCATGACAGCCACTCCCCTATCCCAAGCCAGCGCATTGGGCGGCGTGCGCATCCTGGACCTGACGTCCGTGGTGTTCGGCCCCTATGCCTCGCAGATACTCGCCGACTACGGCGCCGACGTGATCAAGGTGGAATCGCCTGCGGGCGATTCGACGCGGCATACCGGCCCCGCCCAGGAACCCGGGCTGGCCGCCATCTTCCTGGGCCTGAACCGTAACAAGCGCAGCATCGTGCTGGACCTGAAGCAGGCCGCGGCGCGCCAGGCGCTGTTGACGATGGCGGACCAGGCCGACGTGCTGATGCACAGCATGCGCCCCGCCAAGATGGCCGCGCTGGGACTGGATCCGGACACGCTATGCGCGCGCAACCCGCGCCTGGTCTACGCCGGCCTGTACGGCTTCGGCGCGGGCGGCGCCTACGACGGCCAGCCCGCCTATGACGACATCATCCAGGGGCTGTCGGGCCTGGCCGACCTGGTGGACCGCCAGACCGGCGCACCGCGCTACCTGCCCACCGTGGCCGCCGACAAGACTTGCGGACTGATCGCGGCGCACGCCATCCTGGCCGCGCTGTTCCAGCGCGAGCGCACCGGCGCGGGCCAGCAGCTGGAAGTGCCCATGTTCGAAAGCATGGCGTCCTACGCGCTGGTCGAGCACTACTACGGCAGGCACCTGGTCGACGAGCCCGGCGAGGCCGGTTATCCGCGCGTGCTCACGCCCTGGCGCAAGCCCTGCAAGACCGCCGACGGCCATGTCTGCCTGATGCCCTACACCGACGCCCATTGGCACGACTTCTTCATCGCCGCGGACCGCCACGATCTGGCGCAGGACGCGCGCTTTACCGACATCGCGTCGCGCACGCGGCACATCGAAACGCTCTACGAACTGCAGGCCGGCATCGTGGCCGGGCGCGATACCGCCTACTGGCTGGCGCTGTGCGCGCGCCAGGAAATCCCCGCCGCGCCCATCAACCGCCTGCAGGACCTGGAGGCCGACCCGCACCTGCAAAGCGTGGACTTCTTCGCGCCGCTCGACAGCGCCTCCGGCAGCCGCTACCGCTTTCCCCGCAACCCGGTGCGTCTGCAGCATTCCCATGTGCCGCCCGCGATGCCGCCGCGCCTGGGCGAACACACGCGGGACGTACTGCGCCAGGCCGGCCTGGACGAAGCCCAGATCGCAGGGCTTCTGGAATCGGGCGCAGCCCGCGACGCGCATCCCTCAACCCCGAACAACCGCAAGGACTCCACATGACCGCAGACCGCGACGCCGCCGACATCAAGCAGCTTGGCCAGGGCTATTACTGGCAGGACCTGGCCGTGGGCCAGCGCTTTCAGACCTTCCGCCGCACGGTGACCGAGACCGACATCGTCAACTTCATCAGCGTGACCGGCATGCTGGAGACGATCTTCATCGACGCCACGTATGCCCACGGCGCGATCCAGGGACGCCCCGCCCCCGGCGGCCTGACCTACGGCCTGATCGAGGGGCTGATCATGCAGGGCATGGTGCAAGGCACCGGGCTGGCGCTATTGGAAGTCCACAAGAAAATGCTGGCGCCCGTGGTCGCGGGCGACACCATCTGGGCGGAGATCGAAGTCACGAGCATACGTCCCACCTCGCAGCACAACCGGGCGGTGGTCGCCTCGGTCATCGAAGTACGCAACCAGCACGGCAAGCCGGTAATGGCTTACACGGCCACGCGCATGCTGGCCGGCAGGCCCTGAACCATCATCAGGCGATCAAGCGCCCCCCGTAGAGGGCGCTGGCGCCGGGACGCGATCCGCGTCACAAGAACAGCACAAGGAGACAAGCAATGAAGAAAGCACTGCTGGCAGGCAGCCTCGCCATTCTCGCGCTGGGCGCCGCCGCCAGCGCCCACGCAGCGTGGCCCGAACGCCCCATCACCATGGTGGTGCCCTTCCCGCCTGGCGGGCCGACCGACCTGGTCGCCCGGGTGCTGGCCAAGCAGCTGACTGACCAGCTGGGCCAGACCGTCGTGGTCGAGAACAAGGGCGGCGCCAACGGCAACATCGGCATGCAGTACGCGGCTGCCGCCAAGCCCGATGGCTACACCGTGCTGTACAACACCTCCTCCATCGCGCTCAGCCCCAATCTGTACCGGTCGCTGGCCTTCGATCCGGTCAAGGACTTCGCGCCGGTGTCGTCCACGGCGGTGATCCCGCTGGTGCTGCTGGTGCATCCGTCCGTGCCGGCGCCGGACACCCGGACCTTCGTGCAGTATGCGCGCGAGCATCCCGGCAAGCTGTCGTATGGGTCGGCCGGCGCCGGCAACGTCACGCACCTGGGCGCCTTGTTGCTGTTGCGCTCGCTCGAAATCGATGCGGTGCACGTCCCCTATCGCGGCAGCGCCCCGGCCATGACGGATCTGGTCGGCGGGCAGGTGCAGCTCATGACCAATACGCTGAACGATTCGCTGGGCTTCATCCGCGAAGGCAAGCTGCGCGCGCTGGCCGTGACCAGCGGCGCGCGCAGCGAGCAATTGCCCGACGTGCCGACGGTGGCGGAAACGGTGGCGCCCGGATTCGAGATGGGCGCCTGGCAAGGCGTGGTGGTGCCGGCGGGCACGCCCGCGCCGGTCATCGACAAGCTGAACGCTGAAATCCGGCGCGCGCTGCAATCGCCTGAAATGACCAGGCAGCTCAAGGCGCAAGGCGCGCAGGCGCTGGGATCCACGCCGCAGGAATATGCCGCCTACATCAAGAGCGAAATCGCGCGGTGGGGAGAGGTGGTGAAGGCCGCCAACGTGAAGCTGGACTGACGGTTGCTGAAGGCAGATGCAAAAACGCCCGCGAATCGCGGGCGCTTCTGTCTGAGCTGCCAGGCGGACGGCAAAGCTCAGCGGCCGTTGGCCTTGGCCGTGATGCCGTTGGCCGCGCCCATGTCGGTATTTGGCACGTCGCGCAGCAGCACGCGCACGTCCTGGCCCGAGATGCCGATGCTGGCGCACACCGCCTGGTTCAGCGCCGCGATCAGCGCGGCCTTCTTGGCTTCGTCGCGGCCGGAGATCAGCGCGACGTCGACGCGCGCCATGGCCTTGCCGATTTCGCCGCCCACGATCACATGCGCCGCCGGCACTTCCTGAAGCACGATGCGCACGCTGGGCAGCGGCGCCGCGATGCTCTCGACAACGGCGTTGGATGCGGCCTGCAGCAACGCGGCCTTCTGGGCGGCCGTGTGGCCTTCCATGATCTGGACATTCAAAATAGGCATGACTGATTCCGATGTTCCGAAAAAGGAGAAACCGGCCCAGGCGGCCGGCAACCCATCATATCCGGATCAGGACCGCGCTGACGGCCGCGCGGCCTCGATCCGGATTAGGGTTTCTCCCTGTCAGGCCGCCTGGTCGCGGCGCTCGGGTTCGGACTGCTCCTGCGCGTCGACGGCAGCGGCGGCTTCCGCCGCAGGCGCGGTTTCGGCCAGGGCCGGCGTCACCAGCTCCACCACCTTCTTGCGCGACAGCATGCCGATGAATTCATCGTCTTCGCCGGTCACCGCGACCGGCTGGTCGCTGTGCACCAGCTGGGCCAGCACCTCGCCCAGGCCAGCGGTGGCGGGCACGGAAGCCAGATCCTCGACGTAGCGGGAAATGTCGCGCGCGCCTTCCTCGATGGCGCGCGTGGCGGCCTCGGCGGTCAGCACGCCGGCCAGCCGCTTGCCGTCCAGCACCGGCGCGTACTCGTAGCTCAGGGCGCGCATGCGGTCCATGGCATGGGCGGGACGCGAACGCATGGTCAGGGTCAGGCGCGCCGGATTCACGGCGTGCGTGGCGTTGAGCACCTTGGTGCGGTTCACGTCCTGCAGGAAGGACTGCACGTAGTCATTGGCCGGATTCAGCAGAATGTCTTCCGGCGTGCCTTCCTGCACCAGTTCGCCGTCCTTGAGGATGGCGATGCGGTTGCCCAGGCGCAGGGCTTCGTCCAGGTCATGGGTGATGAAGACGATGGTCTTGTTCAGCTTGGCCTGCAACTGCAACAACTGGTCCTGCATCTCGCGCCGGATCAGCGGATCCAGCGCCGAGAAGGCTTCGTCCATCAACAGGATTTCGGCGTCGGTGGCCAACGCCCGGGCCAGGCCGACACGCTGCTGCATGCCGCCCGACAATTGGTGCGGGTACTGGTTCTCGAAGCCCGACAGGCCCACCTGGTCCAGCCACTCGCGGGCGCGCTTTTCGCGTTCGGCGCGGCCGACGCCCTGCACGGTCAGGCCGTAGGCGGCGTTGTCCAGCACGGTGCGGTGCGGGAACAGGCCAAAGCGCTGGAACACCATGCTCATCTTCTTTTGACGGAAGACTTCCAGGTCGCGCTTGTTCAGGCTGACCACGTCCACGCCGTCGACCAGGATGTGGCCGGCGCTGGGTTCGATCAGGCGGTTGAAGTGGCGGATCAGCGTGGACTTGCCGGAACCCGACAGGCCCATGATGACGTAGATGCTGCCTTCTTCGATCGACAGGCTGATGTCGCGCAGGCCCAGCGTGTGGCCGCTTTCGGCCAGCAGCTGTTCCTTGCTCATGCCGCCCTGGGCGGCTTCCAGCCATTTCTTCGGGTGCGGCCCGAAGACCTTGTAGATGTTCTTGACCTCGATCTTGCTCATCGCTGGCCTCCCATGCGCATGCGCTGTCCATACGATTGCGTGATCCGGTCGAACAGCACGGCCAGCACCACGATACCCAAGCCCGCCAGCAGGCCGCGGCCCACTTCCAGGCGGTTGATGCCCAGCAGCACTTCATAGCCCAGGCCGCGCGCGCCGATCATCGAGGCGATCACCACCATCGACAGCGCCATCATCGTGGTCTGGTTGATGCCGGCCATGATGTTGGGCAAGGCCAGCGGCAACTGCACGCCGAACAGCTGCTGGCGCGGATTGGCGCCGAAGGCGCGCGAGGCTTCCAGCACTTCGCGATCGACCAGGCGGATGCCCAGGTCGGTCAGGCGGATCAGCGGCGGCACGGCATAGATCACGGTGGCGATGATGGCCGGGATCTTGCCCAGGCCGAACAGCATGACCACGGGAATCAGGTACACGAAGCTGGGCATGGTCTGCATCACGTCCAGCACCGGCAGCATGATGGAGCGCAGCCAGTTGACCCGCGCCATCAGCACGCCCAGCGGGATGCCGATGATCACCGACAGGCCGGCCGCCATGATCATGAGCGCCAGCGTCTGCATGCCGGCGTCCCACAGGCCCAGCACGCCGATCACGCACAGCAGCGCGCCCATCGCCAGGCTCAGGCCGATGCGGCGGCTGACGCCCCAGGCGATCGCGATCGTCACCGCGACCACCGCCCACCAGGGCGAATTGCGCAGCAGCTGCTCCAGCCACACCAGGGCATGCAGCACGGGCTGGGACAGAGTCTCCAGCGTGTCGGCATAGTTGGTGACCAAGTGATCGACAAAGCCGTCGATCGCCCCCCGGACCTGCCGGGCGGGAATAATTTCAGGAAACATTCGTTCTACTCCATTCTGGCGCACTCACCGCCCGGACCGCGACCGCATGCCCAGGAATCGGGCAATGCGGCGCAAGCTTGCGGCTTCCAGCTAGAAAACGGCCGGCCATCCCGGCAGCGCCAGCGCATCTCGGTCCGGGCGCGAGCACCCGGCCGGCGGCCATCCTGGCCAAGAAATCCGGCCCCGTGAAGGGCCGGAGCGCACCGCGACGGCGCGCAGCCAGGAACATGGCGGGTTACAGCGCGCTTTGGACGCGCCCGGCGACGTCGGCGGGGACCCACTTGGTCCAGACGTCGGGTTTGTTCTTCAGGAACCACTTGGCCACGGCGTTGGCTTCGTCGCCGGACTCTTCCATGTGGGCCAGGGTTTCGTTGATCACCGGCAGCGGCACCGAGACCTTGGACAGGAATTCGGTGAGCTTGGGCGCTTCCTCGGAGAACTTGGTGTTCACCGCCGTGAAGACGGGATTGTCGGGATAGGCGCTGGGTTCGGGCTTGGCGCACTTGGGCGACGTCAGGCACTTGTGCTTTTCGGCGTCGTAGGGCGGCATGTCCAGCTTGACCAGGTCCATGGAACCCACCAGCGGCGTGGGCGACCAGTAGTAGAAGACCACGTTCTGCTTGCGCTTGTAGGCCGACATCAGGGCCGCCTTCTGCGCCGCGCCCGTGCCGGGCGAATACAGGGTGTAGCTGTCGTCCAGTTTCAGGGCGTGGAACAGGTTGTTGCTGGTGATCTCGCAGCCCCAACCTGCCGGGCAGCCGTAGAAACGGCCCTTGCCGGGCTCTTCCGGATCCTTGAACTTGTCCTTGAACTTCGGCAGGTCGGCGGCGGACTTCAATTCGGGCAGGCGCTCCGCCGTGTAACGCGGGATGTACCAGCCCTCGGCGCCCATGTAGAGATCGCCGATGCGCTTGACCTTGCCGGTCTTCTCGGCGCGGTCCCAGGGGTCGGCGACGCTGTTCAGCCAGATCTCGGTATTGATATCCAGGTCGCCGCGCTCCAGCGCAGCCAGGGCGGGCAGGGTTTCGGTCGGCAAGGTCTCGGTCTTGCAACCGTAGCCCTTTTCCATGATGAAACGTTCGACGTCGACCAGGACCAGATTCGATTCCCAGTTCATCGCGCCGAAATTGACCGGGCGCTTGATTTCGCACTGGACGGCGTCGGCGGCTTGGGCCGCACCGGCAAAGGCGAAGAACACAGCCGCGGCGGCCAGGGTCTTGACAGGGGTAAAACGCATTGGCTTTTGCCTCCATAGGTTCAGGGACACACGCCAGGCTTGGGCCCGGAGGTGCCATGGAGCTAAGGGGGTTGTGCGGAAGACGGGCAGAACCGCCAATACAAACCGACACTAGCAACAAGACGGTCCGCGAGGGTGCGGCATCTTGCAAGACAGGAGCTTCAAAAACGCAGTTTTTGAAAACCCACAGAAAGTGAACAAACTGAACGAAGAAGCCAGCATCTTAAACGAAATTGATGCTCAGCCCAACCCCACCCTGGAATGAATCAGATACATTTCCGGAAAAAACGGTCCGGGATTACCCGCAATCGCAAGGAGTGAAACAGCAGCTTTCCCTAGGGGATTTTGATTCAGACGCAAAGATACATTCAGTAAATAATAAATTCATATCCATACGCTTTAGCGGTTTCGAATCGGCCGGAAATCGCGGTTCCGGCCAGTGGGCGGACGCGTTTCGGCCCACTTCCCGGTGTCAAACCCATTGAAACCGGCCATCCTGCGGACACCCGCTGACCGCTACTCGTTCTTGGCGTACATGTAGTCCCGGCGCCAGGGGTAGGCGAGGTCCGGCGGATTGTCCAGCTCATCGGCGCGTCCTGTCGCCGGATGCTGGCCCAGGATCTGGTGCAGCGCGATCCAGCCGTGCTCGAACGCCATGGCGCAGCCGGCCAGGTACAGCCGGTAGGCGCGCAGCGAACGCTCGCCCTGCTCGCCGCCCAGGATGCGCGCCGCTTCAGGCAGGCGCGCCTCCAGCGCATCGCTCCAGGCCCACAGGGTGCGCGCGTAATGCGGCCGCAGGTTTTCCACGTCCACCTCTTCCAGCCCGCCGTTGGTCAGGGTTTCCATCACCACGCTGACGTGGGTCAATTCGCCGCCCGGGAAGATGTACTTCTCGATGAATTCGCCCATGCCGTTGCCCAGCTCGGCGTTGTAGACGCCGGCCGCGGTAATGCCATGGTTCATGATCAGTCCGCCCGGCTTGAGCAGGCGGCGCAGCTTGGCGAAGTAGCCCTCGAGCTGGGCGCGGCCCACGTGCTCGAACATGCCGACCGACGCGATCTTGTCGTAGGGCGCGGATTCGTCCAGTTTGCGGTAGTCCAGCAGTTCCATGCGGACCCGGCCTGCGAGCCCCTTCTCCTGGATCAGCTTGCTGACATGGGCATGCTGGTTGCGCGACAGCGTGATGCCGGTGGCGTCCACGCCGTAATTCTCGGCAGCCCACAGCAGCAGGCCGCCCCACCCCGCCCCCACATCCAGGAACCGCTCGCCTGCGCACAGGCGCAGCTTGCGGCAGATGTGGTCCAGCTTGGCCTCCTGGGCCTGGGCCAGCGTCATGCCCGGTTCACGGTAGTAGGCGCAGGAATAGACCCGTCGCGGATCCAGCCAGAGCGCGTAGAAATCATCGGACAGGTCGTAGTGGAATTCGATCTGCTTGGCGTCGCGTTCGACCGAATGGCGCCAGACCGACACCACCTTGCGCACCAGCTCGGTCAGCCAGCCGCCGCGCGCCGCGTCCACCGGCGAGCCCGGCAGCAGCGCCGACGCCGCGGCCATCACATCGCGCATATTGCCTTCGATGTCGATGCGGCCTTCCACGTAATCCTGCCCCAGCACGCCCACTGCGCCTTCGGCCAGGTGCGCCAGCGCAGTCTTGTCGTGCGTGACGAAACGAACGCGGGGTTCGGGCGGCCCCAGCACGGCGCCGTCGGGCAGAACCAGCTGGACCGGGACCGGCAGGGCCTGGAGTTTGCGTTCCACAACAGACAACAAAGGATTCACGACTTCTCCTCTGGAATACGTACGGACCGCAATGACTTTATCGGAAAAAACTTGCAATTTGCTTGTAAGGTTGCCCGTGATACAGTCGTTTACTTGGCCCAAACCGTGCAACAAACCGCATCCGGGCCCTGTCACTGCGCTACCCCGCAATCCACATGCCCCCATCACAGTCTTTTCGCAGCGGCCTGCCTGGCTGGCTGATACTCATGGGCGCGCTGACCGCAATCGGTCCGTTCGCCATCGATATGTACCTGCCCGCGTTCCCCACGATCGCGGCGAACCTGGGCGTGTCGCGCGGCGACGTCGAACGCACTTTGGCCGCCTACCTGATCGGCCTGGCGATGGCGCAGGTGTTCTATGGCCCGATGGCCGACCGCTACGGGCGCAAGCCGCCGCTGCTGGTGGGGCTGACGCTGTTCATGATCGCTTCGCTGGGCTGTGCGCTGTCGGGGTCGGTGGAAGCGCTGACCGGCTGGCGCGTGGTGCAGGCCATGGGCGGGGCCGCCGGCATTGTGATCCCGCGCGCGGTCATCCGCGACCACTACGAAACCCATGAAGCCGCGCGCGCCATGTCGCTGCTGATGCTCATCATGGGCCTGGCCCCCATTCTCGCGCCCCTGGCGGGCGGCCAACTGCTTGCCATCACCTCGTGGCGCAGCCTGTTCTGGGTCATGCTGGCCGGCGGTGCGATGTTGATGGCTGCAGTGATCCTGATCATGAAGGAATCGCTGGCGCCTGAACGCGTGGTGCCCCTGCGCTGGGAAACCATCCTGCGCAACTACCGCGACCTGTTCGCGCATCGCGGCTTCATGGCGCACAGCCTGGCCGGCGGCTTCGGCCAGGCCGGCATGTTCGCCTACATCATCGGCTCGCCGCGCGTCTTCATCGAACTCTACGGCGTGCCGCCCCAGTACTACGGTCTGCTGTTCGGCACCAACGCGCTGTCGCTCATCGTCTGCTCGCAGATCAGCGCGCGCCTGCTGCGCACCTACACGCCGCGCCAGTTGCAGCGCCGCGCCCTGACCTCGCTGGCCTGCGCCAGCCTGGCGGCGGTCGCGCTGACGCTGGGTGGCTGGATGACCCTGCCCCTGCTGATGCTGTGCCTGATCTGCTACATGGGCAGCCAGGGCTTCGTGAATCCCAACTCGGCGGCGCTGGCGCTGGCGGACCAGGGCAAGCGGCTGGGCGCGGCTTCCGCACTGTTGGGGACGCTGCAATTGTCCTGCGGCGCGCTGGCCGGTTTCGCCGTCAGCGCCTGGCAGACCGACAGCGCCCTGCCCCTGACGACCACGCTGGCGGCCTGCGCCTGCCTGTCCTGGATCTCGGGCCGCGTGGCGCAATCGCACACCAAGTAGCCTGGCCGCTTGATTTATTTAGGCTTTTCGTATTAGAATCTAAGTCTTCACATGAAGTTTCCCGTGCCGGACTACTATGCTTTGTAGTTCAGCACTCTGACCCCAACCGCGCAACGTCTGGCGATT
Source organism: Achromobacter sp. ACM02 (assembly GCF_014851605.1). Taxonomy (NCBI): domain Bacteria; kingdom Pseudomonadati; phylum Pseudomonadota; class Betaproteobacteria; order Burkholderiales; family Alcaligenaceae; genus Achromobacter; species Achromobacter sp. ACM02. The sequence goes on from NZ_JACUZY010000012.1 coordinate 74,185, forward strand.
TTCTTAGGAAATCCCAGAGATTCTTCCAAGAATTCCGCGGGTGGCAGGCAGCGGGTATAAGCACTGGGGCGGACCAGACGGGCTTTAACAGCCACTCCGATCCCCCCTCATCCACTAAGACTGGGTGGCCGGCAAAGGCAGCGCAAGCGCCTCTACAGCCCGGCGGCTGAAACCCTGTCTACCCCCCCAAGCGATGCGCGACAAAAGAACGACCTAAAGAGGTGCATCCATGGCACGCGTATGCCAAGTGACCGGCAAAGGCCCGATGGTGGGCAACAATGTTTCGCACGCGAACAACAAGACCAAGCGTCGCTTCCTGCCCAACCTGCAATCGCGCCGGTTCTGGGTTGAAAGCGAAAACCGCTGGGTCCGCCTGCGTGTTTCGGCCAAGGCCATCCGCACGATCGACAAGAACGGCATCGACGCCGTGCTGGCCGAAATGCGTGCCCGCGGCGAACTGGCTTAATCAGCCTCCCCGCCAATCTACATACTAGGAGCACGACATGGCCAAAGGTATCCGCGAAAAGATCAAGCTCGAGTCGACTGCCGGCACGGGTCATTTCTACACGACCACCAAGAACAAGCGCAACATGCCCGAGAAGATGCTGATCAAGAAATTTGATCCGGTCGCTCGCAAGCACGTTGACTACAAGGAAACCAAGCTGAAGTAATTCAGCCGGTTTTCCCGCAAGTCGAAAAGGCCCTGCACCGCAGGGCCTTTTTTCATTTCTGGCGAGCGCCGCATGGGGCGCCTTGTCTATTGCCCCGGGGCGAAGGCCCATGTTCCAATTGGGCCGCTGTCATCCGCCGCGCCTGCTGGCGCCAGATTCCCTCTCCACGCGATACCTGACATGTTCCGTCCCTGCCTTACCCTGCTGCGCCGCGCCGTGGCGCCGGCACTCCTGGCCCTGGCGCTGGCTCCCGCCGCCTCGGCCAAGGACAAGGAGCCGCCCATCCGCATCGGCGAGATCAACAGCTACAAGGCGATACCCGCCTTTCTTGGCCCCTATAAAAAGGGCTGGCAGCTGGCGCTGGAAGAGGTCAACGCCGGCGGAGGCGTGCTGGGCAGGAAGCTGGAAGTGATCTCGCGCGACGACAACGGCAACCCCGGCGATTCGGTGCGCGCGGCCCAGGAATTGCTGGCCCGCGAAAAGGTCGAGCTGCTGTTCGGCGGATTCCTTTCCAATACCGGCCTGGCGCTGACGGATTTCGCCAAACAGCAGCAGGTGTTCTTCCTGGCGGCCGAGCCTCTCACCGACAAGATCACCTGGCAGGACGGCAACCGCTACACCTACCGTCTGCGCCCCTCAACCTGGATGCACGTGGCGGCGCTGGCCCCCAAGGCGCTGGCCTTGCGCAAGAAGCGCTGGGCCATCGTCTACCCCAACTACGAGTATGGGCAGTCCGCGGTGGCCACCTTCAAGGCCATGATGACCTCGTTCCAGTCCGACGTGGAGTTCGTCGCCGAGCAGGCCGTGCCGCTGGGCAAGGTCGATGCCGGCGCCGTGGTGCAGGCCCTGGCCGACGCCAAGCCCGACGCGATCTTCAACGTGCTGTTCGCCGCCGACCTGACGCGCTTCGTGCGCGAGGGCAATACCCGCGGCCTGTTCGAGAACCGCGCCGTGGTGTCGGTGCTGTCTGGCGAACCCGAATACCTGGAACCGCTGGGCGCCGACACGCCCACCGGCTGGATCGTCACGGGCTACCCCTGGTACGCCATCGACACCCCGGCCAACACCACGTTCGTCGAAGCCTACAAGAAGCGCTACAACGAAACGCCCAAGGTCGGCTCGGTCGTGGGCTACGCGTCCCTCATGTCCATCGCCCAGGGCCTGAAGGCAGCGGGCGAAGTGGACACCGAAAAACTGGTCGACGCGTTTGCCGGCCTGAAGGTGGACACGCCCTATGGCCCCATCCAATACCGCAAGATCGACCACCAGTCGACCATGGGCGTGTACGTGGGCGTGACCGCGGTGGAAGACGGCAAGGGCATCATGAAGGACTTCGCCTATATCGACGGCGCACGCCTGCAGCCGCCTGACGAGCAAGTGCGCAAGATGCGTCCGGCGCACTGATGAGCCTGTCAGGGCTGCTGCTGCAGCTGCTCAATGGGCTGGCGGACGCCAGCGCGCTGTTCCTGGTCGCCGCCGGCCTGTCGCTGATCTTCGGCGTCACGCGCGTGGTGAACTTCGCCCACGGCTCGTTCTACATGCTGGGCGTCTACCTGGCCTGGACCTTCACCAACTACTTCGGCGACGGCGCCGGCTATTGGGCCGGGCTGCTTCTGGCGGCGCTGGCCACGGGCCTTATCGGCGCGGCCGCCGAATGGCTGGTGCTGCGGCGCCTGTACCAGGCGCCTGAACTGTTCCAGCTGCTGGCGACCTTTGCACTGGTGCTCATCATCGGCGACGCCGCGCTGGCCATCTGGGGCCCCGAAGACCTGTTCGCAGCGCGCGCCCCCGGCCTGTCTGGCGCCGTGCAGATCCTGGGCCGGCGCTATCCCGAATACGACCTGCTGCTGATCGCCGCCGGCCCCGTGGTACTGGGCCTGCTTTGGCTGCTGCTGATGCGTACGCGCTGGGGCCGGCTGCTGCGGGCCGCGGCGGAAAATCGCAAGATGCTGGCCGCGCTGGGCGTGAATCAAGCCTGGCTGTTCACCTCGGCATTCACCCTGGGCGCGTTCCTGGCCGGCCTGGGCGGCGCGCTGGCCGCGCCGCGGGTACCCGCCACCCTGGGCCTGGACCTGGAGATCATCGCCAGCGCGTTCGTGGTGGTGGTTGTGGGCGGCCTGGGTTCGATTCCCGGCGCCTTCCTCGCCGCCTTGTTGATCTGCTCGGTCAAGGCATTGTTCGTGTTCCTGGGACAGGTGCAGATCGGCCCCTGGCTTTTCAATCTGTCCAAGCTCACGCTGCTGGCGGAATTCGCCGTGATGGCCGTGGTGCTGGTCGTGCGGCCCTGGGGTCTGCTGGGCAAACCGCCCGAGCCGGCATCCCACACCGCCGCCCCGGAGCGCCCCATCGCGCCGGCCGGCCGCGGCCTGCGGCTGGCCTATGGCGCGCTGTTGGCGCTCCTGGTACTGGCGCCGGTGGCGGCCGCTCACAGCCCCTATCTGGGCATCCTGCTGACCGAAATCCTGATCGCCGCGCTGTTTGCCGCCAGCCTGCATTTCCTCACCGGGCTGGCCGGCATGACCTCGTTTGGCCATGCCGCCTGGTTCGGCCTGGGCGCCTACGGCGCCGCGCTGCTCCTGAAGCTGGCGGCCGTGCCGATGGAAGCGGCGCTGCTGCTCGGCCCCTTCGCCGCGGCGCTCGGCGCCCTGCTGTTCGGCTGGTTCTGCGTGCGCCTGTCGGGCGTGTACCTGGCGATGCTGACCCTGGCAGTGGCGCAGATCCTCTGGGCGCTGGCCTATCAATGGGATGACGTGACGGGCGGCAGCAACGGCCTGATCGGGCTGTGGCCATCGGCCTGGCTCGCCCAGGGCCCCTGGTTCTATTACCTGACGCTGGCGCTGTGCGTGGCCGGCATCGCCTGGCTGCGCCGCCTGGCGTTCTCGCCGCTGGGCTATGCGCTGCGCGGCGTGCGCGATTCGGCCCTGCGCGCCGAGGCGCTGGGCATGGACACGCGGCGCGTGCAATGGGCGGGCTTCGTGGCCGCGTCTTTCGCCGCCGGCCTGGCAGGCTCGCTCTACGCATTTTCCAAGGGCAGCATCGCGCCCGACACGCTGGCCGTGAGCCGCTCCGTGGACGGACTGGTCATGGTGCTGCTGGGCGGGTTGCAGACGCTGGCCGGCCCGCTCGTTGGCGCTGCGTCCTACACCTGGCTGCAGGATGCCGCCGCGCGCAGCACCGAGTACTGGCACGCGGTGCTGGGGCTGGCCATCCTGGCCCTGGTCATGGCGTTTCCCGAGGGGCTGGCAGGCGCTGCCGCGCGCCTGGCCGCAAGCTGGAACAGGAGGCGCGCATGAACACCGCCCCCCTGCTGCGAGTCCGGGACCTGCGCAAATCATTCGGCGGCATCGACGCGCTGGCCGGCGTGTCCTTCACGCTGGAAGCGGGCCGGATGCTGGCGCTGATCGGCCCCAACGGCGCCGGCAAGTCCACCTGTTTCAACGCGCTGGGTGGCCAGCTGCGGCCCGACTCGGGCTCCGTCCTGCTGGACGGCCGCGAACTGGTGGGCCTGTCGGCAGGCAAGATCTGCCGGTTGGGCGTGGGACGCACCTTCCAGACCGCGGCCACCTTCCGCTCCATGACGGTGCGCGAGAACGTGCAGACTGCGCTGCTGTCGCGCGACCGGCTGCTGCTGAATCCGTGGCGCCGGGCCACCCGGCACGCGGCCGAGGAGGCCATGTCGCTGCTGTCGCAGGTGCAGATGGCGGACAAGGCGCAGGAGCATTGCGGCACGCTGGCCTACGGCGACGTCAAGCGGGTGGAGCTGGCGATGGCGCTGGCGCACCAGCCGCGCCTCTTGCTGATGGACGAACCCACGGCGGGCATGGCCACCAATGAACGCCATGCGCTGATGCGGCTGACGCGCACGCTGGCGGACACCCAGCGCATTGCGGTCCTGTTCACCGAGCACAGCCTGGATGTTGTGTTCAAGCACGCCGATCGCATCGCGGTGCTGGTGCGCGGCAGCCTGCTGGCCGAGGGCGAACCCGCAACGATCGCGGCCGACGAGCGGGTCCGCGCAGCCTATCTGGGCACGGAAGCGCCGCAGCCGGCCTGAGCCGGCCGCGCACGCGGCCTCAGTCGTTCCTCAGCCCGTTGGGCTGGCATTCCCAGAAGATCTTGGCCTGGCATCCCTCGCAAATGCCGCGGTCCAGCTTGGCGTAGATCGTATGCAGCGCGGTCGCCTTGTCGGGAAAGATATGGTCCTCGCCCAGCCGCTGCAGGAAACCCGTGCGACGCCACATGTCCAGCACTTCCGGCCGCGGGCGGTGAAAGTACAGATCGCCGCCCATGGCCCGCCTGGCGGCCAGTTCGTCTTCCCAGACCTGCGCGCCCGCCATGTCGATGAAATTCATGCTCTTGGCCATCACCAGCAGATGGCGCGGCGCGCCGGGCGCCGCGCGCAGCTCATGCAGGCGCTGCGCCACGTGCGTGGCAGCGCCGAAATAGACCGACCCTTCCATGCGCAGCAGCTTCAGTTGCGGGCACTCCGGCAAGGCATCCGGCGCGTGCTCCAACACCACGAAGCGCCGCTCCAAGCCGCGCGAGTCGAAGCCCATGGTGCGCATCGCCGGCCGCGAGGTGCGGTGCAGGTAGACCATCAGCGACAACACCGTGCCCAGCAGGATCGCCACTTCCATGCGTATGGTGATGGTGGCAGCCAGCGTGGCGGCGGCGATGATCGCTTCGCCGCGCTGGGTGCGGATCAGTTGCCGCCAGCGCGGAATGTCGAACAGGGTCCAGGCCACCAGCAGCAGCAGCCCGGAAATCGCCGCGTGCGGAATCATGGCCAAAAGCGGCGCGGACAGGGCCACCAGCGCCACCAGCAGCAAGGCCGAGAACACGGACGCCAGCGGCGTCTTGGCGCCAGCCTCGTAGTTGGGAATGGACCTGTTGAGCGACCCGCAAGACAGGTAACAGGAGAAAAAGCCGCCCACGATATTGGACAGCCCCTGCCCCACGAATTCGCGGTTGGCGTCGATGCGCTGGCCCGAACGCGTGGCCACGGCCTTGGCGATGGAGATGGATTGCGCCAGCGCCACGATGGTCAGCGCGAAGGCCACGCTCAGCAGTTCGGGCAAGGCGCGCCAATCGACGCTGGGAATATGGAAAGGCGGCCAAGGTTGGGCCAGCGCACCCAGCACTGACACCGGCGCGCCTTCGGTCAGCGCGTTGAAGCCCGCGGCTGCCAGCGCGCCCGCCGCCAGGCCCGCCAACATGTAGGGCTTGCGCTTGTCCAGACGCCGCACCAGCAGCGCCACGGCCAGGGTGGTCAGGGTCACCAGCAAGGCGCCCCAGTGCACCTGCGCCAGATTCGCGGCCAGGCTGGCCAGCAAGGCGCCCGCGCCGTGCGCGTCCGGCGACGGCATGCCCAGCGCGTCCTTCAGCGCATGCACGGCGATCAGCAGCGCCGCGCCGCTGGTGAAACCGAACAGCGCCGACGGCGAGATGAAGTGCGCCAGCGAGCCCAGCCTGAGCGTGCCCACCAGCCATTGCATCAGCCCGACCAGCACGGTCACGGCCAGCGCCAGCTGGATGTAGCCCTGGCTGCCGGCCACCGCCAGCGGCGTCAACACCGCATAGAGCGCCAACGAGTTGGCATTGGTCGGGCCCGACATGACATGGCGGCTGGACCCGAAGAGCGCCGCGACGATACAGGGAACGATGGCGGAATACAGGCCGTACTCGGGCGGCAGGCCCGCCAGCATGGCGAACGCCACGCCCTGCGGCAACACCAGCAAGGCGCCCAGCAAGCCCGCCGTCGCATCCGCGCGCAAGGTCCGCGCATTGACCTCGTCCACCCACGAGCCGAACAACCGGCGCGCGACGCTCATCCCCCCCTGCATCATTCTTTCTTGTCCCTCGGCATCTGCTTTCTGATTGGTTCCGCCTGCGGCGCACAGGGCGGGCGGCGGGTCGTCTAGCGTAATCGCTAGCGCCCCTCGCGCGCAACGCGTCCCGCTTACTTGAGGTAACGGCGCTCCAGCTCCCGCATATGGGCATCGCCCTGCAGCGCGATGATTTCCTTGACCGCCGGCAGCGCCGCATCCACCTGATGGATGCCGCCATCGCTGCGGATGCGGGCGAACACGTCCCGCATCGCCCCCACCGCGGCGCGGATGGCGTGATTGCCATAGATGACCAGGCCGACCTTGCCCAGCGCCTGGATATCGGCTTCGCACAGTTGCGGATAGGCGGTGGGCACCAGCACCAGCGGCGCGCGGCCTTGCCATGCCGCGATGAACGACAGGATCTCGTCGGGCGTGTTCTGCTTGGAATGGATCAGGATGGCGTCCGCGCCCGCAGCTTCATACGCGCGCGCACGGGCCAAGGCCTCCTGCTCGCCGGCGCCCGCGATCAGCGCCTCGGTCCGGGCGATCACGCAGAAATCCGCATCGCGGCGGGCGCTGCAGGCGGCTTCGATCTTGCCCTGGAACTCCTCGATCCGCACCAGCTCCTGCCTGCCGGACGCGCGCAGACTCGTGTCCTTGGGAAAGGTCTTGTCTTCCATCACCACCGCCGACACGCCCGCGGCTTCGTACTGCGGCACCATGTAGGAGACATTGATGGCATTGCCGAATCCGGTGTCGATGTCGGCAATCACGGGCACGTCCACCGCGGCGGCGATCGCCCGCATCATGTCCAGGTGCTGCGAGGGCGAGAGTATGTTGGCATCGGGCACGGCGTAGCTGGCCGACAGCTCGAAGCCGCTGCCCCAGATGGCGTCGAACCCGGCATCGGCCGCCAGCCTGGCGGACAGCGGGTTGTGCGCCGACATGGCGTGCATCAAGACGGGATCCTGCAATTTCTGGCGGAAACGGGCGTTTCTGGTCATGGCGGACACGTAGGCAAAAACCCGGCGCGCCGCGCGCCGGCTGCGGCCATCGTAGCGCCAATCCCCGCCTTGCCCGAAACGTCAGCCGGCCTCGCCGCCGCGTCGCGCCTTCATGGCCTGCCCGATCCCGGCCAGCGTATCGTCCGGGATCAGCCGCGCCGCCATCGGCAGCAGTTCGCTTTCCTCACGCTGGATATGCGCGGCGTAGGCATCGGAGAAATCCTGCACCTGGCTGGCGGGCAGCTCGGCCTGGCGGCCCGCCGCGATCTCGGCGAGCGCCTGGCGCAAGGGCTCCCAGCGCCGCGCCAACTGCCGGTGCTCGGCCATCAGGCCGTCCACCAGCGCATGCAGACAGACGGCGTCAGAGCCGGCCATGGATTCGATCAAGGCCGGAAACAGGTCCTCTTCCTCGTCCTCGTGATGGTGTGCGGCCGCGGTATCGAAGTAGCGCATGACGCTGGCCGCCGCGGTTTGAGCCGCGGCGTCGCTGCCATGCACCGGCAGGTGCGCGGCAAGACGCCCCAAGGTCGCGCACTGGCGGGAAATGCGGCCATGGCAGGCCGACAGCAAAGCCAAGGGATCATCCGCGCCCGGCGCCGGGGCCGGGCCTCCAGGAAAGCTCACCGCCATCGCACACCTCCGTTATCCGGCGTGGCCACGCCACCACAAGCGGATGGAATCCCACGCGCGTCCCGCGAATCCGGCCTCGGCCACCGGTTCCAGTGCCACCACCGGAAACTGCATGGCGGGCTTGCCGTCCACCAGCACACGCACCTCGCCCACTGCGGACTGGGCCGCGATCGGCGCAATCAGCGGATCCTGCGGTGTCCAGACCGGTTCGACCTTGGCGCCCGCAGGCACCGTCACGTAGGCATCGCGCGCGAATCCGGCCTTCAGGCTGTCCTGCTCGCCCTTCCATACCTCGGGCGTGGCGACTGCCTGGCCGCGCGCGTACAGCTTGATGGTATTGAACCCCTGAAAGCCCCACTCCAGCAACTCGCGGCTTTCCTGCGTGCGCAGCTTGTCCGACGCCGTGCCCACCACCACCGTGATCAGGCGGCGCTGGTCAGCGCCATTAGGACGCTGCGCGGTGGCGACGATGCAATAGCCGGCCGATTCGGTATGCCCGGTCTTCAGCCCGTCCACGCTGGGATCCAGCCACAGCAGGCGGTTGCGGTTCGGCTGCGTGATCTTGTTGTAGGTGAACTGCTTGGCCGAATCGTAGGTCCTGTAGAGCTGCGGATAATCGCGAATGAAACGCGTGGCCAGCATGGACAGGTCGCTGGCGGTGGAGTAGGTCCCCGGATCGGGCAAGCCGTGCGGGCTGGCGAAATGCGTGGCGTGCAGGCCGAGCCTGGCGGCGGTGTCGTTCATCCGCGCCACGAAGGCCTCGACGCTGCCCGACACGGCTTCGGCCAGCGCGATGGCCGCGTCGTTGCCCGACTGGATCATCAGGCCGCGCAGCAGATCGTCCACCGACACCTTCGAGCCCGGCTCCAGGAACATCTTCGAGCTGCCCGCCGGCACCTTCCAGGCGCGGGTCGACACCGTGACCATTTGCGCCGCGGACAGCTCTTTCTTGCTGAGCGCCTCGAACACGACGTAGGCCGTCATGATCTTGGTCAGGGATGCGGGCTCGATCCGGGTCGTCGCCGCATGCGACGCGATCACCTGTCCGCTGGTCTCGTCCAGCAAGAGCCAGGCCTTGGCCGACAGGGCCGGCGCGGGCACCGTCTGCGCCACGGCGCCCGACATGCACGCGGCCGCGACGATCAGGCTCGCCGCCAACTTCTTCATCAACATATGACTGCTTCGCTTCCATGCTTGGTTTTTCCCGCGCGGGTCTCGCGCAGGGCACGCAATTGGAACACGCCCGGCGCAGTTGGTTCAGTGCCGCAGGTATCTGAAAAGATGCGCGATGAATGTCACGACATCTTGCTGGAGCCCTTCTACAAAGCACTTTCTGTGTCGAAAACAACAAACAAGGGCCAAAAACCCGCTAGAAAACCGCATTAATCGCCACTCTTCCGCTATCATCGGCCGCGTAGCGTCAAACGCCGATACCCGGCGCGCGCTGCTCCATGACCCCAACATACGGATTTTGACCATGGCCACGAAAGCAAAAGCTCCTGCCAAGAAAGTCACCAAGCCCGCCGCCAAGGCGCCCGCAAAGAAGGCAACTGCTGCCAAACCCGCTGTGAAGCCCGCTGCAAAGCCGGCCGTCAAGAAGGTCGTCGCCGCCAAGAAGGTCGCTGCTGCCCCCAAGGCCATCAAGGCGGCCCTGAACAAGACCCAGCTGATCGCCTACATCGTTGAGCAATCGGGCGTTGAAGCCAAGTCGGTCAAGGCCGTCCTGGCCAGCCTGGAAACCTCGGTGCTGGGCTCCGTGGACAAGAAGGGCGCTGGCGAATTCACGCTGCCCGGCCTGTTCAAGGTTGCCGTGCAGAAGGTTCCGGCCAAGGCCAAGCGCTTCGGCAAGGATCCGTTCACCGGTGAAGAGCGCTGGTTCCCCGCCAAGCCGGCTTCGGTCAAGGTGAAGGTTCGCCCGCTCAAGAAGCTGAAGGACGCCGCGCAGTAATTCGCGCGTAGTTCCGGTCAAGCCGGAAGGGCCCGCCTCGCAAGAGGCGGGCCCTTCTTTTTTGCCGCGGCCGGCCTGCACGACGCATAGGTCGGCTTTTTCCAATTTATCTTCATGTTAAGATACTTCACGTAAAAATAAACCCCATGCGCCCATGAATGACCTCGTCGATCTGGTGATCTCCCAATGGACCGCCGAATGTCCCGCCCAGGACTTCGCCGCCATGTCCGTCGTCACCCGTGTGTTCCGTCTGAACGCGCTGGCCGCGCGCAACGTGAACCGCAGCTTCCGCAACTACGACCTGCACCAGGGCGAATTCGACGTGCTGGCCACGCTGTACCGCAGCGGCTCGCCCTACGCGCTGAATCCGCAGAAGCTGGTGGAGGCCCTGCTGTTGACCTCCGGCGCCATGACCAACCGGCTCGACCGCCTGGAGCAGGCCGGCCTGCTCACGCGCAGCCCCAATCCGGAAGACCGGCGCGGCGTCATCGTGTCGCTCACGGCCGAAGGCTTGCGCACCATCAAGCTGGTGCTGAAGGACTACCTGAAGGACCTCAATGAACTGCTTGAACCGCTGTCCGCAGCCGAGCGCAAGCAACTGGCCGGCCTCCTCAGGAAGCTGCTGATCAAGCAGGACCAGGAAACGCCTGGCGGCATCGGCGCCTGAGCCGAGCCTTCTTCCGCAGCCATCATCCCCGATCCCGATCCATGACTTCCGCTACCCAGTCCTCCCAGACGCCGGTCCTGACCGCACCCATCCTCCTGCTGATGTCGGTCGCGACCGGCCTCGCCGTCGCCAGCAACTATTACGCGCAGCCGCTGTTGCATACGATCAGCGAGCAATTCTCGCTGTCCAGCGCCACGGCGGGCAGCATCGTCACCACCGCGCAGCTGAGCTATGCGGTGGGCCTGATGCTGCTCGTGCCCCTGGGCGACATGTTCGAGCGCCGCAGCCTGATCGTGCTGATGAACCTGCTGTCCTCGGGCGGTCTGCTGATTTCCGCCTTCGCCCCCAATATCGGCGTGCTGATCCTGGGCACGGCGCTGACGGGCATGCTGTCCGTGGTGGCCCAGATCCTGGTGCCTTTCGCCGCGACGCTGGCCGCGCCGCATGAGCGGGGCAAGGCCGTGGGCACCGTCATGAGCGGACTGCTGCTGGGCATCCTGCTGGCCCGCACCGTCGCCGGCGCGCTCGCCGACGTGGGCAGTTGGCGCACCGTGTACTGGGTGGCGGCCATCCTGATGCTGATCATGTCCGCGGCCCTGTGGCGCCTGCTGCCGCGCCACCAGAGTCCGGCCGGGCTGAGCTACCCGCGCCTGCTGGGCTCCATCCTACGCATGTTCGTCGAGGAACCGCTGTTCCGCGCCCGCTCGCTGCTGGGCGGCCTGCTGTTCGCGGCCTTCAGCATGCTGTGGACGCCGCTGACCTTCCTGCTGGCCAGCCCGCCCTATCAATACAGCAACACCACCATCGGCCTGTTCGGCCTGGCGGGCGCCGCAGGGGCCTACGCCGCCAACCGCTTCGGCCGCCTTGCCGATCGCGGCCTGGGCAACCTCGCCACCCGCGTCGGACTGCTGTTGCTGCTGGGCTCCTGGGGACTGATCGCCTTCGGCCAGGTGTCGGTGCTGGCCCTGCTGGTGGGCATCCTGGCGCAGGATCTCGCGATCCAGGGCGTGCACGTCACCAACAGCAGCGCCCTCTACCGCCTGCGCCCCGAAGCGCGCAGCCGGCTGACGGCCGGCTACATGACCAGCTACTTCATCGGCGGCGCATCCGGTTCGCTGGTATCGTCCTGGCTGTACGCCCATTTTGGCTGGCCCGGCGTGGTCACGGCGGGCGCCGTCCTCGGGGTGATTACGCTGGCTTATGGCGCCCTGGCGCCCAGCGCGCGCATCCCCGAAACGGCTCCGTCCCCTGCCCGCGCCTAGCACCTCCTATAATCAGGGGTTTTGGCCGCCTCCGCGCCCGCGCGGCGAGGCGGCTCACCCTTTTTTTGCCATCGTGCACGAGCCCATGCAGGAACGTTACCTCCCCAATACCGTCGAAGCAGCCGCCCACCAAGACTGGCAGGCGCGCGACGTCTACCTGGTCCACGAACACGCCAAGAACGCCGACGGCTCCGAAAAGCCGAAGTTCTACGCCTGCTCCATGCTGCCCTACCCCAGCGGCAAGCTGCACATGGGCCACGTGCGCAACTACACCATCAACGACATGATGGCCCGTCAGTTGCGCATGCGCGGCTACAACGTTCTGATGCCCATGGGCTGGGACGCCTTCGGCATGCCGGCGGAAAACGCCGCCATCAAGTCCAAGGTGCCGCCGGCGAAGTGGACGTACGACAACATCGCCTACATGAAGAAGCAGATGAAGGCGATGGGCCTGGCGATCGACTGGTCGCGCGAAATGTGCGCCTGCGATCCCCAGTACTACAAGTGGAACCAGTGGCTGTTCCTCAAGATGCTGGAAAAGGGCGTCGCCTACCGCAAGACCCAGGTCGTCAACTGGGACCCGGTGGACCAGACCGTGCTGGCCAATGAACAGGTCATCGACGGCCGCGGCTGGCGCTCGGGCGCGCTGGTCGAAAAGCGCGAGATCCCCGGCTACTACCTGCGCATCACCGATTACGCCGACGAACTGCTGGGCGCCGTCCAGAACGACCTGCCCGGCTGGCCCGAGCGCGTACGCCTGATGCAGGAAAACTGGATCGGCAAGTCCGAGGGCCTGCGCTTCGCTTTCCCGCACAAGATTGCGGGCCAGGACGGCCAGCTGATCCAGGACGGCAAGCTGTACGTCTTCACCACCCGCGCCGACACCATCATGGGCGTGACCTTCTGCGCCGTGGCGCCGGAACACCCCCTGGCCACGCAGGCCGCGCTCTCCAATCCGCAACTGGCCGCCTTCATCGAACAATGCAAGCTGGGCGGCACGACCGAGGCCGAAATGGCCACGCGCGAAAAGGAAGGCATGCCCACGGGCCTGTACGTCACGCACCCGGTCACGGGCGCCGAAGTTCAGGTCTGGGTCGGCAACTACGTGCTCATGACCTACGGCGATGGCGCCGTGATGGGCGTGCCGGCGCATGACGAGCGTGATTTCGCCTTCGCCAAGAAATATGACCTGCCCATCGTGCAGGTCGTGGACGTGGCCGGCAAGGAATACTCCACCAATGCCTGGCAGGAGTGGTACGGCGACAAGCAAGCCGGACGCACCATCAATTCGGGCAAGTACGACGGCCTCTCCCACAAGGAAGCGGTCGACGCCATCGCCGTCGACCTGGGCGCGCAAGGCCTGGGCGAAAAGCAGACCACCTGGCGCCTGCGCGACTGGGGCATCTCGCGCCAGCGCTATTGGGGCACCCCTATCCCCATCATCCACTGCGCGGATTGCGGCCCGGTCCCGGTTCCGGAAAAAGACCTGCCGGTGGTCCTGCCCGACGACCTCATCCCGGACGGCAGCGGCAATCCGCTGGCCAAGAACGAGGCGTTCCTGTCCTGCTCCTGCCCCAAGTGCGGCAAGCCGGCGCGCCGTGAAACGGACACGATGGACACCTTCGTGGACTCGTCCTGGTATTTCATGCGCTACACCTCGCCGGGCAACGATAACGCCATGGTCGACGCGCGCAACGACTACTGGATGCCGATGGACCAGTACATCGGCGGCATCGAACACGCGGTGCTCCACCTGCTGTACGCCCGCTTCTGGACCAAGGTCATGCGCGACATGGGCTTGCTCAACTTCGACGAGCCCTTCACCAAGCTGCTGTGCCAGGGCATGGTGCTGAACCATATCTACTCGCGCAAGACGCCGCAGGGCGGCATCGAATACTTCTGGCCAGAAGACGTCGAAAACGTCTACGACGACCGCGGCGCCATCGTCGGCGCCAAGCTGAAGTCGGACGGCTCCGCCATCACCTACGGCGGCGTGGGCACGATGTCCAAGTCCAAGAACAACGGCGTCGACCCGCAATCGCTGATCGACACGCTGGGCGCGGACACGGCCCGCCTGTTCGTCATGTTCGCCAGCCCGCCGGAACAGACCCTCGAATGGTCGGACTCTGGCGTCGAAGGCTCCAACCGCTTCCTGCGCCGCCTCTGGTCCATCAGCTACGGCCAGCGCGAGGCCATCGCGCGCGGCCTGGCCCATGGCGCCGACTGGGCGCAGGCGCCGGCCCCGGTCAAGGATCTGCGCCGCGAGGTCTACGGCCTGCTCAAGCAAGCCGACTACGACTACCAGCGCATCCAGTACAACACCGTCGTGTCGGCATGCATGAAGATGCTCAACGCCATCGACGACGCCAAGCTGCCCGAAGGCGCAGCCGCGGACGCCGCCTACGCCGAAACGCTGGGCGTGCTGCTGCGCGTGCTGTATCCCGTGGTGCCGCACATCACCTGGCACCTGTGGCGCGACCTGGGCTACGCCCACGAGCTGGGCGACCTGCTCGACGCGCCTTGGCCGCACGTGGACGAGGCGGCGCTGGTCGCCGACGAGATCGAGCTGATGCTCCAGGTCAACGGCAAGCTGCGCGGCTCCATCCGCGTGGCCGCCAAGGCCGCCAAGGAAGACATCGAAAAGCTCGCGGCATCCCAGGAAGAGGTCGCCCGCTTCCTGGAAGGCCGTCCGCCCAAGCGCGTCATCGTGGTTCCGGGCAAACTGGTCAACGTCGTAGGCTGATGAGGTCAAGCATGCACTTCGCCGGGCAACAAACGCACTCCCCCCGCCAGTCCTGGCTGCTGCGCGGCGCCTGCCTGGCGCTGTTCATGCTGCTCTCCGCTTGCGGCTTCGCCTTGCGTGGCGTCACGCCGATGCCGTTCGATACGCTGTATGTCGGCATTTCCGACACCACGCAGTTCGGCGCCGACGTGCGCCGCGCGCTGCGCGCGGCCTCGCCGAACACCAAGCTCGTGTCGACCCCCAAGGAGGCGCAAGCCATCCTGCAGCAGGTCGCCGACACTCGCACCCTGCGAGAGGTGTCGCTGAACGCCCAGGGCCGTGTCGAGGAATACGAACTCGGCATCAACTACACGTTCCGCCTCATCGATGCCAAGGGCCGCGCCCTGATCCCGGACACCACGCTGTCGATCTACCGCGAAATGCCCTATGACGACCAGGTGGTGCAAGCCAAGCAAGGCCAGATCGAAACGTTGTACCGGGCCATGCAGCGCGACCTGGTGTCCCGCCTGCTGCGCCGCATGACCGCGCCGGAAGTGCGCCATGCATTCGAGAATGCCGAAGAGCGCGCGGAAGACGGCGAGACCCCGCTGTACGACCCGACCACGCCGGAACAAAAGCGCACGCCCGCGCCGTGGCAGACGCCGTCCACCACCGATCCGGCCATCCTGCGTTAAATGGCACAGCCCCTGGACGCGGATCGCCTGGCCGAGCACCTGCAGCGGCCAGGCAACCGCCTGGCGCCGCTCTACACGGTGTCCGGCGACGAACCCCTGCTCGTGACCGAGGCCGTGGACGCGCTGCGCGCCGCGGCCCGTAACGCGGGCTACACCGACCGCCTGTCCATGGTCATGGACGCGCGCAGCGACTGGAGCTCGGTCACCGCCGCCACGCAAAGCGTGTCGCTGTTCGGCGACCGCCGCATCCTCGAAATCAAGATCCCGACGGGCAAGCCTGGCAAGTCCGGCGCCGACACCCTGGCCAAGCTGGCCGAACAGGCCGAGAAGCAGGCGGATCCGGACACGCTCGTGCTGATCGCCCTGCCGCGCCTGGACAAGGCCACCCGCGAAAGCCGCTGGGTGCAGGCCTTGAGCCGCGGCGGCATGATGGTCGACATCGCCAACATCGAACGGGGCCGCCTGCCCGCCTGGGTCGGCATGCGGCTGGCGCGCCAGAACCAGCGCGCCGACGGCGCCACCCTGCAATGGATGGCCGACAAGGTGGAAGGCAATCTGCTGGCCGCCCACCAGGAAATCCAGAAGCTGGGCCTGCTCTACCCCGAAGGCCAGCTGGCCGCGGAGGACGTGGAGCGCGCGGTGCTGAACGTGGCGCGCTATGACGTCTTCGGCCTGCGCGACGCCATGCTCGCCGGCGACACCGGCCGCACCATCCGCATGATCGACGGCCTGCGCGCCGAAGGCGAAGCGCTGCCGCTGGTGCTATGGGCGGTCGGCGAGGAAATCCGCCTGCTGGCCCGCATCGCCGAAGCGCGCGCCCTGGGCCAGGACATCAACGGCCTGATGCGCCGCCTGCGCATTTTCGGCGCGCACGAGCGGCTGGCGTTGCAGGCGCTGAACCGGGTGCAGCCGAACGTGTGGCCGGCCGCCGTGCAGCATGCCCATGAGGTCGATCGCCTGATCAAGGGCCTGTCGGTGCCAGGACGCCTGTCCGATCCCTGGGAAGAAATGACGCGGCTCGCGCTGCGTGTCGCCGCCGCTGGCGGACGACCGTGAAGGCGGCATAGCCGCCGCCTTCGCCTCCCGCGCCAGCCCATGCGCTGGCATTCGCCCGGCCTCGCGGCCGGATATACACTGAATCTCCAGGTGGCGTCCGCGCCGCCCCATCCTCATGATCGACGCTGCCATGTCCACGTCCTCCATCGAACAAGCCATGCTCACCCTGGGCGAAAACGCCCGCCGCGCCTCGCGCGCCATGATGCGCGCCACCGGCGCCGCCAAGAACCAGGCGCTGCTCGCCATGGCCGACGCCCTGGCCGCCAGCCACGACGAACTCAAGGCCGCCAATGAAAAAGACCTGGCCGCAGCGCGCAGCAACGGCCTGGAGCCGGCGCTGCTGGACCGCCTGACCCTGTCGGACAAGACACTGGCGCACATGGCCGAGGGCCTGCGCCAGATCGCCGCCCTGCCTGATCCCATCGGCAGCATCACCGCCACCAGCGTACGCCCCAACGGCATGCGCGTGGCGCAGATGCGCGTGCCGCTGGGCGTGATCGGCATCATCTACGAATCCCGCCCCAACGTGACCATCGACGCGGCCGCGCTGTGCCTGAAGTCCGGCAACGCCGCCATCCTGCGCGGCGGTAGCGAAGCCCTGCATTCCAACATCGCGCTGGGCCGCATCGTGCAGACCGGCCTGGCCGCCGCAGGGCTGCCGCAGGACGCGGTGCAGGTCGTCGCCACGGCCGACCGCGCCGCCGTCGGCAAGCTCATCACCATGACCGAGCACATCGACGTCATCGTGCCGCGCGGCGGCAAGGGGCTGATCGCCCGCCTGTCGCAAGAGGCGCGCGTGCCGCTCATCAAGCACCTGGACGGCAACTGCCACGTCTATATCGACGCGGCGGCCGATCCGGACAAGGCGCACGCCATCGCCTTCAATGCCAAGACCTACCGCTACGGCATCTGCGGCGCCATGGAAACGCTGCTGGTCGACGCGGTCGCCGCCGTTTCCATCCTGCCCAGCCTGGCCGCGGCCCTCACCGAGCACGGCGTCGAATTGCGCGGCTGCCCCCGCACGCTGGCCTTGCTGCCCCACGCCAAACCGGCCACGGAAGAAGACTGGGCCACGGAGTACCTGGGTCCCATCCTGGCGGTGCGCATCGTCGACACGCTGGACGACGCCATCGAGCACATCGCGCGCTGGGGCTCGGGCCATACCGACGCCATCGTCACCGAGGACCTGTCCGCCGCACAGCGCTTCCAGCGCGAGGTCGACTCCAGCTCGGTGTACGTCAACCTGCCGACCTGCTTTGCGGACGGTTTCGAATACGGCCTGGGCGCCGAGATCGGCATCTCGACGAACCGCCTGCACGCGCGCGGCCCGGTCGGCCTGGAAGGCCTGACCACGCTGAAGTGGGTGCTCAGCGGCGAAGGCCAGGTGCGCGGCTGATCCCGAGCCTCCGACTGCACGCAGACTGACGCGGCCCTGAACACGGGGCCGCGGCAAGCCTTCTACAATACGGCCAGCAGTTTTCCGCAGGCATTCTTTTCATCCGAACGCGGCGCGCCGCGTCTTCCTGAGATCCCCATGTACTCACCCGCGATGGCCATGGCCTTCAGCCTCTTCCTGCTGTGCTTCATCACATGCACGCTCAGCGGTGTCGTGCTCTTCTTCAAGAGCAAGCAGATCAACGCCAAATTGAAGCACCCGTACCTGCAGCACCGTCAATTCAATCAGTATCCGCTTGCGATCCAGGCATCCATCATGCTGGATTACTTTTTCCGCCTGATGTTTCCCGGCACGCGCTTCTGGCTGATCGGCAACGCCAACGACCTGCTCTCCCACGTCGATCCGAAGAAGACGCCGCTATCGCTGAAATGGCCGATCGTCGGCTTCTGGGGTTCGTGCTGGCTCGGCCTGATCGCCATGATCGTGCTCTGGATCATGCTGTTCCTGGGAGCTTGAACCCATGCAGATCAGAATCGAAGACTATCCCGGCAGCCTCGAAGCGGCCCGCTATCTGGTCGCCGCGCGCGAGTCCGGCATCGCCGGCCCGCGCCTGCCCGCCGACTGCCGTCCCCAATCGCTGAACCAGGCCTTCGCCGTGCAGCAACGCACCGCGCAGCTGCTGCTCGAGAAGCATCAGGACGACATCGGCGCCTGGAAGAGCGCCTTGCCCACGCCCGAGAAAAGCGTGGTCGCGCCGATCTATGCCTCGACCATCGCGTACACCGAAGCCGGCCCTGTTGCGGCCCGGACCCAGACCGTGCGCATCGAACCCGAGATCGCGTTCGAAATTGCCCGGGATCTGCCCGCGCGCCCCGAGCCCTACACCGAGTCCGAAGTGGACGCGGCCATCGGCGGCGCGCGCCTGGCCTTGGAAGTACTGGGCTGCCGTTATGCGGCTCCGGAACATGCCAGCCTGCCGGAACTCCTGGCCGACCATATGTTCAACCAGGGGCTGGTACTGGGTCCGCGCATCGCATCCCCGCACGATGCCCCCGGCGCCTTGAGCATCACGCTGTCCGTGGACGGGGTTGAAACCGAGCAGCACGCGGGCATCCACCCGAACGATCGTCCCAAGGCCGGGCTCTACTGGCTGGCCAATTTCCTGCGCGAACAAGGTCTGGGACTACGCGCCGGCCAGCACGTCATCACCGGCTCCTATGCCGGCTTCCTGGACGTGCCCGCCAACCGCGATCTCGAACTCGCCTACGGCGACCTCGGCATCCTGCGCCTGCACTTCAGCAAGCCCTAGCCCGGCCGCACACCGAACTTCCGTCCCCTGCCCGCCTGGTCCGCTCTTGCGGACTAGCGGGCCGCGGGCTGCGCGATCTCGATGGGCGCTGCGCCCGCCTCGATGATTTCCCCCACATCCAGACACAGGTCCTCGCGGTAGCGTCCCGCCAGCACCTGCACGCCCACCGGGCTCGCGCCTGCCTCGCTCATCGCGCTGCCCATCGCCACCGACAGGCCTGGCAAACCCATGAACGGCACGCCGATCTGCGTCATCTGCGCGCGCCAGATGCGCGCGTAGGCCGCATCGCCTTGCAGATCGAGCTTGTCAGGGAACGGCAGCTCGGCCGACACGGGCAGCAACAGCACGGGATACTCGGCGAAGAACAACTCCCACAGGCGCGTCAGCGTAGCCCGCCGCGTCAGCGTGGCGGAAAAACTCGCAAGGTCGGCCCCCGCCGCCTTGTCGCGCTGGCCAGCCAGCGCTACCAGAGCTCCGCGATCGCCTTCTTTTTCCGCGGCTGCCACCATGGCGTCGTAGCCATCGGCCAGCCACATGCGGATCTGCAGGTCCGCCGCCTCCTGCATCGGCGGCACGGCATCCAGCGTATCCACCGTCCAGCCTGCCTCGCTGAGCCGGCGGGCGGCTTCCTGCAAGGCCTTGACCACGGCGGGCTGGGTGTCCATGCCGTCGGGATTCAGGCACAGCGCGGCCCGGCGCGGCGTCTCGGCCCCGACCAGGGGAGCGGGCACCCACCAAGGATCGCGCACATCCCGCGCCGCCAGCGCGGCCAGGCCCAGTCTTAGATCTGCGATGCTGCGCCCCAGCGGGCCGGACACCGCGGTCAACTGTCCCCCGATCGAGCGTTCCGGCAGCGCCGCGTTGTACGCCGCCACGCGCCCCAGCGACGGCCGCAGGCCATGCACGCCGCAGGCATAGGCTGGATAGCGGATGGAGCCGGCGATATCCGTGCCATGCGCCAGATGGCCGATGCCAGCCGCCACCGCGGCAGCCGCGCCGCCCGACGAGCCGCCGGGCGTCAGCGCCGGATTGCGCGGGTTCAAGGTATCGCCATGCAGCGCATTGCCGGTGAACCAGCGCAAGGAAAACGCGGGCGTGTTGGTGCGGCCCAGGATCACGGCGCCCGCGCGCAACAGATTGTCCACGACCGGGCTGTTCTCCGCCGCGATCACATCCTTCTGCAGGTTCACGCCATTGGTCGTGGCGTAACCCGCCTGGTCCACGTTGATTTTCACGGTAACGGGCACGCCGGCCAAGGGCCCCGGGTCTTCGCCGCGCGCAAGCATCGCATCCACTTGCGCCGCTTGGGCCAGCACATCGTCCGGGCGGTGGTCCACCACGGCATTGATCGCGGGATTGACGGCATCCAGCCGGTCCAGCGCGCTTTGCGCGGCCTCGCGGGCGGACACCTCGCGCTTGCGGATGCGGGCGGCAAGCTCAACTGCGGACAAACGCCAAAGATCGGACACGCGCGACTCCTGAATCATGGTTGCATGGAAGATCAGGCAAACCTTAGCGCCTGCCGCGCCTGCCCACAAGCCGCCGCCGGCCCGGAACGCTACTCGTCCTCCTCGAAGACCTCGACTATCGCGTCGGCCACGGCGCGCACGCGCGCCGTGCGGTTCAGGTCGCCGTGCATCACCAACCACAAATCGTAGGGTTCGCTGCGCGTCGGCCAGATACGTACCAGCTCGGGATACCCCGGCGCCATGTGCGTGGGCACCTCGCCGATGCCCAGCCCGGCCGCGACCGCCTCGAGGATCATCAGGCCGGAGTTCAGCTCCACGCCGATGCGGCCGTTGCCCGTGGGCTCGCCGCAAAACGTGTCGGACCAGCCCGGCAGCACCGCTTGCTGGTACGTCACCAGCGTGTGCCCCGCGAACGCAGTGCCCGGCCGCGGCTCGCCATGCGCAGCCAGGTAGGCGCGCGAAGCGTACAGCCCGACCTCCTTGCGCGTCAGGTGCCGGTGTATCAAATCGGGGTTGTCCGGCTTGATGTTCCGTATCGCCAGGTCAGCCTCGCGGCGCGTCAGGTTGCTGATCTGGATGGCCGTGGACAGCACCACGCGGATGTCGGGGTGCTGGGCATGCACGCGCCGCACCGCTTCCATGATGTAGTAGCTGGCCACGGTTTCCGAGGTCGCCACGCGCACCACGCCGGACAGGCGATGATCCAGCCCCTGCATCTGGCGCTGCAATTGGTCCGCCGCCTGCTCCATGCGCTCCGCGGCCGCGAACGCCAGTTCGCCGGCCGCCGTGGGCACGTATCCACCCGGCGTGCGCAGGAACAGCCGCGCGTCCAGCGAGGACTCCAGCGCCGCCAGCCTGCGCCCGGCGGTTGCCTGGTCGATCTGCAGCAGCGCGGCGGCGCCCCGCAGGGTTCCCACCCGGTAGATGGCCAGGAAGATCCTGGCGTTGTCCCAGTCCATCGCGTTCGCCCTAAGGATGCATTTTTGCATCACTATAAAGCAATTATTCGGCTTTTTTGCATCAAAGCAGAGGTCTAAGCTTCAGTCCTCGACAGCCTCGCCACACCATCAGCCATGAGTTCCGCCTGCCCCAACCTCACCGCGCCCTCGCTGGCCGCCAAACCCGCCGCGGCCGGCCTGCTGCCGCTAGTCACGCTGGCCATCGGCTTCGTCATGGCGATGCTGGACGTCACCGTCGTCAACGTCGCCCTGCCCAGCATCGCAGTGCAGTTCACCGTTCCCCTGACGGATCTGGTCTGGATCGTGGACGGCTACACCCTCACTTTCGCGGCGCTGCTGTTGGTGGCAGGAGCGCTGGCCGACCGGTATGGCGCCAAGACGATCTACCTGGCCGGTTTGGGCGTCTTTACCCTGGCGTCCCTGCTCTGCGGCCTGGCGCCCAACGCGGACATGCTGATCCTGGCCCGCATGCTGCAGGGGCTGGGCGCGGCCCTGTTCATGCCGAGTTCCCTCAGCCTGCTGACCCATGCCTACGACGACGATCAGGTGCGCAACCGCATGCTGGCCGCCTGGTCCGCGATCGTGGCGGTGGCAGGCGCTGCCGGCCCGCTCCTGGGCGGCGTGCTGATCCACCAATTTGGCTGGCGCGGGATCTTCCTCATCAATATCCCGCTGGGATTGGCCGGATTGTGGCTGGCGCGACGCCGCATCCAGGCGGTTGCGCGCCGCCCGCGCGCCCTCAATCCGCTGAGCCACCTGCTGGGCGTGATCGCCTTGTCCTCGCTGTGCTTCGTGCTGATCCAGGGCAACGCCTACGGCTGGTCCTCCAACCTCATACTGGGCACGGTGGTCCTCTGCGCGGCCGCCGCCCTGCTGCTGGTGCGGCGCGAGCGCCGCCATGCCGACCCCATCATCCCGCGCGCCCTGTTCGCCACCGCGCAATTCGCGGCAGCCAACGGCGTCGGCTTTCTGATCAATCTGGCAGCCTACGGCCAGCTATTCCTGCTCAGCCTGTTCCTGCAGCATGCACGCGGCGCGGACGCATTGGAGACCGGCCTGCAGCTGGTGCCCATGCTGGCCGTGTTCTCCTTGGGCAATCTGTTGTCCAGCCGGGTATCGGCGCGCTGGAACGTGCCAGCGGCGCTGCTGGGCGGGGTATCGTTGGCCGCTGCCATGAGCGCCGCGGGAATCGTCATGTTCTCGCCGGACATGGCCTACTGGCCGTTCGCCGTCATCGTCGCAGTGGCCAATCTGGGCGTGGGCGTCGCCGTTCCCGCCATGACCAGCGTGGTCATGCAGGTCTCGGGCAAGAGCCACGCCAACAGCGCCGCCGCCGCCCTGAATGCCAACCGCCAATCCGGCGCGCTGGTAGGCGTCGCGCTGATGGGCACCATCCTGCATTTGCTGCCGCAATGGAGCGCCAGCCTGCCCGCGGCCTACATCGTCATCACCTCAGGCTATCTGCTCGCTGCCGTGCTTGCATGGCGCTACCTGCAACGCGCGCGCAATGCCTGAACGCGGGCAAGGCTGCGGCCTTCACAGGCCATGAAGGCCGCAGCGCTCAAACGTTCGCGGCGGGGAGTATCGCCACGCCACGCCCCGCGAAAAATTCGTCGAAGACGGCCAGCGGCAATTCGACATCGGCCTGCGTGCCGGGCTCCCCCGAAGGATTGTGGAAGGTCACCGAGTCCGGCGTTGCGCGAGTCACCAGCACCAGGTGCCCGCCCTTCCTGGGCGGTTGCCGCTCGGGCCAGCGTATCCAGGGATGCACCGACGCCATGAAATAGGCGGCTTGGGACATCAATCCAGGCAGTTCGTCCGCGCGCAGATCGACATGCACGCGCGCCGCCAGGCCGAATGCCTCGTCCACGTAGCGCACGAACGGCGCGTAGATCATGCCCTTGATCTGTTCGCCTTCCACCGTATAGGCGCCGTAAGCCAAGCTGCCCCGCGCCACCTCCAACGTCGGATACTGGCGCCCGTCGCGGGCCGCCAGCACCATCTTCAGGCAGGCCATGCCGCAGACGTGGCTGGCCCAGCGCGCGTACTCATCCACGTCGCGCGCGCCCGAGCCGCGCCAGGCCGGGTCATCGGCCAGGGCCAGCGTGCCCTGGATGATTTCGCTGGCCCGATGCGCCGACTCCCACTGGCAAAAATACGGCACGGCGGATCGGGAGGCTGGCGTCGCGTTCATGCAGGACTCCTGGATTCTGGAGGTCAAAGGGAGCCGCTATCTTGCCCGCGCGGCATGCGCGTGGCAACGGGCCGGCGTTTGCTTCACAATGCTCCTATCCGTGCTCACAGGAGACCCGCATGTCCAGCCCTGCCACGTCCAACCCGCCCGCCATCCGCCGCGTCGCCATCGTCGGCGCCGGCACCATAGGCGCCAGTTGGGCTGCGTTGTTCCTCGCCCGCGGCCTTGAGGTCGTCGTCAGCGATCCCGCCGCCGACGCCGAAACGCTGACGCGCGCCCGCGTACAGGCAGCATGGCCCGTGCTGGCGGAACTTGGACACGTGCTGCCCGGCGCCTCCGCTGATGCGCTGCGCTTCGAGCCTGACCTGGAGGCCGCGCTGGCCGGCGCGGACTTCGTGCAGGAAAACGCGCCCGAGCGCGAAGACTTCAAGACTGCCCTCTTTGCGCGCATGGACGCCGTGCTGCCGCCGCAGGTCATCGTCGCGTCCAGCTCCTCCGGCCTCATCATGAGCCGCCTGCAATCGCAGTGCCGCCATGCCTCGCGCTTTGTCATCGGACATCCGTTCAATCCGCCGCACCTGATTCCGCTGGTCGAAGTGGTCGGCGGCGAACAAACCTCGGCCGACACCATCGATCGTTGCATCGCCTTCTACCGCAGCCTGGGCAAGTACCCCATCCGCTTGAACAAGGAAGTCCCCGGCCACATCGCCAACCGGCTGCAGGCTGCGCTATGGCGCGAAGCCATACACCTGGCGGCCGAAAACGTCGCCAGCGTGGCCGACATCGACGCCGCCGTGTCGCAAGGCCCGGGCCTGCGCTGGGCGCTGTTCGGCCCGCACATGACCTTCAACCTGGGCGGCGGCGCGGGCGGGCTGGCCAATTTCATGGACCACTTGCTGGGCCCGGTCCAGACCTGGTGGGACGATCTCGGCGCGCCGGAAGTCACCCCCGAACTGCAACAGCGCCTCATCGCGGGCGTCAACGCCGAAGCAGGCGAGCGCAGCATCGCCGACCTGGTCCAGGAGCGCGATGCGCAACTCACCGCACTGCTGAAAGCACTGCAGCGCTGAAACGGCGGCGGCCCGCAGCGGGCCGGAATGCGCCATATCCCTCACAATACCGGCAGGCCACTGCGCCTGCCCTCTGCCATAGCAGGATTGCTCCATATGATTTCCGTAACACATGACAGCGCCCTTTCCCGCTACACCGCCACCGTCGATGGCGTCCTGTGCGTGCTCGACTACCAGTTGCAAGGCACCACCATGGCAATCACGCACACCGGCGTGCCCAGCCAGGTGGGCGGACGCGGCATCGCCGCTGCGCTGACCAAATATGCGCTGGACGACGCCCGCGCCCGGGATTGGAAAGTGCGGCCCTTGTGCTCCTACGCCGACGCCTACATTCGCCGCCACCCTGAGTACAGCGATCTGCTGGCCTGAACCCTGTCGGCATTTCGCACCGTGACCAAGCAATCCAAGCTCCCTTCCACGGCCTGTCCCTGCGGCGGTCCCAAGCCCTATTCCGAATGCTGCGGGCGCTGGCACGAAGGCCCGCAAGCCATGCAAGCGCCCACCGCCGAGGCGCTGATGCGCTCGCGCTACAGCGCCTTCGTGCTGGACAAGCTGCCCTATCTGTTGGCGACCTGGCACCCCAGCACCCGTCCCAGCGCGCTCGAGCCCAATCCGCCCGACCTGAAATGGCTGGGTCTGGCGATCAAGCAGACACGCAGCCAAGACCCCGAGCACGCCACGGTGGAATTCGTCGCCCGCAGCCGCCAGGCCGGCCGCGCCCACCGCCTGCACGAACTCAGCCGCTTCGTGCGCGAAGACGGCCAGTGGTTCTATGTGGATGGCGACCTGTACTGATCCTGGTCCGGCAGTTCCGCACCAGGCCTAACAAACCCAGACATCAGAAAAGGCAGACATGAACCAGGATCCTCGCCACGCCGAAGCGCTATTTCACGCAGAACCTGTCGCGGCACTGCGCGCCGACCTTGCGCTCGCATTACGGGCCGCGGCCGCGCATGGTCTGGGCGAAGGCGTCTGCAATCACTTCAGCGTGGCCCTGCCCGGCGACTCGGAGCATTTCCTCCTCAATCCCCGCGGATTGATGTGGCATGAGGTGCAAGCGGACGACATCGTGCTGATCGATGCCCAAGGCAACAAGCTCGCCGGCCGGCATGCAGTCGAGCCCACGGCCATGTTCATCCATGCCGCCATCCACCGCATCGCCGGCAAGGCCTGTGTGCTGCACACGCACATGCCCTACGCCACGGCCTTGACCCTTACCTCGGATCGCGCGCTCGACACCACGCTGTCCCAGAATGCCATGCGCTTTCACGGCCGCCTGGCAATCGACCAACACTACAACGGCCTGGCGCTGGACGTCAGCGAAGGCGAACGCATCGCCCATGCGATGCAGGGCGCAGACGTGGTCTTCCTCGGCAACCATGGCGTCGTAGTCTGCGGGGAAAGACTGGACTATGCCTATGACGATCTGTTCTTCCTGGAGCGCGCCTGTACCGCCCAGGTGCTTGCGCAATCAACGGGACGCCCGCTGCTGCCGGTCAACCCTGACCTGGCGGCCAAGGTGGCCGCACAGGTCCAAGGCGAACGCCTGCAATCCGAACTGTTCTTCGCCGCTTTGCGGCGCCAATTGCCTTAGCCGCTCTTGAGCGGCTTTACCGCTTTGGCTCAAAAGCTTTTACCTGAGCGCCGCAAAAACAAAACCCCTCGCAGGATATTCCTGCGAGGGGTTTTTCATTGGGACTGCGGCTGGTGGTATCGCGCGAGAGATCCCGAGCGCAATACATTCGGTCGCCACAAAGACAAAACCCCACAGGGGTTACCTGTGGGGTTCTGCGGAATAAAAGCTTGACGATGACCTACTTTCACAGACGTCCGTCCACTATCATCGGCGCAAAGTCGTTTCACTGTCCTGTTCGGGATGGGAAGGAGTGGGACCAACTCGCTATGGTCGTCAAGCG
>NZ_JACUZY010000013.1:0-100260 GCF_014851605.1 Achromobacter sp. ACM02
TCCCGAACAGGACAGTGAAACGACTTTGCGCCGATGATAGTGGACGGACGTCTG
The DNA here is from genome assembly GCF_014851605.1 of Achromobacter sp. ACM02. Taxonomy (NCBI): domain Bacteria; kingdom Pseudomonadati; phylum Pseudomonadota; class Betaproteobacteria; order Burkholderiales; family Alcaligenaceae; genus Achromobacter; species Achromobacter sp. ACM02. The sequence goes on from NZ_JACUZY010000013.1 coordinate 55, forward strand.
TGAAAGTAGGTCATCGTCAAGCTTTTATTCCGCAGAACCCCACAGGTAACCCCTGTGGGGTTTTGTCTTTGTGAGAGCCCATTGCGGGCGCCTGTCGAGATCTGCTCCAGGCACGCGCATCGGTCTCGCTACAGGATTGGAGCGTTTGCCCACGATAGGGCAGGCACTCAAGCAGTTACGCCTGACAACCATAGCAAGGTGGTCCCACTCCTTCCCATCCCGAACAGGACAGTGAAACGCCTTTGCGCCGATGATAGTGGACGGACGTCCGTGAAAGTAGGTCATTGTCAGGCTTTGATTCCAGGAACCCCGCAGCTCGCGCTGCGGGGTTTTTCTTTTGCGGTGTTGTTGCGATGAGCTAGCAAGCGGTCGGCGCGGCTGCGGGCGGCTGGGGCTTTTGGGCGAGTGGTCGCGGACCGTCAATCAGGCTGCAAGCCGCGCCAGCATTGAATGTGCACAAATAACAACGGCCGTGGGCGGGGTAGCTTTGTGCGGTAAGATTGACCGAGTCAATTCGTTGGAGCGTTATCGTGAGTGATCCCCAGACCCCCGTGCCCGGAACGACGTTAGACCTGCGCACGCTGACCCACGTTGCCTATGGCTTGTACGCCCTGGGCTTCCTGACGAGCGGTTTCCTGGGCATCGCCACGCTGGCGGCCGTAGTGCTGATGTACCTGAAGCGCTCGGACGCCGCAGGTACCGTCTATGCCGCTCATTTCGACTGGCTGCTGCGTACCTTCTGGTGGGCCCTGCTGTGGCTGGCCATCAGCGGCATCGCGACGCTCATCTTCATCGGCTGGATCGGCCTGGCCGCGACCGTGATCTGGGTGCTGTATCGCCTGATCAAGGGCTGGCTGTCGTTGCTGGAAGGCTCCGCGCCGACTACCTACGCCTGAAGGCTCGCGTTCAAACAGAAGGCCGGCATATGCCGGCCTTTTGCTTTGTTGAGTTTGATGTTGCCGCCCGTACTTGGACAGCGGGTGCGGGCATCAGCGAACAAGCGCTGAGTGCAATTCAGCGTTTCGAAGGCCTCTGCTGGTGCAGGATTATTCACGCACGACACGTGGGCCCGCAGCATGTGCAGCCATCGCGCATGGGCCAATCCATGTTGCTTCCGAATGCTGGCCGTGGGACCGTGAGGAAGCCATGCCAACTGCCTGAAGAGGCGCGCCAGGCTTGGCTTTCGGGGAATGCTGGTGTGGGGAATCAGGCCGTGCCGGCGAGGTTGCGGCGAGGCTGTCGCGGTGAGAGAAAGCTGCGCTGGGGAGGCGAGCTCGCCCAGGAATGAACCGGGGCGTCGCGACGATATGAAGGCAGGGACGTACGGGGTACGCCCTTTGCCTGCTTACTTCAGATGTGCGTTGACCAGCTTGGTCAGTTCGAACATCGTGACCTGATCTTTGCCGAAGATCGGGCGCAGCTTGGCATCGGCGTTGATGTTGCGCTTGTTGCTGGCATCTTGCAGGTTGTGCTTCTTGATGTATTCCCAGATCTTTTTGGTGACCTCGGTACGCGGCACGGCTTCCGAGCCGATGACGGCGGCCAGTTCGGCGCTGGGGGTCAGGGGCTTCATGAATGCAGCGTTCGGCTTGCGCGCGGTCGCGGGTTTGGAGGTTGTGGCCATAATGCGGCGCTCCTTCTCTGGCTGTTGGAAAAATTGTCCTGCGGCCGGAGCATAACGTGTCTCTCTCGTAAAGACAAAGGCATTTATCCTCTGTAGCAACTAAAATGCACAGACTGTCCCCTCTATATCGTCATTCTGTAACCTCCTATGTACGCACGATCTCCTTTGGAATCAATTCGCCTCTTTCATGACGAATTGACGGCGCTGCGGCGCGATTTGCACGCGCACCCCGAGTTGGGCTTCGAGGAAGTCCGGACCTCCGGAATCGTGGCGGGCGCGCTGGAGGCGCTGGGGATCGAGGTGCACCGCGGCATCGGCAAGACTGGCGTGGTGGGCGTCATCCGCGGCAAACGCTGCGATAGCGGGCGCATGATAGGCCTGCGTGCCGACATGGACGCCTTGCCCATGACCGAAGACAACGACTTCGGGCACAAGTCGACCAAGCCTGGCCTGATGCACGGTTGCGGCCACGACGGTCACACCGCGGTACTGATCGGCGCGGCCAAGTACCTGTCGCAGACGCGCAATTTCGATGGCACCGCGGTTCTGATCTTCCAGCCCGCGGAAGAGGGGCGCGGCGGCGCGCGCGCCATGCTGGAAGATGGCCTGTTCGACACCTTTCCGTGCGACGCGATCTACGCGCTGCATAACTGGCCGGGTCTCAAGCCGGGCACGATAGGCATCAACCCCGGGCCGATGATGGCCGCGGCCGATCGCTTCGAGATCCTGATCACAGGACGTGGCGGCCACGGCGCGCATCCTTACCAGACCATCGATCCGGTCACCATCGCAGGGCAGATCATTACGGCGTTGCAGACCATCGTGTCGCGCAACGTCAATCCGCTGGATTCGGCGGTGGTGTCCATCGGATCGCTGCAGGCCGGGCATCCCGGCGCCATGAGCGTGATTCCGCGCGAAGCGAGAATGGTCGGCACGGTGCGCACGTTCCGCAAGTCCGTCCAGGAAATGGTGGAGACCCGCATGCGCGAGTTGGTGTCCGCGATTGCGGGCGCTTTCGGCGGCACTGCCGAGGTCACTTACGAACGGATCTACCCTGCGACCTTGAACACGCCGCAGCACGCCAATCTGGTGGCCGACATCGCCACCGAGATGATAGGCAAGGAGAACGTCGTGCGCGATCTGACGCCGTCGATGGGCTCCGAGGATTTCTCTTTCATGTTGCAGAGCAAGCCTGGCGCATACTTCCGCCTGGGCCAGGGCGGAGCCGATTCCGGCTGCGTGCTGCACAACTCGCATTTTGATTTCAACGATGCCGTCATCCCCTTGGGCAGCGCGATGTTCAGCGCGCTGGCCGAACGGGGCATGCCGCTGGCAGATTAAGAAGCCTTTCCATGTCTACTCAAAACACGACTCAGCTCACCATCACCCGGCCGGACGACTGGCACTTGCATCTGCGCGACGGCGCAGCCCTCGAGGCGGTGGTGGCGGATACCGCGCGCCAGTTCGCGCGCGCAATCATCATGCCCAACCTGAAGCCGCCGGTCACGACCACCGAACAGGCGTTGGCCTATCGCGGCCGCATTCTGGAGGCCTTGAAGAAGGCGGGCGGCAATCCCGATGCCTTCACGCCGTTGATGACGCTGTATCTGACCGACAACACCACGTCGGAAGAGATTTTCCGCGCCTACGAGTCGGGCCAAGTCTACGCCGTGAAACTTTATCCGGCAGGCGCCACGACCAACTCCGATGCCGGCGTGACCGATCTGCTGGGCAAATGCACGAAGGCGCTGGAAGCGCTGGAAAAATGCGGCATGCCGTTGTTGGTGCACGGCGAAGTGACGGATCCGTCGATCGACCTGTTCGACCGCGAAGCAATCTTTGTCGAGCGCGTGATGAAGCCGCTGCGCCGCGCCTTCCCCGCCTTGAAGGTGGTGTTCGAACACATCACGACGAAAGAGGGCGCGGAATACGTGCGCGACGCGGAAGGTCCCATCGCAGCCACGATCACACCGCAGCACCTGCTGTACAACCGCAATGCGATTTTCCAAGGTGGCGTGCGGCCGCACTTCTACTGTCTGCCCGTGCTTAAGCGCGAAACGCACCGCCTTGCGCTGGTCGAGGCGGCGACCAGTGGCAGTCCGCGCTTTTTCCTGGGCACCGACAGCGCGCCGCACGCGCGCGGGTTGAAGGAGCATGCTTGCGGTTGCGCCGGCTGCTACACGGCATTGCACGCGATGGAGCTGTACGCCACCGCCTTCGACGCGGTCGGCAAGCTGGACAAGCTGGAAGGCTTCGCCAGTTTCCATGGCCCGGACTTCTACGGCCTGCCGCGCAACACCGGCACGCTGACGCTGGTGCGCGAGGCCTACCAGGTGCCCGAGGAAGTCGCGTTCGGCAACACGACGCTGGTTCCGCTGGCTGCGGGTGAAGCGCTGACCTGGCGCGCGCGGGGCTAGGCAATTGCGCCGTCCGGCAAGTCCGGAACAAAAGAAATGCCCCCGGATTTCGGGGGCATTTTTCATGCGCCTCTATATGTATATAGAGACAAGCTGATTACAGCGTGCCTTCGCGGCGCGCTTCCAGCAGTTCCCAGCGGGCGAAGCGCTCTTCGAGTTCGCTTTCCAGCTTGGCCAGTTCGCCGTTGATGCGTTCGACTTCGGCGGGCGCGTCGCGGTAGAGGCTGCCATCGGCGAGCTTGCCGGCAAGTTCCGCTTGTTGCGCCTCCAGGGCGGCGATGGCGTCCGGCAGGCCTTCCAGTTCGCGCAGTTCCCAGGAGTTCATCTTGGCCGACTTGGCCGGTTTGGGTTTGGCGGCCTTGGCGCGCGCGGCGGCATCGTCGACAGGCCGGGCGGCGGGGGTTGCGTCTTCGGCCGGGGCCGCGGGCGCGGGCCGCTGCGCGACCCATTCGTCGTAGCCGCCCACGTAATCGCGCCAGCGGCCATTGCCTTCGTAGGCGATGGTCTGCGTAACGACGTTGTTCAGGAAGGCGCGGTCATGGCTGACCAGCAGCACCGTGCCCTGGTACTCCTGCAGCAATTCTTCCAGCAGTTCCAGCGTTTCGATGTCGAGGTCGTTGGTGGGTTCGTCCAGCACCAGCACGTTGGCAGGGCGGGCGAACAGGCGCGCCAGCAGCAGGCGGGCGCGTTCGCCGCCGGACAGGCTGCGCACGGGCGAGCCGGCGCGGGCGGGCGAGAACAGGAAGTCCCCGAGGTAGCTCATGACGTGCTTGCGGGCGCCGCCGATTTCCACCCATTCGCTGCCCGGGCTGATGATGTCGACGAGCGTGGCGTTTTCGTCCAGCTGCGCGCGCATCTGGTCGAAGTACGCGACCGCGACGTTGGTACCCAGCCGCGTCGTGCCGCTGTCGGGTTGCATCTCGCCCAGGATCAGCTTGAGCAGGGTGGTCTTGCCGGCGCCGTTGGGGCCGATGATGCCGATGCGGTCGCCGCGCAGGATGGTGGTGGAATAGTCGTCCACCACGATCTTGTCGCCGAAGGCCTTGTTCACGTGGTCGAGTTCGGCGACCAGCTTGCCGGAGCGCTGGCCCTCGGCCAGCGCGAGCGAGACGTCGCCGACGCGTTCGCGGCGTTCGGCGCGTTCGACCCGCAGCCGTTCCAGGCGGCGCACGCGGCCTTCGTTGCGGGTGCGGCGGGCCTCGACGCCCTTGCGGATCCAGACTTCTTCCTGCGCCAGCAGCTTGTCGAAGCGCGCTTGTTCCAGGCGCTCGGATTCGAGCCACTGGGCCTTGCGCTCCTGCCACTGCGAAAAGTTGCCGGGAAAACTCAGCAGGCGCCCGCGGTCGAGTTCGACGATGCGGGTAGCCACTGCGTCCAGGAAGCGGCGGTCGTGGGTGATGATGACGGCGGCGCCTTTCCAGGTGCGCAGCATGTCTTCCAGCCACGCGATGCCTTCGAAGTCCAGGTGGTTGGTGGGTTCGTCCAGCAGCAGCAGGTCCGGCTCATCGACCAGGGCGCGCGCCAGCGCGACGCGCTTGCGCGTGCCGCCGGACAGGCCGGCGATCTGTACGTCCGCGGGCAGGCCGAGTTTTTCGAGCACCGAGCGCACGCGCGAGGGGCGCTGCCAGTCTTCATGATCGCCCTCGACATTGCAGACCACATCGAAGACGGTGGCGTTTTCGTCCAGTTCGGGTTCCTGTTCGACCGTGGCCACGCGCAGACCCGAACTGCGGGCGATGTCGCCGTCGTCGGGCTGGGTCCTGCCGTCCAGCAGTCTCAGCAGCGAGGACTTGCCGGCGCCATTGCGGCCGATGAGGCCGATGCGCTCGCCGGCCTGGATGGCGAAATCGGCGTGGTCCAGCAGCGGGTGGTGGCCATAGGCCAGCTGGATGTCGGTAAGGGTGATGAGAGTAGCAAGGGCCATGTGATGGGTATTGTCTGCGGCGTCTGAGCGAATCAAGGCGTATTGTCGCAGGAACCCCGTAACGCCGTTTGCACGGCTAGTGTCGCGGCTTCTTCGGGGACGGAGCTGGCGGGTGTAATAGAATACGCACCGCAAGGCGGGTCGGACGATCGCGGTGGATGCGAATCCATCGAGGAAGGTCCGGACTCCACAGGGCAGGGTAACGGCTAACGGCCGTCCGGCCGCGTCTTCGGGCGCGGTTGAGGAATAGGGCCACAGAGACGAGTCTGCGGGGCGGGCGTGCATCGCGCGCACAGATACGGCCATCTCCGTATCGCGCCGTCCGGCAACGGGCGGCGGCATCGCAGGGTGAAACGCGGCAACCTCTATCCGGAGCAACATCAAATAGGCATGCGTGCGGTCTTCGGACCGCGTAGGGCGGCCCGTCCAAGCATGCGGGTAGATGGCTAGAGCGGCTCAGCAATGATCCGTCCAGAGGAATGATCGTCCGCCAGGGAAACCTGGTGTACAGAATCCGGCCTATAGACCCGTCTTGCAACTCATTCGCAACGCGAGCCTGGTCCTGGCTGGAACCTGGCGTCGCGCTGGCCGGGCCGGACCATTTTTGGGGCCGCTCAAATCGACGGGCCCGGCTGGAAGCCTTGCCAACCGGAGCAAACGACCGACCGTAAAACAATGCAAAGGCATTGTTAGCCGCCACTTCTGAAGAAGGACTTTTAGATAGTGCCGCAACCTCCTGATTTATTGGGAGGTTTTTCTTTTTGCGGATTTACATATTGATCTAAGTCCTTGTTGTGATTGAAAAAATTGCAACCACGCGCTTGACCGCCCCGATCCCATACCGTAGAGTGGGAAATAGTAGGAAATTGTGCAATTAAGTGGGGTAAAAGTGGTGTTTCAGGGAAGCAGCGCGCTCACGCTGGATGCCAAGGGACGGATCTCGATTCCGACCCGGCACCGTGACGCGCTCATGTCGCAGGCCGATGGCCGGCTGACCCTGACACGCCACCCTGACGGCTGCTTGCTGGTCTACCCGCGGCCCGAGTGGGAAAAGAAGCGCGAGCAGATTGCCGCCTTTCCCATGACGGCGCGCGCGTTGCAGCGGCTGTTGCTGGGCAACGCTCAGGACGTGGAACTGGATGGCTCCGGCCGGGTCCTGATCGCTCCTGAACTGCGCAACGCTTCCGGTATGACGCGCGATGTGATGCTGCTCGGTCTGGGCGCGCACTTCGAGCTGTGGGACGCCGCTACTCTGGCCAGCCGCGAGGCTGAGGACCTGGCCAAGGGTATGCCGGATGTGTTGAATCAGTTTTCGTTCTGAAAAAGTTATGGAATTCGAACATCGGCCCGTTCTGCTGGAGCCGACGGTGGACGCGCTATTGCTGCCTGACTTCGGCGGCAAGGGCGCGGCACGGTCGCATCAGCAGGCCGGGCCGGCTGCGGCTACGCGGGCGGAAGGCGGCGTCTTCGTCGACGGCACCTTCGGGCGTGGCGGGCACAGCCGCGAACTGCTTGGCCGCCTGGGCCCGAGCGCCAGGCTGGTGGTGTTCGACAAGGATCCGGAGGCGATCGCCGTAGCCAGGCAACTGGCGGCAGCGGACCCGAGGGTCACCGTGGTGCATGGCGGCTTTGCCACCATGGCCGAAGAATTGGAGCAGCTCGGCATCGGCAAGGTCGATGGCGTGATGCTGGATCTGGGCGTTTCCTCGCCTCAGATCGATGACGCCGAGCGTGGTTTCTCGTTCATGCGAGACGGCCCGCTCGATATGCGGATGGACACCACTCGTGGTCCCACGGTGGCGGATTGGCTGGCGCAAGCCAGTGTGGATGAGATGCGGGAGGTCATAGCGGATTATGGCGAAGAACGGTTTGCTTTTCAGGTTGCAAAGGCGATTGCTGCTCGCCGCGCAACAAGGCCGCTGCGCACCACGCTCGAGCTTGCCGAGTGCGTCGCCAGCGCCGTCCGCACGCGCGAAAAGGGGCAACATCCGGCCACACGCACCTTTCAAGCTCTACGGATTTACATCAATCGGGAACTCGAAGAGCTCGCGCGCACCCTCGCGGCAGCTCTAGACCTGCTCGCCCCGGGAGGGAGGTTGGCGGTGATCAGCTTTCATTCGCTTGAAGACCGCATGGTCAAGCAGTGCATCGCGGCGGCGGCTCGTCCGGCCGCCGCGCATGCGCGCCTGCCCCTGCGCGAAAGCGAAATGCCCCAGCCGGTCCTGCGCTCCCTGGGCCGCGTGCTGGCCGAAGACGACGAAGTCTCGGCCAACGCCCGCGCCCGTTCCGCCGTCTTGCGCGTAGCCGAACGTACCGAGACGCCGCTGCCCGCCGAGGGCGGCTTCGCGTTCGTGAAGATCGGTTCGCTGCCGGGCAGCGACCTGGCACCCCCGCCGCGTCGCGGCAAGGGAGGGCGCCGCTAATGGGTCGCGTCAACCTGATCGTTGCGGCTTTGCTGATGCTGTCGGCCATTTCCCTGGTCACCAGCCGGTATCAGTCGCGCCAGCTCTTCATCGAGCTGGGACGTGATCAGGCGCAGGCTCGCGACCTGGAAACCAACTGGCGGCGCCTGCAGCTGGACCGCGCCGAACTGGCCCGCAACGCGCGGGTCGACGCCATCGCGCGCGATGGCCTGAAGATGATCTCCATCGTTCCGGATCGCACGCTGTACTTGAACCAGCCGCCCGCTTCCGCCACCGGAGGCGCGCAATGAAACGCGTCCCCTTCTTCGATAACCCCGTGCTGCGCGGGCAATTGCCCACCTGGCGCGCGCGCCTGGTGCTGATCCTGCTGTTCGGCGGGTTCACCGTGCTGGCCGGCCGCGCCCTGTTCCTGCAGGGGCTGTCCACCGAATTCCTGCAGCAGCAGGGCGAGCGGCGCTATGAGCGCACGCTGACCCTGGCCGCGACGCGCGGCAAGATCATGGATCGCAACGGCGCGGTGCTGGCCTCCAGCGTGCCGGCGCGCGCCATCTGGGCGATTCCGGAAGACGCCAAGCAGGCTACCCCGGCGCAGATGGACACGCTGGCGAAGCTGCTGGAAACGCCGCCGGCCGACCTGCGTCACCGCCTGGTCGACGAAGACAAGAACTTCGTCTACCTGAAGCGCCAGGTCTCCATGGACGTGGCCGACAAGATCAAACAATTGGGCATGCCCGGCGTGCACCAGCAGCCCGAGACCCGCCGCTACTACCCGGACGGCGACGTGATGGCTCACGTGGTGGGTTTCAATAGCGTCGAGGATCAGGGGCAGGAGGGCGTCGAGCTGACGTTCAACCAGCAGTTGTCCGGCCGTCCCGGCAGCCGCCGCGTCATCAAGGACCGGCTCGGCCGCGTGATCGAAGATGTGCAGGCCGTGACCCTGCCGGTGGATGGCCGCGACCTGCGCCTGTCGATCGACACGCGTCTGCAGTATCTGGTGTTCAAGGCGTTGAAGGACGCCATGGACAAGCACCAGGCCAAGGGCGCGACCGCCGTGGTCGTGGACGTGCATACGGGCGAAATCCTGGCCCTGGCCAACGTGCCGACCTTCGATCCGAACAAGCGCGAGACCTTCCACGGTTCCAAGCTGCGCAACCAGGCCATCACCGACACCTTCGAGCCGGGCTCGATCATGAAGCCGTTCACCGCCGCGTTGGCGCTGGACCTGGGTCGCATCAGCACCAAGACCCTGTTCGAAACCGGCAACGGCCGGTTCCAGTATCAGGGCAGCACGATCAGCGATGTGAGCCGCAACGGCACGCTGGACGTGGCCGGCGTGCTGCGCAAGTCCAGCAACATCGGCATGACGATGATCTCCGAGAAGCTGGAATCCCGCGAAATGTGGGACCGCTTTACCGAACTTGGCCTGGGCCAGGCGCCCCAGGTGGGATTTCCCGGCGCGGCGCCCGGACGCCTGCGTCCCTGGGATCGTTGGCGCCTGATCGAAAAGGCCACCATGGCCTACGGCTACGGCCTGTCGGTGTCGCTGCTGCAGGTGGCGCGCGCCTATACCGTTTTCGCCCGCAACGGCGACATGGTGTCGCTGACCCTGGTCAAGCGCGACAGCGATCCCACCAGCGTCAAGATCTACACGCCCAAGACGACTGAAATGGTGCGCGGCATGCTGGAAGCGGCTGCCGGCCCCGAAGGCACCAAGGCTGCCCAGGTGCAGGGCTACCGCGTCGCCGGCAAGAGCGGCACGGCGCGCAAGATCGTCGACGGCAAATACAGCATGCAGCGCTATCGGAGCTCCTACGTGGGCTTCGCTCCGGTGTCCGATCCGAAGATCGTCGTGGCCGTGTCCATCGACGAGCCGACGATCGGCGGCTATTACGGCGGCGCCATCGCCGCGCCCGTGTTCTCCCAGATCGTGGGGGGGAGCTTGCGGCTGATGGGGGTGCGCCCGGACGCGCCCTTCGAATCCACAATTGTTGCTGGTCTCAAGGAGCCAGGCAGATGAGCGCCAAAGGCTTCCTCTCCAACCCTGTCGCCACGGTTGCCGAAACCGTGGCGTGGTTGCATTCGCGCGTGTCGTTGACCGCGCACCTCAAACTGGACTCCCGCGATATCGAGCCGGGCGATGTGTTCGTCGCCTGCCCGGGCCTGTCCAGCGACGGACGTCTCTATATAGAGAAGGCGTTGGCGCTGGGCGCCAGCGCGGTGTTGTTCGAAGCCCCCGCCAACGATGCCGTCGCGGCCGTGGCGGACCGGGCCGCGATGCTGCCGGTGACTGGCCTGCGCGCCCTGCTGGGCGAGTTGGCCGACACCTGGTACGGCCGGCCCTCGGCCGAGCTGGCGGTGGTGGCGGTAACTGGCACCAACGGCAAGACGTCGTCGGTGCAATGGATTGCGCACGCGCTGAGCCGCAATGACAAGCCCTGCGGCACCATCGGCACCCTGGGCGCCGTGCTGCCCGACGGGCAGACGCTGGGCGGCGACCTGACGACGCCGGACGTCTTGACCGTGCACCGTACGCTGGCCGCCATGCGCGACGCCGGCGCCAAGGCCGTGGCCATGGAAGCGTCTTCCATCGGCATCGAGCAGGGCCGGATGGATGGCGTGCGCGTTGCGCTGGCCGCCTTCACCAACCTGACGCGCGATCACCTCGATTACCACGGCACGATGGAACGGTACGAAGCAGCCAAGGCGCGCCTGTTCCGCTGGCCGGGCCTGACCGCCGCCGTGATCAACGCCGACGACGAAGCCGGCCGCCGCCTGATTGCCGATCTGCCGGCAGGCTTGGCAATGGGCTACAGCCTGAGCGAAGCGCAGGACATTCCCGCCGCCATGCGCGCGCGCGATCTCCAGGCCACCGCGCAGGGTCAGATCTTCACGCTGGTGTCGCCGCATGGCGAAGCCCAGATCGTGACGCGCCTGCTGGGCGCGCACAATGTATCGAACCTGCTGCTGGTAGCGGGCGTGCTGTATCAGTTGGGCCTGCCGTTTGCGCAGATCGCGCGCGAACTGGCCGCGACGGACCCCGTCGACGGCCGTCTGCAAACCGTCGAGCCGGTGGCGTACAGCACCCAGGCCAGCACGGGTCGCGGCCCGCTGGTGGTGGTGGACTATGCTCATACCCCGGATGCGTTGTCGCGGGCGCTGACTGCCTTGCGCGCCGTTGCGACAGCGCGATCGGGCCGCTTGATCTGCGTGTTCGGCTGCGGCGGCGAGCGGGATCCGGGCAAGCGTCCCGTGATGGGCCGCATCGCGGCGGACCTGGCCGACCATGTGGTCGTGTCCAGCGACAACCCGCGCACCGAGTCGCCTGAAGCCATCGTCGAACAGATCCTGACGGGCATCCCGGACAGCGTGAAGCCCGACGTGCAAGTGGACCGCGCGCGCGCCATCATGCAGACCATCTGGGCCGCGACGCCCGACGATGTGGTGCTGCTGGCCGGCAAGGGCCATGAAACCTACCAGGACATCGGGGGCGAGAAGCTGCCTTTCGATGACCGGGAATGGGCGCGGCTGGCGCTGCTGCTGCCGCAGGTCAAGGGCGTGTCGACCGACACCCGCCGTATCGGCGAAGGCGAATTGTTCGTGGCGCTGGTGGGCGAGAACTTCGACGCCCATAACTATCTGGATCAAGCCGAAGCGCGCGGTGCGTGCGCGGCCGTGGTGGCGCACGCCGTGCCCGACGCCAAGCTGCCGCAGCTGGTGCTGGGCGACACCCGCGTCGCGTTGATGCGCATCGGCGCCGCGTGGCGCGCGCGGTTCACGCTGCCCGTGGTGGCGGTGACCGGCAGCAACGGCAAGACCACGACCAAGGAAATGATCTCGGCGATGCTGGCCGAGTGGCAGGGTGAAGCGGGCCGCCTGGCGACCGCGGGCAACCTGAACAACGACATCGGCGTGCCGCTGACTCTGCTGCGCCTGCGGCCGGAGCACCGCGCGGCCGTATTCGAACTGGGCATGAACCACCCCGGCGAGATCGCGCAACTGGCCGCGATCGCGGCGCCCTCGGTGGCGCTGGTCACCAACGCTCAGCGCGAACACCAGGAATTCATGCATAGCGTGGAAGCGGTGGCGCACGAGAACGGCGCCGCCATCGCGGCGCTGCCCGAGGATGGCGTTGCCGTATATCCCGGCGATGAACCGTATTCGGCGATCTGGGATGCCCTGGCCGAGCCGCGCCGCGTGTTGCGTTTCGGCCTGCAGCCCGGCCTGGACGTGTATGCCGAGCAGATCCTGGCTGACGTGAACGCCACCCGCTGCCGTGTGGTGACGCCGGTGGGCGTCGCCGACCTGGCGCTGCCGGTGCCGGGCCTGCACAACCTGCGCAATGCGCTGGCCGCCATTGCCAGCGCGATCGCGGCGGGGGCGCCGCTGGATGGCGCGGTGCGCGCCCTGGCAGGTTTCAGCCCGGTCGCGGGTCGCATGCAGCACAAGAGTATGAGTGACGGAACGTTGCTCATTGATGACACTTACAATGCCAACCCCGACTCGGTTCGCGTAGCCGTGGACGTGCTGGCCCGCATGGCCGGCAAGCGCGTCCTGGTGCTGGGCGACATGGGCGAGGTCGGGGACAACGGCCCCGCCATGCATGTCGAGGTGGGCAATTACGCGCGTGAGCAAGGGCTCGACGCGCTCATCACGCTAGGCGAAGCCAGCCGGGCGGCCGCGGCCGCATTCGGAGTGGGCGCACACGCCTGCGCATCGGTAGACGAAGTGGTTGCCGCAATGCGCGGCTTGCGCGCGTCCTGCGTATTGGTAAAGGGATCGCGCTTTATGCGCATGGAGCGGGTAGTGACGGCTTTTTCTACGAATGAAGGTGTGACGGCCAAGGGGCAGGGAGAGCAGAATGCTGCTTGAAATCGCCCGCATGCTGTCTGACGATGTGCGCGCACTGGGGGTGTTCGAATACATCACCCTGCGCGCTGTTCTGGCATGCGCGACCGCGCTGTTGATCGGCCTGGTGGCGGGTCCGCGCGTGATTCGCAAACTGACCGAGATGAAGATCGGCCAGGCCGTGCGCTCCTACGGTCCGGAAACCCATCTGGTCAAGACCGGCACCCCCACCATGGGCGGTGTGCTCATCCTCATTTCCATCGCCATCAGCACGCTGCTGTGGGCGGACTGGACCAACCGCTTCGTGTGGGTGGTGTTGCTGGTGACCTTCGGCTTCGGCTGGATCGGCTGGATGGACGACTATCGCAAGGTGGTCTATCGCGATCCGGAAGGCATGCCCGCGCGGCAGAAGTTCTTCTGGCAGGCCACCATCGGCATGGTGGCCGCGGTGTATCTGGCGTTTGCCGTGTCGGCGCCGGCCAATACCGAATTGTGGCCCTTGTTCAAGGCCTGGGTGGGCAGCGGTTTCACGATGTCCTTGCCGACGCGCGCCGACTTGATCGTGCCTTTCTTCAAGAGCGTGAGCTATCCGCTGGGCGTGCTCGGTTTCGTGGCGCTGACCTGGGCGGTCATCGTCGGCACCAGCAATGCCGTGAACCTGACCGACGGCCTGGACGGTCTGGCCATCATGCCTACCGTCATGGTGGGCAGCGCACTGGGTATCTTCGCCTACGTGGTCGGCCGCGTGGACTATTCCAAGTACCTGCTGTTCCCCTACATCCCGGGAGCGGCGGAATTGATGGTGCTGTGCGCCGCGATTGGCGGCGCCGGGCTGGCATTTTTATGGTTCAACGCGTATCCGGCCCAGGTCTTCATGGGCGACGTCGGCGCGCTTGCCTTGGGAGGCGCGCTGGGCACCATCGCGGTCATCGTGCGCCAGGAAATCGTGCTCTTCATCATGGGCGGCGTGTTCGTGGTCGAGACCCTTTCCGTGATGATGCAAGTGACTTGGTTCAAGTACACGAAGCGACGTTATGGAACAGGTAGACGCATTTTCCGCATGGCCCCGTTGCATCATCACTTTGAAGTGGGCGGCTGGAAAGAAACCCAGGTGGTCGTGCGTTTCTGGATCATCAGCATGATGCTGGTGCTGATTGGCCTCTCTACCCTGAAGTTGCGATGAATACGATGGAAACCTCCCGCGCAGACGCGCCGCTCGTCCTGATCCTCGGATTGGGCGAGACGGGTGTCGCCGCCGCTCGCTGGTGCGCCCGCCTGGGTGCCCGCCTGCGCGTGGCCGACACGCGCGCCGAACCGGGCGGGCTGGCCGCGCTGCGCGAATCTCTGGCGCAAAGCGAAGTGGAGTACCGCCTGGGCTGCGACGAGTCCTTCGACACGGCGCTGCTGGACGGCGTGCATCAGGTCGTGCTGAGCCCCGGCTTGGCGCCCTCCCAGGCGCCAGCGGCCGAGCTGCTGCGCGAGGCCGAGGCCCGCGGCATCGAGGTCGTCGGCGAGATCGAATTGTTTGCGCGCGCTTTGGCCGATCTGGCCGAGACGCGCGAGTACCGGCCGCGCCTGTTGACCGTGACCGGCACCAACGGCAAGACCACCGTCACCGCGCTGACGCGCCAGCTGGTCGAGGCCAGCGGCCTGTCGGCGGTGGCTGCGGGCAATATCAGCCCCGCGGCGCTGGCCGCGCTGATGGAAGCGCTGGACGCCGAATCGCTGCCGCAGGTCTGGGTGCTGGAGCTGTCCAGCTTCCAGCTGGAAACCACGCGCTCGCTGATGGCCGACGCGGCCGTGGTGCTGAACGTCACCCAGGATCACCTGGACTGGCACGGCGGCATGGAAGCCTACGCGCAGGCCAAGGCCCGCCTGCTGAAGATGGCCCGCGTGGCCATCGTCAACCGCGACGATCCGTACACCGTGGACATGGTCGCCACGCTGAACGCGCTGAACGTGCGCAGCTTCGGCCGTGACGTGCCGGAGCTGGTCGGCGACATGGGCCTGGAGCTGGGCCAGGGCGTGGCCTGGCTGGTGGCCTGCGAACCCAACGATTTCGATGAACCCGCGCCGCCGGTGCGCCGCAAGAAGGACGCGCCCGAGCCGACGCGCGCCAAGGGCCGCATGAGCCGCCTGATGCCGGTGGACGCCTTGCGTATCCGCGGCATCCACAATGCCTTGAACGCGCTGGCCGCGTTGCAGTTGGCGCGCTGCCTGGACCTGGGCTGGGGGCCGATGCTGCGCGCCTTGCGCGAGTACACGGGCGAACCGCACCGCGCGGCCTTCGTGCGCACGATCGGCGGCGTCGACTACATCAATGACAGCAAGGGCACCAACGTGGGCGCCACTGTGGCCGCGCTGGAAGGCCTGGGCCAGCAAGTCGTGCTGATCGCCGGCGGCCAGGGCAAGGGCCAGGATTTCTCGCCGCTGATTCCCGTGGTGGCGCAGCATGCGCGTGCCGTGATGCTGATCGGCCAGGACGGCCCCGAGATCGGCCGCGTGCTGGCGTCGACCGGCGTGCAGTGCGTGACGGTTGAAACCCTGCGCGACGCCGTGCGCGGCGCCGCTGAATTGGCCCAGCCGGGCGATGCCGTGCTGCTGTCGCCCGCTTGCGCCAGCCTGGACATGTTCCGCAACTATCCGCACCGCGGACAGGTGTTCGTGGAAGAGGTCGAAGACCTGGCCCGCGACCGTGGAGAGATCGCATGAGCCTGATCGCCGATCTCACCGCCAGCGTCAACGCCGTACGGCCCGGCCGTACCCGCATGCGCAATTTCGATCTGCCGCTGGTCATCGCGGCGTCGACCTTGCTGCTGCTCGGCCTGCTGATGGTGTATTCGGCGTCGATCGCGCTGGCCGACGGCCCGCGCTATGCCTCATATGGCCGCTACTACTTCGTGATCCGCCACGGCCTGTTCATCAGCGCCGGCCTGGTGGGCGCGGCGGTGGTGCTGGCGGTGCCGATCCGCGTGTGGCAACGCCTGGCGGTGCCGCTGTTCGTGGTGGCGATGGTGCTGCTGGTGGCGGTGCTGATCCCCGGCATCGGCCGCGAGGTCAACGGCGCGCACCGCTGGATCCCGCTGGGTCCGCTGAACTTCCAGCCCTCCGAACTGATGAAGCTGGCTGCGCTGCTCTACGCTGCCGATTACACCGTGCGCAAGCAAGAGCACATGCAGGCCTTTGCCCGCGGCTTCCTGCCGATGGCGTTCGCGCTGGCCGGCGTCGGCATGCTGCTGCTGCTGGAGCCTGACCTGGGCGCCTTCATGGTGATCGTGGCGATCGCGATCGGCATCCTGTTCCTGGGCGGCATCAACGGCAAGTACTTCAGCAGCCTGCTGGCCGTGCTGGTCGGCACTTTCCTGATGTTGATCTGGCTGTCGCCGTGGCGTCGGGCGCGCCTGTTCGCGTATCTGGATCCCTGGAACGAAGACAATGCCTACGGTAGCGCCTACCAGTTGTCGCATTCGCTGATCGCTCTGGGTCGTGGCGAATGGCTGGGCGTGGGCCTGGGCGCCAGCGTCGAGAAGCTCCATTACCTGCCGGAAGCGCACACAGACTTCCTGATGGCGGTGGTGGGCGAGGAATTGGGCTTTGCCGGCGTGATGCTGGTCATCACCCTGTTCGCCATCATCGTCTATCGCGGTTTCGACATTGGCCGCCAGGCCATCGCCATGGAACGCACCTTCGCGGGCCTGGTTGCGCATGGCGTGGCGATGTGGTTTGGCGTGCAGGCCTTCATCAACATGGGCGTCTGCCTGGGCCTGCTGCCCACCAAGGGCCTGACCCTGCCCCTGATGAGCTATGGCGGTTCGGGCATCGTGATGAACCTGTGCGCGCTGGCCATGCTGATCCGGGTCGACGTGGAAAACCGCGTCATGATGCGTGGAGGGCGGGTATGACGGCCTCTCGCACCATTCTGATCATGGCTGGCGGTACCGGCGGACACATCATGCCGGGCCTGGCCGTGGCTGATGTGCTGCGCGAGCGCGGCTGGCGCGTGCTGTGGCTGGGCAATCCTGAAAAGATGGAAGGCCGGCTGGTGCCGCCGCGCGGCATCGAGCTGGTTCCGCTGCGTTTCCAGGGCGTGCGCGGCAAGGGTGCTTCGGCGCTGCTGAAGCTGCCGTTTCTGTTGCTGCGCGCATTCGGGCAAGCGTGGTCGCGCCTGTCCGACGTGCGGCCCGACGTGGTGCTGGGCATGGGCGGCTACGTCGCTTTCCCGGGCGGCGTCATTGCGGCGCTGCGCGGCACGCCGCTGGTGGTGCATGAACAGAATGCCGTGGCCGGCACCGCCAACAAGTGGCTGGCCAGGATGGCCCGCCGCGTGCTGAGCGGCTTTCCCGGCGTGCTGCCCAAGGGCGAGGCCATGGGCAATCCGGTGCGCGCGGACCTGTGCGCGTTGCCGGACCCGGCCGCGCGCTACGCCGGCCGCAGCGGCCCGCTGCGCGTGCTGGTCGTGGGCGGCAGCCTGGGCGCCCAGGCGCTGAACACGACTTTGCCGCAGGCGCTGGCGCGCCTGCCGCAGGAAAACCGACCGGTGGTGGTGCACCAGGCCGGCGAGCAACATTTGCCCGCGCTGCAGCAGGCCTACGCCCAGGCGGGCGTGGAAGCCGACTGCCGCGCATTTATCGATGACATGGCGGGCGCCATGGGCGAAGCCGATCTGCTGATCTGCCGCGCGGGCGCCATGACGGTGTCCGAAGTGGCCGCGGCGGGCGTCGCAGCCCTGTTCGTGCCGTTCCCGCATGCCATCGACGACCACCAGACCGCCAACGCGCGCTTTCTGAGCGACGCGCAGGCTGCCTGGCTGCAGCCGCAGACCGGCCTGACGCCCGAATGGCTGGCGAAGTGGCTGGGCCAACGCTCTCGACAAGAACTCCAAGCCGTGGCCGAACGGGCCCGCGCGCATGCGCGCCCCGAAGCCGCGGCCCATATCGCCGACGTCTGTGAACAAGCAGCGGGGCGCGCATCATGAAACACAGAATTCAACACATCCATTTCGTAGGCATCGGCGGCTCGGGCATGAGCGGCATTGCCGAGGTGCTGCTCAACCTGGGCTACACCATCAGCGGTTCCGACCTGAACGAGTCGGCGGTGACGCGCCGCCTGGCCGGCCTGGGCATGAAGATCGCAATCGGCCACGTGGCCAGCAACGTCACGGGCGCCGCCGCCATCGTCACGTCCACCGCGGTGGCGGGCGACAATCCCGAGGTGATCGCCGCCCGCGCCGCCCGCATCCCGGTGGTGCCGCGCGCCATCATGCTGGCCGAGCTGATGCGCCTGAAGCGCGGCATTGCCGTCGCCGGCACGCACGGCAAGACGACCACGACCAGCCTGGTGGCCAGCGTGCTCGCCGCTGGCGACCTGGATCCGACCTTCGTGATCGGCGGCCGCCTGAATTCGGCCGGCGCCAATGCGCGGCTGGGGCAGGGCGACTACATCGTGGTCGAAGCCGACGAATCGGATGCCTCGTTCCTGAACCTGCTGCCGGTGATGGCCATCGTGACCAACATCGATGCCGATCACATGGACACCTACGGGCACGACGTGGCGCGCCTGAAGAGCGCCTTCATCGAGTTCACGCAGCGCCTGCCGTTCTACGGCAGCGCGGTGCTGTGCTCGGACGACGCCAATGTGCGCGAGATCATGCCTTTTGTCTCGCGGCCCATCACGACCTACGGCCTGAACGAAGAGGCGCAGGTGCGCGCCTACGAAGTGCAGCCGGAAGGCACGCGCATGCGCTTCAACGTGCAGCGCACGCATCGCGACACCCTGCTGCCGCCGCTGCAGGTCGAACTGAATCTGCCGGGCCTGCACAACGTGCGCAACGCGCTGGCCGCGATCGCCGTGGCGACCGAGCTGGGCGTGGCCGATGCAGCCATCTGCGAGGCGCTGTCGTCCTTCCATGGCGTGGGCCGCCGCTTCACGCAGACGGGCGAATTCCCTGTGCCGGCCAGTCATGGCGGCGGCACTTTCACGGTGATCGACGATTACGGCCATCACCCGGTGGAAATGGCCGCGACGCTGGCCGCCGCGCGCGGCGCCTGGCCCGACCGCCGCATCGTGCTGGCCTTCCAGCCGCACCGCTACACGCGTACCCGCGACTGCTTCGAGGATTTCGTGCGCGTGCTGGGCACGGCCGACGCGGTGTTGCTGACCGAGGTCTACGCCGCGGGCGAACCGCCACTGGTGGCGGCGGACGGCCGAGCCTTGTCGCGCGCCCTGCGTGTGGCCGGCAAGGTCGAGCCGGTGTTCGTCGAGGACGTGACGGAACTGCCGCAGGCCATCGTGGATTTCGTGCGCGATGGCGACGTGGTGATAGTGATGGGAGCGGGTTCGATCAGCAAGGTCCCCGCTCAAGTTGGAGAACTGGCATGAACACGCAATTCGGCAAGGTCGGTGTGTTGTACGGCGGACGATCCGCCGAGCGCGAAGTGTCCTTGATGTCGGGCACGGGCGTGCACCAGGCGCTGCTCAGCGCCGGCGTCGACGCGCACCTGTTCGACACGGGCGAGCGCAGCCTGTCCGAGCTGGCCGCCCAGGGTTTTGACCGCGTGTTCATTGCCTTGCACGGCCGCTACGGCGAAGACGGCACCATCCAGGGCGCCCTGGAACTGCTGGGCATCCCCTATACCGGCAGCGGTCCGCTGGCCTCCGCGCTTGCCATGGACAAGACCATGACCAAGCGCGTGTGGCTGCAGCACGGCCTGCCCACGCCCGACTTCGAATTGCTGGACGCCGACACCGAGCTGCGTCTGGTGCCGGACCGCCTGAGCCTGCCGCTGATCATCAAACCGCCGCATGAAGGCTCGACGGTCGGCATCACCAAGGTGGTGGGCTATTCCGACATGAAGGAAGCCTATGCCGCGGCCGCGCGTTTCGACGCCGAAGTGCTGGCCGAGCAGTTCATCACTGGTCGCGAGCTGACCGTGGCGGTGCTGGGCGGCGGCAAGACCGCGCGCGCGCTGCCCGTCATCGAGATCGCCGCGCCCGGCGGCAACTACGACTACGAGCACAAGTACTTCTCCGACGACACGCAGTATTTCTGCCCGGCCACGCTGCCGCCCGAAGTGGCCGCGGAAGTCGCCGAGATCGCGGTCAAGGCTTATCAGGCGCTGGGCTGCGAAGGCTGGGGCCGCGCCGATTTCATCCTCGACCGCGACAACCGGCCGTGGCTGCTTGAAATGAATACCTCGCCTGGCATGACCAGCCATTCACTCGTTCCCATGGCCGCCAAGGCGGTGGGAATCAGCTACGCCGATCTGTGCGTGGCGATCTTGTCCGAGGCTGCGTGCAAAGTGCGCAGTCCGGCCCGCAACGCTTGACCCGGATACTCTGTGTGGAACGACGCTCGCACCACCAACCTGATCGCCAACACGCTGGCCGTGCTGGCGGTTTGCGCCATGCTCGTCGCGGGTGTGGTGTGGGTGGCGCAACGCCCGTTCTTCACGCTGCAGGCCATCGAGCTGGAATCGATGCCGGACACCGAGCTGCACTACGTGTCCACGGGGGCGGTGCGATCGGCGATCGCGGGCCGCTTCAAGGGCAATTTCTTCACGGTGGACCTGGACGAAGCGCGCGAGATCTTCGAATCGGTGCCGTGGGTCCGGCACGCCACCGTGCGGCGGATCTGGCCCAATGTGTTGCGCGTGCGGATCGAGGAACAGCAGCCCCTGGCGTTGTGGAACGAGAACCAGATGATCAACACCTGGGGCGAGGCGTTCACGGCCAACACGGGCGAGGTGGACGACGAGACCGTTCTGCCGCAGTTCTCCGGTCCGGAAGGCACCGAGTCGCTGGTCGTGCAGCGCTACGCCGAATTGGCGCGCTGGTTCGCCCCGCTGGACATGCACGTCACGCAGCTGGACCTGAGTCCGCGCTACGCCTGGCGCGTGGTGTTGTCCAACGGCATGTCGCTGGACCTGGGCCGCGATCCGGGCGCCGATGCGCCGGATCCGCATGGCCTGCCCGGCGCTCTGCCGTTCGCGGCCCGCATTCAACGTTTTGTGCAGGCGTGGCCCGCCGTGGCGGGGCGCCTGGAAGGGCGCACCGTGACGCAGGCCGATTTGCGCTATCCCAATGGTTTCGCCCTGGCGCTGGCCCCGTTGCCGCCGTCGGAAACCAAATCCAAATCCATACCGAAACCTCCCAAGAAACGCTAACGCCATGACCCGTGACATCAAGGACCTTATCGTCGCCCTCGATATCGGCACCAGCAAGGTGGTGGCTGTGGTGGCTGAAATTTTGCCTGAAGGGCGATTCGAAGTGCTGGGCCTCGGCCAGCACGAATCGCGCGGCATGCGCAAGGGCGTGGTCGTCAATATCGAGACCACTGTGAATTCCATTCAGCGCGCGCTTGAAGAAGCCGAGCTGATGGCAGATTGCAAGATTCGCGACGTCTACACCGGCATTGCCGGCAGCCATATCCGCAGCTTCAATTCCAGCGGCATGGTCGCCGTGAAGGACAAGGAAGTCACCGCCACCGACGTTGCCCGCGTCATCGAGACCGCCAAGGCGGTGAACATCCCGACCGACCAGCAGGTGCTGCACGTGCTGACGCAGGAGTTCATCGTCGACGGCCAGGAAGACATCCGCGAGCCCATCGGCATGAGCGGCCTGCGCCTGGAAGTGCGCGTGCACATCGTGACCGGCGCGGTCAGCGCCGCCCAGAACATCGTGAAGTGCGTGCGCCGCTGCGGCCTGGAAGTGCAGGACCTGATCCTGCAGCCACTGGCCTCGAGCCTGGCCGTGCTGACCGCCGATGAAAAGGAACTCGGCGTCGTGCTGGTCGACATCGGCGGCGGCACCACCGACGTGGCCATCTTCACCGGCGGCGCGATCCGCCACACCGCCGTGCTGCCCATCGCCGGCGACCAGATCACCAACGACATCGCCGCGATGCTGCGCACGCCGACGCCCGATGCCGAGGAAATCAAGCTGCGCTACGGCGTGGCCAAGCAGGTGCTGGCCAGCCCCGACGAATCCGTGGAAGTGCCCGGCCTGGGCGACCGCGGCCCGCGCCAGGTCAAGCGCCAGGCGCTGGGCGCCGTGATCGAGCCGCGCGTCGAAGAACTGTTCACGCTGGTGCAGCAGGTCGTGCGCGACTCCGGCTACGAGGACCTGCTGGCTTCCGGCGTGGTCCTGACCGGCGGTTCGGCGCAGTTGCCCGGCATGATCGAACTGGCGGAGGACGTGTTCCTCAAGCCGGTGCGCGTGGCTGTGCCCGAATACGAAGGCAGCCTGGCCGACGTGATGCGCAATCCGCGCTTCTCGACGGTGATGGGCTTGTTGCAGGAAGCAAGAATGCAGCGCGTGCGCGGCCGCAAGGTCGCCGCCCAGACAGGCAACTTCAAGAGCCTGCTGGCGCGCATGAAGGAATGGTTCATGAACTGAGTTGTAAAGGGCAGGTTGGGGCCTGTCCTTGGTGCGGTTCGTAGCGGTATTGCGGACCGGGCCAGAAGAGGGGAGGCGCTTCAAACCCGTTGCGGGCCCGTCCGGCGACGAGTTTGAGGCGATTCACAAAACATAGGTTGGTTGGGGAATTTTTGTGATTTGCGAAATCGGACTTGTGAGGGAGTCATCATGATGAACTTTGAGATGCTTGAGAACAACACCAAAGGGACCGTTATCAAGGTCGTTGGTGTGGGCGGTGCGGGCGGCAATGCCGTGGCGCACATGATTCGCAGCGGTGTGCACGGCGTGGATTTCATCTGCGCCAACACCGATGCGCAGGCACTGGCGGCGACCAACGCCCCGGTGCAGATCCGTCTGGGCCGCACCGGCCTGGGCGCGGGCGCTAAGCCCGAGCAGGGACGCGCGTCGGCTGAGACCGCGCGCGAGGAGATCCGTGCCGCGCTGAACGGCGCGCACATGGTCTTCATCACCGCCGGCATGGGCGGTGGCACCGGCACCGGCGCAGGTCCGGTCGTGGCCGAAGTCGCCAAGGAATTGGGCATCCTGACCGTGGGCGTGGTCACCAAGCCTTTCACCTTCGAAGGCAACAAGCGCCTGAAGATGGCCGAGGACGGTATCTCGGAACTGGCCAAGCACGTGCATTCGCTCATCGTGGTGCTCAACGAGAACCTCTATGAACTGATGGACGAGGACGCGACGCAGGAAGACTGCTTCCGTTCGGCCGACGACATCCTGCACAACGCTTGCGCGGGCATCGCCGAAATCATCAACGTCGAAGGCAACGTCAACGTCGACTTCGAAGACGTCAAGACGATCATGGGCGAGCAGGGCCAGGCCATGATGGGCACGGCGTCGGCTTCGGGCGCAGACCGCGCCCGCGTGGCTGCCGAGCACGCGATTGCTTGCCCGCTGCTGGAAGGCGTGGACCTGAACGGCGCTCGCGGCGTGCTGGTCAACATCACCGCCAGCCGCTCGCTGAAGATGCGCGAAACGCGCGAAATCATGGAAACGATCCGCAGCTACGCTTCGGACGACGCGACCGTGATCTTCGGCACCGCCTATGACGAGTCCATGGGCGAAAACCTGCGCGTGACCGTGGTTGCGACCGGCCTGGGCCGTGCGCAAGCGCGTCCGCAGCTGGTGCAGAACACCGCTGAAGTGCTGCGTACCGGCACCGACAACATGCCCATGGGCGCGATGCCGGCTGGCGGTCAAGGCGATTACCGCAACCTGGACATGCCGTCTGTCATGCGCAATCCGCGCAGCCAGGCGTCGGCCCAGGTGCGTGCTCTGGAAAGCTCGGGCATGGATCATTTCGACATCCCGGCATTCCTGCGCAAGCAGGCGGATTGAACCTGAGAGCCCGTTTCGGGCTCTAAACGCACTCCCTCATCTCCGGCTTGCCTGTCCCCACAGGCAGGCCGGAGGCGGAGCGGTCCGTGTTTCCCTTGCACGGTTTCAATAAGGGACGGAGGTATCGGTCGGTCCGGACGCCAAATGGCGCCAGGGATCGGACAGAGTTACAATACGTCAGTTACGCCGGCAATCTGCTCGTCTTCTTGCCGGCTTCCTGGCTCAAAACACCCAAGTCTCATGTTCCGACAGCGCAGCATTCAAAATCTCGTCCGCACGACAGGCGTCGGCGTCCACTCCGGACGGCGGGTCGAGCTCACCTTGCGCCCGGCACAACCGAATACGGGCATCGTTTTCCACCGCGTCGACCTGCCGCAGGTCGTGGACCTGCCCGCGCAGGCCACGGGCGTGGGCGACACGCGCATGGCATCGGTGCTGCAGCAAGGCAATGTCCGCGTGTCGACGGTGGAACACCTGATGTCGGCGCTGGCCGGCTTGGGCATCGACAACCTGCATATCGACCTCACTGCCGAAGAAGTCCCCATCATGGACGGCAGTGCGGCCACGTTTGTCTACCTGCTGCGCTCGGCAGGCATCGTCGAACAGAACGCGCCCAAGCAATTCATCCGCGTCCTGAAGCCGGTGGAAGTGCGCGAAGGCGAAGGCCGCAACGAGAAGTGGGCCCGGCTGGAACCGCACGAAGGCTATGCGCTGGCGTTTTCGATTGATTTCCGCCACCCCGCCATCGACTCCACGGCCAATTTCGCCGAGATCGATTTCGCTACGCATTCGTACGTGCGTGAAATCGCCCGCGCGCGCACCTTCGGTTTCGTCAACGAAGTCGAGGCCTTGCGCTCCATGGGCCTGGCCCGCGGCGGCAGCCTGGACAACGCCATCGTCATGGACGAGTACCGCGTGCTCAACAGCGACGGTCTGCGCTACGACGACGAATTTGTAAAACACAAGATCCTGGACGCCATCGGCGACCTGTATCTGCTGGGCAAGCCCCTGGTGGCGCGCTATGTCGCGTGCAAGTCGGGCCACGGCCTGAACAACCAGCTGGCCCGCGCGCTGCTGGAGCAGCGCGATGCCTGGGAACTGATCACCTACGAATCGCAGGCGGAGGCGCCGCAGGCGTTCCGCCACGAGTGGAAGCTGGCCTGAGCGGCAAGGCCAGGCCCATCCCCAACCCCCCTGACGCGGGCCCCCTGAGGGGGCGGCGCTGGCGGACCGGCAAAGCCGGCTCCGCGGCGCCCGCGCTATCATCTTGCGCGACGGGGTTCTTGCTTGATTCCTGATCGTTCGCGGTAATTCCCCGGTGCGGTTCCCGACGGATGGCTGCGGTCGTCATCCCCTAGCGCTTAAGGCGCAAACCGGCGGCAAACCATAGTATCGATCCGTCCGAGAACTTGGTTTCGCTTCGTTTCCGGGTGCGCCGGATCAAGGACAACCCTGCCGGCTTCAGCTACTCTTGTGATGCTTCAAGAGCTTGGCGACCGCGTCGGCCAGAGGACCGGGCCGCAGGTTGCCGTGCAGTGTCTCGAACGCGCCCAGGGCGGTATTGCCCAGCGGTTGCGCCTCTTTGGGAGGGCGCGGCTGACGGGCGCCGGGCTTGGGCAAACCCGCTTGTACCTTGACGGCGATTTCGTTAAGGTTCCAGCCTTGGTCTGCCAGGGACCGCGCGATGCGCGGTGCCAATTGACGCATCTTGGCCGCATGCGCGGCACTCGGCACCACCAGGTGGAGGCACTGGTTTTCCAGCTTGCCCACCTGGCATACGGCGCCCAGCGGGGCGGGCAGAACCGCCGCCACCGCGTACTGAATTTGCAGGTGCTTGCGGGCGGTCGCCAGAACTCCGGCGCCCCGCATGTCATGACCCAGCCATCCCAGGGCGGTATCTTCTTTCCGCCGGCTGGAACTGGAACGTTGACGGTATGAAGTGGGTCTATTCATCCCGGCTCTAAGAATTAGGAAGCAAACCTTGAAAATCGTGATTATGCACGCCCGCGACGGGCAGGACGGGCATTTCACCCTGGGCGGCGCGCGCCTCGCGCTGTTTCTGGGGGGCGCCTTGATCACGGCCGCCATCTTTGGCGCCGCATTACAACGATACCTTACTCCGATCCTGCCGGCCGTACATGCCGTGGGCTGGCCCCTGGCGGGCCAACCCGGGCGCGATGCCGATTTCCTGCGCGGCAACATGAATCTGCTGGCCGCCAAGGTCGGTGCGTTGCAGGCCAAGCTGGTAAGCATCGACGGCTTGGGCCAGCGCGTGGCCAAGGTGGCCGGCGTGGCCTATACCGACCCCGAATTGGCCAGGCAGCTGGCCGTGGCGCAGCCCGAGGCGCTGACCCAGCCCGAAGCCACCCAGGTCATGGACGATCTGTTCACCGACCACCCGCCGCCCAGCGCGGCCTCGGCCGAGGCGCTGGGCCGCCAGCTCGACGAGATCCAGGCCAGGCTGGCCCAGCAGTCCGACAATCTGAAACTGCTGGACGCGGCACTGACCAAGCGGTCGGCGGACCAGGCGCGCATGCCGACCGCGATGCCGATCACCGATTATCCCTACCTCAGTTCGTCGTATGGCTGGCGCCGCAACCCCGTGACCGGCCGCAGCGCCATGCACGAAGGCCTGGATTTCGCCGCGCCTCCGGGTACGCCCATCCTGGCGGCCTCGGGTGGCGTGGTGCTGGAGTCCAAGTTCCAGCCGGGCTACGGCAACATGGTCGAGATCGATCATGGCGACGGCCTGATCACCCGCTACGCCCACGCTTCCTCCCTGATGGTGAAGCAGGGGCAGCTCGTCGAACGCGGCCAGCAAGTGGCCCGCGTGGGCAGCTCCGGCCGTTCCACGGGGCCGCATTTGCACTTCGAAGTCCGTCTGGCGGGGCAGCCGCTGGACCCGCGCCTGTTCCTGGGGCCGCACCAGACCGCACCGCCTTCCACGGTGGCCCACGCCGCCCAGTGAACCTGGGCGGCCCGCGCCGGTCAAACCGGCCGGCAGCGCTACCCTGGCCATAGGTTCAGGCTATTGCGCTCCATGTGCGTTAAACTGGTTCGTTTTCCAGCGGACCCCCGCTCAACCAATAACATCAAGTCACGGGTGACGCTGCTCCGGCCTTTCGTGGGCGCGGCGTGGCTCGTGCGGCCGACATACGCATGGTTTCTCTGCTCAAAAAACTCATAGGCAGCCGCAACGACCGGCTGCTTAAGCAGTATCGCAAGCTGGTAACCCAGATCAATGGGCTCGAACCCAAGATCTCCGCGCTTTCCGACGCGGAGCTGGCGGCCAAAACCGAGGAATTCCGGTCCCGTCACGCCCAGGGTACGTCCCTGGACGATCTGCTGCCCGAAGCCTTCGCGGTTGTTCGCGAAGCCGGCAAGCGGGTGTTCGGCATGCGCCACTTCGACGTGCAGATGCTGGGCGGCATCGCCCTGCACAGCGGCAAGATCGCCGAAATGCGCACGGGCGAAGGCAAGACCCTGATGGCAACGCTGCCGGTCTACCTGAACGCGATCGCCGGCAAGGGCGTGCACGTGGTCACGGTGAACGACTACCTGGCGCGCCGCGACGCCGAATGGATGGGGCGCCTGTACCACTTCCTGGGCCTGAGCACGGGCGTGGTGGTGCCGCAGCAGCCCAACGAGGAAAAGAAGGCGGCCTACCAGGCCGACATCACCTACGGCACCAATAACGAATTCGGCTTCGACTACCTGCGCGACAACATGGAATACCGTGTTGAAGACCGTCGCCAGCGCGGCCTGTTCTACGCCATCGTCGACGAAGTGGACTCGATCCTGATCGACGAAGCCCGTACCCCGCTGATCATCTCCGGCCAGGCCGAAGACCATACCGAACTCTACGTCCGCATGAACGCGGTGCCGCCGCTGCTCAAGCGCATGGCGCATGAGCCGAAGCCGCAGGAGCCGGAACCCGAAGGCGACTACTGGGTCGACGAAAAGAGCCAGCAGGTCTACCTGTCCGAAGCCGGGCACGAAAACGCCGAAGGCATCCTGTCGCGCCTGGGCATCCTGCCGGAAGGCGAATCGCTGTACGACCCGCGCCATATCGCGCTGATGCACCACCTGATGGTGGCGCTGCGCGCCAACACGCTGTTCTTCCGCGACCAGCAGTACGTGGTGCAGGACGGCGAAGTGGTCATCGTCGACGAATTCACCGGCCGCCTGATGGTGGGCCGCCGCTGGTCCGACGGCCTGCACCAGGCGGTCGAGGCCAAGGAAGGCGTGAAGATCCAGCACGAGAACCAGACGCTGGCGTCGATCACGTTCCAGAATTACTTCCGCATGTACGAAAAGCTGTCCGGCATGACCGGCACGGCCGACACGGAAGCCTACGAATTCCAGGAAATCTACGGGCTCGAAACGGTCATCATCCCGACCAACAAGCCCATGGTCCGCAAGGACCAGAACGACCAGGTCTTCAAGACCGACGGCGAAAAGTACAACGCCATCCTCGAAGACATCCGCGACTGCCACGAACGCGGCCAACCGGTGCTGGTGGGTACCACCAGCATCGAGAACTCCGAGCTGCTGTCGGGCCTGCTGAAGAAAGCCAAGCTGCCGCACGAAGTGCTGAACGCCAAGCAGCACGCCCGTGAAGCCGAGATCGTCGCCGAGGCCGGCAAGCCTGGCCACATCACCATCGCCACCAACATGGCGGGCCGCGGCACCGACATCGTGCTGGGCGGCAGCGTCGACAAGCAGGTCGATCTGATCCGCGCCGACGAATCGCTGTCCGATGCCGAAAAGAACGCCCGCATCGAGAAGGTGCGTGCCGAATGGAAGCCGCTGAACGAGCAGGTCAAGGCCGCTGGCGGCCTGCGCATCATCGGCACCGAACGCCACGAATCGCGCCGTATCGACAACCAGTTGCGGGGCCGTGCGGGCCGCCAGGGCGATCCGGGCTCGTCGCGCTTCTACCTGTCGCTGGAAGACTCGCTGATGCGCATCTTCGCGGGCGACCGCGTGCGCGCCATCATGGAACGCCTGAAGCTGCCCGAGGGCGAACCCATCGAGGCCGGCATGGTGACGCGTTCGATCGAGACCGCGCAACGCAAGGTGGAAGGCCGCAACTTCGACATCCGCAAGCAATTGCTGGAATACGACGACGTCGCCAACGACCAGCGCAAGGTGCTGTATTCGCAGCGCAATGACGTGCTGGAAGCCGCCAGCGTGGGCGCCACCGTGCAGAACCTGCGCGACGCCGCCGTGACCGAGATGTTCAACACCTACGTGCCGCCGGAATCGGTGGAAGAACAGTGGGATGTGCCGGCGCTGCAGAAGGCGCTGGAGGCTGACTGGCATGTGCAGCTGCCGCTGACGGAAATGCTGGAAAAGGAAACCAACCTGACCGACGACGACCTGCGCGAACGCGTGGTGAGCGCCGCGCGCGAGGCCTATCAGGCCAAGGTCGACCAGGTGGGCACGGAATCGTGGTCGCAGTTCGAGCGTTCGATCATGCTGCAGGCGATCGACACGCACTGGCGCGAACACCTGTCGGCGCTGGACTACCTGCGCCAGGGCATCCATCTGCGCGGTTATGCGCAGAAGAACCCCAAGCAGGAATACAAGCGCGAAGCCTTCGAGCTGTTCTCGGGCATGCTGGATCGCATCCGCGACGACGTGGTCCGGGTGCTGATGACGGTGCGCGTGCAGTCGCAGGAGCAGGTCGAACAGGCCGAAGCCGAAGCGGCGCAGCCGCACGTGCAGAACGTGCAATACCACCATTCCGACTACGACGAAGCGCTGGCCCAGTCTGAACCGGAAAGCGGTGCGCAGCCCGTGCGCAATGCGTTGCCCAAGGTCGGCCGCAACGACCCGTGCCCTTGCGGCAGCGGCAAGAAGTACAAGCAGTGCCACGGCAAGCTCGTCTGATCCAGGAGCCATGATGCTGCATTCCGTCGGCCGCACAGAATTCGACCATGCCGTGGTTATGGTGCGCGACCGGCTGGATGCGCTGGCCCCGCATTTCGAACGCCAGGGTTTTCATCTGAGCGACAAGGCGGTGCACAACCTGGGGTCGTGCAACCGCTTGATCGTGCTGGAAGGCACGTACGTCGAATTGCTGGGCTGGCCGCCCGGCGCGCCGCCCGCGCGCAAGGAAATCGCTGATTCCCCGTTCGGGCTGGAGGCGCTGGTGTTCCGCACCCATGACGCCGAAGCCACCCGCGAGCGCCTGCTGGCGGCAGGTTTTGCCGTCAATCCCGTCCAGGAACTGAGCCGCCCCGCCATGCTGGACGGCCAGGAAGTCCAGGCCCGTTTCCACACCGTGCGTTTCGCCGAGCAGCCCTTGCCCGGCATCCGCATGTATTTCTGTCGCCATCTGACGCCCGAATGCGTGTGGTCGCCCGAACTCATGGCGCATCCCAACGGCGCGCGCAGCTTGCTGCGCATCGATGCCCGCGCGCCCGATGCGCGCGCGGTCGCCGAGCGCCTGGCGCTGGTGGCCGGCGTGCAGGCCGAAGCCGCCAGCGGTGGCTGGGATGTGCCGCTGGCCAACCTGCGCATCCATGTGAGCCAGGATGCCGCAGCGGCGGGGCCTACGCTGTCGACGCTGACTCTGGAAAACAAGGACGGCGCGCATTACACGCTGGATACCGGCCTGTAAGCGCCAGGCGGCAGATGCCGCTGACAAGGACAAAATCGCCCGCAACGTCCGCGTTGCGGGCTTTTTTTTTGTCCCGAAAGGCATGGTGAGCGCGGCTGGCAAGAGCCCGCTTCCGGGGAAACCCGGGGTTGTTGGGTAAAGTGTATGCACTTTAGTATGCAGTTCATTCCCGACGATCCAACCGACCAGGTGATTCGGCATGACGCAACCCTCAGCCGCAATCCGGCCTGCAGCGCGCACCAAGGAAGCACAGGCCGAGCTGTATGGCGCGGTCAAGGCGATGGCCGTGCGCTTCGAATTCAAGCCAGGTGAACGCATCAACGAGGTCGAGCTGGCCCGCAGGCTGAACGTCAGCCGCACGCCGCTGCGCGAGGTGCTGAACCAGCTGATGGTTGAAGGTTTCCTGACTCGCTCGGTCAACCGGGGCTTCATCGCCCGCCTGCTCGACGCCAAGCAGATCCACAGCCTTTACGAATACCGCGCAGTGTTGGAGGCGGGCATCGTGCGCGCGGCCTGCGAGCGCGCCACCGACCAGGAGCTGGCAAGCCTGCGGGAATTCGTCGAGCGTTCGCGCGACGTGCCCGAGGACAGCGACGCCACCCGCCTGCTGGAACTCGATGAGGCCTTTCACCTGACGCTGGCGCGCTATTCGCGCAACGAGGAGTTCGTGCGCGCGCTGGAAAGCGTCAACGCCCGCATCCATTTCGTGCGCTGGATCGACATGCTGCAAGGGCGCCGCAGTCATACCCAGGGCGAGCATCTGCGCATCGTCGAGGCGCTGGAGCGGCGTGACATCGACACTTTGCCGGGACTGATGAGCGCGCATATCGGCCGCCGCCTGGACCAGATCACCGACGTCATACGTACGGGTTTTTCCACGATTTACATGCGGGACCAGGCCGAACCCGCCACGGCAGCGCCGGCCAACACCATACAAGCAGGGGAAAAGTCATGAATCACGGGATAAAGCGCGGACTGGCTGCGCTATGCATGCTGTCCGCCACGGCGGGAGCCTTCGTTGCCGCGCCGGCCGCCGCCGAAGAACGGCCGCTGGTGCTGGTCGTGCCGTATCCGCCCGGAGGCAGCACCGACATCCTGGCGCGCATCCTGCAGCCACGCCTGTCTCAGCAATTGGGCGGCCGCGCGGTCGTGGTCGAGAACCGGCCGGGGGCGGCCAGCCAGATCGCCACGGCTTTTGTGGCGCGCGCCGAACCCGACGGCAACACGCTGCTGGTCAGCTTCGACAACCACGGCATCAACCCCGCCGTGAAGCCCAAGCTGCCCTACGACACGTTCAAGGACTTCGTCGCCATTTCGCAGACGGTGCGTTTCCCGCTGGTGTTGGGCGCCAATCCCAGCGTGCCGGGGGACAACCTGAAGGAGTTCCTGGCCGCGGCCGCCAAGCAGCCGCCCAACAAGTTCAACTACGCATCCACCGGCGTGGGTTCGCTGAACCATCTGGCGCCCGAAGAGCTCAAGCGCCTGTCGAAGGTGGAGTTGCTGCACGTGCCGTACGGCGGCGGCGGACCGGCCATCCAGGCGGTGGTGGGCGGCCAGGCCAGCATGACCTGGCTGAGCTTCGCGGCCCTGCGCGGCCAGATCCAGGCCGGCAAGATCAAGCCGCTGGCGGTGGCGGGCGACAAGCGCCTGCCGGATCTGCCCAACGTGCCGACCGTGGCGGAATCCGGCTTCCCCGGCTTTGTCGCCTATTCCTGGAGCGGCATGTTCGCGCCCAAGGGCACGCCGGAAGCGACCGTCAAAAAGCTGACGGCCGACTTCAAGGCCGTACTGGCCGACCCGGAAATCCGCAAGAAAGTGACCGACGCGGGCTTTGAGATCGTGGCCTCCGACGGCCCGGCGCTGGATGCCTACGTGAAGTCGGAATACGACCGGTGGAGCGCCTTCATCAAGAGCAGCAACATCAATCTGGACAACTGAACGGCTCGCGGCCTGGCGCTGAGGCGCCCGGCCGCGACGCGTGCAACACAAGTGGAGATGACATGGAAAACATGACCGGCGCCGAAGCCATGGTGCGCATGCTGCAGCACAACGGCGTCAAGCACATATTCGGCCTGTGCGGCGACACCAGCCTGCCGTTCTACGACGCGCTGTACCGTCTGGACCACGGCATGCAGCACATCCTGACGCGCGACGAGCGCAGCGCCGGCTACATGGCGGATGCCTATGCCCGCGTGACCGGCAAGGTCGGCGTGTGCGAAGGCCCCAGCGGCGGCGGCGCGACCTATCTGCTGCCCGGGCTGGTGGAGGCCAACGAATCGTCCATTCCGGTCCTTGGCATCACCTCGGACGTGGCGGTGGGCTCGCGCGGCAAGTACCCGCTGACCGAGCTGGACCAGGAAGCCTTGTACCGTCCACTGACCAAGTGGAACCGTACCATCGACCGCGCGGACCAGATTCCCGGCATGGTGCGCGCGGCCTTCCGCGCCATGACCACCGGCAAGCCTGGCGCGGCCCATCTGTGCTTTCCGTACGACGTGATGAAGCAGCAGGTGGACGCGTCCGATGTCTGGGCCCAGCCCGAGCACGGGCGTTTCCCGTCCATGCGCTACGCGCCGGATCCCCTGGACGTCGCGCGCGCCGCGCAGCGGCTGGTCAGCGCGCGGGCGCCGGTGATCATCTGCGGCGGCGGCGTGGTCATCGCCGGCGCCAGCGGCGCCTTGCAGGAGCTGGCTGAATCGCTCAAGGCCGCGGTCTGCGTGACCGTGAGCGGGCAGGGTAGCCTGGCCGACACCCATCCCCTGAATGCGGGCGTGGTCGGCTCCAACGGCGGCGTGATGGCGACGCGCGACGTGGTGGCCGCGGCCGACGTGGTGCTGTTCGTCGGCTGCCGCGCGGGCTCCACCTCGACCGAGCACTGGCGCTTCCCCAACCGCGACGTGCCCATCCTGCACATCGACATCGATCCCATGGTGATCGGCGCCAATTACCTGACCGAGGTCGGCATGGTGGGCGACGCCAAGCTGGCGCTGGAAGCCCTGGGCGTGGAGGTGGCTGCGCGCCTGGCGCACCGTCCGTCCGACGCCGCCGACGGCGCGGTGCTGGCCGGCCGCGCCAAGGAGGCGCGCCGCGCGCAGCTGGAGCCGCTGGCCCACAGCCTGGACGCGCCCATCCGCCCCGAGCGCGTGGTGCAGTCCTTGAACCGCCTGCTGCCCGACGACGCGGTGGTCTGCGCCGACCCCGGCACGCCTTGCCCGTATTTTTCCGCCTATTACGACGTGTCGCGCCCCGGCCGGCACTTCATCACCAACCGCGCCCACGGTGCGCTGGGCTTCTCCATGTCGGCCGCCCTGGGCGCCTGGGTGGGCCGGCCGCAGTCCAAATGCGTGTCGGTGATGGGCGACGGCAGCTTCGGCTTCACGGTGGGCGAACTGGAAACCATCGTGCGGCACAAGGCGCCGCTGCTGATGGTGGTGTTCTCGAACTCCGTCTATGGCTGGATCAAGGCCAGCCAGAAGGCGGGCTACGACAAGCGCTACTACAGCGTGGACTTCAACCGCACCGACCATGCCCGCATCGCCGAGGCTTATGGCGTGAAGGCCTGGCGAGTCGAGGATCCGTCCAAGCTGGATGCCGCCATCAAGGCTGCGATGGAGCATGACGGCCCGGCGCTGATCGACGTGGTGGCGCAGCCCTTGCAGGACGCGGCCGCGCCGGTCAGCCAGTGGATGGGTTGACGCTGTCGACCAGGTGGTTGACGCCGGTGCAGAGGTCGTCCCGGGCCACGCCGTAGATGTGCAGCGATACGGCGATGTCCGGGCCGGCATTGCCCAGACGGTGGATCTGGCGCAGGCCTTGCGTCGCGGTGACGATGTCGCCAGGGCGGCGGATCACCGTGCCGCAGGCCTGGGCGATGGCGGATTCCTGATCCCAGCGGTAGTGGGTTTCGGTGAGTTCGCCCTGTAGCACCTGGTAGGTGCACCAGGTCTTGTGGCCATGCACCGGGCTGAACTGTCCCGGACGCCAGATAAGGTAGGCCATCGTAAAGGCGCCATGCGGGTCGGCGTAGGCGATATGGCGGCTGTAGGACTCGGCCCGTCCACCGCGGAGTTCCGCGGGCAGGTTCTGCAGCATGTCGCCGGCGTTGGCGACGCTGGCGACCAGGTCGCGCAGCAGGGCGCGCGCGGCGTTCAATTGGGCGGACTGCACCGATGCGCAGAGCGATTGCAGGTCGCCGCCGGCGAGTTGGATGGAAGACATGGCAGGCCTCCGGGCAGAGCTTCCATGGTAGGAGCTTGCGCTGGAATGCCTTTGCCAAATTCGGCGCGCCAGGGCCGCAGATTGGAAAAAAATTCCATTCCGCCCGGCAGCTGCGCGCTCCTATACTGGTTCGCGTTGGCGCAAAGCTGCGCCGGGCAGCGCAATGACAGGGGAGTCAGGCATGGATCTGGGGATCAGCGGCAAGACGGCACTGGTATTCGGCGGCAGCCGCGGCATGGGCCGGGCCTGCGCCCTGCAACTGGCGCGCGAGGGCGTGGCGGTGACGATCGCCGCACGTAACCCGGCCACGCTGGAGCAGGCCGCGGCCGAGATATCGCATGAGACCGGGATAGGAGTCGGCTGGGTGTCGGCCGACCTGACGCAGGCGCAAGGGCGGGATGCGGCCATGGCCGCCTGTCCCCATCCGGACATCCTGGTCAACAATGCGGACGGCCCGCTGCCGGGCGATTTCCGCAACTGGAGCCACGACGACTGGATCGCCGCGCTGGACAGCATGATGCTGGGGCCCATCGACATGATCCGGCGGGTCGTGGACGGGATGATGGAACGACGCTTCGGGCGCATCGTGAACATTGTCTCGCGCAGCGTGAAGGCGCCGCACGCCGAGCTGGGCCTGTCCAACGGCGCGCGTTCGGGCCTGATCGGCTTCGTCAGCGGTCTGGCGCGGCAGACCGTGCGCCACAACGTCACCATCAACAACCTGCTGCCTGGCGCCTTCGCCACGGATGCGCAGGTCAGGCACATACAAGGCATGCTGGAGCAATCCGGCGGGAAGAGCTTCGAACAGCTCTGGGACGAGCGCGGACGCGCCAACCCGGCTGGCCGCTATGGCCAGCCCGAGGAGCTGGGCGCCCTGTGCGCCTATGTCTGTTCCGCGCAGGCCGGCTACATGACCGCCCAGAACATCCTGATCGACGGCGGCGGCTACCCCGGGACCTACTGAAGTCCGGCGCCCCGGGAGGGCGCAGGCTGGACGCGGGCAGGCGGAACAGGCAACATTGGGGCCGATCCAGCCAAGGAAACCCATGGACCAGACGGACATCAAGATACTGGCCTTGCTGCAGAAGGACGCCACCTGTTCGGTCGCCGAGATTGCCGAGCAGGTGCATCTGTCCGTCACCCCTTGCTGGCGCCGCATCCAGAAGCTGAAGGATGACGGCGTCATCGCCCGCAACGCCA
The DNA here is from genome assembly GCF_014851605.1 of Achromobacter sp. ACM02. Taxonomy (NCBI): domain Bacteria; kingdom Pseudomonadati; phylum Pseudomonadota; class Betaproteobacteria; order Burkholderiales; family Alcaligenaceae; genus Achromobacter; species Achromobacter sp. ACM02. The sequence continues at coordinate 36,101 of NZ_JACUZY010000013.1, forward strand.
TCTTGCTGGATCCCTGCGCGCTGGGCCTGAACCTGACGGTCTTCGTCTCCATCAAGACCAGCCAGCACAACGAGAAATGGACGCAGAGCCTGATCAATGCCGTGATGGCCTTGCCCAACGTGGTGGAGTTCCACCGCATGGCGGGAGACGTCGATTACCTGCTCAAAGTCGTGGTCGAGGACATGGCGGCCTATGACCGCTTCTACCGGCGTCTGATCGCCGCCGTGGACCTGCTGGACGTCAGCGCCAGCTTCTCGATGGAAGTCATCAAAAGCACCACGGAATTGCCGCTGGACGCGTTGTAGGCGGGCGCGCGCAATTTTTTTTCCATGGCAGGGGGCGGCGGGGATGCAAATTCCATTCGGCCTGCCGGCCGGCCCCCATCACGCAATTCTTTTGCGCGGGCTACGGCGTAGGATATTCCCCACTCCCATCATGGGACAAATCGGGATATCAGAGGACCCTATGTCGTTGGCAGTACCCGCCGGCTGCGCCGGTACGGAAAATTCGCGGCGCGCGCTTTCGGTGGATGACCTGCTGGGCGGCTGGAACGGCGTCGACGACCTGTGGGTGTTCGCCTACGGCTCCCTGATATGGCATCCCGGTTTCACCTGGCGCGAACGGCGGCTGGCGACTGTGCGCGGCTACCACCGGTCCCTGTGCCTGTGGTCGCACGACCATCGCGGCTCGCCCGACAATCCTGGCCTGGTGTTTGGCCTGGACCGCGGCGGCTGCTGCCGCGGCGTCGCCTTCCAGATTGCCGCCTGCGACGTGCCTGCGGTGTTCCAGGCGCTGTGGCGCCGGGAAATGGTCACCGGCGCCTACACGCCGCGCTGGCTCACCTGCCATACCGAAGCCGCGCCGGTGCGCGGGCTGGTGTTCCTGCTGAACCGGGCCTGCCAGGAATACGCGGCCGGCCTGAGCGACGACCGTCTGCTGGCGTCGGTGCGCAATGCCGTGGGGCATTCGGGGCCGTGCCTGGACTATGTCGTGGAAACCGAGAGAGCCCTGCGCGCGCATGGCATCGACGATTGGCGCCTGGGCGATCTGGTGCGCAGGCTGGGGCAGGTCTTCTGAGGCCTGGGGTGCGTCAGAAGTGCCAGCGGCCGAACATGAACAGCACGTTGCCCGCGCCAGCTGACCCCGGGATGTAGGTCGCGTAGAGCATCGTGTCCTTATAGCTGGCGCTCACCAGCGGCAGGATGCCGGGAAACGGCACATAGCTCATGATGTCGTGGCGCGCCGTCAGGAAGACGGTGTAGCCCGCGCCCAGACGGACGTTTTCGCTGACGCGTCCGATCTTCAGGAAGCCGTAGCCCGCGATGGGCTCGATCTTGCTGTGCGAATCCAGGAAGGCCATGGCGTACAGGCCTTGCCAGTCGCCATCTTCGTCGTAGATGCTGCGGCCGTAGCCGCCGCCCCAGGCCAGTTCGTTGAAGCTGTCGATCTTCTCTTTGCTGTAGGTGGCCCGGTTGTGCCAGGAATAACCGGTGAAGTACAGGTCATTGCCGCCTTCGGTCCAGATCTGGTCCAGGCGGTTGCAGGCGGACTTGGCCCATGAGGGCATGCTGTCACAGGCTTGGGCGGTGGCGGCGAAGGTGGCGAGCAGCAGGCAAAGGATTGCCGCCCGGAATCTTGCGGTCATTGTGGGCGCTGAAAAGGGGGAGATGACAATCCCATTACTGTAATGGAACAGTCGTCTTTCACCCTGTCAGCTAGCTGTCAAGCGGGCGTCGCCAGAGGGAAGCGGATTTTTCCTGCTGTTGTATGCGAACTACAGCAGGAAAATCGTGGCCAGGCCCAGAAAGATGAAGAAGCCCAGCGAATCGGTGGCGAAGGTCAGGAGCACGGAAGAACCCATCGCAGGATCCTTGCCGAAGCGGGCGCGCACCATCGGCACCAGCACGCCGACCGACGCGCCGACCAGCATGTTGCAGACCATGGCGGCCATCATCACCAGCGCGATCGACACCGAGTGCGAGATGACCCAGGCGAACAGGGCCGCCACCAGGCTGCCGCACAGGCCCACCATCAGGGTGACGAAGAGTTCGCGCTTGACCAGCTGCCACAGGTTGCGGCCCGTGATGCGCCCCATGGCCAGGGCCCGGATGATCAGGGTCATGGTCTGGTTGCCAGAGTTGCCGCCGATGCCGGCCACGATGGACATCAGGAACGCCAGAATGACGATCTGGCTGACCGTGCCTTCGAACTGGGAGGCCACGAAGGATGCCGTGGCGGCGGTACAGAGGTTGAACAGCAGCCAGGGGGCGCGGTTGCGCAGGGCGGTGGACACCGGCGCGAAGATATCCTCTTCCTGCAGACCGGCGCGCGATAGCGCCTGCTCCTGCGAGTCTTCGCGCATCACGTCCACCACGTCGGCGATGGTCACGCGGCCGATCAGGCGGCCCTGGTCGTCCATGACGGGCGCGGAGACCAGGTCGTAGCGTTCGAAGGCGCCGGCGGCGTCAGCATCGGAGTCCAGGGGGTTGAGCGTCAGGAAGTCCGAGTTCATGACGGCGCGCACTTCGGTTTCGGGCTCGCTGACCAGCAGCTTGGACAGCGGCAGGATGCCCTGCAGCTTGTCCTGGCGGTCCACCACGAAAATCTGGTCGGTGTGGTCGGGCAGTTCGTGCAGCCGGCGCAGGTAGCGCAGCACCACTTCCAGGGTGACGTCCTCGCGCACCCGGACCATCTCGAAGTCCATGATCGCGCCCACGCTGTCTTCAGGATAGCCCATGGCTTCCAGCAGCTGTGCGCGTTCCTCTTCGGTCAGGCCCTTCTGGACTTCGGCCACCACGTCGGGCGGCAGGTCGGGCGCCAGGTCGGCCAGCTCGTCGGCGTCCATGTTGCCGGTGGCGGCAACCAGGTCCTGGCGGTCCATCGCCTCGATCAGCGATTCCCGCACCCAGTCTTCGACTTCCAGCAGCACGTCCGCGTCGTGCTCGGGGCTGACCAGCTTCCAGATGGCTTGCCGTTCGTCCTTGGGCAGCGACTCCAGGATGAAAGCGATGTCGGCCGGATGCAATCCGTCCAGCAGGGTCTTGAGTTCGGCCTCGTGCTGGCGGTGCACCAGGTCCTCGACCAGCGAGGCCTTGGAGTCGCCTTCCTCCTGGCGATGCACCAGATCGGCAACCAGTTGCTGGCGGCGCAGGCGTTCCTGCACTTCCGCCAGGGCGTGTTGGGCGTCTTCCGGGTCGAGGCGGCGGGGCGTCGCGGGCGGTTTCTGCGCGGCGGCGGACTGCGTCATGCGTTACGGCTCAAAGAGTGGGGAGGGGACGGCGGCGGCGGGCTTCGTCGGTGGCGACGTAGGTCAGCGTGGCCTCGGTGACCTTGACGATCTCGGCGTCCAGCCGCTGGCGCTCCGCGTAGACCTCGACGGACACCGTGACCGACGTCGTGCCGGTCTTGATGATGGCTGCGTAGAAACTGAGCAGGTCGCCCACGAACACCGGTTCTTTGAACTGGAACGCATTGACCGCCACGGTGGCCACGCGTCCGGCGGCGCGGCGCGCGGCGGGGATGGATCCGGCGATGTCGACCTGGGACATGATCCAGCCGCCAAAGACGTCCCCGTGGATATTCGCGTCCGCCGGCATCGGCATGACGCGCAATACCGCGTCGCGATCGGCGGGCAAAGTCGTAAACGGGGTTTTGGTGCTGGAGGTCATGCGGCCGACTCCACTGCTAGGGAACCAGCCGATTATGCAGGAAAAACGAGACAGCGGCGTGCATGCGCAAAGCCCGCCGCTGCCTTGGGCGCGGCGGGCCGGGGATCAGGCTGCCAGCTTGACGATGCCGTAGCCGCCGACCAGCAGCCAGAGGTACAGGATCAGGCCCAGCGCCATCACCCGGGGACCGGCCTTGCGGATCTGGGCGAAGCGGGTTTCGATGCCCAGGGCGGTCATGGCCATGGTCAGGGCGAAGACGTCCAGGCGGCGGATGGCGGCGACGGCATCGGCGGGGATGATGTTCAGCGAATTGATGATGGCCAGCACCAGGAATCCCACCGCGAACCAGGGAATGGGCAGCTTGGCGCCTTTGCCCTGGCCGCCGGCATGCGAGGCCGCGCTGCGCAGATACATGCCCAGGATCAGCAGGACCGGCACCAGCAGGGCCACGCGGGTCATCTTCACGATGGTGGCGACTTCGGTGGTGGCGGGATCGACATTGCTGGCTGCGCCGACGACCTGGGCCACTTCATGGATGGTGCCGCCGATATAGATGCCCAGGGCCTGGGTGTCGAGGTTCAGCCAGCCCGCGTGATAGAGCACCGGGTACAGGAACATGGACAAGGTGCCGAACAGCACTACGGTCGCCACGGCCACCGCGCTCTTGTGCGGCGCGGCCCGCAGCGTGGGCTCGAAGGCCAGCACGGCGGCGGCGCCGCAGATGGCACTGCCAGCGGCGGTGAGCATGGCGGTGTCGCGGTCCAGGCCCAGCAGGCGCTGGCCCACCACGGTGCCCAGCAGCAGGGTGCCCACCACGACCGCCACCGAAACCGCCAGCCCGGGCAGGCCCACGGCGGCGATCTGCTGGATGCTGATGTTCAGGCCGTAGAAGGCCACGGCGATGCGCAGCAGGCGCCGCGCGGTGAAGTTCACGCCCGCGCCCCAGTCGGCGGGCATGGTGCCGCGCAGGAAGTTGCCGTAGAGCATGCCGCAGACGATGCCCACGACCAGCGGCGAGAAACCCAACTGGCGGATCGCGGGCAGGTCCGCCAGCTGCATCACCGCGGCGGCCATCAGGCCGACGAACAGTACGCCGTTGAGTTTGTCCCGCCACGGCGTAGCGGCGGGAGTGGCGGCGGGCGAAGCCGGGGTGGCGGGCAGGGGGACGGCGGTGCTGGAAGAGGTACTCATGGCTGGCCTTTTGGCGGAGGCATATCTAAATAACTTCACGAAATATTAATTTCCCGCCTACTATTTGAAAAATCTTTATTTCAGATATGTAATATCAGGAATTCTGATAATTTAGCGACCATGACTCCTGACCAGCTGCTTACCTTCGCCGCCGTGGCCGACGCCGGCAATATCAGCCGCGCAGCGCAGTTGCTGAACCTGTCCCAGCCTGCCGTTTCCGGCCAGCTACGGATGCTGCAGGAATGGTTCGGCGAACCCCTGTACCGCCGCAGCGGGCACGGTATCGCGCTGACCGAAGCCGGCGAGCGCCTGGCCGAGCAGGCGCGCCAGCTGCGCCAGGTGTACCGGCAGGCCCAGGCGGTGCGCGAATCCTGGCGCGGGCTGGAAACCGGCGATCTGCGCCTGGGCGCCAGCACCACCCCCGCCAGCTACCTGCTGCCCAGCCTGGTGGCGGATTTCCGCCTGGCCTTCCCGGCGGTCAGCCTGCATCTGTCGGACGGCAACACGCGCGAAATCGTCGAGCGCCTGCCGGCCCTGGACCTGGCGTTCATCGAGGGCGACGTGCCCGCAGGACTGCCCGCCGACACGGCCGTGCATGCCTGGCGGCAGGACGAAGTGGTGGCGGTGGTGCGTGCGGACCACGCGCTGGCCGGCAAGGGGGCGGTCACGCTGCGCGATCTGGCGGCTTCAGCGCTGGTCATGCGCGAGCCCGGTTCGGGCGTGCGCCGGCTGGTGGAGCGTGCGTTTGCGGATGCGGGCCTGGCGCCGTCCGTGGGGCTGGAGCTGGCCGGCGTGGAGGGCGTGAAGCAGGCAGTGCGTGCCGGGCTGGGCGTGGGCTTCGTGTCCGTCATGTCGATGCGCCATGAGGATGGCGCGCTGGCGGCCTTGCGCCTGTTGCCCAAGCCGCTGACGCGGACTCTGAGCATCCTGGTGCCGCACGCGGACGCGGCCGCCCGCGCCGCCGAACGCTTCCTGGCGATGTGCCTGGCGGTCGGGGCGGCGGACGGCGTTTGAGGGTCAGGCCTTGGCCAGGCGCTTGAGCGCCAGCTGGACCCAGTATGTGCCGCCCAGCGGCAGCAGTTCGTCGTTGAAGTCGTAGCTGCCGTTGTGCAGCATGCAGGGGCCCAGGCCGTGGCCGCTGTCGCGATGTTCGCCGGTGCCGTTGCCGATCCACACATAACAGCCCGGAAGTTCCTGCAGCATGAAGGCGAAGTCTTCCGCGCCCATGGTGGGCTGCACGTGATCGTTGACGTTGGCCTCGCCCACGATGTCGCGCAGCACGTCGGCGCAGAACGCGGCTTCCTCGGCGTGGTTGATGGTCGGCGGATAGTTGCGCTGGAACGTGAACTGCACTTCGCAGTCCATCGCTGCGCAGGTGTGGCGCGCGATCTCTTCCATACGGCGTTCGATCAGGTCCAGCACGTCCAGCGTGAAGGTGCGCACCGTGCCGCGCAATTCGGCGTGGTTGGGCACGACGTTGTCGGCGCTGCCGGCGTGGATCTGCGTGATGCTGAGCACCGCCGCGTCCAGCGGATTGCGGTTGCGCGTGATGATGGTCTGCAGCGATTGCGCCAGTTGCACGGCCGCCATGACGGGATCGATGCCCAGGTTGGGCATGCCGGCGTGGGTGCCCTTGCCCTTCACGATGATGGAGAACTCGTTGCTGGAAGCCATGATGGGGCCGGCGGTCAGGCCGAACTGGCCGGCTTTCATGCCGGGCCAGTTGTGCATGCCGAATACCGCTTCCATGGGGAAGCGCTTGAACAGGCCGTCGTCGATCATGCGCTTGGCGCCGCCGCCGCCTTCTTCCGCGGGCTGGAAGATCACGTAGACCGTGCCGGCGAAATCGCGGTGCTGCGACAGATATTGCGCAGCGGCCAGCAGCATGGCCGTGTGGCCGTCATGGCCGCAGGCGTGCATCTTGCCGGCGTTAGTGCTGGCATGCTCGAAGGTATTGGCTTCTTGCATGGGCAGCGCGTCCATGTCGGCGCGCAGGCCCACGGCGCGGTCGCCCGGCAGATTGCCGCGGATGATGCCGACCACGCCGGTGCCGCCCAGGCCGCGGTCGATTTCGATGCCCCATTCTTCAAGCTTCGCCGCCACCACATCGGCGGTGCGGAACTCCTCGAACGCCAGTTCGGGATGCGCGTGGATGTCGCGTCGGATCTTGGAAATGTCGTGATGCCACGCGACGATGGGTTCGAGCAGTTTCATGGGGCTCTCGGGCGAAAAAAGGGAACGCAACAAGGGTATCATCAATCAAAAACCAATTTAATGGAGACAAATACCATGACGCGTCCGTGGCTTGCCCATTATCCGCAGGGGGTTCCGGCGGAGATATCGACAGACGGTTATGCCTCCCTGACTGACTTGCTGGACCGGGCCTGCAAGCAGTACGCCTCGCGCATCGCGTGCACCGCGATGGGCAGCAACATTACTTATGCGCAACTCGATGCGCACGCGCAGGCGTTCGCCAGCTGGCTGCAAAGCGTCGGCCTGTCCAAGGGCGAGCGCGTGGCACTGATGATGCCCAACGTGCCCGCCTATCTGGTCAGCATGCTGGGCACGCTGCGCGCGGGGCTGGTGGTGGTGAACGTGAATCCGCTCTACACCGCCGAAGAGCTGCAGCGCCAATTGCTGGACAGCGGCGCGTCGGCCATCGTCATCCTGGAGAATTTTGCGCACACCTTGCAGCGCGTCACGGATCGCGGGCAGCTCAAGCATATCGTCGTGACCGGTCCGGGCGATCTGCTCGGCGGCCTGAAGGCGCCGCTGGTCAACCTGGCCGCGCGCTATGTCAAGAAGATCGTGCCCGCGTGGCAGATCGATGGCGCCCGCATGCTGCCGGATGTGCTGCGCGACGGCGCGCGCCAGCGCTTTGCGCCGCCCGCGCTGTCGATGGACGACGTGGCGGTGCTGCAATACACCGGCGGCACCACCGGCGTGCCCAAGGGCGCGATGCTGTCCCATCGCAACCTGGTGGCCAACGTGCTGCAGACGGAAGCGGTGGCGCAGCCGGTGGTGCACGACCTCGCGGACCAGCAGCTCACCATCATCAGCGCGCTGCCGCTCTACCACGTGTTCGCGATGACCGTTTGCGGGCTGTACGGCCTGCATGCGGGCATGCGCAATGTGCTCATCATCAATCCGCGCGACCAGCCTTCGCTCATCAACGCATGGCGCAAGGTGCCGATCAATGTGTTCCCCGGCGTCAATACGCTGTTTAACGCGCTGGCCCACAACGAAGACTTCGCGCGCCTGGATTTCTCCGGCTTGCGGCTGACCTTGGGCGGGGGCATGGCGGTCCAGCAGCAGGTTGCCGAACGCTGGCTGAAGATCACCGGCAGGCCGCTGATCGAAGGCTATGGCCTGTCGGAGACCTCGCCGGTGGCGACCGTGAATCCCACCAACGCCACCGCGTATTCGGGTTCCATCGGCCTGCCGCTGCCATCCACCGACGTGGCCATCCTCGATGACGAAGGCCGCGAAGTGCCGCTGGGCGAACGCGGCGAGGTGGGCATCCGCGGACCGCAGGTCATGCTGGGATACTGGCAGAAGCCCGAGGAAACCCGCCACTCCGTGACCGCCGACGGCTATTTCCGCACGGGCGATATCGGCATCATGGACGAGCAGGGCTATACACGCATCGTCGACCGCAAGAAGGACATGATTGCGGTGTCGGGCTTCAAGGTCTATCCGAACGAAGTCGAGGCGGCGGTGGCCCAGCATCCGGGCGTGCTGGAGTGCGCGGCGATCGGGGTGCCGGACGAGCATTCGGGCGAAGCCGTCAAGGTGTTCGTGGTGCGGCGGGATCCGACGCTGACCGAGGCGCAGATCCAGGATTGGTGCCGGGAAAAGCTCACGGGCTACAAGCGTCCGCGCTATGTGGAGTTCCGCGATGAGCTGCCCAAGAGCAACGTGGGCAAGATATTGCGCCGGGAACTGCGTCCCGACGCAGTGGCGGGCGTACCCGCAGGCAAGGCGGCGTAGGGCCGTCAGTCCTTCTTGTCGAGGTGCGGCGCGATCATCTCGTGCAGGGCGCGTTCGATGGCCTTGTTGCCGGCCACGACGCGCCCGCCGATGGGCCAGGGATCCTGGCGGTGCATGTCGGAACATGCGCCGCCCGCTTCGCGCAGGATCAGCGTGCCGGCGGCCACGTCCCAGGGCGCCAGGCCCATTTCCCAATAGCCGTCGTAGCGGCCACAAGCGGTCCACGCCAGGTCCAGTGCCGCCGCACCCATACGGCGCACGCCGCGCGCGCGGTTGATGGCGTCATGCAGCATGGGCATGTACTGCGCAGCGAATGAAAAGTCGCGGAACGGGAAGCCAGTAGCCAGCACCGCATCTTCGATGGTCGCCGTGCGCGAGCACTTGATGCGCCGTCCGTTGAGCCAGGCGCCCAGGCCGTGGACCGCGGTAAAGAGTTCCTCGCGGCTGGGGTCGTAGACCACGCCGACCACGGGCGTGTCCTCGGCCAGCGTGTCGGACGCCGATATGGCGGTGCCTGCGTGTGCGATCAGCGCGATCGACACGGCGTAATGCGGGATGTCGTGCAGGAAGTTGGTGGTGCCGTCCAGCGGGTCGATATACCAGGTGGCGCTGCCTTGGGGCTTGCCGCCCGTTTCTTCGGCGACGATGCCGAACTTGGGCGTGCGCGTTTGCAGCTCCTGGATAATGGCGGCCTCCGCCTCGCGGTCCGCCTGGGAGACGAGATCGTTGCGCGCCTTGCGGTCGATCACGAGATCGGCGCGGTGATGCGCGTAGGATTGCAGTATGGCCGCGCCGGCATGGGCTGCCGTGACTGCCGCGTCGATCGCGGCGCACAGGTCGATGGGCGAGGTCTGCGAGCGGGGCTGATCATAGGTATCCATGAAACCAGTGTAAGCCCATGTATGCGTCAAATCCGTGGTGAAGCCCCGAAACCGCCATGCCGCGTGGCTTCCGCCCAACGCGGCCGCATCCGATAATCCGCGCTGATTTTCATTCTCTATTTCGTCTGCCGCCGCCGTTTCCATGTCCTTCTCCTATGCCCCCCTGATCCCCGCCGAGGCTGAATTCGACGCCGATGGCCGGCTCTACAGCCCCGCTTATGGCGATGTCTACCATTCGCCGTCGGGCGCGCTGGGACAGGCGGAACACGTGTTCCTGCGGGGCAATGGCCTGCCTGAGCGTTGGCGCGGACGCCGCGCATTCACCGTCTGCGAAACGGGTTTCGGACTGGGACTGAACTTCCTGGCTCTCTGGAAGGCATGGCGCGACGATCCGCAGCGCAGCGCCGCGCTGCACGTGGTGTCGCTGGAAGGGCATCCCTTTGAACGCGAGGACCTGGCGGCTCTCTTGACGCGTTATGCGCCCGAGCCCTTGGCCGGTCTGGGGCGACAACTGGCGGCAGCATGGCCGGTCTTGTTGCCCGGACTGCATCGCCTGGAATTCGAGGGCGGCGCCGTCACGCTGACGCTGGGCTTTGGCGATGCGCAGGTCCTGGCGTCCCGTCTGCGCGTCGGCGTGGACGCGTTCTTCCTGGACGGCTTCGCGCCTGAACGCAATCCGCGGATGTGGGAATTGCCCTTGCTGCGCGACCTTGCCAAGCTTGCGGCGCCCGGCGCCACGCTGGCCACCTGGGCCTGCACCGGCGAATTGCGCCAGGCCTTGCGGACGGCGGGTTTCGAGGCGCGGCGCGCGCCCGGCTACGGCGGCAAATGGCATATGACCGTGGCCACTGCGATTGCCCCTGGAGGCGCGGCCGCGGACGTCCCGCACGCGGAGTCCCGCTACGCCGTGGTGGTGGGAGCGGGGCTGGCGGGAGCCGGCATCGCCCAGGCGCTGGCCGCGCGCGGATGGCGTGTGACCGTGATCGACGCGGGCCGGGCGCAGGGCGCGGCGGCGCACGCAGGGCATGTCGCGGCGGCCTTGACGCCGGTGGTGGCGCGAGACGACAACGCGCGGGCGCGCCTGTCGCGCGCCGGCAGCCTGCGCGCGCTGGCGCGCTGGCAGGGTTTGCCGGCAGGCGCGGCGCCCCTGGTCTGCGGCACGGTCCAGCTTGAGCGCGACGAAGGCCGGTCCGCGGCCTTGGCCGGCACCCTGGAGACCCTGGCCTTTCCCGAACACTGGGTGCGCCAGGTCAGCCGCGACGAAGCCAGCGCCTTGGCCGGCCTGCCGCTGGCGCGCGGCGGCGTGTATTTCGGACAGGGCATGCTGCTGCGGCCAGACTTGTTGATAGAGGCCCTGCTGGCGACCGAGGGCGTCACGGTGCAGCCCGGCGCGGCGGCCAGGGTCGAACGCGCCGGCGCCGGCTGGCGCGTGCGCGATGCGGAGGGCGCTGAACTGGCGCGAGCCGATACCGTCGTTCTGGCCAACGCGTTCGGCGCGCGCGCCGTGCTGGCAGACAGCGGCTTGCTGGATCCCTTGCCGCGCGTGGGCCAGATGCACGCGCTTGCGGGAGAAGTGACGCTGCTGCCTGCGCAGACGCTGCGTGGCGGTCCTCGCTGCATCGTGGGCGGCGAGGGCTATCTGCTGCCCGACGTGGGCTCTGGCTGCGTGGCCGGCAGCACCTATGTGCATGGCGCGGCCGAAGCGCGGATCGGCGCCGAGGGCCAGCGTGTCACCCTGGACAAGGCTGCGGGCCTGCTGGGCGGAGGCTTCCCCGAATTCGAATCCCTGGAGCCCGGCAGCCTGCCGGGCTGGGCCGGATGGCGGGCCGTGCTGCCCGGGCGCTTGCCCGCCGTTGGAGAACTACCCCACGCGCCGGGCCTGTGGTTGGCCATCGGCTATGCATCGCGGGGGCTGTCTTGGTCGGCGCTCATGGGAGACCTGATCGCCGCGCGTCTGGCTGGGGAGCCGTCGCCTTTGGAAACCGATCTGGCCCAACTTATTTCGCCACGATGAAAAAAAGCCGAAAGGGGCGCCGGGAGCTTGTCCCGGGTGGCGTAGAATGGCAGGAATTGCCCGGATTTGGCGCCAAATTGGCCTGAGTTGGCCGCGAACCTGGCATTTTGGCGGCTCGACGGCCGCTCCTCTTGGGGGGCGCTGGCCGAAGGCTTTAGACCCCTTTTATGGATGAGATCGCAGTCCAAATGAGGGACCGAGTTTATTTCAAAGCCCAAATCCGTCAAAATAGCGTCTTTTGATGGTTTTTGGCTTAAGCCGGGGGATGCTCTGTGCCGCCCAAGTTCGACTTTGCCCATACTACCCAGCTCGAAAACGTCGAGCTGCTGACGTCCCGCCCCAGTCGCATCGATTTCGACGCGGGCGATGGGTTGCATCTGGTAGTCGAGGCGCATGCGCCTGGCGTCTTTCGCCTGCGCTGCGGCGAGGCTAATCACCTTACCGATGACAAGCCCGGCGCGCGTGCTCGCGCCGTGGCGGAAATGCTGCTCGCGCGCCAGGAGGCCGTGGGCGAAGCCGTTATCGCTCCGCGCGACGACGGGGAGGGCTGGCGGATCACCCAGGGTGACGTTTCCCTGGAAATCCTGTCCAACCCCGTGCGCGTCGCGATCTACCGCAACGACGAACGAGTGTTCGAGTCCGAGGTATCCGCGCATACGCCCGCATTCGGGCACAACGCGCTGGATCAGGCCGACGACGCCGTCTGGACGGCGGGTTTCACGCTGCAGTCCGACGAGCGCATCTATGGCCTGGGCGAAACCCCGGGCGATCTGAACCGCCGCGAAGAATCCGTGGTGTCCGACGACCCCGAGCACCGCGCCCTGCCTTTGGCATGGAGCCCGCGCGGCTGGGGGGTCTACGTCAACACCATGCGCCGCGTCGAACATTCGGTGGGCGTGGCGCCTGCGGATTCCGCCTATGTGCTGACCGTGGACGACGTCGTGCTGGACATGTTCCTGTTCGCTGGCGAACCGGGCGAGATCCTCAATCAGTACACCGCCTTGACCGGCCGCGCGGGCCAGCCTTCGCTGTGGGCGATGGGCGCGTGGCTGCAGCAGGCCCCGGGCGAAATGCCCACGGACACCGTGGCCTTGGTCGCTCGCATGCGCGAAAACCAGATTCCGGTGGATGCCGTGACGCTGGCGCAGCCTGCGGCCTGGGGCTTCCAGTCGGACAAGACGGTTTTCGAATGGGACGCCCAGCGTTTCCCGGACGCCAAGCAGATGCTGGCGCTGTTCCACAAGCACCATGTGCATGTCGCCGCTTCCGGCTTCCCGGGCGTGCTGAAGACCAGCCCGCTGTTCGAGGAACTTGAAGACCGCGGCTGGCTGTTGGCCAAGGACGACGGTTCGGCCCAGGTGTTCGACGGCACCGCCGCCACCTCGGGACAGCCCTACGGCCTGCTGGACCTGACCTACCGCGACATCTACAACCTGTGGGTGGAGCGCCATCGCCAATTGGTCGAAGACGGCCTGGACGCGCCCGCGTGCGACGCCCAGATCGCCATCCCCGACGGCGTCACGGCCCGCAACGGCGAAACCGGTCCTGCGCTGCGCAGCATGTATCCGCTGCTGGTGCGCCGCGCGCTGTTCGATGCGGTCGCCGGCCTGAAGGTGCCGCCGGAAGGCGTGGTGCCCAGCTCCGATCTGTTCCCCGCCGCCCAGCGTCTGCCGTGGCAAGTGGGGCCGCAGGTTGAAAACACCTGGGAAGGGCTGCGTCACACCCTGCGCACCGCGTTGTCGATCGGCGCCAGCGGCTTGCCCGTCCAGGTGCATGGCATCGGCTCGGCCGCGCGCGACCGCGCCGGCATGACGCCCGAGCTGTACCTGCGCTGGCTGACCGCCGGCGTGTTCTCGTCGAACTTCGCTTTCCAGGGCGTGGAAGGCCTGATGCCATGGGACTTCGGCGAAGAAACCCTGGCGCATGCCAAGACCTGGATGCAGTGGCGTTACCGCCTGGTGCCTTACGTGCTTGGCGCCATCGAGGACTCGGCGCGCACCGGCTTGCCGGTGCAGCGTTCCATGGCGATGTCGTTCCCGAACGATCCGCACGCGCATGACTGGGACCTGCAATACCTGCTGGGTCCGGCCCTGCTGGTGGCGCCGGTGACCGAACCCGGCAAGCAGGTGCGCGTGTACCTGCCCAAGGGCGAGGCCTGGTGGGACCTGAACACCGGGCACCGCTACGAAGGCGGCACCACCTGGACCATCGATTGCGAACTGGGCCAGTTCCCGGTTTTCGGCCGCGAAGGGCACATGCTCTGTCTTGGACCGGCGGCGCAGCATACGGGCGAGTTCAACTCGGCCCGCATCCTGGACGAGGTCTGGATGTTCGGCATGCCGGTGCATAACCCGGTCGTCATGCGCAACAAGATCCGCGTGATGCAGATGCAAGGCTCCAGCTACATCAAGGGGCTGGAAGGCCTGCGCATCTCTCCGTCCGAGGGCCTGGAAGTCAAGCGCCGCGGCGCGGAAGTCCGCATCTCGCGCGCACGCTGAAAAAGCCGGCTGCGGCCGGTCCGGCACAAAATGGGCAGTCAGGAAGGCTTTCCTTCCTGACTGCCCTTTCCGCGTTATGGCGTGTGCTCCTTAGGGACGCAACCGGGCGCGGGTACGGGCTCTTATATTACTTGTAGTTATAAAAAATGAAAGAAACAGTCGTTCTCTGTAGAAGAGAAAAGATACAAAATCGCTTGCCATGATTCAGATCGAGAACCTATCCAAGACCTACGCCACGCCGCACGGACAATTCCAGGCGCTGCGCGGCATCAACCTGCATATCAAGCAGGGCGAGGTCTTCGGCATCATCGGCCCCAGCGGGGCCGGCAAAAGCACGCTGGTCCAGTGCATCAACTTGCTGGAGCGGCCCAATGAAGGATCGATCGCCATCGGCGGCCAGTCCCTGACCGGCTTGAACGAGGCGCAGTTGCGCGAGCAACGCCGCCGCATCGGCATGGTGTTCCAGGGGTTCAACCTGCTGTCGCGCCGCACGGTGTACGGCAATGTTGCGCTGCCGCTGGAAATTGCCGGCGTGGCCAAGGCCGAGATTCCGGCCCGCGTCGAGCGCCTGCTGGCGCTGGTGGGCCTGGAGCATCTGCGCGACCGCTATCCCAGCCAGATCAGCGGCGGCCAGAAGCAGCGCGTCGGCATTGCCCGCGCCCTGGCCAACAATCCGGACGTGCTGCTCAGCGACGAAGCCACGTCCGCGCTGGATCCGGAAACCACCCACAACATCCTGGCCTTGCTGCGCGACATCAACCGCAAGACCGGCGTGACCGTGGTCATGATCACGCACCAGATGGAAGTCGTGCGCGAGGTCTGCGATCGCGTCGCCGTGCTGTCGCAGGGCGAAGTCGTCGAAATGGGCAGCACGCGCGAAGTGTTCGCGCAGCCGCGCCACGAAGTGACCCGCGCCATGGTGTCGGCCGCCACCGCGTCCGACCTGACCGACGCCACGCTGGCCGCGGTCAAGGAGCGCATCCAGGCGCTTGCCGCCGCCAAGCCGGGCCAGGCCGTGCGTCTGCTGCGCCTGTCGCTGACCGGCACCGACGCGTCGGGCTCCTTCCTGTCCGACCTGTACAAGCAGTATTCGCTGGACGTGGGCCTGATCCAGGCGCGCGTGGAAGACATCCAGGGCGTGGCCGTGGGCACGATGTTCGTGCTGGCCCAAGGCGCGCCCGCATCGGTCAAGGACGCGATTGCCGCGCTGGCCGCCCGTGACATTACCGTTGAAGAAATAGCTCATGAGTCCGCAACTGATCGACCTGCTTATTACGTCGCTGCTTGACACCCTGCTGATGGTGGGCGTGGCCAGCGCCATCGCGGTGGTGATCGGCATTCCGCTGGGCGTGATCCTGACGGTGACGGCCCGCGGCAACATGCTCGAGAACCAGTCCGTCAACCATGTGCTGGGCGCGGTGATCAACGCCACGCGTTCGGTGCCGTTCGTCATCCTGATGGTAGCGATCATCCCGTTCACGCGCCTGGTGGCCCAGACCTCCATCGGCACCACCGCCGCCATCGTGCCCTTGTCGGTCGCCGCGATTCCGTTCATGGCCCGCATCGCCGAAAACGCCATGCGCGAAGTCGACCCGGGGCTGATTACCGCGGCGCGCGCCATGGGCGCGTCGCCCATGCAGATCATCATGAAGGTGCTGCTGCCCGAATCCTTGCCCGGCCTCATCGCAGCCACGGTCGTCACTGTCGTCAGCCTGATCGGTTATTCGGCCATGGCCGGCGCCATCGGCGGAGGCGGCCTGGGCGACCTGGCCATCCGCTACGGCTACCAGCGCTTCCAGTCCGACGTGATGGCCGCAGTCGTCATCGTGCTGATCGTCCTGGTCCAGGTGATCCAGAGCCTGGGCGACCGTTACGTGCGCCGCATCTCGCATCGCTGATCCTGCCGGCGCCGCATCCATTTCTCCTCACTTCCGACATTCGGGATACTGCAACATGAGCATCAAGGTTTTGAAGTCGCTGGCCGCGTTCGCACTCGGCGCCGCCGTTTTCGCCCAGCCCGCGCTGGCCCAGGACAAGCCGCTGAAGATCGGCGTGACCGCCGGCCCGCACGCCCAGATCTTTGATGTGGTGAAGCAGGAAGCCGCCAAGCAGGGCCTGAACATCCAGGTCATCGAATTCACCGACTACGTGCAGCCCAACGTCGCGCTGTCCTCGGGCGACCTCGACGCCAACAGCTACCAGCACCAGCCCTATCTGGACAACGCCAACGCCGACCGCGGCTACAAGCTGGTCAGCATCGCCAAGACGGTGATTTTCCCCATCGGCATCTACAGCAAGAAGATCAAGTCGCTGTCCGAGCTGAAGGAAGGCGCCCGCATTGCGCTGCCGAACGATCCGACCAATGGCGGCCGCGCCCTGCTGTTGCTGCAGGCCAACGGCTTGATCAAGCTGCGTCCCGATGTCGGCCTGAAGGCGACCCCGATCGACGTGGTCGAGAACCCCAAGAAACTGCGCTTCATCGAACTCGACGCTGCTCAGTTGCCGCGCTCGCTGGATGACACCGATGCGTCGGCCGTGAATACCAACTTTGCGCTGGAAGCCGGCCTGAATCCCGCCAAGGACGCCATCGCCCAGGAATCGCCCGACTCGCCGTACGCCAACGTGTTGGTCGTACGTGAAAAGGACAAGGACCGTCCCGAGTTCGCCAAGCTGATCGCCATCTATCACAGCCCGGCCGTGAAGCAGTTCATCGAGACCAAGTACAAGGGCGCGGTGGTGGCCGCCTGGTAAGCCCAGCACCGCCAGCTCCAGGAACGGCCGCCGCGAGCGGCCGTTTTTGTTGCTCGGTGGAAGTTATGGGTTGGGGCCTTGCACCGAATTTTGACAAACGGCGCCAAATCGGCCATAATTTCTGGCTTCGGTCGGGTTGTTAGCTCAGTCGGTAGAGCAGCGGACTTTTAATCCGTTGGTCGCGAGTTCGAGTCTCGCACAACCCACCACCCCAATTCTCGTACAAAGCAATGGCTGTCCAAGCATTGCTGTACTCAAGAAAAACGCCGCTATTTCTAGCGGCGTTTTTTTTGCTTCTTGATCATTGTGGTTCATGACCTGGCTATGGACTCGGCTTGTGGCCGGGTTGAAGCCGCTGCTGGACCGGCGCGCGTTGCAGCCGGTCCATTCGTGTTGCTCTCTTACGTAGAGGCCGCAAACGCGATGAGGGTCGGCTCCGCCATCGGCACATGCCGCGGGGGCTGGGACGATGCCGTCTTGAACACTTCGACCGCATGCAGCAGGTCGCGCGCCTGTTCCGCCATGGAATGCGCCGCGGCAGCTGATTCCTCGACCAATGCCGCGTTCTGCTGTGTCACGGAGTCCAGTTGCGCGATGGCGACGTTGACCTGTTCAATACCGATGGCTTGTTCGCGCGACGCGGTGGCGATCTCTCCTGTTATTGTCTTCATGCGCATCACCGAGGTCACGACGTTCTCCATGTCCCGGCCAGCCCGCGCGGCGAGATCCCGTCCGGCCTGGACCACGGAAGTGGAGGTCTCGATCAGGTCTTTGATTTCCCTTGCGGATGTGGCGCTGCGTTGAGCCAGCGCCCGGACCTCGCCGGCGACCACGGCGAAGCCGCGGCCTTGATCCCCGGCCCTGGCGGCTTCCACCGCAGCGTTCAACGCAAGTATGTTCGTCTGAAATGCAATGCTCTCGATCAGCGACACGATCTGAGCGACCTTTTCGGAGTTGGCGGAAATCTCTGTCATGGCTGCGAGCATCTCGGACACCACGCTGCCAGCTTTCTCGGCTGCCTTGGCTCCTTCAATGGCTACCTCGTCTCCGCTTGCCGCGTTGTCTTGATTCAGTCGCACGGTGGACGTCAGCTGTTCGATGCTGGCGGCTGTCTCTTCCAGAGAGGCGGCCTGCTCCTCGGTACGGTGCGACAGGTCTGCATTGCCTTGGGCAATCTGACCAGCAGCCGTCGAAATCGACGAAGCCGACGATTTGATTGCATCGACGATTCTGGATAGACGTGATCGCATGGATTCCAGACCATGCATCAAGCTGTGGTCATAGCGGGAATCGAGCTGCAGTCGGCTGGTCAGATCGCCATCCGCGATGCTTACCGCCAGGACTTGTGCATCGCCGGGATCGCCACCCAGCTGGCGCAGGATGCTGCGCGCCGTGAGACAGCCAGCAAGCACCCCAAGTAGCAGCGCGATCATGACGGTCGTTCCTACAGCCCATTGCAACTGGTTCGCGAACGTTCGGGTATCCGCCGCGCGTGCGTCGTTGATCTGCGTTTCGAGCGCTGCGAGTGTGGAAAGCGTTTCCTGGAGCACGCGTTGCTTGGGCCGCAGTTCCTCTTCCAGCAGATGTTGCGCGTTCTGGCGGTCGCCGTTCAATCCTTCTTCCATGACTCGCACGAACTGCGAACGCATGTCTTGTTGTGCAACGCCGGCGGCGGCGAACAGACGCCTTTCCTCGTTGGTGGTGCCAGAGCGGCTTGAGAACATGCCGCCCAGCTTGTCTCGAGATTCGTTGTAGAGTTTCTCCGCTTCATTTGCTCGCAGTAGTTCGGCCTTCAGCACCGACGGATCCGTGAGGAGCAGAATGTTGCGGATCGCGATGGCCTGTTCCTGGACTTGGTAGCGCATGTCGATCGCCAGGCGCCGCTGTTCGTTGTTGATCGAGGTGATCTGATAGACATCCTGCTCCAACGCCCGGATGCCAAACGCGCCGAGAACGCCGGACACCAGCAGCGCCACCATGATCATCGCAAAACCCATGGCAAGGCGAGTACGCATCTTCAGCTTTGATGGCTTCATTTCAGTTTCGCTTTCAAAAATGGAATCTCTGTATTCGGTTCACGCTGTCCGGACTATACGGACGCGCTGCGCGCGACAAAAGACAGAAATTTTGTTCCGCCAAGCACTTTTTCCTATTTTGTGGGCGACCGTAGATCACGCCGCGCAAGCCCGCGCGGCGCAGGTGAAAGCCATCCATCGATTTATCGCGCCGGGTTGTCGGATTGCGTGATGACACAGTTGCGGCCAGAGGCCTTGGCGCGATAGAGCAGTGCGTCCGCTTGCTTCAGCAACGCGTCGATATCGCTGATTTCATCTGCCCGCGCGCAGACCACGCCAAAGCTGCTGGTGATCGACGTTATGGTCCTGCCGTCGGCAGGGACCGTCAGGCGTTCGATGCGGCGGCGCATGCTCTGCGCCATTGCGCTTGCTTGCGCCATGCTGGGAACCGTGCATAGCACCGCGAATTCTTCGCCGCCGATGCGCGCAACGATGTCGGTGCGCCGCCATGTCTGATGGCATGCCTGGGCCACCGCCACCAGCACGTTGTCGCCGCCGGCGTGGCCGTAGGAATCGTTGATCCGCTTGAAATGATCGATGTCGAAGACGATCAAAGTCAGCATCTGTTCCAGCTCATGCAGGCTTGCGCACAAGGCTACGGCGCGGACGTGAAATGCGCGACGGTTGAGCAGCCCCGTGAGGAAGTCTGTCTCCGCCAAGGTCGCCAGATCGGCGATGAGCCGCTCGCGTTCATGCTCTGTCCGGGACTTGGCGATGGCGTCCTCCTTCAATCTCTGAATGGCGTCGAACAGGCCGCGGACTTCCTTCCGATAGCCGGCGCCGGAGATTGGCGCGGGGGCGTTGTCATTGATGGAGTTGATGATTTCGGTGGCCACGACGAACGGTCGTATCAGACGCCAGCGGAACTTGGTGAATCCCCAGGTGGCGGCCAGCAACAGCACGATGGCGACCGCTGTGGTCGTGACCAGTTCCGTCACCGCGTTGACGCGTTGCCGTTCCAGGAGCTTTTCCAATACGCTCAGCACTTCATCGCGGAAGTCGACGATGGATTGCATCAGCGGAACATAACGCTCCTGCGTGCCCGCCTGCGGACTGGGCGAGTCCGCGCTTGAAGGCGGCGTGTGGCGCAAGGTTTCGATGTACTCCAGGCCTGCGCCAAAATACTCAAACTGAACTCGGGGATACGCGCGCGTCTCGAGGTCCGCATGGGTGGAAAGCTGTACTTCAAGCAACGCACGCAATTGCGAAACGCGTCCAAGCTGCTGTTCGATGCGTTGCGTTTCCAAGTCACTGAGAGGGCGACGCTGAACCTGTGCGGGCATGAAGGAGGATCCCAGCAGGCCGGCTTGTTCGCGCAGGCCTGCAGCAAGCATGGCAATGGTCATGAGGCCGGGGCTTTCCACTTCATGTCGGATCACGACGGCCGAGTTGTCGAGCGCGGTTTCCTCGAGAGCGGGAATGAGCCCGGCCATGATGACCACCACGTCATTCAGCTCTTGCGCGCTGATCAGCGCACGCGGCCTGGCGATGAGCCGATCTGCGGCGGCGCGGTGTTGGACCAGGGTCCGCGCGATGTGCTGGATGGTGGCTCGGACATCCCTGCAACTGTCGCAGCTGCGGGTTCGGTGCAGTTCCAGCAGCTCGGCAATTCTGTTGTCGCTGGCGTTGCGCGCGAGTTGTAGTTCTTGCTGTCTGGCCTCGGATACCGGCTGGCCTTCAATCAGCGCCGCATTCATCGAACCGCGTTCCATCAGGACGGTAGCCATCGCCTCCAGCGTGCCCTGGACGACGCCCAGGCTCGACATGGCATCGCGCGCCGCCGCGTGGGCCCGCCAGCTATGCGTAAGTTGAATGCCTATCAGCGCGCTGACCGGGATGAGCACGCCGATGACATAGGCCACCGTGTAGCGGTTCAGGGATTTCAAAAGAACGGTGCGGACGAAGAGATTTCAACAGGCGGGAGGGATAGCGGCAGACTTGCCGCGTCGCGCGCGATTCACTCCTTGGCTCCGAGCGTGTCCTGCAGTATCACTTTGTTGAGCGCCAGGATGGCGATCAGGCGTTCAAGCCGGTTGCACTCGCTTTCCAGCTTGTTCAGCAACTTCAGTTCAGAGGACGCAAGCCCGTCGTAATGCGTCTTCCACTCGTGGAAAATCGCTACGCTCACGCCCATGCGCTTGCAGATGTCAGACATCGGCGTGCCAAGCGTCGCCTGTCTCAACGCATGCCTGATCTGTTCTTCCGTAAAGCCCAACCGATCCATGTTATGCACCCCCCGTATCCTGAGACGAAGTCAATTCCTTTCAAACCATGAGCGCGTACACCCCGAGCAATCGCTTTGACTCATTGCGTCAAGCTACCTGCAAGCCGCGTAGCGCCTGTAGCACTGCAACCCGGGTTTGTCCCAGCACCATGCCGTGCCAATTCGCCTCGTTGCAATAGAACGCGTCCAGCGTGGTCTGCAGGATGGTCCGCCGCAATTCGTCCGGCGCTTCGGGGTGCGCGTGCAGCCAGTTCCTGCCGCACAACGCATGCACCATGGCGTCGAAACGGACAGCCCCGAAAACAATGGCCATGGACGTCGGCAGCGACAAAGGACAGGCCTGATAAATCAGATCGGCAAGCTGGCCGGAGATATCTACCGACACCGAGTTGCCTTGATAGGGAACGGTAATGTCGCTTCCCCACCACTGGCGTGCGCGCGCCACTTCGGCGTCGTCGTGGCGGCCGGCGTAGAGTTTTTCGCCGTGGCCGCGCGGTCCCCAGCCGGTGTGCACGTCGATCCAGCCGATATGGGTACGCGTACGCGCATGCTCGTGCAGGATACGGCGCAGGTTTTGCAGCGATGCCGCCGGACGGTCACCGCCATAGAACAGGCCGTTGGCGTGCGAATACTGGCCCCGCGAGACCGCTTGCGCGAATGTGGACTGGCCGTGTTCGGCGATGTACTGGGCGATCAGTTGCTGGTTGGATTCTGTGGGGGGCCATTCCTCGGGCAGCAGCAGGTCGTGCAGCCTTGCGTATTCGGGGTTTGCCGGTAGCGGTCGTCCGTCGAAGGGCAGTCCGTTGCGGTTCAGGTCGATGTTGTACTCGTCCGTCCGGGCGATCCAGGAATAGCCGTAAGGATTGACCGCATGCACCAGCAGCAAGGCCACGCCGGCCTCTCGTGCGCGGGCCAGCATGACGGTATCGTCGAGCAGCGCGAGCTGGCACCCGGAGCCGCAGAATCCTTCCACTCCCAGCACGGCGGATGTCATGATGAGAATCCGATCGGCGTCGGGGTCGCCGATGTAGGCGACATCGGTGCTCAATGCCTCGCCTTCGCTGCCGGTCTGGTCGATGCCATAGGAGTGGAACGAATCGGCGAGCGGCCTGGCCGCCTGCGCAAAACGCTCGCGCGCCTGGGCGTAGCTGCGGGAAAAGTAGCTCGCGCTGGTTAGCATCAGGCCTCCTGTAAGCCGGACAGGGCTTGCAGAACGGCCACGCGGCTTTGGCCCAGGATCATGCCGTGCCAATCGGCGGCGTTGCAGTAGAACGCATCCAGCGTGGCGTTCAGGATGGCGTCGCGCTTGGCGTCGTCGGCCTCTGGATGAGCGAGCAACCAGTTGCGGCCGCGCAGCGCTTCGATCATGACGTCAAGGGGCACGGTGCCGAACTCCAGCGCCATCGGCGTGTGCAAGGCGTCCGGACAAGTCTGGTAGATCAGGCCCGCCAACTGGCCGGTAATGTCCACCGATGCGGAACTGCCTTCGTAGGGAACCGCGATATCGCTGCCCCACCATTGGCGGGCCCTGGCGACCGCGGCAGCGTCGCGGCGGCCCGCGTAGATTTTCTCGCCGTGACCGCGAGGCCCCAATCCTGTATGCACGTCGATCCAGCCGATATGCTTGCTGCGACTGCCGTGCTGTTGCAGGATATGGCGCAGATTCAGTAGCGACGCAGTGGTGTGGTTGCCGCCGTAGAACAGGCCGTCGGCGTGCGTGTACTGTCCGCGGGTCACGACCTGGGCAAAAGCCGCCCGGCCGTGCTCGGCGAGGTAGGCTTCGATTCGCGCGATGTTCGACGGGGCGGGCGGCCATTCCTTGGGCAGCAGCAGATCATGTACTTCGGCATATCCAGGGTTCTGCGGCAGGGGGCGACCGTCGAAGATCTGGTCATTGCGGTTCAGGTCGACATTGTCTTCGTTCGTACGCGCCAGCCAGGAAAACCCGTAAGGGTTGATTGCGTGCACGAGCAGCAACGCCACGCCGGCCCTGCGGGCGCGTTCCAGCATGGCGGCGTCGTCCAGCAGGGCCAGTTGGCAGCCCGAGCCGCAAAAGCCTTCCACGCCATGCGTGGCGGAGGTCATGATCAACAGCCGTTCCGCGTCCGGCGGGCCGATCAACGCGACATCGGTTGCCAACGCTTCGCCTGCGCGGCCCGCGGGTTCGATGACGTAGGAGTGAAAGTGCGTGGCCAGTGGTTTGGCCGCGAGCACGAAACGGTGGCGAGCCTCTTCGTAGCTGCGCGAGAAGTAGCTGGAACCGAGCTGCATCAGGCCTCCTGAGCGTCGATGTCGTCGTGGGTGCGGTCGTCGATCCAGAACAGCACCACTGTTGAAAGCGCTATCGCCACCATCAGGAACCACGCCGGCGCCATGGAGTTGCCGGTCACGTGCAGCAGCCAGGTCACGAAGAACTGCGCGAAGCCGCCGAACACGGAGATGCCCAGTCCGTACACGACCGACATGCCCGTCGTGCGTACGGCCTTGGGGAAGAGTTCGGGAAGCATCGTGAATGCCGGCGCCGACTGCAGCGCCACCAGTACCGCAAACAGGGCGACGAGCAACATCAGCCGTTCGGTGCTGGGTGCGGTCATCAGCCACTGGAAGCAGGGCAGCAGGACGATCAGGGTCGCCAGGCGCGACCAGAAGATCACGCGCTTGCGGCCATAGCGGTCCGCAAGCATGCCGACAAATGGCGCAATCAGGAAGCCGACAGCGCCGAACACGACGCTTGCCGACAGCGTGGACGTCGCCGGCAAGCCCAATTCCCGGTTGGCATAGGCTGGCATGTAGAAGCTGAGGATCTGCGTGCTGACCATGCCGCCGATGAGCAACAGGATGCCCTTGAGTATGGTGACCTTGTAGTCGGCGAAGACGCGGCGCAAAGGTTGGTGAGTGGTGGCGCGGTGCGCGGTCGCGCGTTGCGGTTTGCCGGTGTTTTGAGGCGAGCTGGTCAGCGTTTCTTCGAGGTTCCGGCGGATGTAGGCGCCCACGGGCACGGTCAGGATGCCGATCACGAATGGCACGCGCCAGCCCCAGGCCTGCATCTGTTCCGTTGTCAGTCCCATGGTCAGCAGCGTCACGACCAGTGCGCCAAGCATTACGCCCAGCGACTGGCTGCCGAACTGCCAACTGGAATAGAAGGCGCGCTTGCCTCGTGGCGCATGTTCAACCAGCAGGGTGGTGGAGGCGCCGACCTCGCCGCCCGCGGCGAAGCCCTGGATCAGTCGGGCCAGCACCATCATGACCGGGCCGACCATGCCCATTTGCGCATACGTGGGGGCCACGGCGATCAAGGCACAGCCCAGGCCCATCATCCACAGCGTCAGCGTCATGGCCGCACGGCGGCCGTGGCGGTCGGCATAGGAGCCGATGAGCATGCCGCCCACGGGGCGCATCAGGAATCCGACGCCAAAGGTGGCGGTGGTCAAGAGCAATTGGCCGTAGCCCGAGGCGGCCGGGAAGAACAGCGGGCCGAGCACCAGCATCAGAAAGGTGAAAACGGTGAAATCGAAGAATTCAAGTGCGTTGCCGATGGTGGTGCCAGCGATGACGCGCCGGCGCATGGACGGCGTGTAAAGCGCGTTGGACGCGGTCGCTGCGATTGCGATAGACATGGTTTCCCCTGGTGTCTGGTGAGAGGTGCGCCGATCCGTGGTCCCGGGCCTTGGGCTCGCCTCTCGAAGGGCACTATACGGATGCCCTTGGATAAGAAAAAGAAAGAAAATTCGATTTGGTGAACACTTTTTTATATAGAGCAGCCTCCCTTTCCCCCAGTGTTTTGATCCGGTCGCCAACATGGAATGGCGATTCAGATTCGGGGCGTCACGCCACAGGCGCGTCAGTGTCGTCATGGGGCGGCCACGCCGATCGGAAGGCATGGTTTTCCCTGGTGTCTCTCGGGGGGCGCGGTCTGTGCATCCTGGTCTCGGCCCCCCTTCTTTGAGAGGCACTATAAGGACGCCTTGAAATAAGAAAAAGACAGGATTTGCGTTCTAATGAATACTTTTCCTTATAGGGCGGGTGACCTGAAAAGTCCTGCGCATATACCCCGGGGGCGAATCGTGCCTTGCATGAATGGTGGCCGCGCCGGTGGCGGCGTTCCTGCCGCAGGCTGCCGGTGAATTCCGCGCGAGCACATCTGTGCGCCGCTGCTATATGGTTGCCATAGAATGAAAAACCGAAGTTGCGCGCAGTGATCTGTCCTTTTGTATTCCGCAAAAGTCCGCCGGAGCCGAACGCATGAACCTACGCCAATTGCGCGCCTTCGCGTTGATCGCCGAGCACGGCAGCATCCGCGCCGCGGCGCGAGCGCTCTCCGTGACGCAGCCCGCCGCGACCCGCAGCTTGCGCGAACTCGAACAGACCGTGGGGGTCGATCTCGTGCGCCGCAGCGTCAAGGGTGTGGAGCTGACTACCTACGGCGAGGCGCTGTACAAACGGGCCATCGTCATCCTGCAGGAGACCCGCCGCGCGCGTGAGGAAATCGGTCAGATGCGCGATGGTGAAGGCGGTACGTTGAACCTGGCCGTGAGTTCGGCGGCGCTGGTCGTCGTGCCGGACGCACTGGTTGCATTCCGCGCGCGCATGCCGCGCGTGGCGGTTTCGTTCAATGAAGTGGCGCCGCCTTACAGCCATGAGCAGCTGGAGTCCGGACGCTACGATTTTCTGGTGCAAACCGAGTACGACGGCGAGATCATCGACGGTTTCGCGCATCGTCCGCTGTTCACGCTGCCGCTCGCGGTCGGCGCGCGTCTGGGGCATCCGCTGCGCAAGGCGCGCAGCCTGGCTGAGTTGCATGACGCGCCCTGGCTCGTGCCGGGTAACCCGGAAGCCCCCACAAACCTGCTGAGGCTGGCTTTCGCCGCGCACGGCCTGTCTTTGCCGCGCGACACCATTTCCTGCCATTCGGTGGCAGTGGCGTTGGCCATCATGGCAAAAAGCGATGCGCTGGGCATTTTCGTACGCCCTTTGTTCGAGCATGACCTCCTGCCGGCGAACATGCGCATGATGCCGTTGGCGCATGAGTTGCCTTCTGCCCGCATTTCGATCCTGGCAAAAAAGGAGTCGCCGCCCACGCCGGCCGCCGAGTGCTTCATCGATTGCCTGATCGCCACACGGGACTCCATGTTCGCTGCCTCCAAGGAAGGGCGGTCCAGCGCGCAAAAATCCGGTCTCATGGACTCCGCGGGACTGGCCCTGCCGTGATGCCGGCTGTCGCCCGGAAGTTGGGTCAGCGCGCCGGCCTGCCGCGCTTGGGAAGGCTCGCGCCCAGCAGCGCCATGAGCTCCCGATGGTTGCGCACGCCCAGATGCTGGAAGGCCCGGTAGCGATAGGTCAGGGCAGTGGTCTCGGACACGCCCATTTCCAGGGCTGCTTCCTTGGTGGTCAGTCCGTCGAGCACATGCGTGATCAGTTGCCGTTCGCGGCCCGATAGCTTGGTCAAGAGTTGTACCTGCAGCGGCTGGTCCGCGGGCGCGCGCCGGGTCACCTGGACATGGCGCATGACTGCCGCCGCGATCAGCGACGCGTGTTGCGACATGCGCTCGAAGTCCTTGGGACCGTAGTCCGGATACGAAAAGTTCCGGTGCAGACTGACCGCCACCCGGTAGCCGTCAGGGAACACGGCCAGCAGCGACATGCGTTCGCGTATGCCGGGCTCGTCATAGCAGACGCGGCGGTAGTGGGCATCGGCGACCTCTTCGGCGAATTGATGCCCGATCCAGAGTTGGCGCGCTTTGGCGGGTTTGCGCCGGGACAGCCAGATCATGTTGGAGTCCTGCTTGTCGAAGCCCAGGCGCATGTATTCGATGGCGGTCAGCGTTGCGACTTCACCGATGGCGCTGGCGCTCGAAACGGCTTCCACACGCCCGCTGCTGCGCAGCGCAAACACCGTGCAATGACTGGCGGGCAAGGTGGTGCCCAGCGCGTCCAGCACCCCGGCGGCGAAGTTTTCGGCGCCGATTGCATTCATCAGTGCAATGCTCAGCGCTTGGCCGGGAGGAAGGGGCCGCGGCGGCAGCGGCAGCAATTTCATAGCGGGTTAGTCTGTCCTGATTAATTAGGACATATTAACCAGTCCGGCCCCGCAGAATATGACGCAAGCCAATACGGCCTTTTTTTGATGACACGTTCAGGACTTGCGCATGCCCTTGGAAAGAATCGGACCCTTCGAGTACCGGCGCTACCCGCCGTCGCTGCCCCGGCTCAACGCGGAAGGCGGTGAGGCCCGGCATCATCGCGTGCTGATTGCGGGCGGCGGTCCGGTGGGGCTGGCGGCCGCGCTGGGTCTGGCCCGACTGGGCCTGGACAGCGTGGTGATCGAGGCCGACGACTCGGTCTGCGAGGGCAGCCGCGCGGCCTGTATTTCGCGCCGCAGCCTGGAAATCCTGGACCGCCTGGGCGTGGCGCCGGCCTTCATGGAAAAAGGCCTGGCCTGGACCCGGGGCCGCAGCTTTTACGGCACCGAGGAGGTGCTGGTGTTCGACATGCCGTCGACGCCGGGCGACAAGTACCCGCCGATGATCAATCTGCAGCAGTACTACATCGAACAGTTCCTGCTGGACGCCATCGACGACATCAATGGCCGCTTCCCGGGGCGGGTGGATATTCGCTGGGCCAGCAAGGTGGTCGAATGCCGTCCCGACACCGGGGGCGTGAGCGTGCGGGTCGAAAATCCGCTGGGCAGCTACGAGACGCGCGCCGACTGGCTGCTGGCCTGCGATGGTGGCCAGAGCTTCATACGCTCCAGCCTGGGTCTGGAGCTGAAGGGTACGGGCTATCAAGGCCGCTACGCGATCGTCGATATCGAGCTCGCCAGCGACCATCCTGCGGAGCGCCGCGCCTGGTTCGACCCGCCCTGGGCGCGCGGGACCACCATCCTGATGCATCGCCAGCCGGACAACATCTGGCGGGTGGACTATCAACTGGCGGCCGGCGCGGATGCCGCGCAAGCCTTGCAGCCGGATCAGGTGCAGGCATTCGTGCAGACGCATCTGGACGCCATCGGCGAAGGACATCTGCCCTGGACGCCGGTGTGGACTTCGGTGTACCGCGCGGGCGCGATGACGCTGGATGCCTATCGGCATGGCCGCATCCTGTTCGCTGGCAACGCCGCGCATGCCATGCCGATTTTCGGCGTGCGCGGCTTGAACTCAGGTTTTGACGATGCCGACAACCTGGTCTGGAAGCTGGCGGCCGTGCTGCAAGGCAAGGGCGCGGATGCTCTGCTGGACAGCTATTGCGGCGAACGGCGGCAGGCGTTCCACATCAATGCCGAGAACGCCATGCGCAGTACCGAGTTCATGTCGCCGCCGCATCGCGGCTTCGATCTGATGCGCGAGGCCTGCCTGTCGCTGGCGGGCCGGCATCCGGGCATCGCGCGCCTGGTCAATCCGCGGCAGACGCGAGCCATCGCCTATGCGGGATCGCCCTTGTCGACGGATGACGAGGGCGGGGGCGATTGGGCGCCAGGCGCGCCGCTGACGGACGGCGGGACGGCGGGCGGCGGGCACCTGACCGATCTGCTGACGCCTGGCAGTTTCACTTTGTTGGCGTTCGGCGGCTGGCCGGAACAGGAGGCGCTGGAAGCGCTGACGGCTTCGCCTGCGTGGCGGTTTCTGCCTTGCCGTTGTGCCGCGCCTGCGGCGCACGCGGAGTCGCCGCAGGCCGGCATGGCCTATCTGTTGCGGCCCGACGGCCATGTCTGCGGCCGGTGGCGTTCGCCATCGCTGGACACCGTGCTGTCCGCCATCGAACGCGCCTGCGGGGCGCAAGGAGCCATTCAATGATTGTCGACGCCGCGGTCCAGGACCGTATCTATGCCCGCTGCAGCAACGCCATCGCGACCGCCGGGCGCGGGCGTGAGTCCTTGTTTCTGGCGCGCCTGGCCCTGCTGTTGTTCGAGCAGGTCCAGGACGAGCAGCGTTGCCTGGACGCCATCGAGCACGCCTTGCTTGACCTGCCCAATCCCTCGCTTTCAGCCGACTGACCGGCGACGACCATTCCAAAGGAGACAGACTTGAACCGACGCCATTTCCTCGCGGCGCTTGGGGCCTCGGCCCTGGCCGCAGCCACGCCGCTGGCCCGCGCCCAGGGCAAGTATCCCGACCAACTGATCAAGTGGGTGGTGCCGTATCCCGCGGGCGGAGGCACCGACAACCTCGCGCGCACGCTGGCCGAGTCCATGCGCGCCGCGCTGGGCCAGCAGATCATCATCGACAACCGGCCGGGGGCCGCGACCAATATCGGCGCGGAGCAGGTCGCCAACGCCAAGCCCGACGGCTACACCGTCATGTCGGCGGACAACGGCGTGCTGGCCTTTAACGAGCACCTGTTCCGCAAGCTGGCCTTCAGTCCGGAAAAGGACTTCACCTATATCGGGGCCATCGGCAAGTTTCCGCTGGTGCTGGTGGTGAATCCGGCGTTTCCGGCTGCGGACTTCAAGACGTTCATGGCGCGCGTGCAGGCCGAGCCGGGCAAGGTGGACTACGCCTCGGTCGGCAACGGCTCGCCGCATCATCTGGCCATGGAGCTGTTCCAGAGCCGGACCGGCGCCCGTCTGACCCACGTGCCTTACCGCGGCGCTGCGCCCGCCATGCAGGACGTGATGGGCGGGCAGGTGCCGGTGATGTTCCTGGACCTGGCTTCGGGCGCGTCCATCATCAAGGCCGGCAAGGTGCGGCCGCTGGCCATCGGCTCGCAGGCCCGTTCGTCGCTGCTGCCGGATGTGCCGACGCTGGCCGAACTGGGCGTGCCGGACGCCGAGGTGTTCGCGTTCCAGGGCATGCTCGGCCCCAAGGGCATGCCGGCGCCAGCGGTCGCGCGCCTGAACCAGGAGCTGAATGCGGCGCTGGCCAATCCCGCCGTGGTGAAACGCTTTGCCGAGTTCGGCTTCGAGCCGCTGCCCGGAACGCCTGATGAATTCAGGACTCTGGCGCGCGCCGAATCGGCCCGCTGGGGCGAAGTCATCCGCGCCAACAAGATCTCGCTCGATTGAGGAATCGCATGGACCATACTGCCGCTCGTCCCGTGCAGGGACTGCATCACTTCGCCTGGCGCTGCCGGGATGCCGAGGAGACCCGACGCTTCTACGAAGACCTGTTGGGCTTGCCGCTGGTGCATGTCATCAAGAAGGACTCCGTGCCCAGCACCGGTGAATTCTGCCCCTATGTGCATATTTTTTTCCGCATGCGGGACGGCTCCTGCATCGCGTTTTTCGACCTGGGTGACCAGACCGCGGCGCTGCCATCGCCGAACACGCCCGGGTGGGTCAATCACATAGCCCTGCGGGTGCCGCAGCGCGACGATCTGCTTGCCATGAAGGCGCGGCTGGAGGCCCATGGCGTGGAAGTGGTCGGCGTTACGGACCACGACAGCTACATCGAATCGATCTATTTCTTCGATCCCAACGGCCTGCGGCTGGAGCTGACGGTCGAAGTGGCCGCGCCCGAAGTCGTCGAGGGTTACGTGCGGGAGGCCCGCGCGGCGCTGGACCGCTGGACCGAGGACAAGCGGGGCGCCGCGGCGGCGCCGGGGAGACTGGCATGACCAAGCCTGCCTTGCCATTGCGCGTGGCGACGCGCAGGAACGGCACGCGTGACGGCGAGCTGATGCTGGTGAGCCCGTCGGGCCTGCGATGGATATCCGCGGGGAGCTGCGCCGCTACGCTGCAAACCCTGCTGGATGATTGGGATGCGCTGGCGCCGCAGCTCGCCCGCCACGCGCAGGAGCTCGACGCCGCCGAGTGGGCGGGAGCGGGCGCGTTCGACGCCAGCCAGTGCATGGCCCCGTTGCCACGGGCCTATCAGTGGGCGGATGCCTCCGTCTACCGCAATCATGCGCGCTTGATCTACCAGTGGCGCCGGGAGCCTATCCCGCCGCGCTACGAAGAGGAGCCGCTGGTGTACCAGGGCGGGTCGGACGTGATGATCGGGCCGCAGGACGCCATCGTGGCGATCGACGAGGCCCATCAGGTCGACCTGGAAGCCGAGGTCGCCGTGATCACCAAGGATGTGCCCATGGGCACCGATGCCGCCCGGGCCGCCGATTTGATCGCGCTGGTGGTCCTGCTCAACGACGTGTCACTGCGCGGGCTGATTCCGGGTGAGCTCTCCAAGGGCTTTGGGTTCTACCAGAGCAAGCCGGCGACCAGCTTTGCGCCCATTGCGGTGACGCCGGACGCGCTGGGCGCCGCCTGGAAGGATTGCATGCTGGACCTGCCCGTGCGCATCGAGATCAACGGCGAACGCTTTGGCGAGCCTCACGCCAATAGCGAGATCGTCTTCAACTTCGCACAGATCATCGCGCACCTTGCCAGGACGCGCAGCCTGGCGGCAGGCAGCATCATCGGCGCGGGGACCATCAGCAATGCGGACCCGGGCGCGGGCAGCGCCTGCATTACCGAAGCGCGGGTTCGCGCGCAGCTCGACGGAGTGCCGGAAGCGCGGCTGCCGCCCTACCTGCGGCATGGCGATCGCGTGCGCATCCTGGCGCGCGGACCGGATGGCGATGCGCCGTTCGGCGCCATCGACCAACGTGTGCAAATCGCAGGAGGAGGGCGCTGACCGCGGGGATTTCAGGACAGGGTGCGCGCCGGCATGGCCGACAGATCGTGCAGGTTCAGGCCGCAGCTGCGGGCGCGCTCCGCCATCAATTCGCTATGCGCCAGGGCGCGCCGGCTTTCGTCCAGCAGCACGTCGAGCTGTTCCTGCAGGCTGGCCGCCATGGTCCAGGCGCGTTCGGAGAACCGGGCCGAGAAGCTGTCGGCACAGGCCTTGCAGATGGCTGCACCGTTCTGTTCGAGCAGCGGGGCACCTTGCGCAAGCGTCGATTGGCAAAAAATGCAGGCGAGTGCGCGATTCATGCTGGGCGGCCGGTCCTGGGGTTGAAGGGGCGCGCAACCCGGCGGGTACCAGCGCCCTGACATCAATGGACAACGGCGCTGGCGGCCAACTCTTAAATCGACGGGCCCTTCTAGTCGACGATAAAGCCCCCCGGGCCCGACTGGCCCAGCAGTTCGCGGGCGCATTGCGCCGCCTGGCCGACGGTGGCCACGGCCAGGAATGGCACGCCGAAGGCGCGGGTCATCTTTTCGCCGCGCTTGCGGATCTTGTCCAACGCTTCGGCATTGCCCTCCACGGCGATGAATGCCCGGCAGCGGGCCTTCAGGCGCGGCATGTTGGCGGTCTGCCATTCGATCATGGCCTTGCGGTCGGCCTGGCCGGCTTCCTGCCGCATGTCGGGCACGACCATGACGAAGCTCTGGGGGTTGTTTACCAGCATTTCCATTTCGCGTATCCAGCTGGCGGAATAGCCGTCGGGCGCGCCGCCATGCCTGGACGTGACGATGGGAAACTGGGACAGGTCGTGGAAGAAAAACTGTTCGTGGTTCATTCGAATTCTCCGTGAGGAAGGGCGGCGGCGTTCTTGCCGCAGCCGCAGTGGCCGTAAAGCACCAGGCTGTAGGAGTCCAGCAGGAAGCCGCTGCGCTTGGCGATCTTCCTGACCAGCTGGCCCATGGCCGGGTCGCTGGACTCAAGGATCCGTCCGCAATCGGTGCAGACCAGATGGTCGTGGTGTCCTTTGTCGTTGAGCTCGTACACGGTGGTGTGGGCGTCGAGCTGAGTTCGTTTGAGCAGGCCGGCGCCTTCAAGTTGCGTGATGACGCGATAAACGGTGGCCAGTCCGATGTTGCTGCTGTCCGAGAGCAGGTTGCGGTAGATGTCGGCCGGGCTCATGTGCAGGCCGGCGTGCTGATAGAAGAGATCCAGGATCTTCATGCGCGGGAAGGTGGCCTTGATGCCGGCATGGCGCAGTCTTGAGTGGTCCATGGGAGGTTTTCCTTGCGTGGCTGATATCCAGGTGAGAATGATGTACATTTCCAACTGGATCCGCTCACCGGAAACCGTCAACCTGTAGCTCAAACCTGCCAACCATGCTTCACGTGGCCGTTGCGCCTCCCCTGCCGGACGTATTGCTGACGCCGTTCAGCGTCCAGGGACGGCGTGAATCCAAAGGCATTGCCGTACCCTCTCATGTCCATGACGAGGGCATGCTGGTGCTCGTGCACGAGGGGCTGGTGCTGGTGCAGGCGGGCGCCCAGGTTTGGACGGTGATGCCGGGCAGTTTGGGCTGGATTCCGCCCGGCGTGCAGCACGGCGCGCGCTGGTTCGGCGAGGCGCGCGGGTCCTTCCTGTACGTGCGCCGCGACGCCTGCGGGCGCCTGCCGGACCGCTGCCGCTCCTGGCCCGCGTCCAGGCTGATCGAAGCCCTGATGGACCGCTTCACGTCGGTCCAGCCGAACACGACCTTGTCTCCCGCCTACCAGGAACAGTTGTTCGACGTGCTGCTGGAAGAGCTCAAGCAGCGCGAGCATGAACCCGTGCTGTTGCCCATGCCTGTCGATCCGCGTTTGCAGGATCTGGCCAATACGCTGCTGGACCGGCCCGACGACACCGCCGGCATCGATGAGTGGGCGCAGCGCCTGAGCATGTCCTCGCGCACGCTGATGCGCCGTTTCCGCCAGGAAACGGGCGTCACGCTGGGGCAATGGCGCCAGCAGGCGCGCTTGTTGCGCGCCCTGGAGCTGCTTTGCCGCGGCGGCTCCGTCACCGAGGCCGGCCTCTCGGTGGGTTACGAGAGCACC
Source organism: Achromobacter sp. ACM02 (assembly GCF_014851605.1). Classification (NCBI taxonomy): domain Bacteria; kingdom Pseudomonadati; phylum Pseudomonadota; class Betaproteobacteria; order Burkholderiales; family Alcaligenaceae; genus Achromobacter; species Achromobacter sp. ACM02. The sequence goes on from NZ_JACUZY010000013.1 coordinate 70,039, forward strand.
AGCGCCTTCATCGGCAGCTTCCGCGCCGCCTTCGGCGTGACGCCTACGCGCTACCTGGCCGAACGCGATTAGTTCAGCCCCCCGGCCGTGGGCTTTACGGATTTTCACGGTTCTCCGACAGTTTTGCCGATCTTCCCGGACACCCCCTGCCTAGTATGACGCCAGGGTCGGACAGGCCTTTTCGTCCTGCCCGCCATGCTTCAGGGGTGTTTCATGAATGACTTGTTTTTATTGGCGTTGCCGCCGTCCGGGAGTGCGCCGTGAGCCAGCAACGCGTCGGCGCGCTGCTTATCCACGGCTTGGGCGGCACCGAATTCGACATGGGCGCCATGCACAAGGTGCTGGCGCGCGCCGGGGTCGAACCCCACGGCGTGACCTTGCCCGGCCATGCCGGTTGTCCGGAAGACCTGCTTGACGTGACGGTCGAGGACTGGATGGCGGTGGTCACGCAGCGCTATCGCGAACTTTGTGCGCAATACGAGGTACTGCATGTCATCGGCATGTGCCTGGGGGCGCTGCTGGCGGTGGAGCTATGCAAGCGCGAATCGCACACGCGCGGCGCGTTGGTGTCGCTGTCCGCGCCGGTGTTCCTGGATGGATGGAGCACGCCCTGGTACCGGGCCGTGCGCTACCTGGTGTATCGCCTGCCGGGCCTGCGGCGGCGGATTCGCGTGCGCGAGGAAGATCCATATGGAGTCAAGAGCGAACTGGTGCGCGCCTTCATCAAGGCGGGGTTCGCGCGCGGCGACGGTTTCCATTACCAGTGGGTGCCGCTGGCTTGCGTGCGCCAGGTGGACCGGTTGCGCGGCATGGTGCGGCGCGGGCTGGAGCGCATGCGCTGCCCGACTCTGATCATGCATGCGGAAGAGGACGAGCTGACCAGTCCGCGCTCAGCCCGCTTCCTGGAGCGGCGCATATCCCAGTCGACGGTGGTGATGCTGGAGGACAGCTATCACATGATCTGCGTGGACCAGGAGCGCGAACGCGTGATGCGCAATGTGCTGGGCTTCCTGGGCAAGGACCCCGACATCGTCCGAATGCGCAAGCGGGTTCGGGCCCCCGCGGCCGATGTCTGCTCCGGGCAGGCGATGCTGGCGCAGGCCGGCCATTCCTGCGCCGGCTGAAACCCGACTCAGGCCGCGGCGGGCTGGTTGGGGTGCAGGGGGCCTTGCGGATCGTTCTCGGCGTCCGGCCGGGGCGGCACCGGGGCTAATCCCAGCGCCAGGCGCAGGCGCTGGCAATCCGGATTGGGCGAGCCGTCCGGCATCCAGATGTCGAATTCCCGGCACGGCGTGGGGCGGTTTTCGTAGATGGCGCAATGGATGCCGGGCTGGCCGAGTTCGCCGCGCAGCGAGATGCAGCGGCCGCCGCCGGTTTCCGTGCCCTTCATGCACGCGCGCAGCGGGCTCATCTGGGTGACCAGTTCCACCGGCACATGGCCGCCGTTCTCGCCTGCCAGTTCGCCGCAATAGAACGACACCCTGAAATGCGCACAGCACGCCCCGCAGTCCAGACAGGGGTTGGCGGCCGGGTCGTCGCCTGCCAGGACGGCGGGAGAGACGAAGGAAATAAGAGAGGACTCTAGCAGGGACATGGCGCGCGGAAGGCTGAAAACCTGTCCAGGCCCCGGCTGGCTCGCAAAACGGGCTGCATGATGCAGACCCCCCGTGCAGCGCCGGGATGCGCGCGGACAGGGCCGGCGCGGGATCAGGGCTGCAAATAGTAGCGGGATATGATCGGCGGCCGCCATGCTTTTTTGCGCATGGGCGGACTTTTATCGGGGACGTTGCTGCGGTAGCATCGGTAGCCCCGATAGCGCCCAGGAGCCTGCCTTGAACGCCAACATCGAATCCCCCGACGGTCTGATCCGTTGCGGCTGGGTGGACACGTCCGCCGAGTACATGGCCTACCACGACACTGAATGGGGCTACCCCGAGGGCGACGACCGGGCGCTGTTCGAGCAGCTTTGCCTGGAAGGATTCCAGTCGGGGTTGAGCTGGCGCACCATCCTGTCCAAGCGCGACGCCTTCCGCCGCGGCTTCGCCAACTTCGAGCCCGCCAAGGTGGCGCGCTTCGGCGAAAAAGAGGTGTTGAGGCTGCTGGACGACGCCGGCATCGTGCGCCATCGCGGCAAGATCGAAGCCGTCATCAACAATGCCGCCCGTGCGCTGGAAATGATCGAGCGCGAAGGCTCGCTGGGCGCCTACCTGTGGCGCTTCGAAGCCCCGAAGGGGGCGCCGTCGACCCGCGGCGCCTCGACCTCGGCGCAATCCGAGGCCTTGTCCAAGGCGCTGAAGAAACTGGGCTGGAAATTTGTCGGGCCCACCACCGTCTACGCCTTCATGCAGTCGGTGGGCATGGTGAATGACCACAGCCCCGATTGCCATTGCCACGCCGCCAGCGAGAAAGCCCGCAAAGCGTTCAAGCGGCCGGCGTAGCGGCCGCGGGGCAGGGAACTCACAGGGCCGGCTTGTCGCCGGAGGCGGAGGATGCGCCAGCCTGTTCCGGCAGGCTGTAGCGGCCTTCGCGATAGGCCCAGCTGGGCCACAGCGCATGCGCCAGCGCCTCGGCCGCCAACTCGGGATCCAGCGGCACGGGTGCGTATTCCTCGGGCGCCGTGTAGCGATATTGCAGCGGCGTCTTGTTGGGCGCCATCACCAGCAGATCGTCTTCCTTCAGATAGCCGTAGGTGTTGTCGTACTGCATGATCGCCCGGCCTGGCGTGCTGCGGGTAAGGTCGTGGCCGATCATCGGGTGCTCGGTGTCCACGCCTATCAGCGACAGCAGGGTCGGCGCCAGGTCGATCTGGCTGATCAGGCGGTCGTCGCGGCGCGGCTCGATGCCGGCGCCCAGGATCACGGCCGGAATATGGAAGTGGCGCACGGGCACCAGGCTGGCGCCGAAGACGCGGGAATCGTGGTCCGCCGCTATCAGGAACACGGTGTTCTCCCAGTACGGCGAGGCTTTGGCGCGTTCAAAGAAGCGGCCCAGCGCCCAGTCGGCGTAGCGCACGGTGTTTTCCACGGTGGCCGGGTTGCCGTCGGTCTGGATGCGGCCTGCCGGGTACTCCCAGGGCGAATGGTTGGACACGCTGAAGGCCAGCGTGAAGGTGGGCTGGTCGCCGTCTTCGCGCAGCAGCCGGTCAAGCTGGTTGAACATGTCTTCGTCCGACGCGCCCCAGGTGCCGACGAAGGCCGGGTCCACGAAATCGGGCCGGTCCACGATCTGCTTGAAACCGTTGCCCAGGAAGAAGCCCTTCATGTTGTCGAAGTGCGATTCGCCGCCGTAGATGAAGCGCGAATGGTAGCCATGGCGTCCGAGCAGGTCGGCCAGCGAGAAGAAACCGCGCTGCGAGCGCGGCAGCTTCAGCACCGCCTGCGCCGGAGTGGGCAGAAAGCCCGTGACCACCGCTTCCAGCCCGCGCACCGAGCGGGTGCCGGTGGCATAGGCGCGGGTGAAGGTCCAGGCTTCGCGCGCCAGGGCGTCCAGTTCCGGCGTCAGGTCGGCTCCGCCCAGGCCGGCGCAATACTGCGCGCCCAGGCTTTCTTCCAGGATGATCACCAGGTTCAGCGGCCGCGCCGTTTTGCGGGTGGCCACCTGGCGGTGCAGGCTGGGGTAGTCGGGGTTGGCGGGCGGGTTGGGCAGGCCGGCCTGGGCCAGCACCCTCGCGTGCATCTTGTCGTCGTCCATGCCGCCGTACACGGCGGAGGCGGACTTTTCGTTCTTCATGCTGTAGACGGCATAGAACACGTTATAGAGCGAGTTCAACGCCAGCGTGTTGAGCATGCCGTCCGAGCTATAGGCGACCGAGGACGGGTTGATCGGGCGGTGGCCCAGCGTGCCGCGGATGGCCAGGATGACGATGGCCAGGATCGCCAGACTGGCTAGCGGCATCTGCCACCAGCTCAGTTGCGCGTCGGGCAGGGCGTGGCCGAACAGGCCGTAGGCGCCCCAACCAATGAGGCCCACGACGGCCAGACCGCCCACCAGTGCGCCCTTGTAGCCGCGCCAGAGCATGCCGGAGACTTCGCGCGGATGCTTCAGGTATTCGACGAACAGGCGGTTGGGGCGGGAGTCGTATTCCAGGATGAAGGGCGGGGTGGCCACTTCCAGGAAGGCCAGCAGGATGAAGGCGACCAAATACCAGTAGCCGGCCAGCGTGGCGGCCAGCGGGATGTGTCCGAACAAGGGCGACAGCACGGCCGGCAGCGCCGCCAGCACGGCGATCTGGTGCGCGTCGATGCGCAGCCCGCCGAGCAGCAGGGGGAGGAGCCCCCCGGCATCGCGCACGCGCTTGGACTGCCAGGCGGCCAGCGCCAGGCGGCTGAGCGTCAGCAGCGCAAATGCCGCTACCACGAAAATCAAGGTCGAATGCCGCATCGGGCCTCCAGGTTGTTCTGCTGCCCGGTCAGAGGGGCCGGGGTCTGTCGTTCAGGCATTTGAGCGTGACCGGCGTCGAAAATTCGGTAGGCGCCGACGTCTGGGTCACATTTCGCCGTAGGAAGCCATTTCGGTTTGTAACCGACCGTCCCAGGGCTGGGCACGCGCCATGCTGTGCAAACCCCGGCTGGCACGCGCCGGGCGCCGCCGCCTGGAGAGCCGGGCGAGGAAAAATCCGCACACATTATGGGGCCGGAAAGCCTGGCTGGCCCTGCGGGCCGCGATACCCTTAAAGGTAACGAGGGCCGGTAGCGGTGCGCCGGCCGCAATGCCAAGGATAATAACCATGACGCGCTCAGGAAAAATAGCGATCGGGATTGTAGGGGGAGCGGCGCTCCTCGTGGCGATTTTGGTGGCGGTGATCGCCACCTTCGACTGGAACCGCGCCAAGCCCTTCATCAACGAACGGGCCAGCGCCGCGATCGGACGCCCCTTTGCCATCAACGGCGATCTCAGCGTCAAATGGACTCGCGAGCCCGATGAAGGCAGCTGGCGGGCCTGGGTGCCATGGCCGCATGTGATTGCCAACGATATCTCGGTGGCCAATGTGCCCTGGGCCAAGGCCCCCCAGTTCGCAACCCTCAAGCGCGGCGAGTTCAGCCTGGCGCTCCTGCCGCTGTTGCGCCAGCGCGTGGTCATCCGCCGCATCCAGCTGACCGAACCCGCCGCCGATTTGCAGCGCCTGGCCGACGGCCGCGCCAACTGGGAATTTACGTTGCCAGAAACCGGCGAGCCTTCGCCCTGGGTGCTGGACATCAACGAGATCGGCTTTGACAAGGGCCGCGCGGCGCTGGTGGACGAAGTCCTCAAGGCGGACCTGACCGTGATGGTGGATCCGCTGGGCAAGCCAGTGCCGTTCGCGGACGTAGCCGGGACGGCCTTCGCGGCACCGGAGGGTGGCGCCGCGACGTCGCCGCGCGACTACGTATTCGGCTGGAAGCTGGACGGCAAGTTCAAGGGCCTGGCCACCAAGGGCGAAGGCAAGGTTGGCGGCATGCTTGCCCTGCAGGACGCCAGCCAGCCTTTTCCTGTGCAGGCGGACGTGACCATCGGCGGTACCCGGGCGTCAGTCGCGGGGACCTTGACCGATCCGGTCAATCTTGGCTCGCTGGATCTGCGTTTGAAGCTGTCGGGCGCGTCCATGGCGCAACTGTACCCGCTGACGGGTGTCACCCTGCCGGACACGCCGCCGTATTCCACTGACGGCCATCTGGTGGCCAAGCTGCGCAATCCCGGCGGGGCGGTGTTCGACTACAAGGATTTCAACGGCAAGGTAGGCAACAGCGATCTGCATGGCGACATCAGCTTCGCACTGGGTATGCCCCGGCCCAAGCTGACCGGCAAGCTTTCCTCCAAACAATTGCGCATGGAGGACCTGGGGCCGCTGATCGGCGTGCCGTCGGGCAAGGTGGCGGGCGCCGCAACGGACAAGGCCAAGGACGCGCCGGCCAAGCCCAAGGGCGGCAAGGTGCTGCCCACGCAGGCATTCCGCACGGACCGCTGGCGTGACATGGATGCGGACGTTGCGCTGGACGCCGGCCGCATCGTGCACGACAGCAAGCTGCCGCTGTCGGACCTGTCCGTGCACCTGGTGCTGCAGGACGGCAAGCTGACGCTCGACCCCCTGCGCTTCGGCATGGCCGGCGGCAACATCAATTCCACCATACGGCTGGACGGCTCCGGCTCGACCCTGACCGGGCGCGTGGACATCAGCGCGCGCCGCCTGCGGCTCAAGCAGCTGTTTCCCGCCACAGCCGCCATGCAGAAAACGCTGGGCGAGCTGAATGGCGACATGGCGGTGAGCGGCGCGGGGAATTCGGTGGCCGCCTTGCTGGGCACGGCGACGGGCGATGTGAAAATGCTGGTCAACGATGGCGTCATCAGCCGCAGCCTGATGGAGATCGCGGGGCTCAACGTGGGCAACTACGTCGTCTCCAAGCTGTTCGGCGACGACGAGGTGAAGATCAATTGCGGCGCGGCCGATCTGGAAATGAAGAACGGCGTCATGACGCCGCGCGTGTTCGTGTTCGACACCGAGAACGCGCTGATCAGCATTACCGGCACGGCTGACTTCAAGAACGAGAAGATGGACCTGGACATCACCCCGGACAGCAAGGGCTTCCGCATCTTCTCGCTGCGCTCTCCCTTGTATGTGCGGGGTACGTTCGGATCGCCGGACGTGGGCGTGCATGTGTTGCCGCTGGCGGCGCGTGGCGCGGGCATGGTGGCCCTGGGCGTACTGCTGACGCCGGCCGCCGGGCTGTTGGCGCTGGTTGCGCCCAGCACCACCGACGACAATGCCTGCGGCCCCTTGCTGAAGGAGATGCGCGTGCCGCCCAAGGCCCCGCCGCCCGCTCAGCCCAAAGGCAAATAGGGCTCAGGCCGGCGAGGCCCGGCGCGCTCCGGCCTGGGCATCGTCGTCCGCGACGCAGACGGCGTTGCGGCCATGGTTCTTGGCGTAGTAGAGCGCCTGGTCGGCGCGCTGTAGTACGGCGTCGAGCGTCGCGCCATGTGCGGGGTAGGCCGCCACGCCTGCCGAAATGGTGAGGGGCGTGGCGACGGCACCCGGCTCCGTGGCAATGCGCTGGCGCAGCCGCTCGACCAGCGCGATGGCGGCTTCCAGGGGGGCGCCGGGCAGCAGCATGACGAACTCTTCGCCGCCGGCGCGCGCCACGGTGTCGCCGCTGCGCGAACCTTCGCCCATCAGCTTGGCCAGGGACTGCAGTGCGCGGTCTCCCACCGCGTGGCCGTAGCGGTCATTGATGTGCTTGAAGTGGTCAATGTCGATGACCACGGCGGCCACCGGTTGCTTCTCGGCTTGCAGCAGCGCCAGCGCCTCGTCCATTCCTCGCCGGTTCAAGAGGCCCGTCAAGGTATCCGTGGTGGTTTCACGGCGCAGGTCGCGGATCTTGTGATGGATCGAGGACAGGCCCGCCAGCAGCGCGCGCTTGAGTTGCGCGGCTTCAAAGTACCAGGAGCGCACGTCGCGGATGCGATCCGCCGAATCCGCGTTCTGCATGTGCTTGGCGATGCCGGCCAGTTCGCCTAGCGGCCGGGCGATCCAGCGCGACAGCAGCCAGATGGAAGCCACGGAAAGCAGCAGCAGGGGCAGGGTATGGAGAGCCGTGGTCAGAAGCAGATCGCCCAGGGGCTGCAACGTGGCGTCGACGTGGCGTTGCGCGATGATGCTCCAGCCCATGCCGGGCACTGGCGCATAGCCCGTCAGCAAGGCGTGGCCGTCGTCGTCGGTGAAGCGCATTTCACCGGTTTCGCCCCGCAAGGCGGGGGCGAACGCGTCGGATTTGGAGACGCTTTGTCCCAACCGGCCGCGGTCGGGGTGATAGATCAGGGTGCCGTTGCGATCGATGACGTAAAGAGAGGAGTCGCCGCGGTAGAAGTGCTGGCTCAGCAGGTGATCCAGCATGTTGTGCTCATGCAGGTAGAGAGTGCCGCCGAGAAACCCCAGATAGCGGTGGTCGGCCGAGAAAATAGGGTGGGTGTACAGGATCAGCCAGCGGTTCTTGAGGTCCAGGAACGGAGGGCTGACCGTGGGGAGCAAGGTTGCCTGCGCGCGCCTGACGGCCTCGCTGTTCAGCTGCTGGCCCAGTAACGCGCGGTCTGATGTCGATGCCGCCAGTACCTTGCCTTGCGGCGACACGACAAACGTGGAGTTGAATTGGCCGAGTTGCCGTTCCTGCCGCTGCGTCTCGGCCACCATGTGTTCGGGGTGCACTTCCATGTCGGTCAGCATTTCCGCGCTATACGACAGATAGTTTCTGAGGTCGGTCAGGAACACGTCGGTCACGGAAGCCAGCTTGGAAGCGTAGGCCTGATTGAGTTCCAGCGCGGTGCGCAGCAGAAGGTCGCGCTGCACCAGGTAGCTGGCATGCAGGCTGCCCATCAGCGCGAGCACAACCGACAGCAAGCTGATCCACAGGATGAGATGCCGCAGATTGATCCGGAACATGACGTTATCCGTTGGGTATGCTTTCGGTCAGCGCGTCCCAGGCTCTCATTGCCTGTCTGGCCACGGCTTGCAAGGTCTTGCGGCTGGCGCCGTCGCGCGCCTGGATCGACATGCCGTGCAGCACGGTGGTGTAGAAGGCGGCCAGGCTCTTGAGGTCGGCGCCGGCCGGCAGTTCGCCATGCGAGGCGCCGGCATTGAGGCGGGCCAGGATGCGGCTTTGCATGTCGCGGCGGTTGTCGCCCAGGAAGTCGCCCACGCCGGCCGGATTTACGCAGCCTGCCGGCGCGCTCAGCACGATCATGCAGCCCGAGGGCGTGCCGGGAGCGGTGAAGCGTTCGGCGGACGCCAGCAGCATGGACTGGATGGCTTCGCGCGCCGTGGGCGCTTCTTGCAGCGCACGCCGGGCCGAGCCACCCTCGGTCTCGCGGTAGAGCTCCACCGCTTCGCGGAATAGTCCTTCCTTTGAGCCGAATGCGCCATAGAGGCTGGGCGAATTGATGCCCATCGCCGCCGTGAGGTCGGTCAGCGATGCTCCGTCATATCCCTTCGACCAGAAGACGTCCATGGCCTTGCGCAAGGCCTGGGCACGGTCGAAGTTCCTGGGGCGCCCACGTTCTGCCATAGGCGTGATTTTACCCGGCAGGGATTTTTGTGGTGATTGATAAAAAAATAGTTGACGGGCGATGGAGGGCTCGGCGAATATATTTGTACTGATCACTACAAATATGGGTATCGCAATGCCGAATCTGACTGGAAAAATTGCCTTCGTCACCGGCGGCAGCCGGGGTATCGGGGCCGCCATCGTGCGCCGCCTTGCAGCCGATGGCGCCGACGTGGCGTTCACTTACGTGAGCGCCTCCTCGGCCGCCGGTGCGCAGGCGCTGGCGCGTGAACTGTCGGTGGACGGGCGCCGCGCGCTCGCCATCCAGGCAGATGCGGCAGACGCGTCCGCAGTCCGCGGCGCGGTCGACCGGGCCATCGCCGAGCTGGGCCCCATCGACGTGCTGGTCAACAACGCCGGCATCTTCCTGACCGGCGCGATCGGCGAGACCAGCCTCGACGACTACGAGCGCACCATGGACGTCAACGTGCGCGCGCCCTTCGTCGCCATCCAGGCGGCACAGGCGTCCATGCCGGACGGCGGACGCATCATCAACATCGGCAGCTGCCTGGCAGGCCGCGCGGGCCGCGCCGGTGTCGCGCTGTATGCCGCCAGCAAGTCCGCGCTGGTCGGCCTGACCCAGGGCCTGGCGCGCGACCTGGGCGCACGTGGCATCACCGCCAACGTAGTGCACCCCGGCCCGATCGACACCGACATGAATCCCGCCGACGGCGCGCATGCGGCGGACCTGGTGGCGGTGCTGTCCTTGCCGCACTACGGCGAAGCGCGTGACATCGCCGGCATGGTGGCGTTCCTGGCCGGGCCGGAAGGGCGCTACGTCACGGGCGCGAGCCTGGCGGTGGACGGCGGATTTGCGGCTTGAGGCCGGTCTGGAAAAAGTTTTTTCCACCTGACTTGCACAAACCAAAAAAGCTGCATATAATCTTGCTTCTTCGCACTACACACATAACGAAACGCAGCGGCAGCGGACTAAACAACGCGCAGCAAAGCGGACGAGACTGAGTGAAGTTGCAGGGCTGTTAGCTCAGTTGGTAGAGCAGCGGACTCTTAATCCGTAGGTCGAGTGTTCGAGCCACTCACAGCCCACCAGAATTTCAAAGGCCGTTGACGTCATCGTCAACGGCCTTTTGTTTTTGCCGCGTCAAGCTGATGTCAGGGCAGGCTGCGTGAATCGCCGGGTGTAGGGAAAACGCATCCGCGCAGCGGTGGAAAAAGCGCGATGGCGGGGCATGGACTTTGATATGATTGCTAATCATTCTTATTCCAGTATTTCCTCGCGCGCACCATGTCCGCTCCCGATACCGCCCGCCACGCGGCCTTGTTGACCTGGTACAGCGATCATCATGGCTGGCTGGTCGGGTGGCTGCGCCGCAAGCTGGGCTCGTCCTGCGACGCGGCTGATTTCGCGCAGGACACCTTTGTGCGGTTGATCGGCCGCGACGATCTGGCGGCGATCAGGACGCCGCGCGCCTACCTCACGACGACCGCCACCCGGCTGGTGATCGACGACGCACGGCGGCGCAAGCTTGAGGCGGTTTGCCTGGAAAGCTGGGCCATCCTGCATGGCGGCGAGACATCGCCCGCTCCCGAACAGTTGTTGGAAACCGTCGAGATCCTGGCGGAACTGGCGCGCATGCTCGATGCCTTGCCCGCCAAGCCGCGTAGCGCCTTTCTGCTGCATCGGCTGGAGGGATGGAACTACGGCGAGATCGCGGTCGAACTGGGCGTCTCTTCCAGCATGGTGAAGCAGTATGTCGCGCGCGCGCTTGCCCATTGCTACTTGGTGATGGAGGCGGCGTGAAGGCAGACGCTATTCCTTGCGTCGTGACGGACGCGGCCCAATGGATGGCCACCTTGCGCGATGAGTGCGCGAGCGACGCCGACCGCGAAGCCTGTCTGCGGTGGCGGGCCGCGGATCCCGAGCACGAACGGGTCTATCGCCGGCTTGAGGATCTTTGGGGAAGTTTCGACCGGGCCGCGGCCTTCGATTCGCCTGCGGCAGCCCGCCGCATCCTGGAGCAGGCCGACCGCAAGCCGCGTACCGGCCGCCGCGCACTGGGAGCGGCCGCGCTGGCATTGCTGGTGTGTGGGGCCGGCCTGTGGCGCATGGCGCCGCCGGCCTGGCTGCTGGCCGATCACCGCAGCGGAGTCGGCGAGTGGCGCGTCATCGAACTGGACGACCACAGCCGCATTACCTTGAACAGCGATTCGGCGATCGACGTGCGCTTCGATGCCCGGCAACGGCTGATCACCTTGCGGCAAGGAGAGATCCTCGTCGACGTGGCGCACGAGGACGCGGGACGGCCCTTCGTGGTGCAGACGCCGGACGGCACGGCGCAGGCGCTGGGCACGCGTTATGCGGTGCGGCGCGGCGACGGCCATACGGATGTGGTCGTGCAGGAATCCCGTGTGCGGGCCTGCGCTCAGGCTCCCGCGCCGGTGTGCGCCGATCTGGCGGCGGGGCAGCGCGTGCGCATGGGCGCGGGCCAAGTCGGCGAGGTTGAACCAGTAGACGCAGAACAGGCGCTAGCCTGGACACGGCACAGCCTGGTGGTGGATAACCAGCCACTGGCCGATGTACTGGCGGAGCTGAGCCGCTACCGCAAGGGGCGCCTGCAGTACGACGCGGGTTCTCTGGATGGCCTGCGCGTGTCGGGCGTATTCCCGCTGGAAGCGCCCGATCAGGCCCTGGCATCGCTGGCGGCCAGCCTCCCCATCACGGTGAACCGATACACGTCCTGGCTGGTGCTGGTGCAGCGTCGTTGAAAAAAAATCTGCATTCCGCTGTCCCTGTCGCGGTTTGCTTCGTCATGACTCATGAGTAGCCATCAATCTGGAGAGGGTCGTCCGCTCATGAGTCATTCCAAGTTCACAGTGCGTATCTTGCGCGCGCTGTCCGCCGCGGCCGCGCTGGCCGCAGTTCATCCCGTCTGGGGGCAGTCGTCGAATGCGTCCGTTGCGGCAGTTGCCCGCACGGTCAACGTGGCGCCCGGTCCTCTGGCTCCCGCGCTGAATCGCTACGCCGAGCAGGCCGGCCTGATCCTGTCGTTCGATCCGGCGTTGACTGCCGGGCTGCAAAGCCCGGGCCTGTCAGGCACGGTGGCGCCCAGGGAGGCGTTCGCCGGCTTGTTGGCAGGCACCGGGCTGGAGGCGATTGCGCGCGGCGAGGCAGGCTATACGATTCGGCGCGCGTCCGGCGCTGCCGCCAGCACGCTGGAGCCGATCACGGTGCACGGCAGCGGCGAGCAGGCCTGGGGACCGGTCGACGGCTATGTCGCGCGTAACAGCGCGACCGCCACCAAGACCGACACGCCGCTGATCGAGACACCGCAGTCGATCAGCGTCATCACCCAGGCGCAGATGGCGGCGCAGGGCGTCAGCCGCGTGGACGAGGCCTTGCGCTATAGCGCAGGGGTGCGCACCGAACCCATCTACGACACGCGCCGCGGCACCTACTATGTGCGCGGCTTCAACGTCGCCAACAACGGTCAGTATCTGGACGGCCTGAAGCTGGCCTACTCGGGCGGTTACGGCGGCTGGGAGGTCGACCCCTACACGCTGGAACGTCTGGAAGTCCTGCGCGGTCCTTCGTCCGTGCTGTACGGGCAGACCGTGCCGGGCGGGCTGGTCAACCAGGTCAGCAAGCGTCCGCTGGATACGCGCAGCGGCGAACTGGCGGTGCAGTACGGCAGCTTCGACCGCAAGCAGCTCTCCGGCGACTTCACCGGTCCCTTGGACGATGCGGGCCAGTGGCTTTACCGCCTGACGGCGGTGGGGCGCGAGGGCGGCACGCAGACCAACCACGTCGATGACGACCGCGTCCTGCTGGCGCCGTCGCTGACCTGGAAGCCCAGCGCGGCGACCTCGATCACGCTGCTCGCGCAGTACCAGCACGATCGCACGGGCAATACGGCCAACTTCCTGCCCGCTGCGGGCACGCTCTGGCCGGTCGCCAACGGCCATATTCCGGTGGACTTTTTCACGGGTGACCCGACCTTCGACCAGACCGATCGGCGCAAGGCGCAGATCGGCTACCTGGCCGAGCATCGGGTCAACGACCAGCTGACGCTGCGCCAGAACCTGCGCTATTCCACGCTGGACGTCGATTACCGCAGCCTGGGGGCGAACGGAGGCTGGGTGCAGACGCGTGAACCCTACACCGACCTGCGCCGCATTTCGCTGGTCAGCAAAGAGGGCTTCCACCTGTTCACGCTGGACAACCAGGCGCAGTTCAATCTTGCGCATGGGCCGGTGGCGCACACGCTGCTGCTGGGCGCGGATTATCAGGAATCGCGCTTTGACCGGCTCTACGGCTTGCGTACGGCCGCGGTGGATCCGATCAATGTGTGGGACCCGGTGTATGGGCGGCCGTTCCCCGGCGCGACACCGCAGGCGTCCAACGATACCAATCAGGTGCGCCGGCAGTTCGGCCTGTATGCGCAGGACCAGATCAAGTTCTACGACAAATGGGTGCTGCAACTGGCCGGCCGCTACGATTGGGCGCGTTCCACCACGGGCGAGACGATCCTGCGCACCGGCGTGGAAACCACGACCCGCAGCAACGACGAACAATTCAGCGGCAAGGTCGGGCTGGTTTACCTGGCCGACAACGGCCTGGCGCCTTACGCGTCGTACACCGAGTCTTTCGAGCCGGTGGCGGGCGCGGGCTACGGCGGTACGCCATTCGAGCCCACGCGCGGCAAGCAGTATGAGATCGGCCTGAAGTATCAGCCGGCGGGCGCCCGCAGCTTCGCGCAGGTCTCGCTCTTCGACCTGCGGCAGACCAATGTGTCGACCGCGGACCTGGCCCATCCCGGCTTCAGCGTGCAGACCGGCGAAATCCGTTCGCGCGGCATCGAGCTGGAAGGCACCTGGGAAGTCACGCCGCAGTTGAACCTGCTGGCGTCCTACACCTACAACGACGTCAAGGTGACCAAGGCGGCGCGGACGGCGGTCAACCTGGGCAAGCGTCCGCCCTACATTCCCGATCACATGGCGTCGCTGTGGGCCGATTACCGCCTGTCGGCGACGGGGCCGCTGGCCGGCCTGTGGTTCGGCGCGGGCGTGCGCTACATGGGGTCGACCAATGACATTCCGGATGCGGTGCATGTGCCTGCCTACACGCTGGTGGACGCGGCGCTGCGCTACGACATGGGGAGCTACCAGTTCTCGCTGAACGCCAGCAACCTGTTCGACAAGCGCTATGTGGCGGCGTGCGACAGCGTGACAAACTGCTATTACGGTCTGGAGCGGACCATCATGGCGCGGGTGGCGTACCGCTGGTAGCGCGATTAAGTTCAGGCTTAATTCTGGGTAAACGCAGGTTGAACCACAGCGGCTGCGTTGCTCTTTATAGTGGGTCCGTACCCACCCGAGAGAGCCGCACATGTCCAGTCCCGCCGCAGTACCCGCCTATCCCCGGGCTGTGTTGTTCGACCTGCTGACGGCCTTGCTTGATTCCTGGACCGTATGGAACCGCGCCGCCGGCTCCGAGGCCGCCGGACGCGCCTGGCGCGCGGAGTACCTGCGCCGCACTTATGGTTGCGGCGCCTATCAACCCTATGAGCGTCTGGTGCAGGAAGCCGCGTCCGCGGTCGGCCTGCCGGCATCCGCACCCGCCGCGTTGGAGGCGGGCTGGGACGAGCTGCCCGCCTGGGATGGCGCCCGTGAATTGCTGCAGGCCTTGCGGCCGCATTGCCGCCTGGCCGTGGTCACCAACTGTTCCGCCCGTCTGGGGCAGCGCGCCGCCGGTTTGCTGGGTGTGGACTGGGACGTGGTGGTGACGTCGGAGGAGGCGGGCTACTACAAGCCCGACCCGCGCCCCTATGAGCTGGCCTTGGCCCGATTGCAGGTGCAGCCGTCCGAGGCCGCGTTCGTCGCGGGCTCGGGCTACGACATGTTCGGCACCAGCAAGGTGGGCCTGCGCACGTATTGGCATAACCGGGTGGGACTGACGCTGCCTGAAGGCGCGGCGCAGCCGGAGCTGGAATCCGCGCGGCTGGAAGCGGCGCTGCCGTGGCTGCAGCGGTTCAACGCGGCCTGATGGCTGGCCGCCGTGGATGCCGTGCGTCAGTCCGCCGGCAATGAAATCGCATCCCCCAACCCCTTGACCTCTTTCAGCACGAAGGAGGTGTAGACCTCCTTCACGCCGGGCAGGGCGCCAAGCACGTAGCGCGCCAGGTCGCCGAACGCGTCCAGGTCGCGGGCGATGACCGTCAGCTGATGGTCGTAGCGGCCCGACACGCAATGGCAGGTCAGCACCTCCGGCACGTCCTTGATGGCGTCCTCGAACGCCTTGACGTGCTCGGCGCCCTTCATGTCCAGCGAAATCCAGACGAACGCGGTTACGCCGAAGCCAAGCTTCTTGACGTCGACCTCGGCCCGGTAGCCGCGGATCACGCCCTCGTCCTCCAGGCGCTTGACGCGTCGCCAGCAGGGGGAGGGGGTGAGCGAAACGCGCTCGGCCAGATCGGCGCTGGAAAGCCGTCCGTCGACCTGCAAGGCGGCCAGGATCTGCAGGTCCGTGGGATCGAAATTCTTGCTTTGCACGATTTTTCCAAGAAATTGAAGGTTTCGCTAATTTCAATCCAAAATATTACACATTCGCGTCGAAAATTCGGAAATATTCGCGATTCCGCTCCGGTATCTTTGTTCGATTGCTGGAGGGGGCGTCGACGTCATGAATGCTCCCCGTTTGAACACTATGGAGCAGACATGAAAGATCCGAATCCGATACGCAAGAAGCTGTTGGCCCTGGAGCCTTCCGAGGGGTGCTGGCTGACCCTGGCGAGCCCGGCCGTGGCCGAGGCGATTGCGCATTGCGGCTTCGACTGGCTGGTCGTTGACATGGAGCATGCGCCCAACGACATGGCGGGCCTGACGGCGCAATTGCAGGCCATCGACGCGGCACGCGCGCATGGCGCCGCCGCGTATCCGGTCGTGCGCGTGACGGTGAACGACGCCGCGCTGGTGAAGCGCGCGATGGATTGCGGCGCCCAGACGATCATTTTCCCGAACATCGACACGGCCGAGGACGCGGGCCGCGCCATCGCGGCCATGCGCTTTCCGTGCGAAGGCAATGGCGGCGTGCGCGGCGTGGCGGGGCTGGTGCGGGCCGGCATGTACGGGCAGGACCCTTCCTACGTCAGGCGGGCCAATGAGCAGGCCTGCGCGATCCTGCAGATCGAATCGGCGCAGGCGGTACGCAACGTGGCAGCCATTGCCGCGCTGCCTGGGGCGGACTGCCTGTTCGTCGGCACCGCCGACCTGGCCGCCAGCCTGGGCCGGCTGGGCGACATGGCCCACGCCGAGGTGCGCGAGGCCGTGGGCCGCGTGATCGACGCCGGCCGCACGGCGGGCAAGGCGGTCGGCATTTTCGCCAACGATCCCGAAGAGGCCGCGCGTTACCGCAAGCTGGGCGTGCAATTCATTGCGCTGCACTCGGATGTGGCCTGGCTGGCCCGCGGCGCCCGCCAGGCGCGCGCGCAGTTCAGCGAGGCATGCCGCTGAGTGGCGGCGCGATCTCAATCTACTGGCAAGTCAGGAACAGGCATGAATACAGCAGTATCTACCGGCGGCGTCACGGCGAGCGCGCGCGCCAGCGTGCAGAGCTTGCGTTCGTCGCAAATCCGCGAAGTCGCCAATGCGGGCATGGGCCGCGCCGACGTGCTGCCCTTCTGGTTCGGCGAACCCGATGAGCAGACGCCGCCCGCGTTCCGCGACGCGGCCATCGCCCACATCGCTTCCGGGCAGACCTTCTATGTACAGACGCTGGGCGTGCCTGCGTTGCGCGAACGCCTGGCCGGGTATGTGAGCGGGCTGCACGGTCAACGTGATGTGGACAACATCGCAGTCACCAGCT
Source organism: Achromobacter sp. ACM02 (assembly GCF_014851605.1). NCBI lineage: Bacteria > Pseudomonadati > Pseudomonadota > Betaproteobacteria > Burkholderiales > Alcaligenaceae > Achromobacter > Achromobacter sp. ACM02. The sequence goes on from NZ_JACUZY010000013.1 coordinate 86,929, forward strand.
CGGGCACGTCGGCGCTGATGACGGCCGTGCAGGCCATCGTGGGCGCGGGCGATCACGTGGTCGCCGTGACGCCCTTGTGGCCCAACCTGGTGGAAATGCCCAAGGTGCTGGGGGCGCGCGTGACGACGGTTGCGCTGTCGTTCTCCGAGAGCGGCTGGCGCCTGGACCTGGACGCCTTGCTCAGCGCCCTGACACCGGACGTGCGCGCGCTTCTGGTGAATTCGCCGAACAACCCGACGGGCTGGGTGATGACCGCCGAGCAGCAGCGCGCGGTGCTGGAGCACTGCCGCAAGCACGGCATCTGGATCATTTCCGACGACGTGTATGAACGCTACTACTACGAAGGCGCGGTGGCGCCCACCTTCCTGGACATTGCTGCGCCGGACGACCGGGTGGTCAGCTGCAATTCGTTCTCCAAGGCCTGGCTGATGACCGGCTGGCGCGTGGGCTGGGTCGTGGTGCCGCGCGGGCTGCTGCCGGAAATCGGCAAGCTGATCGAATACAGCAACACCTGCACGCCGGGTTTCGTGCAGACCGCCGCGCTTTGCGCGCTTGAACAGGGCGAGCCCGTCATCGCGCGTACCGTGCAGCGGCTGCGGCTGGCGCGCGACCATCTGGCGTCGAAGCTGTCGCAGGTGCCCGGGGTTGAACTCGCGGGTGCGGCGCCGGGGGCGATGTACACCTTCTTCCGCATTCGGGGCGTGTCGGACAGCCTGGTGTTCTGCAAGGATCTGGTCGTGCGCGGCGGGCTGGGCCTGGCGCCGGGCATGGCGTTCGGTCCCGAGGGCGAGGGCTATCTGCGATGGTGCTATGCCAGCGCGCACGAGCGCCTGGATGAAGGCGTGGCTAGACTGGCGCGCTTTCTGGATGCGGCGCGGAGCAAGGCTGCCTGAGCGCCAGGCCTCAACCTTAGGGTACGACCCATGAATACTGCAGAGCTTCCCCGTTCCCTGGAATGGATAGAACGGCTGGTGCGTTTCGACACGACCAGCCGCCTGTCCAATCTGGGCTTGATCGAAACGGTGCGCGACCACCTGGCCGCGACCGGTCTGGCGCCCCGATTGATCTACAACGCCGACGGCAAGAAGGCGAATCTTTTCGTGACCGTGCCTGCCGCGGACGGCGGCACCCAGGGCGGGGTGGTGCTGTCCGGCCATACCGACGTGGTGCCGGTGGACGGCCAGGCCTGGAGCAGCGATCCGTTCGCGCCCGAGGTGCGCGATGGCCGCCTATATGGCCGCGGCACTTGCGACATGAAGGGCTTCATCGGAACCGCGCTGGCCATGCTGCCGTCATTCACGTCGCGGCGTTTGCGCGTGCCGCTGCATCTGGCGCTGAGCTATGACGAGGAGGTCGGCTGCCTGGGGGCGGACATCATGCTGCGTGAATTGGCCAAGCTGGATATCCGCCCCGATAGCTGCATCGTGGGCGAGCCCACCGAGATGCGCGTCATTTCCGCCCACAAGAGCAGCAATCTGTACCGCTGCACCGTGCATGGGCACGCCGCGCATTCTTCGTTGACGCCGCGCGGCGTCAACGCGATCGAATATGCGGCGCGCGCCATCTGCCACATCCGCGACATGGCCGACGCCCATCGCCAGAACGGCCCTTTCGACCAGGACTTCGAGGTGCCGTACACCACGGCCAACACCGGCACGATCTCGGGCGGCTTGTCCGTCAACACGATCCCGGACCGTTGCCAGTTCGAGTTCGAATTCCGCACCATCCCGGGCGTGCTGGCGCCGGACGTGATCGGCGGTTTGCGCCGCTACATCACTGGCGAGCTGCGCGACCGCATCAAGGCGGAGAACCCGCAGGCCGACATCGAGCTGGAAGCGCTGGCCGAGGTGCCCGGTTTCGATACCGCCGCCACCGCCGAGATTGCGCGGTTGGCGCAGGCGCTGACTGGCGCGCGCGGCACCGAGAAGGTGGCGTATTGCACGGAGGCCGGCCTGTTCCAGCGGGCCGGCATGACGGCGGTCATTTGCGGTCCCGGCAATCTGCAGCAGGCGCACCGGCCGGACGAGTATGTCGCGCTGTCGCAGATCGGCCTGTGCGAACAGTTCATGGAAAAGCTGGCGGGCCATCTTGCGATGGCCGGCCAATGAGTTGATCGATCGTTAATTTTTAGAAAATAACAGAGGGAAAAATGGCTTATTCGGAGAAGACAACGTGGAATGCGGCCGCCGCCGGCCGCAGCAAGGCGGCGCCGGCAGGCGACCGGCGCACCCAGGCGCGGCGCGCGGTGATCGCCGCGTCCATCGGCAATGCGCTGGAGTGGTTCGACATGATCGCGTATGGCACCTTCGCGCTGATCATCGCCAAGCTGTACTTTCCGTCCGCCAGCGAGAGCTCCTCGCTGTTGCTGGCGCTGGCCACCTTCGGCGTGTCGTTCCTGATGCGGCCGCTGGGCGCCATCGTGTTGGGCAGCTATGCCGACCGGGCGGGCCGCAAGGCGGCGCTGACGGCGTCCATTTTCCTGATGATGATAGGCACGCTGATCATCGTGGTGGTCCCCACGCATGCGCAGATCGGCGTGGCCGCATCGATCATCATCCTGGTCGCCCGGCTGATCCAGGGCTTTTCGGCGGGCGGGGAATTCGGCAGCGCCACGGCCTTCCTCATAGAATATGCGCCGGACCGGCGCGCCTATTACGCCAGCTGGCAGGTCGCCAGCCAGGGCGCGGCGATCCTGCTGGCGGCCTTGTTCGGCGCGGTGCTCAATGCGACGCTGACCCAGGCCCAGCTGGAAAGCTGGGGCTGGCGCATTCCGTTCGTGTTCGGCCTGCTGATCGCGCCGGTGGGCTACTACATCCGCCATCACATGGATGAAACGCCGGAGTTCAGCGCGGCAGAGGCATCGGCTTCGCCGTTGAGCGACATGTTCGCGGGGCAGAAGCTGCGGCTGCTGGTTACCGTTGGCTTCGTGGCGCTGGGCTCGGTGGGCAACTACCTGGCCCTGTACATGCCTACGTACTCGATCCGCCAGTTGGGTCTGCCGCCTACCATCGGCTTTCTGGCGACGCTGGTCACGGGCGTCATCATGACGGTAGGCGCGCCCTTCGTCGGCGCGCTGGCCGACCGCATCGGACCCGCGCGCATCATGATGGCCGCGGCCCTTTCGACCGCGCTGCTGTGCTATCCCTTGTTCTATCTGCTGGTGTCGTATCCGACGGTGGGCGTTTTGATGATCGTCCAGGTCATCCTGGGCATCCTGGCGACGGCGTACTTCGCGCCCATGCCGGCGCTGATGTCCGCCATCTTCCCCGTGCAGGTGCGCACCACTGGCCTGTCCCTGGGCTACAACATTGCAGTGACGATCTTCGGCGGCTTCGCGCCATTCATCCTGACCTGGCTGATCGCGACCACCGACTCCAAGCTGTCGCCCAGCTATTACCTGCTGGCCATTGCGCTCATGGCGATGGTGTCGCTAAACGTGGCGCGCCGGACGTTCCAGCAGCGTTAGGCGCCGGGCGCCGGCCTTCGCATCGGAGGCCGGCCGGCGGCGGGTGGAATGTAGCCCATTGTTGCGGGCCTGAGCGTTTTTCCGCCCAGGCTGCGGCCGTGTTCCACAGCGCGGCCGCACTATCTTCAGGACCTTCCTGATAGTACAAAATGTTGCCTGCCTCCCTTCGTGTGCTTGCTAGCATGGTCTGGCCGGAATGATCCGGCACACCGACGGAATAAGTGGAGGTTGCCATGAGCTCAAGAACAATATTCAACCGGATCGCAGTCGTTGCGGCGGCGGGTGCATTGCTGGCGGGATGCGCCACGCAGCAGCAGACCAATACCGCCGTGGGCACGGGCGCGGGGGCGGCGATCGGCGCCGGCATCGGCGCCTTGATCGGCCACGGCAAGGGCGCGGCCATCGGCGCCGGCATCGGCGCGGTGGCGGGCGGCCTGGTTGGCTACAACTGGAAGGTCGTCAAGGAAGACGTGCAGAAGTCTGGCGCTTCGTCGCTGGGCATCGACGTGGTCGAAATGCCCGACGGCAGCCTCAAGGTCAACATTCCCAGCGGCGTGTCGTTCGATACCGACAAGACGCAGCTCAAACCCGCGCTGTTGCCGGTGCTGGACAGCGTGGCGCGCTCGCTCAACCAGCATCCTGAACTGCGGGCCAAGGTGGTCGGCCACACGGACAGCACGGGCGCCCTGGCGCATAACCAGACCTTGTCGGTCAACCGCGCCAAGAGCGTGACCGACTACCTCAGCAAGCAGGGCGTGGCAGCGGGCCGCCTGACGGTCGAGGGCCGCGGGCCGAACGATCCGATCGGCGACAATGCGACCGCCGAAGGCCGCGCGCTGAACCGCCGGGTGGAGATCTACCTGTACGCGGTCCAGCAGTAAACCTGGGCCAGCCCAGTGTCCGAGGCGGCTGGCGCAACGTGCCGCCGCCTGTTTTTTTTGGAGTCCGTCATGAGCATGTTCCCTCCCGCCCGCATCGGCACCGATACCGCCGTGGCCGCCCTGTCTGGCTGGCAGGCCGTGGCGATGCGCGACGCCATCGAAAAGCGTTTCCGCTTTCCCAATTTCAATGCGGCATTCGGCTTCATGACGCGCGTCGCCATGTTTGCGGAGAAGCTGAATCATCATCCGGAATGGACCAACGTCTACAACCGCGTGGACGTGACCTTGACCACCCACGACGCCGGCGGCGTGACCGAGCTGGATGTGCGCATGGCGCAGTTCATGGACGAGGCGGCAGCGCAATTGGGCGCCACCGCGCCCAAGGCTTAGGGCGCGTTTCCTGGCGGCGTGGGCGGGAGCGGCTCTTCCGAGCCGTCCGCGTCGGGCTGCAAATGGCTGTTCACGCGGTCCAGCATGTCGCCCAGCAGGAGCTGCTCGTCGGCGCTGAGGCAGCCGAAGATCTCTTCATTGCGGCGGGCGATCAGGTCGATGACGCGCTGGTATTGCACCAGGCCTTCCGGGGTGGGCGCCAGCACCACGCCGCGTCCATCCGAGGCGGACATGGTCTTTTCCACCAGGCCGCGGTCCACCAGCGCCTGTGCTGAGCGGCTGGCCTGGCCTTTGTTCAGATTGGCCGCCAGCGCCAGATCGTTGACCGACAAGGGCGCGTAGCGGCCGATGGCCGCCAGGCAGCGCGCCTCGCCCAGAGGAATCCCGCATTCTTCCAGATAGGCGCGATTCGTGTCCCTGTCCGTGATCTTGTTGAGCACGTGCAGGCGGTAGGTCAGGAATCGTTCCAGGGCGGGCTGTTTCACGTCGGGCGGGCAGGGGCGGAGGCGGGATAGTGTGCCACAGGGCCGTTGGCCAGGCAGGCGGCTTCCGCCTGGGCCAGCAGCGCGGCGGCGTCGCGCGCATCGCTCACGCGGGCCAGCAGCGACAGGCTCAGGATCGACAGGAAGAGCGACGCCTGTTCTTCGCCGACGCGCGTCAGGGTCTGCGCCATGGCGGTATAGACCTGGTCCAGTTCATCGTTGTTCATGCTAGCTCTTCCTTGTGCGCGTCCAGTGCGATCGAGGGGTAGTAGGGCTTGAGCGCGGCGCGCAGGGTGGCGGCCGAGGGGGCAATCCAGCGTCCCAGGACGTAGCCGTCGGGCCGCAGCAGGTAGACGGCGCCGGCTTGCGCGCCGTAGCGCTGGCGTAGCTGCCCGTGCGGGTCCTGCAAGGCATCATCGCCCGTCTTCAGCACACGCAGCGGCTGGGGCGAGTTGCGAGTGGCGGCGGCCAGGGCGTCCAGTTCGGCCGCCAGAGCGGTGTCGGGGGCCAGCGCCAGCGCGACGAAGCCGGCGCCAAAGCATGCGCTGAGATGCAGCGGCGCGCCGCGATCGTGCAGCAGCGCTTCGGGCGCGGGCTGGCCGGGCGCGGCGGTTGCGCCGGCCTGCGGCGCGCCGTCATCCAGGTTCAGCGGCGAGGCATCGTAGGAGATGGGCGCCGATTGCCGCGGGTTGATCAGCTGGCGCACCCGCTCATCCGTCAGCGCCAGGTGCAGGGCGGCCTCGCGCATCAGGCGGAATCCGAAGTCCGGCGGGGCCATGAATTCGGTGCTCTTGGCGCCATAGGTCAGGTTCTGGCGGGTGGCGTGGACGCGCTCCACGCTGTAGCTGTCCAGCAGGCTGTCGGGAGCCTGGCCTCGCAGCACCCAGGCCAGCTTCCAGGCCAGGTTGCCGGCATCGTCCAGTCCCGAGTTCAGGCCCCGCACGCCGAAGATCGGCACCAGGTGGGCGGCGTCGCCGGCGAACAGCACGCGTCCGTGGCGGTAGTTTTCCAAGGTCAGGCACTTGGCGTTGTAGATGGAGATCCACAACGGCTTCCAAGGCGCGGTTTCGCCGATCATGTCCAGATGGCTTTGCACGCGGGGCAGCACGTTCTCGGGCTTTACGGCCTCTTCGGGGTCCTCGTCGTCGCGGATCTGGTAGTCCACCCGCCACACGTTGCCGGGCTGGCGGTGCATGAGCAGGGTGGAGCCGGGATTGGAAGGCGGATCGAACCAGGCCAGGCGCTCCACGGGGCGGCTGGACTCCTGTTCGATGTCCACGATCACGTAGCGTCCTTCGTACTGCATGCCTTCCAGCTTCAGGCCCATGGCCTCGCGTACGGTGCTGCGGCCGCCGTCGCAGGCGATCAGCCAATCGGCGCGCACGGTCTGGCGGCCGCCTTCGATGTCCACTTCAGCCGTGACGCCGTCCGCGTCGGCGCTCAGGCCGGCAAGCCGCGCCGACCAGCGCAGCTCGGCCAGCGCCGGATGGCGCTGCATGGCCTGATGGGCGTACTCCTCCACGGCGTATTGCTGGATGTTGACCATGGGCGCGTAGCGCTGCAGCGGATCGTGCGGCATCTCGAAATGCAGGACTTCGCTGTTGCGGAAGTAGCTGCGGCCGCCGGTCCAGGCCAGGCCGGTGGCGGTCAGGGGCTGGTCGGCGCCGACCCAGCCCATGATTTCCTGCGACCGCCGCGAGATGCAGATGGCGCGGCTGCCGCTGCAATAGTCGTCGTCGGCCTCCAGGGTCAGCGAGGGGATGCCGTATTCGGCAAGCAGGGCGGCCAGCGTCAGGCCGACGGGGCCGCCGCCGGCGATGAGGACGGGAACGTGCGCGGGGAGCGGCATGCTGTCTCCAGAAATTGGTTGTTTACGCAACTATATGCTTAAGAGGTTGCGTGCGCAACCATATTTTTGGGGCAAAAAAAAACCCGCCGGATCAGGGCGGGTCTTCGGGCGCGGCGTATCTATCAGTTGCGCACGTAATAGATGCGCATCGCCTGCTGCTTCTGGGCGCCGTCCAGCACGCGCAGCACCACGACCTTGGCAGTGAAACCGTCGGGCAGCTTCAGTTGGCCCAGGGCGTAGTCGTAACGGTCGACGTTCAGGGCGGGGCCTTCCGGCGTGACGGTGGCGGCGCGGCCGTTGGGGTAGGTGCCGTCGATGGAGAAGGTCAGGGTGCCCTTGAACGGCGCGCCCTGGCGATCCTCGCGCATGACCAGCACCTGGTAGTCCAGCAGACCGGGCGCGCGCTTGAAGGTGGCCGAGCGGATGCCCAGGTTGCCGCCGCGCGGGTCGGCGGGCATGGCGTCCTGGAACAGCACCAGTTCCTTGTTCAGCGTGTCAATCTTGCTGCGGGCTTCAGAAAGGTCGGCGGTCAGCTTTTCATGGCCGGACTTGTTGGCGTCGCGTTGTTGGGTGGCTTCCTCAAGCTGGCTTTGCAGGCGCTGGCGCTCCAGGTTGGCGGTGCTCAGTTCGCTGTGCAGCTGCTCGGATTGCTCCACGGTCAGGCGTTGCGGGCCGTAGTTGGTCTGCAGGAAGAGCACGCCGCCGGCGCCCAGGGCGATGCCCACCAGCAGCAGGACCAGCCAGCGCGGCATGCGGCGCGTGCGTTGACCGGGCTGGTATACGGAAGGCTTGAATACAGCCCGTTGCGATCTTCCAAACATCCCCATTCCTAGAAAACTTCCTGTGTGTTTGCTCGCCCGCGCGCTGCGTGCGCAGGTCAAAGCGCTAGAGAATACCCCGTTAGCCGGGACCGTTGGGTGCGCGGACAAGCCTGGTTGCGCACCTTGATATTGTGAAATATGTGGACATCAGCGTGCTTGGCCGGTGAGCTCGGCATCCAGGTCGGCGAGCCGCTGCGGCGTGCCGACATCCGTCCATTTGCCCTGGTGGCGCGCGCCGCGCACCAGGCCGCGGGCCATGGCTTGCCGGAGCAGAGGCGCCAGGGGCGCTGCCGCGCCCCGGGGGACGTCGGCGAACAACGAGGGATGGTAGACGCCGATGCCCGCAAAGGTCAAACGAGGTTCGCCCTGGGCATGGACGCTGCCGTCGGCATCCAGGCGGAAATCGCCAGCCGGATGCTGGGGCGGGTTGTCCGCCAGCAGCAGCCAGGCGCCGCCTTCAGGCAATGTGCGCGCCAAGCCTGCGGCCGCGGCGGGGTCCCAGTCGCACCAGACGTCGCCGTTGACGACGAGGAAGGGCTCGTCGCCCAGCAACGGCAGCGCCTGGACGATGCCGCCGGCGGTTTCCAGCGCGGAGGTTTCGGCCGAATAGCGGATCTGTACGCCGTATGTGCTGCCGTCGCCCAGCGCCTGCTCGATTTCGTGGCCGAGCCAGGCGTGGTTGATGACCACGTCGCGGATGCCGGCGGCCGTCAGCCGCCGCAGGTGCCAGACGATGAGCGGCTGGCCGCCCACGGACAACAGGGGCTTGGGCAGGCGGTCGGTGAGGGGGCGCATCCGTTCGCCGCGGCCCGCCGCGAGGATCATGGCCCGCATCAGAAGGTGTATCCGACGCTGACCTGGCGGTCGTCGAGCTTGTCCAGCAGGCGCAGCAGCGGCGTGAAGACGCCGTAGCGCTGGGCCACCTGGCGCACGTAGCCGTTCATGCGCGGAATGTGGGCCAGGTAATGCGCCTTGCCATCGCGGTGATTCAGGCGGGCGAACACGCCCAGGATGCGCAGGTTGCGTTGCAGGCCCATCCATTCATAGGCGCGGTGGAACTCCGCGAAATCCGAGTCCACCGGCAGGCCGGCCGCCCGCGCCATTTCCCAATAGCGGATGGCCCAGTCCAATTGCTGGGGTTCTTCCCAGGTCGTGCGGGCATCCGTCACCAGGGAGGCCAGGTCATAGGTGATGGGGCCGGCCAGCGCATCCTGGAAGTCGATGATGCCCGGGTTCGGTCCGTACTTCGGCTGGTCGCAGACCATCAGGTTGGGCGAATGGTAGTCGCGATGCACCAGCACCTGGGCCTGTCCGCCATTGCTCGCGGACAGCAATGCGAAGATCTTTTCCAGCGCGTTTGCGGTCTTGTCGTCCAGCGTCACGCCGTGATGCTTCTGCACGTACCACTCGGGGAAGAGCTTGAGTTCGTCAGCCAGGCGGGCGGTGTCATAAGTGCCCAGGCCGGCAGTGGAGGCCTGTTGCAGGCGGACCAGGGCGGCCAGGGCCTCTCGATACAGCGTTTGCAGTTCGCTGTCCGGCAGTCCGGCCTGAATGCGCTGGTAATAGGTCTGCTCGCCCAGGTCGGACAATAGCAGCAAGCCCTGGTCCAGATCCTGCTCCAGCACTGCAGGCACGTTCAGGCCGACGTCCGCCAGCAGACGGTCCACGTGCAGGAAGGGCCGGCAATCCTCGTGTGCGGGCGGGGCGTCCATGACTATCAAGGTGCGCTCGCCGGCGTCCAGCCTGAAATAGCGGCGGAAGCTGGCGTCGGCTGACGCCGGACGCAGCGTGTCGATGGCCAGGTTCAGGCTGGCGGGCAGGCCGCCCAGCCAGTGGCGGATCTGCTCCAGGCGGGGGTCGTGATCGTTTTTCAAGGAAGATCCGTGTCAGAAAGGCAATATTGCTGAGAATTGTGTCCCGAGCACATAAGTCTGGGCCTATGGCGCGGCTTCTCTATAATACCGGCTCGTTTCCGTTAGCATTGGCCCTCCGTGGGTGCCGGTGTCGCGTTCCCACCATCGTCAAAAAGGGCTGTTTTCACTCGTGCGCAAGGTTCGATGGTTGATCCTCTCTGCTGTCAGTGTCGCCGCCGGAGCCGTCCAGGCCCAAGGTAGCCAGGGCAGCGCTCCCGCCGCGTCGTCGACCTCGGCGACTCCCGTGTTGCGCACCTCGCCGGGCCTGCGGATCCACCGCCTGCCGGACGACAGCATTCCCGCCTTCATGGAGGCGGACAGCATTGATGGCGATCCCGACTCTGACCTGACCCTGACGGGCAATGCCCAGGTGCGCCGCATCGACAGCGTGATCAAGGGCGACCGCATCAACTACCGCAAGGACACAGGTGAAGTCGACGTGCAGGGCAGCGCGCGCATGATGCGCGACGGCACCCTGGTGATCGGGCCGAATGCCAAGTTCAACGTCGACAAGTCCTCGGGCGAGATCGAAAAACCCAATTTCTGGATGGGCGCCAACGGCGGCTTCGCCGTCGCCGAGCATGCGGACATCTTCAGCCGCTCGCAGATGCGGCTGCACACGGTGACGTACAGCGGCTGCGCCTGCGAAACGCCGTCCTGGTACATCAAGGCCAATACCGTCGACATCGACTTCGATGAGAATGAAGGTGTGGCCCGCAGCGGTGTGCTGTATTTCAAGGACGTGCCCATCCTGGCGTCGCCTTACATGACCTTTCCGGTCAAGCGGGAGCGCAAGTCGGGCTTCCTGATGCCGACCTATGGCACGACCAGCCAGGGCGGTTTCGATTTTTCGATTCCGTACTACCTGAATCTGGCGCCGAACTATGACATGACCGTGCAGCCGCGCTACTTCTCCAAGCGCGGGCTGCAGTTGGGGGGTGAGTTCCGCTATCTCGGTGGCTCCTATAGCGGCATCCTGGATGGTACGTACCTGCCCAACGACAAGCTGACCGACAGCGACCGCTGGATGTACTGGTGGCGCCATCAGCAGATCCTGCCCTACGGCTTCTATGCGGATTGGGATGTCGCGAAGGTATCGGACGACAACTATTTCCGCGACATTTCGCAGTTGGGCCTGAATCAGGCTTCAACGACCTATTTGCCCCAACGCGCGCGGGTGGGTTGGTCGTCCGCGTCGGGCTATTGGAGCGGGTATGCGCAGGTCTACAAGTACCAGACGCTTCAGGATCCCGACGCGCCGCTGGCACCGCCGTATGACAAGGAACCAGAGCTCTCCTTCCGTGGCGCCCGCTATGACTGGGGAGGCTTTGACGTCGACTGGACTTCCACGGCGGTGCGCTTCCGCAGATCGTTGTTCGAAGGGCAGCGACTCGGACCTGATGGCAATCGCTTCCAGACCTATCCGACGGTTTCCTACCCCATCGTCAAACCGGGCTGGTTCATCATCCCGAAGGCTGGCGTAAATTACACCCAGTACGACACCGACTGGTACAACCTGAGTCCGGGCACACCGCGCTCGCAATCGCGAACCGTACCGATCCTGTCCCTGGATTCCGGCCTGGTTTTCGAACGGGATACCACGCTGTTCGGCAAGGCCTCCACGCAGACACTAGAGCCTCGGTTGTACTACCTGTACGTGCCGTATCGTGACCAGTCCAAGCTGCCTGTCTTCGATACGGCTTTGGCGGACTTCAGCTTCTCGCAGGCGTTCGAAGAGAACATCTATACCGGCGGCTGGGACCGCATCGCGAACGCTAACCAGTTAACCGCTGCTTTGACGACGCGTTGGCTGGATGCCAACACCGGTTTCGAGCGCATGTCCTTGGGTGTCGCGCAGCGGCTGTATTTCGCAGACCAGAAGGTGACGCTTCCCTACGAGACGCCACGCGAGAACGTGCGCTCCGACTTCCTTTTGGGGGCGAGCGCGGCTCTCACCGACACGCTTAGCACCGACATTGCTGCGCAATACAATCCCTACGACAGCAACTGGTCGCGCGGCTTGATCAGCGCGCGCTGGTCGCCGCAGCGCCTGACGACGGTGGCCGTGTCCTACCGCTACCAACGCGATCCCCAGCCCGGCGTCCAATATCAGGCGCAGGGTCAGAATCAGGTGAGCCTGGCCATGCAGTGGCCGTTCTCCAAGCGCTGGTACGGCGTCGGGCGCGTGGACTACTCGCTGCGCAGCGGTCCGTCCAGCACGCTGGCCGGCACGATGGACTCGCCTCGCGTCACGCAGGCCATTGCCGGCCTGGAGTACAAGGGAGATTGCTGCTGGGTGGGCCGCATGGTCTACCAGCGATACGCGGTATCCGCCACGGACGCCAACTCGGCACTGTTCTTCCAGCTTGAACTGACCGGTCTGGGTTCCCTGGGAACCGACCCGATGAACCTGCTGAACAGAAGTATCCCCGGCTACACGCGTGTTACGCCGCCTGTGCCCACCGGGACCACATTTGAAAGGTATGAATGATGCGTAGGTTGCACTCTTTGCGCCGCCTCTCTGGCAATGCGCTGCTGTTGGCCGTGTGCGCCGGCTTGCCCGTGGCCCATGCGGCCGAGCAGGGCGGCAAGGCCGCGAACAATGGCGCCAAGCCGAATTCCGCCGCGCAGAAGAACGCTGCGCCCGCGCCGCAGCGCGAGCAGTTCGTCGATGGCATTGCTGCTGTCGTGGACAAGGACGTGATCACGCTGCGCGAATTGCGCGATGCGTCGTTGCGCATTTCGAGCGAGCTCAAGACCCGGGGCATCCAGGTGCCCGATGATCAGACCTTGCAGCATCAGGTATTGCAACGCCTGATCATGGAGCGCGTGCAGCGCCATGAGGCGGATCGCCTGGGCATACGCGTGGATGATGCGCAAATCGACCAAGCCATCCAGACCATTGCGTCTCGCAACAAGATCACCGTGGCCCAGCTACGCCAGGAAATCGAAAGAACCGGCACGAGCTGGGACGGTTATCGCAAGTCGCTGCGCGACGAGATCCGCACGGATCGCCTGCGTCAGCGCGCGGTGGATTCCACGATCGTGATTTCCGACGCCGAAGTCGACGCGTTTCTGAAGGACCAGCGGCGCAATCCGGCGTTCGGCGCCGCGCCGCAGGCAGCCCCGCAACCGCAGGCCCAGCCGCAGCCCGAACCCCAACAGGCCGCTGCGCCGTCGGGCCCGATGCTCTACGCCCTGGCCCAGATTCTGGTGCGCGTGCCGGAAGGTTCGTCGCCCGAGCAGCTGGCGGTGCTGCGCAAGAAGGCCGAAAGCCTGCTGGCGCAAGCCAAGCGTGGCGATGACTTCGCCAGCCTGGCCGCCGCGGCCTCGGACGGTCCCGAAGCCTTGCAAGGCGGCGTCATGGGTGTGCGCCCGCTGGACGGCTGGCCCGACCTGTTTGTTCAGGCCGTCGGCAATCTGCAAAAAGGCCAGGTCAGCGGCCTGATCCAGAGCGGCAACGGTTTCCACATCATCAAGGTGATGGACCGTGGCACCGCCCAGCCGGCGCCCGCCCGCACGGCCCGCGC
>NZ_JACUZY010000014.1:0-79977 GCF_014851605.1 Achromobacter sp. ACM02
CCGCCGGGCCGTTGGCGGGCGCGGCTCCCGCCGCGGGCGTTGCGTCGGCCCCGGCCGCCGGCGTCGCATCGGCGCCGGTCTCAGCGCCGCAGCCCGTCTACCGCGCGGCGCCGCCGGACGCCACGCTGCGTGCCGTGCTGGCGCGCTGGTCGGATCTGGCGGGCTGGACCTTCCAGCCGCAGCACTGGGCCGTGGACGTGGACATTCCCTTGTCGGCAACGGCCGAATTCTCCGGCGACTTCAAGTCGGCCGTGCGCGAACTGCTGGGCGCCACGGAACTCGCCGAAAGGCCCCTGCAGCCATGCTTCTACGGCAACCGGGTCCTGCGCGTGGTGCCATTGGCACAGTCCTGCACGCGCATGGCTGCGCCAGGAGGGGCCGCGACATGATGCGCAAACTGTTCTTGAGTGCGGCGGCCTGCGGAGTATTGGGCGGCTGCGCGGTGTCGCAGCAGGTTGCGGACCAGCGCCGCGCGGCGAACGCGCGTCAAGCCCAGGTGGCCGCCAGCCATCAGGCCTTCACCGAAGGATTGTCGGATCGCGCCAAGCGCGTCGCGGCCCAGGATGTCGCCATGCCTTGGCTTGCCGGCAAACCGCAGCCGCTGGCGCGAGAAGTGGCGCTGCCGCCCGCATTGCGCGAGAACCTGCGGACAACCTTGATACTGGCCGACGACGCCGATCTGCCGATGCTGGCCCAGCGCCTGAGCGCCGCCACCGGCATTGCAGTGCGAGTGCGTCCCGACGCCTTGCTGCCGCTGGAGTTGTTCCTGCCTCGGCTGGCCGTCAATGGCGCATTGTCCGTGCCGGCCCCCGCCAGCCTGGAGATCCGCGCGGGCGCGCAGCCGCTGGCCGACTTGCTCGACACGCTGGCCGCGCGCTTCTCGGTGCATTGGCGCTACGAGCACAACGCGCTCGAGTTCTACCGCACCGAGACTCGTGTGTTTGATTTGCGCGCGCTGTCGCTGAGCAGCAAAGTGGACGTGCGCCTGGGCCGCGAAGGCAGCCCCGAGGGCGAAGGCTTCGAGAGCACGTCCAATACCTCCCTATCGGCGGGACAGCATGACGCGATGGCCGTCCTGCGCGCCAACATCGTGCCGTTCCTCACACGTTCCGGCGTGGTCGCCGAAGCGGTCGAGGGCTCCACTTCGATTGTCGTCACGGATACGCCCGAAGCGCTCGAGCGCGTCGCCCGCTACCTCGAGCGCGAGAACAAGGCGCTGACCCGTCGGGTGCGGCTGGTGTTCGAGGAAATCACGGTCGTTGCCAACGACGCCGTTTCGGGCGGCATCGACTGGAACATCGTCTACGCCGCGGCGGGAGCGGCGGCGCGGTTGTCGGTGCCTGGAGCCGGATCGGGCGGGGGCAGCCTGGAGGCTTCCGCGGCCAGGGGGCCATACCAAGGCTCTCAGGCCATCATCTCCGCGCTCAGCACCATGGGCGCGGTCGTGCGGCACAACAAGGTGCCCATCCTGACCCTGAACCGTCGTCCGGTTACGCATGCGGTAAGAACGACATTCAGCTACATCGACCGGGTGCAGAGCACTGCGGTCCCAGGCACCACGGCGGGGGGCGCCAACGGTACGCTGCCCGCGGTATCCATCAGCCAAAAGGAAGAAACAGTAGGTTCGTTCCTGACGCTGTTGCCGGACATCCAGGAGGACGGCCAGATCCTGTTGTCGCTGGCCTACGACAACGCGGTTGCCCAGCCCCTGAAGACCATCACGTTCGGCGAGCGCGGCAACCAGGTGCAGGTCCAGCAGGTCACGATCGACGGCAACGGCACGGTGCAGCAGGTCGAGCTGCGCCCCGGCCAGCCCATTATCGTTTCCGGTTTCGACCGCGGCCAGGAACAGCATGACCGCCAGCGGCTTGCGCCGAGTCTGCCGCTCATCACTGGCGGCCTGGACAGCGCCGCCTCGGAACGCACGACAACCCTGGTACTGGTAACCGCCCAGGTCGAGGAAGGGTACTAGGCATGGAACGCGTCCCTCCCACCTTGTTGCTTGAGGTTCCAGATACTGGCCGCAGCCTGGCGTTCGGCCTGCGCTGGTTCGCCCTGATCGGCTCCAACATTCCCGCGCTGGCCCGTTCGCGCGGGCGCCGCCTGCGGGCCAGCCACTATGTCGTGGGCGGGGCGCCGGCCATGGTGGCCGGCTATGGCCGCGTGCGCTCATCGTGGCGCAGCGGTCCGCGGGCGGGGCGGCGCAGGCAGGGGCACATCCAGGCTGCCGCGCAGTTGTACGCCTTGTTGTATCCGGACGGAGGCCATAGCCTGATCAGCCTGCCGGGCGGCGGGCATTGGCTGGTGGCGGCGCAGCGCGGCACCGTGCTGTCGCAGGCGGACAGGGTATACGCCACGCTCGACGAAGCCTTGCGTGAACAGGCGTTGTTGTGCGCCCGGCGCCCCGCGTTGCAGGCGCGGGACGCCGAGGAGGCCTGGGCCTTGCTGATGCAGGCGGCGGACCCGGCCGCGCAGTTGGTCATCTTGTCCTCGCGCTGGGCTGAACTGCCGCTCGCGTTCCGCTTGTTCCTGGCCTGCGTCGCGCTTGCCGCTGTCGCTCCGCCCATATGGGACGCTCTGCCCGCGCTGAGACCGGACCGCGCATCGCCCGATTCGGCCGCTGCGCAGGACCTCCCGCCGCAGCGGGATCCGCATCTGACCCTGCTGCAAAACACTGTGGCCCATGCTCCCGCCGAAGTTGCACGCTTGCTGGACGGCGTCGGCAAGCTGCCCATACAGGTGCGCGGTTGGGCGCTGAGCCGCGCGCGCTGCCTTGCCGGGGAGCAGGCGTGGAACTGCTCCGCGGTCTATATCAGGGCGCACCCGCAGGCGGCCAACGATGTGCTGCACGCGCTGCGGCCCGCAGGCTGGCAGGTGACATTCCAGCCGCTGGAAGAAGCCACGCTGTCATGGCGCATGGCGTCCTCGCCGGTGATGCTTGCGGACCTGGCGCTGCCCTCATCGCTGCAGGTTGATACCGGGCTGATCGCTGCGCTGCAACGCATGCGGGCGGCGTTTACGTCGGTGATCCTCGCGGCCGCGTTGCCGCTGCCGTTGCCAGTGCAGTCTCAACCCGTCGCGGGCCAAATCGACGCCCCGATGCCGTTGCAACCTGCCATTCGCAGCCGCGCCATCACCTTGCGGGGGCCGCTGCGTTCCTTCGCGCTTCTGGACGGTGCCGTCGCGGCGGCCAGATGGTCCCGCCTGTCGCTGGACATCCAGGCGCAACCCCGGCCCACATTGGTTTCCAGCACGCTGGTAGCCGAACTACAGGGAGAACTTTATGAACAGGAATAGGGGCGCCGCCACGCGCCCGAATCCCGCGGCAGGATTCATCGGGCGTCTGCTCTTGTCGGCCGCATTGGTTCCGGCCGCTCATGGCCAACCGTCACCGCAAAGCGCCGACGAACCGCGGCCCTGGCCAGAGACGGAAACCGTGCGCGCCTTGCTGCGCGCGGATGCTGCGGCCGCCCTGGCGGACTGCCGCGTCCCCGGCCTGTGCCGTCCCGGACCCGAGTCCGTGGCGCAGGCGACGCCGCCCGCCAAGGCATCGGACGATATCCGGGTGATGGCGATCTTCGGCCTCGCGCGCCGCTTGAGCGCCGATATCGCCGTCAATGGCGCCGTGCTCCGCTACCAGGCGGGCAGGGGCGAACCCGTCGCGGGAGCTGTCGATGGCCGCGCCTATCAGCTGCTGGCCATCGACGACAGTTGCGTAAGGCTGCGCCGCGGCGATACCGAACGCACCGCCTGCGTCGATGCGGGCAGGGGACGGCCATGACTGTGCATGCCTTGCCGTCCGTCGCGGCGCATCGCGCGGTGGCGCTTTCCTCGGCGGCGGCTTGGGAGCCGCCTCAGCTTCAAACAGCCGACGACATCGCCCGTCTGCAGCCCGCGTTCGCGCGTGCGCTGGGGCGCGATTTCGATCTTGCGGCGCTCGCGGGCAGGCTGTGCCCCGTGTTGCTCGAAAGCGGCGAGGTCGCCGTGTTCGCGGTCAAGGACTACACGGAGGGCGACCAGATCGAAGAGGTCGAGCGCATGGTGCGGGCGCGCGGTTACCGGCTGGCGCAAGTGTCGCGCTATCAGTTGCCCGCGCCGCTGCTGCTGATGATCGCACGCGGCCAGCTGGCGGAGCCAGCGTGCGCCGGGCGCGGCAAGGAGCGGCAGGAAGAGCGCGCCTCGGCCCTCGCCGCAATGTTCCTGGATATCGTGCGCTGGGGCGTGGCGCAAGGAGCGAGCGACGTGCACATCAACGTCAACCGGCGGCGCGCTGCCTGCGAGATCCGCTACACCATCGGTGGGGAATACGTCAGTACGGAACGCTTTGCGGGCCTGTCCAATGCGACGCTGCTGGAGGTCCTGGCGGTGGCCTGGATGGATGTCAGGGGAGGCAACGGCGCGGTGTTCGACCCGGCGCTGGAGCAGCAAGGGCGCATCGGGCTGGACATCGATGGCGTGCCTATCGTGCTGCGCTGGGCCTCGTTGGCCGCCGATGCCGGCCCCTCGGTCTGCTTGCGCATCTTGCGGCTGGACGCGACCGCCAACGCCGATCTCCTCGCGTTGGGCTATCTGCCCACGCAGGTCGAAACGCTGGCGCGGGCGCGCGAACGCGAGGGCGGGGCCATCGTGCTGGCGGGCGTGGTTGGCTCCGGCAAGTCAACCACCATCGCGACGCTGATGCGGGGCATCGCGCCCACGCGCAAGGCCATCACGCTGGAAGATCCGGTCGAATACGTCATCGACAACGCCTTGCAGAATACCCTGGGAGGCGCTCTGGCCGAATCCGCCTGGCCCGCGTTCGACGCCAAGCTCAAGACCATCAAGCGCTCGGCGATGAACGATCTGCTGATCGGCGAGATCCGGGACGCCGATACCGGCCGTGCGTTCATGGATCTGGCCGGCTCGGGCGTCAGCCTGTACACCACCACCCACGCCGCGGGCGCCGTGCTGATACCCGAACGCCTGGCGTCGGATTCGATCGGCGTGTCGCGCGATTTTCTGGCTACGCCAGGCATCCTCAAGTTGCTGGTCTACCAGACCTTGCTGCCGCGCTTGTGCAGCCATTGCTCGCTGCCCGTGGACAGTCTGTGGTCCAGATCCGCCGGGAGCGGTAAACGTCCCGAATGGCAGGCATGGTTGAAACGGCTGCAGCATGAGTTCCTGCTGGATCCTGGCGCGCTCCGGGTCAGGAATGCCGCAGGTTGCAGCGCTTGCAGGCGCCCGCAATTGCCTGAGTTGAACGGCATCGCAGGCCGTAGCGTGGCGGCGGAAATGCTCGAGCCCGAGCGCGTCGACGGCTTTCTTGAGCGGGTGCGTACGCGCGATAACGTGGGGCTCAAGCGCCAGGCCGAGGCTGCCGGGCCCACCGCCTGGCGCAGCGAGGCCGCGCGCGGCGCGCTAGCGCGGGACTGCGCCCTGTACAAGGTCAGCCGTGGCGAGGTCGATCCCCGCGTGCTGCTGCGCCGCTTCGACTTTCCAGCAGTCTTGCCTGCGCAGAGCGCTGGACCCGGCGGGGGCGGCCATGGCTGAGCCGCTGTTGGCGCGACCCTTCCTCGGCCTGCCTTCGGGTCGCACGCTGTCGCTGCGCCTGGACGCGCTGCGCTTTCGTGCGGGGCGAGCGGACTACTACGAGTATCTGGCCGACCTGGTCGAAGGAACGCAGGGCCGTAAGAATTTGCGCGACGTCTTCGAGGACGATGCGCGCCGTCATGGCGAGGATACCGTGCGCGGCCGGCTGTCGAGGCATTGGGCGGGCATGTATCTGGAGGCCGGCGGCGATCTGGGCGTGGCCTGGACGGACACGCTGCCGTCCAGCGAATGCGTGCTGCTCAGCTGCGTGCAGGAAGAAGGCGGCGATCTGTCCGCCGCGTTGCGGGACGTGGCAAGGGCTGTACGGCTGGCGTCGGATGCGTGGCTGGCGCTGGTCTCGGCCGCGGCGGCCGGCCTTGCGGCGGCAGCCGTCGCATTCGCCTTGCTGTGCGCCATTCCTTTTTTCAGCGTGCCGCGCTTGCAGCAGGTGTTCCAGGCCGTGCCGGCGGAGGAGTACGGCCGCATGACCCGCGCGCTGTTCGCGCTGTCCCAAGGCCTGAGGCAATGGCTGGCCCTGTGGCTGGTGCTGTTGTTGGGCCTGGCCTTGCTGTGCCTGTGGTCGCTGCCGCGCTACACGGGCGCTGCGCGGCCGCGGCTGGACCGCTGGCTGCTCTGGAGGCTCTACCGCGATTTCCACGCCATCCGCTTTCTTGCGTTGCTGGCCGTGCTGGTCAGGCAGCACGGCGCGGCCGACACCCGCCTCAGGCGAGCCCTGGCCGTGCAGGCCCGGGATACGGTTCCCTGGATGCATGCGCATCTGCTGGACATGCTGGGACGGATAGACGGCGGCCAGACGGGGCCGGAGATTTTCGGCACAGGGCTGCTGGACGCGGATACCTGGTGGTACATGGCCGACATGATGGACGCTCTGGGCATGGAGGCCGGGCTTGCGCAGGTGCGGCTGCGCGTCGAGTCGCGCCTGCTGGCGCGGGTGCGTCGTCAAGCGTCGGTGTTGCGCTGGGCATTGCTGCTCACGTCCGTGGCCGGCGTGCTGGGCATCACGCTCTGGCATTACGCCGTGATCGACGAACTGCGCCAGGCGTTGACCAATTTCTATGCAAGCCAATAGGGGCTGCATCAGGCATGCGGCGCTTATCCGCCTGCGTGCTTTTTTCACGAGGAGAGCAAGCATGCACCAAGTCCACGCAATCCCATTACGCGCCAAGCGGCAGCGGGGCTTTTCATTGATGGAGGTGTCCATCGTCACCGCCATCGTCCTGTTGATCGCGATCGTTGGCATTCCGGCCATTGGCGCCTATGTCGTGGAGAACAAGGTTCCCAAAGTGGGCGAGGAACTGCAGCGTTTCATCGCCAGCATGAAGACCAATGCGCAAGGCGGCGGGGTCACGCCCTATGCCGGTCTGGACACGGGCGCCATGGCCAATGCGCTGCGGGAATCCAGCGTCCTGGCCGTCGACGGGACAGGGGGCGCGGCGCGCATTGCCCATGGCTTGGGCGGCAGCGGCGTCGGAGGCAATGGGGTGGTCGAGGTCGCCGCCGCCTCGTTCGGCAGCGCGGGGCAGGGTTCCGCATTCTCCATCAAGCTGACCAACGTCAGCCAGGCAGCATGCCCGTCGCTCGCCTCGGTGCTGCAGCGGATGTCCGAGACCATCTCGATAGGCGGCGGGGGAGGCGGCCTCCGGGTCGTGAAGGACGCGTTCGCGACGCCCAGCGTGCCCTACCGCGCGGCCTTGGCTCAGGCCCAATGCAGCCCGGGCGACGTCAACACCTTTGTGTTCCTCGCAAAATGAGCCGGCTCGCGCGTATCCCGGCTGCTCGATCGCAGCGTGTTGCCGTGCGGTTGCGTCAACGCGGCTTTTCGTTGCCGGGCTTGGTGGTGGCGCTGGCCTTGAGCGCCATGGCGGCCATCTGGGCCTCAGGCCAGGTGGTGCAGCGGATCGAGGATGCCGCTGCCCGTGCCGCCGGCGTATGGCTGACGCAGATCCGCCTGGCGGTAACGGCGGTGCTGGCGCGGCACTCCACCATTCTCGCTCAAGGAGACGTGCCCCGCAGCGAACAGGGGAGTCCGCTGTTCGCGGATCCACTGGCGCCCACCGTGGGTGAATTGCGCGGACTGGGGCTGTTGCCCGCCGATTTTCCCGACCGTTCCGCCCTGGGCTTCTCGGCTCAGATCCGGATCGCGCGCTCGCAGGCGTGCCCTGGCGAACGTTGCCGGATGGACGGACTGGTCTACAGCGCCACGCCTCTGATCAAAACGGGGACGCAAACGCCGGACCTGACCGCCATCGCCGCCGTGATCGATGCCGTTGGCGGCTACGCCGGGGCGGTGTGGCCGGCGACGCCGGGTCTGGTGCGCGGCGCGGCATTCAGTTTCGCCAATCCCCTGGCGTCCGGCGGGCCGGCCTATGCGCCGGGCACGCTCGCCCTGTGGGCGGGAGCCGGGACCGGCGGGCCGGATCTGGAGCGCTATGTCCGGATACGGGATACGCGCGATCCGCAGCTGCAGGGTGAACTGAGCGTTGCATCCTCGGCGCAGGTCGGCTCCTATCTGACGGTCGGCGCTCGCGCCAGCGTGGGGCAGTCATGTGGCGTCTCGTCCGGCACCATAGCCACCTCGGCACAGGGGGAACTGCTGACCTGCCAGTCCCAGGTCTGGGCACCGGCAAGCGGCGGCTTCGGCGGGGCGTTCAGCCTCAATTTCCCGTTTGGTTGCAACCGTTCCACAGTGAATCCCCGCACCGGCGCTTGCTCCTGCCCTGGCGGCTATACGCCCGTGGCAGTTTCCGGGCGGGACGATTGGAACGAGGCGATGGGCCGGACCACAGGTTACGTCTGCGTGCGCTGAGGCTGCCGTGCGGCCTCTTTTCCTGGGATGCCCGCCAACCCTCTATAATCAAAAATTCGCCTAAATTCTGCTTCGCCCACGATGAAATCCTCCGAGATTCGCCAGCAGTTTCTGCAATTCTTCAAGTCCAAGGGACACACCATTGTTCCCTCGTCGTCGCTCGTCCCCGGCAACGACCCGACCTTGCTCTTCACCAATTCGGGCATGGTCCAGTTCAAGGACGTCTTCACGGGCAAGGAATCGCGGTCCTATACGCGCGCCACGTCGTCGCAGCGCAGCGTGCGCGCCGGCGGCAAGCACAATGACCTGGAGAACGTGGGCTACACCGCCCGCCACCATACGTTCTTCGAAATGCTGGGCAATTTCAGCTTCGGCGACTACTTCAAGCGCGACGCCATCCAGTACGCCTGGGAGCTGTTGACCCAGGTCTACAAGCTGCCCGCCGAGAAGCTCTGGGTCACCGTCTACCAGGAAGACGACGAAGCCTACGACATCTGGGCCAAGGAAGTCGGCGTGCCGACCGAGCGCATCATCCGCATCGGCGACAACAAGGGCGCGCGCTACGCCTCGGACAACTTCTGGCAGATGGCGGACACCGGTCCTTGCGGCCCGTGCTCGGAAATCTTCTATGACCACGGTCCTGAAATCTGGGGCGGCCCCCCGGGATCGCCCGAGGAAGACGGCGACCGCTACATCGAGATCTGGAACCTGGTTTTCATGCAGTTCGAACGCGATGCCGCCGGCAATATGCCGCGCCTGCCGCGTCCCTGTGTCGATACCGGCATGGGCCTGGAACGCATCGCCGCCGTGCTGCAAGGCGTGCATTCCAACTACGAAATCGATCTGTTCCAGCACTTGATCGCCGCCGCTGCGCGCGAAACCGGCATCAAGAACCTGGAAGACAATTCGCTCAAGGTCATCGCCGACCACATCCGCGCCTGCTCGTTCCTGATCGTCGACGGCGTGATTCCCAGCAACGAAGGCCGCGGCTATGTGCTGCGCCGCATCGTCCGCCGCGCGCTGCGCCACGGCTACAAGCTGGGCCAGACCAAGCCGTTCTTCCATCGCCTGGTGCCGGACCTGGTCGCCGAAATGGGCGAGGCCTATCCGGAACTGGCGGCCACGGCCGACCGCGTCGCCCAGGTGCTCAAGCAGGAAGAAGAGCGCTTCGGCGAAACGCTGGAACACGGCATGCGCATCCTCGACTCGGCCCTGGCCAACGTGCCCAAGGGCGGTCAGCTGGACGGCACGACCCTCTTCACGCTGTATGACACCTACGGGTTCCCGGTGGACCTGACGGCCGACATCTGCCGTGAACGCGAAGTGGATGTGGACATGGCCGGCTTCGAGGTCGCCATGGAGCGCCAGCGCGACCAGGCGCGCGCCGCCGGCAAGTTCAAGATGGCCGAAGGCTTGAGCTACGAAGGCGCGGACACGCGCTTCGAAGGCTACGAAAAGCTCGAGCTGGATGGCGTCAAGGTCACGGCCCTGTACGTCGACGGCACGCAGGTGCAGCAGGTCAAGGCGGGCCAGAGCGCGGTCGTCGTGCTGGACGCCACGCCGTTCTACGCGGAGTCGGGTGGCCAGGTTGGGGACACCGGCCTGCTGGAAGCCGACGGCGTGCGTTTCGCCGTGGCCGACACCCTGAAGATCCAGGCCGGCGTTTTCGGCCATCACGGCGAACTGGAGTCCGGCACGCTGTCCGTGGGCGATACGCTGCTTGCCCGCGTGGACGCCGTCCGCCGCGCCCGCACCGTGCGCAACCACTCGGCCACCCATCTGATGCACAAGGCGCTGCGCCAGGTGCTGGGCGCGCACGTGCAGCAGCGCGGTTCGCTGGTGGATCCGGACAAGACCCGCTTCGACTTCGCCCAGGACGCCCCGCTGACGGCCGAGCAGATCGCGCGCGTCGAAGCCATCGTCAACGCCGAGATCCTGGCCAACCAGCCTACCGTGGCGCAGGTCATGGGCTATGACGACGCGGTCAAGGGCGGCGCCATGGCGCTGTTCGGCGAAAAATACGGCGACACCGTCCGCGTGCTCGATATCGGCTTCTCGCGCGAACTCTGCGGTGGCACGCACGTCAGCCGCACGGGCGACATCGGCCTGTTCAAGATCGTGTCCGAAGGCGGCGTGGCCGCGGGCGTGCGCCGCGTCGAAGCCATCACCGGCGACAACGCGCTGGCCTGGGTGCAGAACCAGAATGCCTTGCTGACCCAGGTTGCCGGCATGCTGCGCAGCACGCCGGCGGATCTGCCGGCGCGCATCGCGCAGGTGCAGGAACAGGTCAAGAGCCTCGAAAAGGATCTGGAACAGTCGCGCAACAAGCTTGCCGCCAGCGCCGGCAACGACCTGGCGACCAGCGCCGCGGTTGAGGTCAAGGGCATCAAGGTCCTGGCTGCCAGCATCGGCGATGTGGACCCCAAGGCCTTGCGCGGCATGGTCGACAACCTCAAGGACCGCCTGAAGCCCGCGGTCGTGCTGCTGGCCACGGGTTCGGCCGACGGCAAGATCAGCGTGGTGGGCGGCGTCACCGCCGACCTGACCGGCCGTGTCAAGGCGGGCGACCTGGTTGGTTTCGTGGCGGCCCAGGTGGGCGGCAAGGGTGGCGGCCGTCCGGACATGGCCATGGGCGGCGGCACCGACCTGGCGGCCTTGCCCGCGGCGATCGCCAGCGTGCAGAAATGGGTGGACGAGCGTCTGTGATGAGCGGCGCGGATACCAGTCTTGATGGCGGCGCGCAGGCGCCGTCCTTCGAGCAGGAAGTCGACGCCAGCGGCTTGACCTGCCCGCTGCCCATCCTGCGCGCCAAGAAGGCCTTGGCGCAGATGGCCAGCGGCGAAGTGTTGCGCGTCATCACCACGGATCGCAACGCAATCCGCGACTTCCAGGCCTTTGCCCGCCAGACGGGCAATGCGCTGGTCGCACAACAGGAGGTCGACGGCCGCGGAGTGCATTTCCTGCGGCGGCGCTGACCGTAGCCAGCAGTACTCCCCATGCGAAAGGCCCGCCGCAAGGCGGGCCTTTTCTCATGGGGAGAGTGCCGATTACTTGCGGATGGCGGCGGCGACAGCCCGGGTGATCGTGAAGTCCACCAGATCGCCTTCTTTCAATTGCTGCAGGCGCGCCTGCAAGGCGGGATCCTGGACCTGGATGGTGCGCATGCCCCCTTGCGGTCCCTTCAATGTCACCAGGTTGGCGCTCTTGTTGATGTGCCAGATTTCGGCGGTGATGGTGGTCTGGCGCCCGGCTGCGCCGCCGGGCATGGCTCCCTTGGCGTTGCGGGTTGCCGCGGTTTCGGTCTTCACTTCCGGAATGCCGGACCCGGCCGGGCGTACGTCCACCGCCACCGACTCGTAGTAGTCGAGGGTCAGCGTGTCGCCAGGCTTGATCTGCTGGAAGTTGCGGACATTGGGGCCAGCCTGGATGTCCACGCTATTGCCGTTTTCGCCTTGCAGCGTGATGGTCCGGGTGGCTGGATCCACTGCGGTGACCTTGCCGGAGGCGGTCGTCAGGGCGGCGCCCACGACTCGGGCCGAGGCGGCAAGCGGCATGGCCAACGTACCCGCCAGCAAGCCCGCCAGGGCCAGGCGCGCAACAGGGGTGAAGACTGATTTCTGGTTCTTCATGGTGGTGCACCCTCCGGTTAGAGGAAGTTGGGGAAAAAACGCCGAAAAAATGGGGGAGCAGGTGGCCGAAAGGCCGCCCTCAGGGGGATGGTTTGAAGCCGGTGCGGTGGCGGCGCCGTGGACAGGCGGCAGGGAAGATCAAAGCGCGGGGTCTTGCGTAGGTCGACATAAAACCGATCTCCTCAATCGGGTTATTTCTTCACACGCACTGAGTTCTGACGCACTAAGACAAGCAAGAGCGGAGCAGGGCGGCTACACTTCGAACTGCGGCGCGGGCCCCGGCCCGTGTTTGTAGAATACCCGGATGTGGTGTTTTAGGATACAAATCGCGCCGCTACGCACAATTCAGCACTGCCATTTGCCAGCCGGCCTGTTTAAGTGCTAGAATTTCCCGTTTTTCACAACTAATTCAAGGGATTACCTATGGTGGTGATTCGCCTGGCCCGCGGTGGGTCCAAGAAGCGTCCGTTTTACAACCTGGTGGCCACCGATTCGCGTAACCGTCGCGACGGCCGTTTCATCGAGCGCGTGGGTTTCTACAACCCCGTAGCCAGCGAAGGCACGGAAGCCCTGCGCATTGCGCTGGATCGCGTGCAGCACTGGACCAGCAACGGCGCCCAACTGTCGCCCGCTGTCGAGCGTCTGGTCAAAGAATACTCGGCCAAGGTTTCCG
This sequence comes from Achromobacter sp. ACM02, assembly GCF_014851605.1. Lineage (NCBI taxonomy): Bacteria > Pseudomonadati > Pseudomonadota > Betaproteobacteria > Burkholderiales > Alcaligenaceae > Achromobacter > Achromobacter sp. ACM02. The sequence goes on from NZ_JACUZY010000014.1 coordinate 12,698, forward strand.
CCGCGGCTTAATTGCCCGCGTCGCAGACCAAGCCCTGAGCTTTACCGCGCTTTAAAAGCTGCCATTCATAGCTGCTTCATAGTTACCAAGAGCACGATACATGCCTGATGCCGCAACCTCCAACGCGGCGCCGACGGATTTGATCGAGCTGGGCCGCATCAGTGCAGCCTACGGTGTGAAAGGCTGGGTCAAAGTGCAGCCGCATTCGGCCAATGCCGAAGTGCTGCTCTCAGCATCTCAATGGTGGTTGACTCGCCCTGTGCCTGAATTGGCGCGGGGCGTTGTCGCGTCTGCGCCTGTCGCATACAAGGTCGTGCAAGTCCGTTCGCAAGGGGCCACCGTGGTGGCCCAGTTGGCGGGCATTGCGGATCGCGATCAGGCCGAAGCCCTGCGCGGTTGTTCCGTGCAGGCGCCGCGGGGATCCTTCCCTGCGCCAGAGGAAGACGAATACTACTGGGTCGATCTCATCGGTTGCGCGCTGTACACCAGCGCCGACGGTGAGCCTGCGCTCTTGGGCGTGGTCGACGAGGTTCTCGACAACGGCGCTCATGCCGTGCTGAGGGTCTTGCGCCAGAAGGCTGGGGCTGAAGGCCCCGAGCCCGTCCTGAACGCCAAGGGCCGGCCCGCCGAAATGCTTGTTCCGTTCGTGCGCGCGCACATACACGCCGTCGATCTGTCAGCTCGCCGCATAGACAGCGACTGGCCGGCGGATATTTGATGCGTATAGACGTCGTTACGCTCTTTCCCGAAATGTTCGGGGTAGTGCGGGACCTGGGTGTCACCGGCCGGGCGCATGCCCAGGGCCGGTGGTCCCTGCATGCCTGGAATCCCCGTGATTTCACGCACGACGTGCACCGTACCGTGGACGACCGCCCCTACGGCGGCGGCCCCGGCATGGTGATGATGGCGGGGCCTCTGGAAGCCGCCGTCAACGCCGCCCAGGACGCGCGCGCCGCGCTAGGCCTGGGTCGCGCCCCTGTCGCGCTGCTGGCTCCGGTCGGCCGGCGCTACGATCAGGCGGGCGCCGAATCCCTGGCGGCAAGCGAGGGGCTCATCCTCATTTGCGGCCGCTACGAAGGCGTGGACCAGCGCTTCATTGCGCGCTGCGTCACGCAGGAAATCTCGCTGGGCGATTTCGTGCTGTCTGGCGGAGAGATCGCCGCGCTCGCCGTGATCGACGCCGCCGTGCGGCTGTTGCCCGGCGTGCTCAACGATGGCGAGTCCGCGCTGCAGGATTCGTTCAACGACGCCTTGTCTGGCCTGCTGGACAGTCCGCACTACACGCGCCCCGAAGTTTACGAAGGCGAGCCCGTGCCCGGGCCCTTGCTTAGCGGGCATCACGCGAACATCGCCCGCTGGCGGCGTGAGCGTTCGCTGGAGTTGACCGCGGCGCGGCGTCCTGAATTGATCGAGGCTGCTCGCGAAAAAGGGGCGCTCACCCTGGCCGACGAGCGTTATCTGGCCGAGCTGGCGGGCAAGCCGCTGCCGGAACCAGCCAAGCGGCGCCGGCCATCCCGGCCCAAGCCGCCCGCGACTTCCTGACGCTTCCTTTTCGGATGAAATAAAAAACCCCGGAACAACGTTCCGGGGTTTTTTGTTTCCAGTGCTGGGATGGGGCTTAGTTGCCCAGCTTGGCGCGCTGTTCACGCACCTTGTCCAGGGTTTCGCCGAACTGCGCCATGCGCGCCTTTTCCTGTTCGACCACGGCGGCCGGCGCACGTTCGACGAAGCTGGCGTTCGACAGCTTGCCGTTGGCCTTGGCGATTTCGCCTTCCAGGCGCGCGATTTCCTTGTCCAGGCGCACGCGTTCCGCTGCTACGTCGATTTCGACGTGCAGCATCAGGCGGCTGCCGCCCACGACCTGGACCGGCGCGCCGGCGTCGGGCAGGGCGTCGAGCACCTCGACCTGGCTCAGCTTGGCCAGCGCAGCCAGGTATGGCGCGTTGCGGGTGAGGGTGGGGGCATCGCCCTGCGCGCACAGCGGCACCTTCTGGGCGGGCGACAGGTTCATTTCGCCGCGCAGCGCACGCACGGCTTCGACCTGCGCCTTCAGTTCGGCCACGTCGGCTTCGGCGGCGGTGTCGATCGCGGCGGGGTTGGCCTGCGGGTAGGGCTGGACGCTGACGCTGTCGGCGACGCCTTCCTTGCGCTTGCCGGCCACCAGCGACACCTTTTGCCAGAGCTCTTCCGTGATGAACGGAATGATCGGGTGCGCCAGGCGCAGCACGCCTTCCAGGACGCGGATCAGCGTGCGGCGCGTGCCCAGTTGCTGGGCCGGCGTGCCGGTCTGGATCTGGACCTTGGCCAGTTCCAGGTACCAGTCGCAGTACTCGTCCCACACGTAGCGGTAAAGCGAATTGGCGATGTTGTCGAAGCGGTAGTCGGCAAAGCCGCGCGCCACGTCGGCTTCCAGCGCTTGCAGCTGGCTGACGATCCAGCGGTCCACAAAGGATGTTTCGCCGGTTTCCGGGCCAGTCAGATCGTGGCCTTCGGTGTTCATCAGCACGAAGCGCGTGGCGTTCCACAGCTTGTTGCAGAAGTTGCGGTAGCCCTCGCAGCGCTTCAGGTCGAAGTTGATGTTGCGACCCAGCGTGGCGTAAGCCGCCATGGTGAAGCGCAGCGCGTCGGTGCCGAAGGCCGGGATGCCGTCCGGATATTGGCGGCGGGTGGCCTTTTCGATGGCGCCGGCCTGCTTCGGATTCATCAGGCCGTAGGTGCGCTTGACCACCAGGCCGTCCAGGTCGATGCCGTCGATCAGGTCGACCGGATCCAGCGTGTTGCCCTTGGATTTGCTCATCTTCTGGCCGTCCGCGTCGCGGATCAGGCCGTGCACGTAGACGTGCTTGAACGGGATGTGGCCGGTCAGGTGGGTGGTCAGCATCACCATGCGCGCCACCCAGAAGAAGATGATGTCAAAGCCCGTGACCAGCACGCTGGACGGCAGGTAACGCTGCAGGTCCGGCGTGTTTTCCGGCCAGCCCAGCGTGGTGAAGGGAACCAGGCCCGACGAGAACCAGGTGTCCAGCACGTCCGGGTCGCGCTTGAGCTCACCAGTCACGCCGGCCGCGCGGGCCTGCGCCGTGGCTTCGGCTTCGTCGTGCGCGACGAAGACCTGGCCGTCTTCCGAGTACCAGGCCGGAATCTGGTGGCCCCACCAGAGCTGGCGCGAAATGCACCAGTCCTGGATGTTGTTGAGCCACTGGTTGTAGATGGTGGTCCAGTTGTCCGGATAGAACTGGATGCGGCCGTCGGCCACGACTTCCAGTGCAACCTCGGTAATGCTCTTGCCCGGATTCAGCGTGCCTTCGGGGGCGGGCTTGCTCATCGCCACGAACCACTGGTCCGTCAGCATCGGCTCCAGCACGACGCCGGTGCGGTCGCCCTTGGGCTGCATCATCTTATGCGCCTCGACCTTGACCAGATAGCCTTCGGCTTCCAGTTGCGCGACCACGGCCTTGCGGGCCACGTAGCGCTCCATGCCCTGGAACTGCGCGGGGCCGTTCTCGTTGATGTGGGCATCCAGCGTGAAGATCACGATCATGGGCAGATCGTGGCGCAGCGCGCAGGCGTAGTCGTTGAAGTCGTGGGCGCCAGTGATCTTCACGCAGCCCGTGCCGAACTCGGGGTCGACGAAATCATCGGCGATGATGGGAATGTTGCGGTCGCACAGCGGCAGTTCGACAAGCTTGCCGACCAGGTGCTTGTAGCGCGGGTCTTCGGGGTGCACGCACAGCGCGCCGTCGGCCAGCATGGTCTCTGGGCGGGTGGTCGCGATGGTCAGGCCGCGCAGCGTGACGGTCTGGCCGTCCTTGTCGACGATGGTTTGCGGACCGTCGACGAAGGGGTAAAGGATGTGCCACATGTGGCCGTCGGTTTCCTCGGAAACCACTTCCAGGTCGGATACGGCCGTCAGCAGCTTCGGATCCCAGTTGACCAGGCGCTTGCCGCGGTAGATCAGTCCCTGTTTATGCAGGCGCACGAAGGTTTCCACCACGCCACGCGACATGCGGTCGTCCATGGTGAAGTACTCGCGCGGCCAGTCGGCCGAAGCGCCCAGGCGGCGGACCTGGCTGGTGATCGCGTTGCCGGATTTTTCCTTCCATTCCCACACTTTTTCCACGAATTTCTCGCGGCCGAGGTCGTGGCGGGAAACCTTCTCGGCGTCCAGCTGTCTTTCAACCACGATCTGCGTGGCGATGCCGGCGTGGTCGGTGCCGGGGATGAATACGGTGTCGTCGCCCAGCATGCGGTGGTAGCGCACCAGGCCGTCCATGATGGTCTGGTTGAAGGCGTGGCCCATGTGCAGGGTGCCCGTCACGTTGGGCGGCGGGAACTGGATGACGTAGGGCTGGCTTTCGGTCCCCGTTTTTACATGCTGGCCCGCCTGGAAGTACCCACGCTTGTCCCACTCGGCGTACCAGCGGGATTCCAGCGCGGAGGGTTCGAAGCTCTTGGAGAGTTCCTGGGTATCGCTCGCGGCGTTCGCGGCGTTCGGGGGAGCAGCTTGAGTCATTGCAGGGTTCCGGCAAACAGGGGCGCCCGGGCTAGGGACGCGGGCGGCAAACCGCACATTTTAAGATGTAATGCGGTCTTCTCAGCGTGTTAGAATACCGGGTTACTGTAAACCTTTTAGAAGTCCCTGAATTCATTGAGGATTCCGGGTGAGTCCGACAGGTAGGCAGTGTCGAATCCCTGCCTTGGACCAGTGGTTCGGGACGGCCCGAAACATGCATTCGTTTCGGACCGCCCCGTGCGCCAACAGCGCGATGACGCTTCAAGGGTGACACCGACAAGCGCAGATCCACGCCAGGCAATTCACAGAAACCAAGTCAGAAATCAGTTTTTGGAGTTCTTATGTCCATTCAACGCACCCTCTCGATCATCAAGCCCGACGCCGTCGCCAAGAACGTCATCGGCCAGATCGTCGGCCGTTTCGAACAAGCCGGCCTGAAGGTCATCGCCGCCCGCCTGGCCCAGCTGTCGCGCGCCGACGCCGAGCGTTTCTACGCCGTGCACAAGGAACGCCCCTTCTTCAAGGACCTGGTCGACTTCATGATCTCCGGCCCGGTGTTCGTGCAAGTGCTGGAAGGTGAAGACGCCATCCTGAAGAACCGCGACCTGATGGGCGCCACCGACCCCAAGAAGGCGGCTCCTGGCACCATCCGCGCCGACTTCGCCGACAGCATCGACGCCAACGCCGTGCACGGCTCGGACGCTCCGGAAACGGCCGCTGTCGAAGTCGCTTTCTTCTTCCCCGAAATCAACATCCACAGCCGTTGATTCTCGCGGAACATCTGTTCTAGCTTTTGAGTTTTACCCAGGTCATGGAATCCGTCGAACGAATCAATCTGCTGGGGCTTGACGGCTCCGCCCTGTCCGAACTGGTCGGAAAGTGGGGCGGCAAGCCGTTTCGGGCCCGCCAGTTGCAGCGCTGGATGCACCAGCGCGGCGCCGATTCGTTCGACGCCATGACCGACCTGGCCCGCGAATTCCGCGGCCAGCTTGCGCAGCACTGCCGCATCGAGGCTTTGCCCGTCAACATCGAGCAGCGCTCGACCGACGGCACCCGCAAGTGGCTGTTCGACGTGGGACAGGGCAATGCCATCGAGACCGTCTTCATTCCCGAGGACGACCGCGGCACGCTATGCATTTCCAGCCAGGCCGGATGCGTGGTGAACTGCCGCTTCTGCTCGACCGGGCACCAAGGCTTCAACCGCAACCTGAAGACCAGCGAGATCATCGGCCAGCTGTGGTGGGCCAAGCGCGTGCTGGAGGCCGACATCGGCACCGCCCGCCTGGAAAGCGCCCGCGCCACCGAAGACACCCGCGTCATCAGCAACGTGGTCATGATGGGCATGGGCGAACCCCTGCTCAACTACGACCAGGTCCTGCCCGCCTTGCGCCTGATGCTGGACGACAATGCCTATGGCCTGTCGCGCCGCCGCGTCACCGTATCCACCTCCGGCGTGGTCCCCATGATGGACCGCCTGTCGCAGGACTGTCCCGTGGCCCTGGCCGTGTCCCTGCATGCGCCGAACGATGCGCTGCGCGACGAGCTGGTGCCGCTGAACAAGAAATATCCGCTGAAGGAGTTGCTGGCGGCCTGCGAACGTTATCTGGCGTTCGCCCCGCGCGACTTCATCACTTTTGAATACTGCATGCTGGACGGCATCAACGATACCGACCAGCACGCCAAGGAACTGATCCAAATTGCACGCCAGCTGCGCTGCAAGCTCAATCTGATCCCGTTCAATCCCTTTCCCGAGTCCGGCCTGAAGCGCTCGAACTCGGCGCGGGTGAAGGTGTTTGCGCAGCGTCTGATGGACGCCGGCATCATCACCACCGTCCGCAAGACCCGGGGTGACGATATCGATGCGGCCTGTGGCCAACTGGCCGGAGAAGTGCGCGACCGTACCCGGATCACCGAACGGAACGCCGCACAGCGCCAGACCATACCAATTAAACAGGTGCACGCATGACGCAGGATTTCGCTTCGGCAGTTTCAGAAACGCCCGCAGGCGCTGCGGGAGGCATCGGCTCGGCATTGCGCGCGCTGCGCCAGTCCAAGGGCTGGTCGCTCGACGAAGTGTCCAGCCGCATCAAGTTTTCCACGAAGCAGATCGAAGCCCTGGAAAACGAGCAGTGGGCCAACCTGCCCACCGGCGTTTCGCTGCGCGGCCTGGTACGCAACTATGCGCGTCTGCTGGGCGCGGACTCGCAAACCATCGTCGATTCGCTCGACCCCAAGGCGCGCGTCACCGGCCCGGTGAAGCTCAGCCCGGGCGCGCTGCATTCGGCGCATTCCATTCCCCAGTCCGGCGCCGACGACGACCGTTCGTCCTCGACCTCCTGGGGCTGGCTCATTGCCATCGTGCTGGTGCTGGCCGCCGGCGTGGCGTATGCCTTCTGGCAAGGCTGGCTGCCGCAGCACTGGCTGCCGTCGGACTGGCTGCCGAAGTCGACCAAGTAACAACCCGGTTCCACCGATGCAAGAATCCTCTCTGCCTTGCCAGGATGCCCCGCCTCCCTCCGTGGGGGCGGCTGAACGCCGCGCCACGCGTTCGGTGGCGGTGAAGTGGGGCGACCGTGTCGTGAAGATCGGCGGCGACGCCCCGGTCGTGGTCCAGTCCATGACCAACACCGACACGGCGGACGCCATTGCCACCGCCATCCAGGTCAAGGAGCTGGCCCAGGCCGGCTCCGAGCTGGTGCGGATCACGGTGAACACCCCTGAAGCCGCGCGTGAAGTCATCGCCATCCGCGAACAGCTCGACCGCATGGGCGTGAACGTGCCGCTGGTGGGCGATTTCCACTACAACGGCCACAAGCTGCTGACCCAGTTCCCGGAATGCGCGCAAGCGCTGTCCAAGTACCGTATCAACCCCGGCAACATGGGCGGGGGCAAGCGCCGCGACGACAACTTCGCGCAGATGATCGAAGTGGCCTGCCGCTACGACAAGCCGGTGCGCATCGGCGTGAACTGGGGCAGCCTGGATCACGAACTGATGGCGCGCAAGATGGACGAGAACAACCTGCGCGCCCAACCGTGGGAAGCGCAGGCCGTGATGCGCGACGCCTTGGTGGTGTCCGCCATCAGCAACGCACAGCGCGCCGAAGAACTTGGTCTGCGGCGCGACGCGATCATCCTGTCCTGCAAGGTCAGCCACGTGCAGGACCTGATCGCGGTCTATCGCGACCTGTCCGCGCGTTGCGACTACCCGCTGCATCTGGGCCTGACCGAAGCCGGCATGGGCAGCAAGGGCATCGTGGCCTCCACCGCCGCGCTGGCCGTGCTGCTGCAGCAGGGCATCGGCGACACCATCCGCATCTCGCTCACGCCCGAACCCGGCGGCGACCGCAGCCGCGAAGCGATCGTGGCGCAGGAAATCCTGCAGACCATGGGTCTGCGCGCGTTCACGCCCATGGTCGTCGCCTGCCCCGGCTGCGGCCGCACCAGCAGCACGTTCTTCCAGGAACTGGCCGACAGCATCCAGACCTACCTGCGTCGCCAGATGCCGCTCTGGCGCGCCCAGTATCCCGGCGTCGAAAGCATGAACGTCGCAGTCATGGGCTGTGTGGTCAACGGGCCGGGCGAAAGCCGCCATGCCGATATCGGCATCAGCCTGCCCGGCACTGGCGAAGTGCCGGCGGCGCCGGTGTTCGTCGACGGCGAACGCACGGTCACGCTCAAGGGCGACCATATTGCCGAAGAGTTCCAGGCCATTGTCGAAGACTACGTCGCGCGCCGCTATGGCGCGCCTGCCTCTCACTAAAGTAAGGGTGTGGCTGCTAGCGCGCTTGCCGGCGCGCGATGCGGCATGATCAAGATGACTCAAGCTTTCCAGAAAGTCGCCGCCATACGCGGCATGAATGATCTGTTGCCAGGGGCCAGCGCCCGCTGGGAGCAATTCGAGGAAATCGTGCGCGGCTGGCTGCGCGGCTACGGCTATCGCAATGTGCGTACGCCCGTGCTTGAGCATACGCGCCTGTTCGCGCGCGGCATCGGCGAAGTGACCGATATCGTCGAAAAAGAGATGTACACCTTCACCGATGCGCTCAACGGCGAATCGCTGACCATGCGTCCGGAAATGACCGCGGGCATCGTGCGCGCGTCCATCGAGCACAACCTGCTCTATGACCGCCCGCAGCGCGTCTATTCCATCGGCCCCGTGTTCCGCCACGAGCGCCCACAGCGCGGCCGCTACCGCCAGTTCCACCAGATCGACGTCGAGGCCCTGGGCTTTGCCGGTCCCGACGTGGACGCCGAACTCATCGTCATGCTGGCCCGCCTCTGGAAGCTGCTGGGCCTGACCGACGTGCGCCTGGAGCTGAATTCGCTGGGCCAGCCGGCCGAGCGTGCCGCTCACCGCGCCGCCCTGATCGAGCACCTGGAAAAGCACCGCGACATCCTGGACGAAGACGGCCAGCGCCGCATGTACAGCAACCCGCTGCGCGTCCTCGACACCAAGAACCCCGCCATGCAGGAAATGGCCGACAGCGCGCCGCGCCTGTTCGACTTCCTGGGCGAGGAGTCGCGCGCGCACTTCGACGGCGTGTGCCAGCGCCTGGCCGACGCCGGTATCGAATATCGCCTGAATCCGCGCCTGGTGCGCGGGCTGGACTACTACAACCTCACGGTGTTCGAGTGGGTCACCGACCGCCTCGGGTCCCAGGGCACCGTGTGCGGCGGCGGCCGCTACGACGGCCTGATCGAGCTGCTGGGCGGCAAGCCCGCGCCCGCGGTGGGCTTTGCAATCGGCATGGAGCGCCTGCTGGACCTTTGGGAGCAGAGCGTGCAGGTGGAACAGCCGGCCGAGTGCGACGTCTACGTCGTGCACCAAGGCGAAGAGGCGCAGCGCCTGGCCGCCCGGGTCGGTGAAGACCTGCGCGATGCCGGCCTGTCGGTCATCGTGCATGCGGGTCCCGCAAGCTTCAAGTCGCAATTCAAGCGCGCCGATGCCAGCGGCGCCCGTGTTGCGGTTATTCTTGGCGCCGACGAAGTGGCTGCGCAGACGGCCAGCGTCAAGTTCCTGCGCGCCGAGGCGCAGGGCGAATCGGCCCAACAGCAAGTCCCGTTGGCGGGATTGGCCGACGTATTGAATAACAAGGGTTAATGCATGGCATACGATCTCGAAGAACAGGAAAAACTCGACGCAATCAAGGCGTGGTGGGCGCGCTACGGCACCCTGGTGGTCACGCTGGTGGCGGCGGTGGCGCTGGCCTGGGGCGGCTGGTGGGGCTGGAAGGCCTACCAATCGCACCGCGCCAACCAGGCCATGGGCTACTTCGAAGCGCTGGAAGACGCGGCGCGCCTGGGTGGCGCCGATTCCTCGGTCCGCATCAAGACCGCCGCGGCCACGCTGCGCGAGCAGTATCCGTCCACCGGCTACGCCGCGCGCGGCGCGCTGGTGGCGGCCCAGGCGCTGCAGGCCCAAAAGGATGACGCCGGCGCCCGCGAGCAGCTGGAATGGCTGGCTGCCCAGGGCAAGAACCCGTCGATGCAGTCGGTGGCGCGCCTGCGCCTGGCCGGCATGCTGCTGGACCAGAAGCAATACGATGCCGCCCTGGCGCAGCTGAACAACCCGCCGGCAGCCTTCGCCGCCTTGTACGCGGATCGCCGCGGCGATATCCTCGCCGCGCAGGGCAAGCGCGAGGAAGCGCGCGCCGCCTGGCAAAGCGCCATCGATGGCCTGGGTATGGCAAATCCCTTGACCCAGGTTGTGCAACTGAAACTGGATGCCCTGAGCGGAGCGTGACTGTAATGCGTAAATTTGCACCTGGCCGTACGTGGCGTGGCGCCGTTTGCCTGGCGGGCTTGCTCGCCCTGGGCGGATGCGGCATGTTCTCCCATGATGACGGCCGCTACGATCCCGCGCCCCTGACCGAATACAAGGCCGGCATGTCCGTGCGCCAGGTCTGGAGCGTCTCGGTCGGCAGCGGTTCCGGACTGGGCTTTGCGCCCACGGTGTTGGGCGACGCCATCTACGCCGCCACGCCCGATGGTTCGGTCGGCAAATTCGACCTGCAAAGCGGCCGCGCCATCTGGAAGGCCAGTGTCGACGGCAAGTTGTCCGCCGGCGCCGGCAGCGATGGCACCACCACCGCTGTGGCCTCGCCGAACGGCGACGTCATTGCCTTTGACGACACCGGCAAGGTGAAGTGGAAGGTTCGTGCCACCAGCGATGTGACCATTCCGCCCGTCGTGGGCTATGGCATCGTCGTGGTCCGCAGCGGCGACTACCGCATCCAGGCCTTCGACGCCAACAGCGGCGAACGCGTCTGGAACGTGCAGCGTCCCGGCCCCTCGCTGGCTCTGCGCAGCGTGTCGCAGATGGTCCTGGCGGAAGGCCTGGTCATTACCGGCCTGCCGGGCGGCAAACTGATGGCCATTGCCTCCAATAGTGGTAACGTGCAATGGGAAGGCACCGTGGCGACGCCGCGCGGCGCCAGCGACCTGGAGCGCCTGACCGACGTGGTCGGTGCGCCCCGTATCGCGGGCAATCTGCTTTGCGGCGTGGCCTACCAGGGACGTATCGTCTGCTTCGACGTCACGGCCGGCGGCCGCCCGATGTGGGCCAAGGACTTCTCCAGCGTCAGCGGCCTGTCGCTGGACGAGCGCTTCGCCTATGCGGCGGACCAGAACAGCGTGATCAACGCTTTTGCGCTGGATAATGGCGGCAACGTCTGGAAGCAGGCGGCCTTGAAGAACCGCCAGGTCACCGCGCCCGCCATGCTCGGCGGTGCGTTGGCAGTGGGCGACCTGGACGGCTACGTGCATTTCCTGTCGCGCAGCGACGGCAGCCTGATGGCGCGCCTGTCGGTGGGCGGTGGTCCAGTGGTTTCGCCGCCGCAGACTACTTCCCAAGGTGTGCTGGTCCAGACGGGTAATGGCAACCTCGTCCTGATCGGCGCCAACTAAAACCTATAGAACAAAGCCTTACACCGTGTCTTTCAAGCCTGTCGTCGCCCTGGTCGGCCGCCCCAATGTGGGGAAGTCGACCCTATTCAACCGCCTGACGCGATCGCGCGCCGCGCTGGTGGCCGATTACTCCGGCCTGACCCGCGATCGCCATTACGGCGAGGGCAGGGTAGGCGAGATCCCCTTCATCGTCATCGATACCGGTGGTTTCGAGCCCGTCGCCAAGGACGGCATCCTGCTGGAGATGGCCCGCCAGACCCGGCAGGCCATCGCCGAGGCCGATGTCGTGGTGTTCCTGGTTGATGCCCGTGCGGGCATCAATGCCCATGACCACGAAATCGCCCAGCTGCTGCGCAAGTCCGGGCAGCAGCGCGTGTTGCTGGCGGTGAACAAGGCGGAAGGCATGGGCGCCAGCGGCGCCATTTCCGAGTTCCATGAGCTCGGGCTGGGTCAGCCTTATCCGATTTCCGCGGCGCACGGCGATGGCATCGTCGACCTGATCGAGTTGGCGCTCCAGGACCTGGCCGAGCCGCCCGCCGAGGAAGACGCATTCGAAGAGGCTGAGCACGATCACCGCATCAAGCTGGCCATCGTCGGCCGTCCCAACGTGGGCAAGTCCACGCTCATCAATACCCTGATGGGCGAAGAGCGCGTGATCGCGTTCGACATGCCGGGCACGACCCGCGACGCCATCGAGATCGACTTCGAGCGCGACGGCCGCCGCTACACGCTGATCGATACCGCAGGCCTGCGCAAGCGCGGCAAGGTATTCGAGGCGGTCGAGAAGTTCTCCGTCATCAAGACGCTGCAGGCCATCGAGGCCAGCAACGTCGTGCTGCTGATGCTGGACGCGCAGACCGAGATCTCCGAGCAGGATGCGCACATTGCAGGCTTCGTGCTGGAAACGGGCCGCGCCGTGGTCGTGGCCATCAACAAATGGGATGGCCTGGACGGCGAAGCCAAGGAACGCATCGAACGCGAATTCCAGCGCAAGCTGCGCTTCCTGTCGTTCGCGCGCATGCACACCATTTCGGCGCTGCGCGGGCAGGGCGTGAAGCCCTTGCTCAAGTCGATCAACGCGGCGCACGCCGCGGCGTTCGCCAAGCTGTCCACGCCCAAGCTGACGCGCGAGCTGCAGATCGCTGTCGAACAGCAGCAGCCGCCCCGCAAGGGCATCTTCCGTCCCAAGATGCGCTATGCGCACCAGGGCGGTCAGAACCCGCCGCTGGTCGTCATCCACGGCAATGCGCTGGACGCCATTCCGGACTCCTATCGCCGCTACCTGGAAACGCGCTTCCGCAATGCGTTCGACCTGGCCGGTACGCCGCTGCGCATCGAATTCAAGTCTTCGCACAACCCCTACACGCAGGAAAGCTGATCCATGAGCCGCTTCTGGAGTCCCGTGGTCGGGACGCTCAGTCCGTATGTTCCGGGCGAGCAGCCCAAGCTTCAGAATCTGGTCAAGTTGAACACCAACGAGCATCCTTACGGCCCGTCGCCCAGGGTGCTCGACGCGATCCGCTCGGCCTGCGACGACACCCTTAAGCTCTATCCGGATCCTTCGTCCGACCGCCTGCGGCAGGCCATCGCCGGCACGGTCGGTGTGCAGCCGGGCCAGGTCTTCGTGGGCAACGGCTCCGACGAAGTGCTGGCGCATGTCTTCCTGGCGTTGCTCAAGCATGAACGCCCGCTGCGCTTTCCGGACATTACCTACAGCTTCTATCCGGTCTATTGCGGCCTGTACGGCATCCAGTACGAAACGGTGCCGCTGACGGCCGATTTCAGCATCGCAGTCGAAGACTATCTGCCCGGCGCCAAGGGGCAGGCGGGCGCCATCATCTTCCCGAATCCCAATGCGCCCACCGGCCGCGCCCTCAGCGCGGCGGAGGTCGAGCGCATCGTGGCCGGCAATCCCGACGCGGTCGTCGTGGTGGATGAGGCCTACGTGGATTTTGGCGGAGAGTCCGTCATTCCTTTGGTGGACCGCTACGACAATCTGCTGGTGGTGCAGACGCTGTCCAAGTCGCGTTCGCTGGCGGGCTTGCGCGTCGGTTTTGCCGTAGGCAGCGCCGAACTCATCGACGGGCTTGAGCGTGTAAAGAACAGTTTCAACTCCTACCCCATCGACCGCCTTGCCTCTGCGGGAGCGGTGGCGGCCCTGGAGGACGTGGAGTACTTTGAACGCACCCGCCAGGCCGTGATCGACACCCGTTCGCGGATGACGGGGGGGCTGCAGTCCCTGGGCTTCGAGGTGCTGCCCTCGGCCGCGAACTTCGTGTTCGCACGGCACCCCAACAAGGATGCCGCCGGTCTGGCTGCCGCCTTGCGCGAGCGCAGCATCATCGTGCGTCATTTCCGCCATGAACGCATCGATCAATTTTTGCGAATTACCGTGGGCACCGACGAGCAGTGCGAACTGCTGTTGAAGGCGCTTGCGGAGGTCCTGCAGGCTTGAGCGGCAGCAGCTTTCCAGTCGGAAAACTCTGGTGTCACTTTTGCTTCCTGCCCAAGTAGCACGGGCCGGGAAAACCCTGTAGAGTACAAGTTTCGGCGTACCCCACCAGTACAGAAGTACGCCACCACTCAATAACAAACAAATGGAGCCTGGCCAATGAGCAATAAAGGGCAAACTCTGCAAGATCCGTTCCTGAACACGCTGCGCAAGGACCATGTGCCCGTGTCGATCTACTTGGTGAACGGCATCAAGCTTCAAGGGCAAATCGAATCCTTCGACCAGTACGTGGTGCTGCTGCGCAATACGGTCACGCAAATGGTCTACAAGCACGCCATTTCGACCGTCGTCCCCGCGCGCGCCGTGAATTTCCAGGTGGAAGTCCCTGCTGAGTAATCTCGCTCCAGCTTTACCTTTTATTGCCCGCCGGACGGTCCTCGTCGGCGGGCATTTTCGCTTTGGCTCCAATATGGTGCATGTATGCGCGCTCTGATTATCAGCGTGGATCTGGGAGATCCGGACTTCGCGGCCCATGCCGAGGAATTCGCCATGCTGGCCAAGGGCGCTGGCGCGGAAATCGTCGGCACCTTGACGGCACGGCGGGACAGACCCGACGCCAAGTTCTTCATCGGTTCAGGCAAGGCCGATGAGGGCGTGGCGATGGCCCAGGCCTTGCTGGCCGACATCGTCCTTTTCGACCAGCCGCTGTCCCCCGCACAGCAACGCAACCTGGAACGCGCCTTCAACTTGCGCGTGGTGGATCGCGTTGCGCTCATTCTCGACATCTTCGCGCTGCGCGCGAAGAGCCATGAAGGCAAGCTGCAGGTCGAATTGGCCCAGCTGCAGCATCTGGCCACACGCCTGACCCGCATGTGGAGCCACCTGGAGCGGCAGCGCGGCGGTATCGGCATGCGCGGACCGGGTGAATCCCAGCTCGAAATGGACCGCCGCATGATCGGCGCCAAGGTCAAGGTGCTGCGCGAGCGGCTGGACAAGGTCGAACGCCAGCGCGTGACCCAGCGCCGGGCGCGCGCGCGCGGCGGTGCGCTGTCGGTATCGCTGGTCGGCTATACCAACGCCGGCAAGTCCACCTTGTTCAATGCCTTGACGCGCGCCGACAGCTACGCCGCCGACCAGTTGTTCGCGACGCTGGATACGACCACGCGCCGCATCTGGATCGAAGGGGCGGGCTCGGTGGTGGTGTCCGATACGGTCGGGTTCATCCGCGATCTGCCCCACGGCCTGATCGCGGCGTTCCGCGCCACCCTGGAAGAAACCGTGCATGCCGACCTGCTGCTGCACGTGGTCGATGCCGCCAGCCCGCAGCGCGATGAGCAGATCTTCGAGGTGAACAAGGTTCTGGCCGAAATCGGCGCGGCCTCGATTCCCACCATTCTGGTCTACAACAAGATCGATCTTGCCGGATTGGAGCCGCGGGTGGAACGCGATGCACATGGTACGATTGCGCGAGTATTTGTAAGCGCCACCGAGCGCGCCGGTTTGGATGCGTTGCGCGGGGCAATTGCGGAAACCGGACAGATTGTGGGAAACAATGCCGCGAATTATCAAACTCTTCAATCTGAATGACCCCGGCTGGGGTCGTGGGAACAACAATGGCTCCGAGCCGCCGCCCAAGCGGCCCCAAGGCAACGGAGACGGCCCTCCCGACCTGGACGAGGTCTGGCGCGATTTCAACAATCGCATCGGATCGTTGTTCGGGCGCAAGGGCGGGGGCGGCAATAACCGCCCCGGAAACCGCGGCGGCATGACGCCGCCGTCGCCGCGCGGTGCGCGCATCGGCCTGGGGGTGATCGCCCTGGTCGCGGCTGGCATCTGGCTGGCCAGCGGTTTCTACATCGTGCAGGAAGGCCAGGTCGCGGTTGTGACACAGTTCGGCAAGTACAAGTCGACGTCGCAAGCCGGTTTCCAATGGCGCCTGCCGTACCCCATTCAAAGCCACGAAATGGTCAACGTGTCGCAACTGCGCACGTTCGAAGTCGGTTTCCGTGGCGGCGCGCGCAACAAGGTTCTGCCTGAAGCGCTGATGCTCACGACGGACGAGAACATCGTCGATATGCAGTTCGTCGTGCAGTACCGCCTGCGTGCCGATGGCGCGCCCGACTACCTCTTCATGACGCGCGATCCGGATGAATCCGTCCGCCAGGCCTCAGAAACGGCCATGCGCGAAGTCGTGGGCAAGCAGTCCATGGACTTCGTGCTCTACGAAGGCCGCACCACGGTGGCCACGCAAGTGCAAACCCTGATGCAGCAGATCCTGGACCGCTACCAGACCGGCGTGCAGGTCAGTACTGTGGCCATCCAGAACGTGCAGCCGCCTGAACAGGTGCAAGCCGCGTTCGACGACGCCGTCAAGGCGGGCCAGGACCGCGAGCGCCAGATCAACGAAGGCCAGGCCTACGCCAACCAGGTCGTGCCGCTGGCCAGCGGCCAGGCTTCCCGCATGACGGAGCAGGCCGAAGGCTACAAGGCCAAGGTTGTCGGTGACGCCCAGGGTAATACCTCGCGCTTCACCAGCATCCTCGGCGAATACGAAAAGTCGCCGCAGGTCATGCGCCAGCGCATGTATCTGGAGAGCATGCAGGAGATCTTCACGCGCGCCAGCAAGGTCATGGTCGACACCAAGAGCAACAACAACATGCTGTACCTGCCCTTGGACAAGATCATGCACCTGGCCGCTCAGGACGCCAGCAAGTCCGGTGTCGCCGGTTCCGGTTCGACCACGCTGGCTCCGCCCGCGCAGTCGCCGGCTCGCGGCAGCGCCGCGCCGGTGCCTCAGTCTTCCGGCAGCAGCAATAGCAACACGCTGCCTCGCGACCGTACGTCGCGCTAACCCGGAGGAGTCCTGATCATGCAACGTCTCATGCCTATCCTGGTCGGCCTGCTCATCGTGCTGGCCGCCCTTTCTTCCTGCGTCTTCGTCGTGCGCGAGCGCGACTACGCCCTGGTGTTCTCGCTGGGTGAAGTACGCAAGACCATCAACGAACCCGGCCTTTACTTCAAGGCGCCGCCTCCGTTCCAGAATGTCGTGACGCTCGACAAGCGCATTCTGACCATCGAAACCAACGAAGCCGAACGCATCCAGACTTCCGAAAAGAAGAACCTGCTGATCGATTCGTACGTCAAGTGGCGCATTCTGGATCCGCGCCAGTACTACGTGTCCACCGGCGGCAACGAGCGCGTGGCGCAGGAGCGCCTGCAGGCGCTGATCCGCGACGCGTTGAACGCTTCGGTCAACGTGCGCACGGTGCGCGACGTGGTCTCGACCGAACGCGACAAGATCATGGCCGAAATCCTGACCAACGTCGCCAAGCGCGCCGAACCGTTGGGCGTCCAGATCGTCGACGTGCGTCTGCGCCGCATCGAGTTCGCGCCGGAAATTTCGGAATCGGTGTACCGCCGCATGGAAGCGGAGCGTACGCGCGTCGCCAACGAGCTGCGTTCCATCGGCGCCGCCGAAGGCGAAAAGATCCGCGCCGAAGCTGACCGCCAGCGTGAAGTCATCGTGGCCCAGGCCTACGCCAAGGCCCAGGGCATCATGGGTGAGGGCGATGCCGCGGCTGCCGCGATCTATTCGCAGGCCTACGGCAAGAACCCGCAGTTCTACACGTACTACAAGAGCCTGGAGGCCTACCGCGCTTCGTTCTCGAAGCCGGGCGACGTGCTGGTGGTCGACCCCAGCTCCAGCTTCTTCCAGTTCATGAAGGACCCCACCGGCGACGCCCTGGCGCCGGTGACCGTGCCGGCCAAGTGATGCGGCGACGGTAATGCGGAAGAAAAGCCCCTTGGAAGTCCAAGGGGCTTTTTGCTTGCTGGCAAGGCGGCATCCCGAATTCCCCGCAATAGGGGACGGTTACGCTGCCGCGGCAGTCCCGGCTGGCATTGGCCGCCGAACCATGTACAATACCCCGTAAGCTAGAAAACATTCCGCAGCGGCTGAGCGGGCTTACGCCCCCTCAGCCGCTTTTTCGTTTGGGCGACGCCCACGCATCACTTGGCGTTCTTCAGGTAAACATTCATGGGTAACTGGTTGCTGCCCGAGAGCCTTGCCGACGTACTTCCGGCAGAGGCCCGGCGCATCGAGGAATTGCGCCGCGAACTTCTCGATCTGTATCGCACTTACGGTTTCGAGCTGGTCGCGCCGCCCCTGGTCGAATACATCGATTCATTGTTGTCCGGCACGGGCAGCGATCTGGATCTGCGCACTTGCAAGCTGGTCGATCAATTGTCCGGACGCACGCTGGGCGTGCGCGCGGACATGACGCCTCAGGTTACGCGCATCGACGCGCATTTGTTGAACCGCGCTGGCGTTACCCGCCTGTGCTATTGCGGCAATGTGCTGCATGCCCGCCCGGCGGACCTGCTGGCCAGCCGCGAGCTGCTGCAGATCGGCGCTGAAATCTACGGCCACGCCGGCTTCGAGGCCGACCTGGAGATCATCCAGCTGGTGCTGGAAACCGTGGCGATTGCCGGCGTGCGTAACCCTAGGCTCGATCTGTGCCATCCGGGCGTGCTGCGCGCGCTGCTGGAGTCCGATCCGGCGGCGACGGCCCTGTCGCAGGACGTCATCCTGCTGATGCGCGAGAAGGACGTTCCCGGACTGGGTGAATTGGCCGAGCGGGCTCCCGGGTTGCGTGCAGAGACCCTGAAAGCCCTGCAATTGCTGCCCAAGCTATACGGCGGGCCGGAAGTGCTGCAGGAGGCGCGCCGTGAACTCCCTCTGCTGCCGGGTGTCGTGGCTGCGCTGGACGCGCTGCAGTTGGTGGTCGACGCCATGCCCAATGTGGCGTTCGGCGTGGACCTGGCCGACGTGGGCGGCTATGGCTACCATTCCGGCGTGAAGTTCGCGCTGTATGCCGAAGGCTGGCGCGATGCGCTGGTCAGCGGCGGCCGTTATGACGATGTCAGCCGTGCGTTTGGCCGGGCCCGTCCCGCCACCGGCTTCAGTCTTGATTTACGCAAGCTGGCGGCGGGTTTGCCGCCGGCGGAAAGGGCGCGTGCGGTACGTGCGCCCTGGGGGCAAGCCCCCGCCCTGACCGAGGCGGTGCGCCGCCTGCGCCGGTCGGGGGAAATTGTCGTTCAGGTATTGCCCGGTCACGAGCAGGATCAGGACGAATTCGTTTGCGATCGCGAGCTGGCGCTGCAGGATGGCGCCTGGACGGTCAGAACGCTGTGACTAACCCCCTCTCGGCAACGAGAGGGCCGCGGGGAGATTTCCGGATTTCCCGAGAAACTCGATATTGATTCGTAACATGAGCAAGAACGTAGTCGTAATCGGCACCCAGTGGGGTGACGAGGGCAAGGGCAAGATCGTCGACTGGCTGGCGGAATCCGTCCAGGGCGTGGTCCGCTTCCAAGGCGGTCACAATGCCGGCCATACGCTGTGGATCAACGGCAAGAAGACGATTCTCCGCCTGATCCCGTCGGGCATCATGCATCCCGGCGTCACCTGCTTCATCGGCAACGGCGTCGTGCTGTCCCCGGAGGCCCTGCTCAAGGAAATCGAAGAGCTTGAGGCCGCCGGTCTGGACGTGCGTTCGCGCCTGCAGATTTCCGAAATCTGCCCGCTGATCCTGCCGTACCACGTCGCCATCGACAAGGCGCGCGAGGCGCGCAAGGGCGACGGCAAGATCGGCACGACCGGTCGCGGCATCGGCCCGGCCTATGAAGACAAGGTCGCCCGCCGCGCGCTGCGCGTGCAGGACCTGTTCAATCCCGCGCTGTTCGACGAAAAACTCGCCGAAGTGCTGGATTACCACAACTTCGTGCTGACCAAGTACCTGGGCGCCGAGGCGGTTTCCGCCAATGAAGTGCGCGACCAGGCCATGGCGCTGGCTCCGGCCATCGCCCCGATGGTCAAGGACGTGTCGAGCAACCTGTACGCCATGCAGCAGGAAGGCAAGCGCCTGTTGTTCGAAGGCGCGCAAGGCGCTTTGCTGGACGTCGACCACGGCACCTATCCTTTCGTCACCAGCAGCAATTGCGTTGCTGGCGCCGCCTCGGCAGGCGCGGGCGTCGGTCCGCAGCAACTGGACTACGTCCTGGGTATCACCAAGGCCTATACGACTCGCGTCGGTTCGGGTCCGTTCCCCACGGAGCTGGTCGACGAGATCGGTACCCGCCTGGCCACGATCGGCAAGGAATTCGGTTCCGTCACGGGCCGTCCGCGCCGCTGCGGCTGGTTCGACGGCGCCGCGCTCAAGCGCTCGGTCCGCCTGAACGGCATCACCGGCCTGTGCATCACCAAGCTGGATGTGCTTGATGGTCTGGAAACCATCCAGCTGGGCGTCGGCTACCGCGTCAACGGCGAATTCCGCGATGTGCTGCCTTATGGCGCGCATGCCGTGGCGCAGGCGCAGCCGGTGCTGGAAGAGCTGCCGGGTTGGAGCGAATCCACCGTCGGCATCACCGAGTACGACAAGCTGCCCCAGGCGGCGCGTCGCTACCTGGAGCGCGTGGCCGAAGTTTGCGGCGTACCCATCGACCTGGTGTCGACCGGCCCGGACCGCAATGAAACCATTGTGCTGCGTCATCCCCTGAAGGGCTGACATCGGGTTATTATTCGCAAGGCCGCCGCCGGTCTCATACCGGCGGCGGCCTTTTCGTATTTATTAAGCAGGAGATGCTTGCCTATGAGCACGCCGACCAATGATGACAGCCATCTGTGGGTGACGTGGGACGACTACAACCGCCTGATCGAGCGCCTTACCTTGCAGGTGCATCAATCGGGTTGGAAGTTCGACAAGATTCTTTGCCTGGCGCGCGGCGGCATGCGCGTCGGTGACGTTATGTCCCGTATTTTTGACGTGCCGCTGGGCATCCTGGCCACGAGCAGCTATCGCGAAGCGGCCGGCACCAAGCAGGGCGACATGGATATCGCCCAGTTCATCACCATCACGCGCGGCACGCTGTCCGGGCGAGTGTTGCTGGTGGACGACATGGTCGATACCGGCAAGACCTTCAGCAAGGTCTACGATCACCTGAAAAGCCAGTTTGCCGACATCACCGAGCTGCGCAGCGCGGTGCTGTGGTGGAAGGGGCATTCCCAGGCGACGCCGGACTACTACGTCGACAAGCTGCCGACGAACCCCTGGATCCACCAGCCTTTCGAAGACTACGACAGCCTGCGTCCGCACCAGCTCGAGGCCTGGATCCGCAAGGGCTCCAAGAGCTGAGCATGGCGTTTCGGCAGGAGAGGGCATTCTGGCCGCCCAGGGCGCCAGACTGCCCTCCAGTAGTCAAAACAGCCATGACCATGCTAGAATCGCTGGTTATCGCTAAACCGAACTTGGCTTGTTACTCTTTGGGTAGTCTTTGGGTAACGGAAACAGCCAGCGGAAATCCGGGATGGGTCTGTGGTTCAGGGCTGTCAAGCAGCGCTGAAGCCGGAGTCCGGCGCCTGGATTGCGCTTTCAAGGTTCCCCGTTCGCGGTGCCTGCCTCTGTTGGTATGATTTTGGTATCCACGAGGCCGTTTACGCGTACCTGGACCCGCGCAGCGTTGCTGGTAAGCAAGCCAGGTTTGTCATCAACTTTTGTTACCCTACAAGCAGGCCAATCACTTTATGCCTATCGTTCGACTGAAGGAAAACGAACCGTTTGAAGCCGCTCTGCGCCGCTTCAAGCGCACCATCGAAAAGACCGGTTTGCTCACCGAGCTGCGTTCGCGCGAGTTCTATGAGAAGCCCACGGCTGAGCGCAAGCGCAAGCACGCCGCCGCTGTGAAGCGCCACTACAAGCGCATCCGTAGCCAACAACTGCCCCCGCGCCTGTATTGATTTTTGATTCCCGAATCTATTGATTCCAGAATCATTCATCCAGGATTTGCTCGCCCGAGTCGACGTCGTCGACATAGTCGGGCGATACGTGCAGTTGAGAAAGGGCGGGGCCAACTTGCTTGGCCTGTGCCCTTTTCATAACGAAAAAAGTCCCTCGTTCACTGTCAGCCCCACCAAGCAGTTCTATCACTGCTTCGGTTGCGGAGCGCATGGCAGTGCCATCACCTTCCTGATGGAACACACGGGCGCCAGTTTCCCCGATGCCGTGCGCACGCTCGCGGCATCGGCGGGAATGACGGTCCCCGAAGAAAACCGCAGTCCACGCCAGCAGCAGGAAACCGCGCGCCGCAAGGCCGAGGAATCCCGCCACACGCAGGTGCTGGATGCCGCTCAGGCGCATTACCTCAAGCAGTTGCGGGCCTCGCCCGCAGCGATCCGCTATTTGAAGCAGCGCGGCCTGACCGGTGAAATCGCGGCGCATTTCGGCCTGGGATGGTCGGGCACCGACCGCCACGGCTTGTCGCAGGTCTTCCCGAATTACGAGGACCCCGTCCTGGTGGAATCCGGACTGGTTATCGAATCCGAAGACGGACGTCGCTACGACCGTTTCCGGGAACGCGTCATGTTCCCGATCCGCAATGCGCGGGGCAGTCTCATCGGCTTCGGCGGGCGCATCATCGGCAAGGGCGAACCCAAGTACCTGAATTCGCCCGAAACCCCGCTGTTCTCGAAGGGACACGAGCTCTACGGGCTGTGGGAGGCGCGCCAGGCCATACGCCAGGAAGGGCAGGTCATTGTGGTCGAAGGCTACATGGACGTGGTCGGCCTGGCTCAGCAAGGCATCGCCAACGCGGTAGCGACGCTGGGTACGGCTACCACGCCGGACCACGTCAAGAAGCTGCTGCGCGCCAGCGACAAGGTCATCTTCAGCTTCGACGGCGACGGCGCGGGTCGGCGCGCCGCGTGGCGTGCACTGCAGGCTTGCCTGCCCGTGCTGCGCGACGACATTGCGATCCGCTTCCTGTTTCTGCCGTCAGAGCACGATCCCGACTCGTATGTGCGCGAACTGGGCGCGGAAGCTTTCCGGGCGTGCCTGGGAGAGGCCGTGGCGCTGTCCCGCTTCCTGCTGGACGAGCTGGCCTCGCGGCACAACATGAACGAAGCCGAAGGGCGGGCCAGTTGCCTGCACGAGGCCAAGCCCTTGCTGGCTGCCATTCCCGAATGCGCGTTGCGCGTGCAGATCGAGCGGGAAATGGCAAAGCTGGTACAGCTGACGCCCGAGGAAATGGCGCAGGTGCTGGCTCAGCAGCCCGCAAAACCCTTCGCGCCCGCGCCCAAGCCGGGCGCCACGGGAGGGGATGCCGGCGCGGTTGCGGCGCCGAGCCACGAGCCGGGCTATACGGACGCTGGCTACGATTTCGCCGGACACGATTTTCATGACATCCCGGCCGACGAGTCCGACTACGCGGACCAGGTTCATTTGCCGTCCCAGGGTTCCGACTTTGGTGGCGGAGGAGCTCAGCGCGGCGGCGGAAAGCAGGAGTGGAAGGGCAAAAGCGACTGGAAGGGCAAGGGTGACTGGAAGGGCGGCAAAGGCGGCTGGAAAGGCAAGCGCGACAACGATGTGGGCGGGTTTGAAGGCCGCCGCACCATGCCGTCGCTGGCCAAGCGCCTGCTGGGCTTGCTGCTGGCGCATCCCGAACTGGTCGACTCCATGGGTGATCAGCAGCTTGAAGTCATCGACCACGGCCCCCATCTGGGTCTTGTAAGAGACCTGATCATGCTGGCGCAGTCCAGCGGCGCCCGCCATGTCGGCGCCCTGCTGGAAGCCGCGGAGCCGGATTCGGATCTGGCGACGGTGCTGAAGGGCCTGCGGGCCGACATCCTGTCCCAGGAAGACCTGCCTGATCCGCAAACGGAATGGGACGACGCCTTGAGACGGATCGAATTTGACTCGGCCAAGCTGGAAATGGCCAAGCTCGCTGCGGCGGGCTTGGCCACGGAAGAGGCGCGTAAACGCTATCAGGAGCTTTCCAGCCGCATGGCCGTGCTGAAAGGTGCTGGCGTGCGCTAAATGCGCTAAAATCAAAGGTTGTCCGCTTGCGAAGCGAGTTTTTTTGCGACGGGCGGGACGGGAGTGTGAGGTTGGGCGCGAGCCTGCCTGATAGGTCTGTCTTCTGATGTACGCGGATTGTGGCGCTTGCAGTTGATTGCGGCCTGATTCTTGCTGAATTTGGCGCTAATCCTCGTGCCACGAGGCGTGAGCAACAAGAAATGCATTCGGCGGGCGGAATCTATTCCGGCAGCCAGAATCTAATGGATGTATAGGGTTTGACGCGGGACCGGCGATCCGGGCGTGGCGGATGCTCCAGAAAACGGAACGTCAGATGCGCAACGGCAGAAATAAAAGCGGATGCGCGCGTCAACTTTGTTACATGGTTAATTAATATAGCTAAGCGGTGAATCAAGCAGTTCGGCGGTGGTTATCTCCGGATGGCGTTAGTGGTTTGGGTGCTGTGTCTACTCAGCTGCTTGGGGCAAAGGCCCGATAAGCAAGCAAAGCCTATTTATAGGCAGGCAGCCCCCCCGACGCCCGGGAGCCTACGCAGGATGAGGTCATGCACGCAACGCGCGAGTACGGTATTGCACCGCAACGGCGCCAAGCGGGCTCGCAAGAGCCGGCGCTGCGAACAACGCAGCCGCGTGATCTCCGCTGATTCACCAGATTTACCCGTATAACCGCCGCGTTGGACCGCTGTCCAAAGCGGCTTCATGCGGTGCAACATGCCCGAACGGGTTGCGACGACCACGGAAGCGACTATGACCAAATCCACCGGCAAATCCTCCTCTGCAATTGATGCGGCCGAAACCAAGGCCACCACGACCAAGCGCGTCGTAAGCATGGCAGCGGAAAAGGCGCCCGCCAAGACGGCGGTGAAGGTCGCCAAGCCCGCAGCCAAGACGGCCGCCAAGAAGACGGCCAAGGCTGCCGCGGCTGACAAGCCCGAGAAGGTGACCAAGGCTCGCGCCAAGAAGGCCGAAGACAAGCTCGCCGACCTGGTGGGCAGCGCGCGCCCCGCGCCCAGCGGCCGGCGCCCGGGACGTCCCGCCAAGAACGCGAACAACGATTCCGACGGCTTTGACGACACCATGGACGGCGACGGCGAAGTTCTGCCCGACCTGAAGCCGCCCAAGCGCGGCGGCAAGCGCGGCAAGGCCGATCCCAAGGATCTGATCGCCCGCGGCCCCGTCACGCCCGAAGAATACGAAGCGCGCCGCAACCGCCTGAAGCAGCTGATCAAGCTGGGCAAGGACCGCGGCTACCTGACCTACGGCGAAATCAACGATCATCTGCCCGACGATCTGGTCGACGCGGAAGCGATCGACGGCATCATCAGCACGTTCAGCGACATGGGCATCGCGGTCTACGACCAGGCGCCCGATGCCGAAACGCTGCTGATGAGCGAAAACGCGCCGGTCGCGTCCAACGACGACGACGTCGAAGACGAAGCCGAAGCCGCGCTGACGACCGTGGACTCGGATTTCGGCCGCACCACGGACCCCGTGCGCATGTACATGCGTGAAATGGGCTCGGTGGAACTGCTGACGCGCGAAGGCGAAATCGAAATCGCCAAGCGCATCGAAGACGGCCTGAAGCACATGGTCATGGCCATCTCGGCCTGCCCGACCACGATCAACGAGATCCTGGCTCACATCCTGCGCGTGCGTGAAGGCCAGGCCCAGATCGACGAAGTGGTCGACGGCCTGGTCGATCCGGAAGACGGCGAGGAATACGCCGGCGCCGGCGTCACCGCCGAGGAAGACGAAGGCGACGACGGCCCCGCCGGCGGCATGTCCAGCAAGCAGCTGGAAGACCTGCGCGTGAAGGCCCTGGCCAAGTTCGACGAAGTCGGCAAGCAGTTCGAAAAGATGCGCCACTCGTACGAGAAGGACGGCTACAAGTCGGACGTCTACGTGCGCGCCCAGGAATCCATCCAGAATGAACTGATGGGCATCCGCTTCACGGCCAAGATGGTCGAGAAGCTGGCGGACACCCTGCGTCAGCAGGTCGAGGAAGTGCGCCAGCTCGAACGCGCTGTCCTGCACACGTGTGTGGACCGTGCCGGCATGCCGCGCACGCACTTCATCAAGGTGTTCCCGGGCAACGAAACCAACATGCAGTGGGTCGTCGACGAAGTGGCTGCCGGCCACCCGTACGCCGAAACGCTGGAGCGTCAGATTCCCGCCGTGCAGGAACTGCAGCAGAAGCTCATCGACCTGCAAACGCGCGTCGTGCTGCCGTTGAAGGACCTGAAGGACGTCAACAAGCGCATGGCCACCGGCGAAGCCAAGGCCCGCAAGGCCAAGCGTGAAATGACCGAGGCCAACCTGCGTCTGGTGATCTCGATCGCCAAGAAGTACACGAACCGCGGCCTGCAGTTCCTGGACCTGATCCAGGAAGGCAACATCGGCCTGATGAAGGCCGTGGACAAGTTCGAGTACCGTCGCGGCTACAAGTTCTCGACCTACGCGACCTGGTGGATCCGTCAGGCCATCACGCGTTCCATCGCCGACCAGGCGCGCACCATCCGTATCCCGGTCCACATGATCGAAACGATCAACAAGATGAACCGGATCAGCCGCCAGATCCTGCAGGAAACCGGCGCCGAGCCGGATCCCGCGACCCTGGCGCAGAAGATGGACATGCCCGAGGACAAGATCCGCAAGATCCTGAAGATCGCCAAGGAACCGATCTCCATGGAAACGCCTATCGGTGACGACGACGACTCGCACCTGGGCGATTTCATCGAAGACACGTCCACGCTGGCGCCTTCCGACGCGGCTTTGCACGGTTCCATGCGCGATGTGGTCAAGGAAGTGCTAGACTCTCTCACCCCGCGTGAAGCCAAGGTTCTGCGTATGCGTTTCGGCATCGAAATGAGCACGGACCAGACCCTGGAAGAAGTGGGCAAGCAGTTCGACGTCACGCGCGAGCGCATCCGCCAAATAGAAGCGAAAGCGCTGCGCAAGCTGCGTCACCCCAGCCGGGCCGATAAGCTGAAGAGCTTCCTGGAAGGGCAGTAAAAGTTTTTAGGGCCTCTAGCTCATGCCTGGTTAGAGCAGCGGACTCATAATCCGTTGGTGCCGAGTTCGACTCTCGGGGGGCCTACCAAGAAAGTCCTGTTAATTCAGGCACCTACAGCCGCCAGCAATGGCGGCTGTTTCTTTTCCGGCTCCGATATTGACGTAATCTTGACGTTCTCGGCGTCGCTTGGTTCGTGCTGGGCGCGTTCCACGGCCGGGAGGTGGCCGAGCTGCGTGCTGTCCAGGCCATTGAGCGGGATGCGCAATCCCAGGCCACTGTTGCCGCTGTTGAGGCGGCGAGAACCGAAGAACGACGACGCACTGCCGCCATGGAGCAAGCCCGCGATAATGCCCAGAAAAAAGCCGCTGTCGCGGTCGCTGATGCTGCTGGCACTCGTGTTGAGCGTGACCGGCTGCGTGCCCGCGCAAACACGTTGGCTCGCGCCGCAGTTGCCGAACAGCCCGCCCTTGCCGACGCAGGCCCGTCAGGAGCCGCTGCCGTCGATCTGCTCGCCTACATGCTTGGCCGCGCTATCGATCGAGCTGAAGCGCTTGCGGGCGTTGCAGATCGTGCCCGCATCGCGGGACTGACATGCGAACGGGCCTACGATGAGGTGCGAGACCCCAACGGCCAGGGTGGGGGTTGAGTATTGCGACCATGTGCGGCCACATGGAACTGCTAATATCCGCAAATTCCGGCAGTTCGGCCATCATTACGGGAAAACTGGATGAAGCGCGCTCCCTGTCTTGCCCTTGTGTTTGCGGCCCTGGTCCTCATCGCTGCGCGTCCGGCGGCGGCGGAGCAGGGATGCGGCGACGGTTACACCATGTCCACCCAGGGGCCGGCCCAGTGCATCCCCATCCCTGGCCTTTACCAAGTGCCGCAGGGCGGTGGCGTGCCGCCGCCGCCGCCGCGTCCGCAGGGGCATTGGGAAACCCGCTGGGGCGCATTCGCGTCCAGCAAGGAAAACCTGGTCGGCATGGCGGGCAACCGTGGCAGCGAGCGCGAAGCGACCAAGGCGGCCATTGCTCACTGTGTCTCGAAGGGCGGCACCGACTGCAAGACGGCGATGACGTTCTACAATCAGTGCGCGATCGTGGCTTCGGGGGCGGTCGGCAATGGCCAGTACTTCACCATGTTCCGCAAGCACTACACCATCGAGCAGGCGACCGACGACGCCATGGACATCTGCAAAGAGAAGAACCTGACGGAATGCACCGTCCATTTCTCCAATTGCAGCCAGGCGGAGTTCATACAATAGGCCGCTGCGGGTCCCCTCCCGCTGTCCCTGCAGTATGGGGCGTGCGCGGCGCGCCATCGGGCGATAGTCGGCGTTTGGCCCGCTGTCCGGCCGTGATCTAACGTCATCTGCAAGCGCCAAGTACCGACGGCCTGCCGTCACACCGGAACTTTCGTGTCGGCCCTCGCTCTGATCTCCTTTTGTGCAAGACAGCAATGGAGAACTCCGATGAAATCCAACGCCCTGCCTGGTACTGCCCCAGGCCCTCTGGCTTTCGAGGCGGAAGCCCTGGCGTGGAGCGGCGCTCGCCCAATGGCGTCTGACATCTCAATGATGTCTCCCGGCGAGTTGATGAGGCATGCCTTGGTAAAGCTGGAAAATTCGTCCGTTCTCCAGATTCCGGAGAAAGCAGCCGCAATCCAGTACCTGACCAGTGCATTGAGCATGGTCAGCGTTGTCACATGTAGCTAAGCGGGATCAAGCAGCTGTGTCTGCCGCGGGCAAGGGAACAGCGTAGGCAACGCATCAGTCGATGACTTCCGCGCAAGCATCCGTCGGCGCCGCCGCGACGTCGCCGACGACCGGCACGATCTTGATGGCGGCAGATGCGATACGGCACGGGGCGGCGACGACACCGCAGCCGGACGCGAACATGCATAGCATTGAGACCAGGATCCACTTCATCGGACGTGCTCGAAAATAATTGGTCAAGGCGCTGCCCGAGGACGGGCCGACGGTGTCGCACGGCGTCGATGCCGATCATGTTCAGACGCGGATTTCCATCTGAAGAGAATGTGCACGATGCATGGCGGAAGCGGCATTCTGCTTTGCGTCCGCACGGCAATTAGTGGGGAAATGCTGGCCAAGTGTAATGACACTTGCTCGTCCTGGAACAGGAAGTAACGCAGATCCCGCTTGTATGGCGCCAAGGCCGGAAAATCCCAGGTAGGATGGTGGCGTTCTCCTTCCGGGCGCGCCTGGAAGGGCGTCCAACAACAATAAGGAGCGCTACATGCTTGATACTCTCCCCAAGGCAGGTCGGGCCGGCGTGCTCGCAGCGATGCTCGGCGTGGCCAGCCTGGCGTTCACCGGCTGCACCACGACCACCGCCCAATCCTCGGCCACGGCTGCGGAAAAGCGGCAGGAACTCGATACCGCAGCCGACGCGACCCTGACCAAGCTTTATCAGTCCTCGTCCCAGGCCAAGCAATTGGTGGAACGCGCGCGTGGCGTGCTGGTGTTTCCGGGCGTATTGAGCGCGAGCTTCATCGTAGGCGCGCAGCATGGAACGGGCGTGCTGCGCGTAGGCGGGTCGGATACCGGCTACTACAGCATCACGGGCGGCTCCATCGGCTTGCAGGCCGGCGCGCAGTCCAAGGCGATGGTGGTGCTGTTCATGACCGACGGCGCCCTGGCCAAGTTCCGGGCCAGCAGCGGCTGGACAGTGGGGGCGGACGCGACGGTCGCGGTGGCCAATGTGGGCGTCAACGGCAGCATCGATACCTACACCGCGCAGCAGCCCATCGTCGGCTTCGTCTTGAACAACGGCGGCCTCATGGCCGGGGTGTCGGTGGACGGCAGCAAGATTTCACCGCTGTTGCTGTAGTTCAAACCGACGCGGGCGGCTCCGCTGGCCCCCGCCTTCTACCGCGTTCATCCAATAGAGTTGCGGAGGATCCTCAACCCTTGAAATGGAAGAGCGCCCCAGCTCAAGGTGAGTCTGAGGCGCTCCTGCCCGGCTTCGCACGCGATGGGTGTCAGACAGCCCGGCAACTCAAATCTACTGCTGAGCCATAGGTCGAACAATAGGGAAAACCCTTGAATATTAAAGGGTTACAAGATTAATGCCGTTTTGCGCGGTGGCCAGCCTGGGCGGGCCGCCGCCGCCCGTGCACTGTCAACGGACCCGTGATCACTTTATCCGCCTCGGCATCCGCGAATGGCGAGGCCGGGGGCAGACGCCGACACTGAAGCCTGTCTTCACAGTGCCGGAGAACGGATATGTCAGGGTTGCGGAAGCGTCAGTCGGGACAGGGTATGACGGAATACGTGGTGGTCGTGGCCTTGGTCGCGGTGGCGGCCATCGCGGTGTACCAGTATTTCGGCCAGGTGGTGCGATCGCAGACCGCCGCCATGGCGCGTGAACTTGCCGGCGAAGACGGCGGTGCGCAGAGCCGCGCGGCACAACAGGCGGCGCAAAAAGCGGCGGCGCAGACCAAGGCCCGTTCGCTCAAGTCCTTCACCGGCAATGCCACGGACGCGAAGTGAACGCGCGTTCTTGCGCACCGCTTGCTCAACAGCGCGGCCAGGCGCTGGTGCTGGGTCTGTTGATGGCGGCGGTGGGAGGCATATCCCTGGTCGTGCTGTACAACCTGGGGCAAACCGTGGGAGCGCGGCAGCGGCTGACGCATGCCGCAGACGCGGCCGCCTACAGCGGGGCGCTGGAGCAAGCGCGCGCGCTCAATGCCCTGGCCTACATCAACCGCACACAGATCGCGCATCAGGTCGCCATGGCGCATCTGGTCACGCTGGCTGCCTCGGCGCAGTACGCCCGCACCATGCAGTCGCAGCGCGACCGCCGCAATCCGCCCGCTGGGCTGATCGCCATGTTGTTCGGCCCCGATGTCGGGGCAGCCTACCAAACTGTGCGGGCAGTGCCCGACGCCGAGCAGAGGCTCGCGTCGGCGTTTGGCGAGCACGACAGAGTGGTCCACCAGGTTCTGGAAGCAGCCGCGGCGTCCGCTGTTTCAGGCTTGGCGGCTTCGCGCGAACGCATCATGAAGAAAGTGCTGTCCGCCAATCTGTCGGACGATGCTCCGTTGCCCGATGGCGATGCCGCGCATGTCCGGGGCCTGAGCGTGCGGCTGCTGACCGATGGCTGGCCCGGATACGTGGGGCGTCGCCTGGCCACGCGCGAGGCGGGATTGCGGCCCGCCGTCGAACAAGCGGCGGAACGGTACGGGTTTCTCCACCGCCGCAACGTCACGCGCCGCAATCCGTGGATGGTCCATCCGCTGTGCCCTTTGCATCGCCACGAGTTGCGGCGCCGCGGTTCCACCTGGTTGGGGCCGGATGGACGTTGGGGCGCTCTTGATACCCAGTCCTACCATGCGCTGCGTTTCAACCGCTGGAGGGGCTGCTATTTCCGCGAGTACGCCGTGGGCTGGGGCACGGCGCAAGGCCAGAAGATCAAGGCGCCCGAAGGCCTGGAGTACGTGGAAGAGCCACCGCTCGATTTTTCCGAACAGGATTTCTGGCGCTGGGTGGAGCAGTCGACCAACTGGGATCTGCTCGATGGCTTCACCAATCCCATGGCCAATTCGTACGCCATGGCTACCGCTCAGCGCTGGCCGGGGCGGGGCCTGCCAGCCTATCGCGACATCGCCTTGCCACGCAGCGGCGATCCCCTGCGTTTCGCGGTGACCGTCCGGCTTGCCGGCGCATCCTTGAAAACCACGGATGGCGACAGCGCAGTCCGGACACCCTTGGGGGCGTTCCGCTATGCCGCACTGGGACCGGAAGACGCCGTCACCGTCACTTCCGCGGCGGAAACCTATTTTGCACGGCCGGAACGCCGGGCCGATGGCCGTGATGAACTTGCCACGCTTTTCCGCCCTTACTGGCAGGCGCGCTTGTCCGCCGTCAGCGCCGCAGAGGCCGCGCAGGCAAGGCGCGCGCCATGAACCGGATCCCCACGCGCCAGCAAGGGCAGGCTCTGGTCGAAGCGTTGCTGATGTTGCCGCTGCTGGCCCTGCTGCTGTGGGCGGCGTCCTGGATTGGCGGATTGCAATTCGCAGCGCAGGAAATGTCGCAGGCCAGCCGCAAGACCGCAATGGCAGGCGCCCTGGGACAACCCATGCGGAATTTGCCCGCGTCGGGCGGCATGGCGCTCTCGGGCAAGGCCAGCACCTTATCGGGTATCGCACCCGCGCAGGTCAACGCCTTGCAGGCCGAATGGTTTGGCGCGGATCTGCGACTGCTGTCGGTGACGGCAAGCGCTGCGCGATTCGATCGGGACAGCGCGGCCTGGTTGCGCATCGCCCGCCGCACGCATGTGGCAAGCGGCGCCGGCTATGCGGACGGCGATGCCGACGCGCAGCGCCGGATCGGCCGGGCGCCTACGTCCTGGCACAGGGCGGAACGCGCCTCGGTGGCCGAGGCCCGACGCTTGAAGCCTGTTGTCGATCACCTGGACGGACCCTGGCGCAGGCCCGGCCTGTCGCTGGACTGGTTGTCTGAATGGGCGGATGTGGTGCCTGGGGAGCGGCTTGCCAGCCGCAAGGGGGCGGGCAAATGATCGGCCTGCGCTTTTCGGCGCCCCTTGCGGGTTTTGCCCCATCACGGGAAGACGGCTGGCGAACCGTGGCTATGACAAAGACGCTGCGTCTGTTGATGGCCGGCGCCGTGGCTGTTGCGGCCGTAGGGTGGCGCAATGTCGCCGCAGCTCAGCATCTCGTGACGAGCGGCGGGGAGGCCGGCGGGAGCAGGCCAGGCGTTACCGCGCTGGAGGCCTTGCGTCTGCCCGCAGGTTCGCGTCGCGGATTGTTAGGGGAAAGCATCTGGTTGCATGGAATCCCGGCGCGTGTGCTGGTGTTCGATGCGCCGCTCAGTACGGCGGAGCTGATCCGTTACCTGTCTGCCCAGCAGCCCGCCCTGGTCAATCTCAACGTGTTGTCAGGTCAGGCGATTCTGTCGGGTAAGGTGGGGCAGGAGCAATGGGTCATCCAGCTGGAAGGCCTGGGCTCCCGTCGGACAGCCGGAAGCATTTCAGCCGTCAGCCTTCTGGCCGTGCCTGAAAGCGCTTCGCCTGCCTGGCTGCCCGCCGGCGGCCGCCTCAGGTTGGACATCGCCTTGATGGAGGACGGCGTACGCGTTTCCGAGCGGATCTGGCAATACGCCTTGCCTCCGGGGCAGTTGGCTGCGCAGCTGGAGCAGCACCTGCTCCGGAACGGCTGGCGTCGCATGCCCGTCTCCGAGGATTCGGCGCACTGGTGGGTCCGCTCCGGCTCCCGCATGCGGCTGTCGCTGGTGCCGCTGGACGGTGGCACCGGCCTTCTGGTCAGCGGAAGAGTGCCATGACGAACTGGATCACCCATGTAGCGCCGCGTCTGCGCCGAATGGGCGTGTATGCCATAGCACTGATTGCGGGTCTGGTATCCGCGTGGGCGGTGCGGGAACACGTGCAGCAGCGGGTCCAGGCGCTGGAGGCAGAGGCGCGCACGCCGATGGTCAGCCGGCTGGTCGCGGCGTACGACCTGCCTGCTGGCACGCAACTCGAAGAGGTGCACCTGGCAGTGCGCGAGATTCCGCAGCTTTGGGTGTCCCGGGCCAGCATCGATCCCCTGGATCTTGCAAGTTTGCTTGGCGCCACCTTACTGGCCGATGTCGCCAATGGTGAGCCCTTGCTGCGGGGGCATCTGACATTCAGTCCTCCGGCCCCGGCCTTGGCGTCCCGCTTGCGCAGCGGGCAACGCGCATTGACCGTGGCGGCGACGGACCTGGGCGGCCTGGCGGAAGTCCTGCGCGTAGGCGATGCCATCGACATCTATGTGAGTTTTTCGCATCGGCAGCGGGAGATGACGGTGCCCCTCCTGCAAGGCATGCGCGTGCTGATGGTGGGAGGCGACGCCGAGAGCGAAACCAAGGGCGGCAATATCACCTTGGCAGCGACGCCGGATGAGGCAATGCGATTCGTGGCGGCGCGGCAGAGCGGGGCGCTGACCGCGATGTTGCGCCATCGCGATGATGCCGCAATGGTCAGCGGCGCCGCGCAGGGCGACCTTGCCACCCTGATCGGATTGGACCTGGAACCCCGGAATGCGCCGGGCGTGGCCATCCTGTACGGAGACAGGCTGGACCCCTCGGCAGGCACAGGAGCAATGGATGTGGAAAGTGCAGGCCCGGCTCGACTTCAGCGGGGGCGGCCATGAGACGCGCCGTCATCAGCATGTTTGCCTGCGTGCTCTGGTTGGCCAATCCCGCAGCGCGGGCGGAGGATGAGGTGATTGAACTTCAGGTGGGTGAAACGCGGATTCTGTCGCACCCCGGGGTCAAGCGCGTGGCGATAGGCAACGGCCAGGTCGTGGGCGCCATCGAGGCCGAAGGGCGCGAGGTCGTGGTCTTTGCCCGCGCCGAGGGTGTTTCGTCACTGCACATCTGGGCAAACGCCGGGCGCGCCAAGGCCTATGAACTGAGGGTCGTGCCGGCCGGCGCGCTGCGTCTGCGGGCAGAGGTCGAGGCCTTGCTTGCCCGCATTCCCGGCGCGCGCAGTACTGAGGTGGGCGGTCGCATCCTGATCGAGGGCGACGATCTTTCCGACGATGACCGATTGCGCATCACGGCCCTGGCGGACCGCTATCCCGCAGTGCTGGACTTTACCGGCCAAGTGGGTTGGGACCGCATGGTGCAGCTGGACGTTCAGGTCGTGGAGATCCCCACCTCAAGGCTGAGGGATCTGGGCGTGCGCTGGGACGGGCTGTCGCAAGGCGGCATCAACGCCGGCCTGGCCTGGGATGCGGGGTCCAGGGGGCGCATGAACCGTCCAGGCGAAGGGATCATAGAAACGGTGGGCCCGGTCTCTTCGGCGGCTGGCTACTTCGGCGTCAATGCGCTGTTGTCGTCCCGGATCGCGATGCTGGCGCAAAGCGGCGAGGCCGTCATGCTGGCCCAACCTCAATTGCTCGCGCGCAGCGGCGCCAGCGCCACCTTCCTGGCCGGCGGAGAGGTTCCTTACTCGTCGACCGACACGCGCGGCAACGCGACCACGATGTTCAAGCCCTATGGCGTCATGCTCAGGATCACCCCTCGCATCGATCGCAACGGGATCATCCGATCCTTGATCGAGGTAGAGGCGAGTTCGGTGGACAACGCGCTGAGCGTGCCGGGCGGACCGGCGCTACGCACGCGCCGCGCATCCACCGAATTCAACGTGCGGTCCGGCGATACGCTGGTCATCGGCGGCTTCCTGTCGCGCGAGCGGGACGAGACCAGCGATGGCCTGCCATGGCTGAAAGACATCCCGGTTCTGGGGGCCTTGTTTTCGTCCCGGCGCTATCAATTGCGGGAAACCGAACTTGCCATATTCGTGACGCCCAAACTGATTACGCAGGCCGAGCCCGCCATGGCGGACCGCGTGCGGCGGGGACGTGGCGTGCTCGAAGCGGCTTTTCCCGTGCCGCCCCGCCTGGGCACCGCCGTGCCTGCCGCGGCAGGGTGGGATGCCCACGCCGGCACCGGTTCGCAGTGGGGCTCGCCGCAAGACGGCGCGCCGATTCCTTCTTCGGAAACTCGGCCATGATCGACGTGGAAATGATGTTTGAAGACGCCTCCGTGCACAGATCCACGGTGGCTGTTCCCGCGTTGATAGGAAGGGGCGCGCATTGCGGGGTGCGCATCGTGAACTGGAGGGTGGGGCGCCAGCACGCCCGCTTGTTGCGCGAAGCGGCGGGGATCGTGCTCGAAGACCTGGGTACGTTGGGCGGAACCCTCGTGAACGGCGCGAGGATCGTGCGCCACGCCCCGGTGTTGCCCGACGACGAAATACTGATCGGGCCCTGCCGGCTGCGGGTGTCGCTGGCGGACATCCCGGAGCGCAACGGTGGGGCGGACGGTGCGGCGGCTGAAAGCGTCGCCCGCGACATGGCTGCCGTGCAGGAACCGCCGATGCTGCCCGCGCCGGCGACGCCAGTGCCGGCTCTGCCACTGCCACATCCGCTGCAGGAGCGCCGGCGGCTGCACGCGGCGCTGCTGGCGGCGCTGGATCTGCGCCGCCGCGACCTGGCGGGCATGAGCGACAGCATGCTGCGCGCCGAGGCCGAACGGCTGCTGACGCATATCGTCGCCACGGACACCGACTTGCCTCCGGGGGTTGACCGGGCTGCGCTTTGCCGCGAGGTGCTTGACGAAGCCGTCGGCCTGGGGCCGCTGGAGCCCTTGCTTGCCGCTGCCGACATTACGGAGATCATGGTCAATCGCCACGACGAGATCTATGTCGAACGCGCCGGCCGCTTGTCGCGCCATCAGGCGGCCTTTACCAGCGAGCAATCGCTGCGTTGGGTCATAGAGCGCATCGTCACACCCTTGGGGCGACGCATCGATGAAAGTTCTCCGATGGTGGATGCGCGCCTGGCCGACGGGTCCCGGGTGCACGCCATCATTCCGCCGGTGGCCCTTAGGGGCGCCAGCCTGACCATACGCAAATTTCCACAGCGGCGCCCCGGAATGTCCGATCTGATCGCTGCGGGGACGCTGAGCGGCGCCATGGCGCAATTCCTGGCGCTCTGCGTGAGGATGCGCAGGAATCTGGTGGTATCTGGAGGGACCGGGGCGGGCAAGACCACGTTGCTCAACATCCTGTCCAACGAGATTCCCGACGGCGAGCGCGTGGTCACCATCGAAGATGCGGCGGAGCTGCGCCTGAACCATGATCATCTGGTGGCGCTGGAGGCGCGTCCGGCCAACCAGGAGGGGCGAGGGCGCATCGACATCCGCGAACTCGTGCGCAACGCGCTGCGCATGCGGCCAGACCGGATCGTCGTGGGCGAGTGCCGCGGGGCGGAGGCATTCGACATGTTGACCGCCATGAACACCGGGCACGAAGGCTCCCTGACGACGCTGCATGCCAACTCGCCACGCGACGCGCTGGGGCGGCTGGAATCGATGATCCTGATGGCCGGGCTCGATCTGCCTCTGGCCGCCGTGCGCGAGCATATCGCGGCCAGCGTGGATATCTTGGTGCAGCAGGCGAGGCTGGGCGACGGGCGTCGCGTCGTGACGTCGATAGCGGAGATTACGGGCATGGAAAGCGGACGCATACAGCTGCAGGATCTGTTCCGCTACGACCGCATGGGCGGCTTCACGGGCTGCGGCGCCTTGCCTGGCTTTGCGCGCGAATGGACGCAGGCCGAGGAGGCCTTCGATCCCGCCTGGTTCTCCAACACCGAGCAGGCGGCGCCGGGGACCACCGTTTTTGCGCAAGGAGCGACATGATCTGGCTATCTGCGGGAGCCGCCATGGTATGCGTGCTGCTGCTGGCGTGGCGTGCCCAACACTGGTTTGCGCCAGCGCTGCGCCGCTACCGCGAGGTCTACACCCAGGAGGCGGGCCTGCGTCTGAGCGAGGTGTTCTTATTCATAGACCCCGCCCAATTGTGGGCTGGCGCGGTGGCTTGCGCGGCGATGGCGGCGGCCTTGGCCTTTGCTGCGACGGGCAGCGGCTTTGTCGCCGCCTTGGCCGCGGCGCTTGCCTCGCGCCTGCCCAGGACGCTGGTGAATGGGTTGCGGCGGCGCCGTGCCCGGCGGTTCGAGCAGCAACTGCCGATGGCGCTGTTGATGCTCGCCTCCGCCCTGCGCGCTGGCGTGGCATTGACCACCGGCCTGCGCCACGTCGTCGAGCAGAGCAGCGCGCCCTTGGCCCAGGAGTTCGGCCTGATGTTGCGCGAGCAGCGCATGGGCGTGCCATGGGACGGCGCGCTTGAAAACCTGCGTGGCCGCATGCCGGCCGATTCGACCGCGCTCGTCGTAGCAGCCATGCGCATTGCGGCGCAGACGGGAGGCAACCTGGCAGAGGCGCTGGAAAGCATCGCGCAGACCCTGCGCGCCCGCCTGCAGTTGCAGGCGAAGCTGCTGGCGCTGACTTCGCAGGGACGTATGCAGGCCTGGATCGTGGGCGCTTTGCCTTTGCTGCTGCTTGCCGTGCTGGACCGGCTGGAGCCGGAAATCATGGGCCTGCTGTGGCATACGCCCGTGGGTTGGGGCGTGTTGGCGATCGTGGCGGTACTGGAGACCGCGGGCATGCTGCTGATCCGGCGCATTGTCCGGATCGATATCTGACGGGAGCGGATGCGATGTGGCTGTACTTGAGCCTGTTGACGGCCGCCCTGGCTGCGGGATGGTTGGCATGGGTGGTTTTTAAGCCATTGCTGCTGGACAGCGAGGGTGCGTCGTCCGCCTTGCCGTGGTGGTGGCGAGCGGCCTGGCCCTGGATTTCCGCGGTGGCGCCCGTGGCTGGGCCTTTATGTTCCTGGCGTTGGCGCATACGGCTGACTCGCGCCATCGAGCGGGCGGCGCTGCCCGCCGGCATCAGCTACGCGCATGTCGCGGCGCTGTGTTGGAGCGCGGCCATGGCTGCCGGCGGGTTGACTACGGCGGTCGCCATCGTCTTGGCGCAGGCGCAGTCCTGGGAATGGATTCCCTGGATGGTAGCGTCCGCGCTGGCGGCAGGCGCCGCACCGGGGCTTTGGTTGCGCAGTTTGAGCAGCAACCGGCGACGCAGCATCGAACGCGACCTGCCTTTCGTGTTCGACATGATGACCTTGTGTGTGGAAGCGGGGCTGAGCGTGCATGGGGCATTGCAGATGGCCGCCCAGAGCGGACCGGCGGGCATACTGCGAGATGCCCTGGCTGACGCGCTGGCAGAGATGCGTGCGGGGGTTTCCAGGACCGCCGCGATCAAGGCCTTGGCGGAACGCAGCAATAGCCCGCTTGCGCGTAACTGGGCGGCCGCCCTGGCGCAGGCCGAAGGGCTCGGGATAAGCCTGGGTCCAGTATTGCGGGCACAGGCGGCGCAAGCCCGCAGCGATCGTCACGTGCGTGCGGAACAGCTGGCGATGCAGGCTCCGGTGAAGATGCTGCTGCCGCTGATCGGCTGCATCTTCCCCTGCACGTTCATCGTGCTGGCCTTTCCGGTCATGGTGCAATTGCTGCAGAGCGTGCAATGACTGGCGGTCAGCCATCGGCGCGGCGCGGCGGACTCAGGCTACTCAAGGTCGCCAGCTGCTGCGGCCGCGCGCGCGGCTTGCTGGGACGCAAGCCGCCGGGGCCGCGGTCCGGCATCTTGCTGATGCATTGCGCCGCGGTGCATACCTTTGGCATGCGCTATGCCATCGACGTGGCATTCATATCGCGGCAGGGAAGGGTGCTTGCTGTGCGCAGGGCGCTGGCGCCCTGCCGCATGGCGTCATGCCTGGGCGCCGTTGCTGTCGTCGAGATGCGCGCCGGCGTTCTCGATACCGAATACGGAGGTATAGGCAGGATAGAAGCTGCAGTACAGCACGCCACCCGCGGCGATATTGAAGGGAATCTGCAGCGTGCCGGCAAGCTGGGGCGACAGGCCGATGGCGACCAGGAGGCCGGCGCACAGGTCGATGAAAAGAAACACCAGGATCCAGGTGGCGCCGTAGACCAGGAACGGCAGCTTGTTGCGCCAGCAGGCGATGCCGGAGAAGAACAGCGCCTGGACCAGGCGCAGCCCATGCCAGGCGACCA
Organism: Achromobacter sp. ACM02; assembly: GCF_014851605.1. NCBI lineage: Bacteria > Pseudomonadati > Pseudomonadota > Betaproteobacteria > Burkholderiales > Alcaligenaceae > Achromobacter > Achromobacter sp. ACM02. The sequence goes on from NZ_JACUZY010000014.1 coordinate 51,954, forward strand.
GGACGGGGGCGTGCCAGAACAGCGCGGCGATCACGACATACACGATCGCGAACAAAGTCAGCGGAACGGCCATGGCAGACAGGATGGGCTCCATGGACTTTTCCACGGAGGCAATGCGCATGCCCTCGACCATCGCGTCCGTGAATGGCAGGAAGATGATCAGGCCGGTCGCAATGCAGAGCGCCGCGTACAGCAGCCCCATCAGGAACAGTTTCCTGAATACGCCAGGCTGCTTGAGCGGCTTGGCCCACATCGAGGGCAGCATGATGCGGTCGGCTTCGACATGCTTGCACGCCGATAGCGTCATCAGCGTGATGATGGGCATCAGCGCCACCACCAGTATGGGTCCGACCGGCGGCGTCGCGGTGGCGAAGATGACCAGAAGGCTGATGGCCATGGCCCAGGTGAACATGGCCAGAGGTTGCTTGCGGAACAGACGGAAGCCGTCTCGGACCCATTGCCAGCCGGATGTCGCGGGGAGGAATGCTGCTTGCATGGCTCTTTAAAGGGGGGAGATCTCTCAAAAAGGGACGCGCTATCCCCATTATGGGGGGAGCAACGGTTACGGCAATATTGGCAGGCCAGGGCGGTGGCGCGCTTGCAACACTCTTTCGAAATGCCGGGGGTCGTGCGGTTTCAGGGTCTGAGCCGGCCGCGGCAGGAAAAAGTCATACAGGCGCGATATCCAGAAGCGCAGCGCGGCGGCCCGCAGCATCAGCGGCCAGACCTCGCGTTCCGCGTCGGTGAACGGGCGCACGGCCGCGTAGGCCGCCAACCAGGACTCGACCAGTTCGGGCACGAATTCACCCGTGTCGCGTTCGATGCACCAGTCGTTGACGCTCACCGCCACGTCGAACAGCCAGGTGTCGCAGCCGGCGAAGTAGAAGTCGATGATGCCGCCCATGAGCGGATCTTCGAAGGTGCCGGCGAACAGGACGTTGTCCCGGAACAGGTCGCAGTGGGCCGGGCCGGTCTGCAATGCCTGCCAGGCCGGCGTTGCGGCGGCGGCCTGCTGGTCGGCCAGCTCCACCGACAGCAGTTGGGCTTGCGCCGGTTCCAGGAAGGGCATGACCTTGGGTGCCGTTTCCAGCCACCAGGACAGTCCGCGCAGGTTGGGCTGGTGCAGCGGAAAGTCGCGTCCGGCCAGGTGGGCGCGGGCCAGCGTGGCGCCGGCCAGGGCGCAATGCGCCGGGCCGGGAGCGGGTTCGTAGCCGCCGGGCAGGCGTGAAACGATGGCGCAGGGCTTGCCGTGCAGGGTCGTCAGGCGAGTGCCGTCGCGCAGGGTCTGGGGCCGGGGCACGGGAATGCCGCGCTCGGCCAGGTGGTACATCAGCTCGATATAGAAAGGCAACTGGGCCTGCGTCAGCACCTCGAACAGCGTCAGCACATATTCGCCGCGGGTCGTGTACAGGAAGTAGTTGGTATTCTCGATACCCGCCGTAATCCCCCGAAGCGAGACAAACTCGCCCAGATCGAAATGCGCCAGTAGGGCGCGAGCGTCGTCTTCGGAGACAGGGGTGAATACGGCCATTGATGTGCGGGATCTAGGGGTTGACGGGCGCGCGCGCATGCCGGTTTCGGCTGCGGCGGCGCAATTTTAGACCACATGGCGGGCCAGTCTGTCCGACTTGCGGTGGAGCGGATACGGCCGCCCGCCAGACACAAAGCCGCCAAGCACCGTAAAATACCGCATCCCCTTGTTTTGTAGAGTGATTCTTGGACTCCCCCGACTGGCGGCTGTGCGTCGCCCCCATGATCGATGTGACCGACCGCCATTGCCGTTATTTCCACCGGCTGCTGGCGCCGCGCGCACGCTTGTACACGGAAATGATCACCACCGGCGCGTTGCTGCACGGCAATGTCGAGCGGCACCTGGACTTTGACGAGGCCGAGCATCCCGTGGCCTTGCAATTGGGCGGCAGCGAACCCGACGCCCTGGCGCATTCGGCCAGGCTGGGAAAAAAGTGGGGTTACGACGAGATCAACCTGAATTGCGGTTGCCCGTCAGAACGGGTGCAGAAGGGCGCGTTCGGCGCCTGCCTGATGGCGGAGCCCGCCCTGGTGGCCGATTGCATGAAGGCCATGCAGGATGCCGTGGATATCCCTGTCACCGTCAAACACCGGCTTGGCCTGGATTACGACGAGTCCTACGCGTTTGTCCGCGATTTCGTCGGCAAGATCTACGACACCGGCTGCCGGGTGTTCATCGCCCATGCCCGCAATGCGGTACTCAAGGGCCTGACGCCCAAGGACAACCGCGAGATTCCGCCTCTGCGCTACGACGTGGTGCGCCAATTGAAGCGCGACTTCCCGGATTGCACGTTCGTGCTCAACGGCGGTCTGGCCGACGCCGAGCAGTCCGTGCGCGCCGCGGGCGATTTCGACGGTGTCATGCTGGGCCGGGCTGCCTGGCACACGCCGCGAGTGCTGTCCGAGGTGTCCTTGCAGCTATGGCCGTCGCTGCGGCTGCCCAGCGATGCGCAGGTGGTGGACGCGATGATGGGATATGCGACGCGGCAGGTCGCGCGGGGCGTGCCCCTGCGGGTGATGACGCGGCCCATGCTGGGGCTGGTGAATGGCCAGTCCGGTGCGCGCCGCTGGCGCCGCATGCTGTCCGATCCGGCCCTGCTGGCCGCGAACAACCCTGAACTGATCTACGATGCCTGGCGCAGCCAGCGGCATGCGCCGGATATGCGCGGCGCCGCGATCGAAGCGGCGCCGGCTGGGGTTTGACGAGGGGCCAGCCAAGCTGGCCGCGGGCTCAGGACTTGGCCGGTTCGGCGCTTTCCGTGGGCCAATCGCGGATATAGGCCTTCAGCATGTTGTTTTCGAATTGCTGGGCCGCCACGATGGCCTGGGCCATGTCGTAGAACGAAATGACGCCCATCAGGGTGGGGCCGTCCATGACCGGAATGTAGCGTGCGTGCTTTTCGAGCATCAGGCGCTGCACTTCGTCGGCGCTGGTGTTGGGGGACACGCTGACCGGGGCATCGTCCATGATGGAACGGATGGTGGTGTCGCCGGCGCCGCCATGCGCATGCATGTGGCGGATGATCTCGCGGAACGTGAGCATGCCGGTCAGCGTCCCGAATTCCATGATCACCAGCGAGCCTATGTCCTGCTCGCTCATTGTTTGCACGGCCTGGGACACAGGCATGTCGGGCGACGCCGTATAGAGCGTATCGCCCTTGACGCGCAAAATCTCGCTGACCTTCAACATCGGTTCCTCCTGGGCGGTTTACGCCCTAATGCTATTTGCTAATTCTTTTTCGCTTCCAACTGCAGCACGGGAGCGATTCCATTTTCGGTATTTTGCGCTTCTCCGCAGACTTCTTCCAGCGTGGGCGCATTTTGCTGGGAAATCACGGCCGAGGCGACTCGCAATATCTCGGGGTCATTGCGGACCCTGGGCTGGCCGCGGTCCAGCAGAAAACGGTCCACCACGGGTTCCATCGAGGTTTGCCGGGCGTCGCAGGTCAGAACCCAGAGGCCTTCGGGGCTGCGCGTCGCCAAGCCCATTTCAGCCAGGGTTTCCAGGACTTCGTTCAGTTCGTCCTGGTGCAGGCGCAATTGCGCGGCCAGCAGATTGGCGGGCAGTCCGGGCGGATTGGCCGTCTGCGCCTGGCGCAGCGTGCGCAGCGCATCCACGGCGTCCACGAAGGGCGCACCCGGATAGCGGTTGATTTCCCAGCGGCCCAGCCGGATCAGCGGCGCGCTGGACGCCAGGATGGCTCCCAGCAGCACTGCCAGCCATGACAGGTAGATCCAGAGCAGGAAGATGGGCAGGGTGGCGAATGCGCCGTAAATGACGGTGTAGGTGGGGAAGCGGGTCAGGTAGTAGGCGAAAGCCGACTTCATGATTTCCAGCACGATCGCGGTCACGCAGCCCCCGACAAGGGCATCGCGCCAGAGAACCTCGCGGTTCGGGACCATGACGAACAGCGTGGCAAAACCCAGGGCGGTCAACACCAGCGGGATGAACGACACCGCAACGCTGACGGCTTCGGGCACGTCCCGCACCAGGCCCAGCGATTCGCGCGCCACGAACGAAGTCGCCCAAAGGCTGGCGCCGGCCACGACGGGGCCCAGCGTGATGATGGCCCAGTACACCAGCGCGCGCTGCCGCAGCGGGCGTTGGCGCGTCACGTGCCAGATGTCGTTGAACGCCTTGTCGATCGTCATGATCAGCAACAGCGAGGTGATCAGCAGGAATACGCCGCCGATGGCGGTCAGGCGTGAAGCCTGGCGCGCGAACTGATTCAGGTAATCCATGATGTTGTCCGAGACGGACGGCGGCATCAGGCTGTTGGTCAGGAAATCCTCGAGCGCGACGCGGAATTCCTGGAATACCGGAAAAGCAGTAAACAGCGACAGGACCACGGCCAGCATCGGCACGATGGCCAGGACGGTCGTGAAGGTGAGGCTGGACGCGACCTGCAGCAGTTTCTCTTCGCTGGCGCGTTCGGCGCTGAAGCGCACAACACGTCCGGCCCTCGCGATCCATGAAGAGCGCGAGGTCGAGTGCTCGGTGGCCGCCGGCGTCGCGGCGGCAGGCTCGGCGGGGCGATTCATCAGGCGATAATAGCAGCATGAACCCTGAACTCAACCCCCGCTTGCGCCTGCTGGCCTCGGTATCGCTGTTCGCCCTGATCGTGCTTTGCGTCACCTGGGAAACCGTGGTGGCGCCGCTGCGGCCGGGCGGTTCCTGGATGCTGCTCAAGGCCCTTCCGCTGGCGTTTCCGCTGCGCGGCATCCTGCGCGGCAATCTTTATACCTATCAGTGGGCCTCGATGCTGTCGCTGCTCTACCTGATGGAGGGCGCGGTGCGGGCCATGTCGGATCCGGCTCCGCTATCCGTGTTGATGGCCTGGGGCGAGATCCTGCTATCGGCCATTTTTTTCCTTAGCGCCATTTTCTACGTGCGGCCTGCCAAACGGGCTGCCAGGAGGCAACGCGCATGAGCGCCCATACGTTGTCCGACCTGCGCGTCGTCAATTCCTTTGCGGCATTGCCCGCAGCCTTCTACACCCGGCTTGCGCCTCAGGCCTTGAATAATCCGCGCTTGCTGCACGGCAATGCGGAAGCGGCGGAACTGATCGGCCTGGACCCGTCGGCCCTGTCCACGCCCGAGTTCTTGAGCGTGTTTTCCGGCGCCCAACCGCTGCCTGGCGGCGATACGCTGGCGGCGGTCTACAGTGGCCATCAGTTCGGCGTCTGGGCCGGCCAGTTGGGCGATGGCCGCGCCCATCTGTTGGGCGAGGTCGAGGGGCCGCAGGGCAATTGGGAGCTGCAGCTCAAGGGGTCGGGCATGACGCCGTATTCGCGCATGGGCGACGGCCGCGCGGTGCTGCGCTCGTCGGTGCGCGAGTACCTGGCCAGCGAGGCCATGCACGGGCTGGGCGTGCCCACGACGCGGGCGCTGGCGCTGGTGGTGTCCGACGACCCGGTCATGCGGGAAACGGTGGAGACAGCCGCAATTGTGACGCGTATGTCCCCCAGTTTCGTGCGTTTCGGCTCTTTCGAGCATTGGTCGTCGCGCCGCCAGCCCGACATGCTGAAGACGCTGGCGGATTACGTCATAGACCGTTATTACCCGGAATGCCGGGAAGCGGGAACGGGCGAGCCCTCGAATGACGTGACGCCCTATATCAACCTGCTGCGCGCCGTCACTCGGCGTACGGCGCTGCTGATGGCGGACTGGCAGGCGGTGGGCTTCTGCCATGGCGTGATGAATACCGACAACATGTCCATATTGGGGCTGACGCTGGATTATGGCCCCTACGGTTTCATGGACGGTTTCCGGCTGGGCCATGTCTGTAATCACTCGGACTCGGAAGGGCGCTATTCCTGGAACCGCCAGCCGTCCGTCGCCCTCTGGAACCTTTATCGCCTGGGTGGCAGCCTGCACGCGCTGGTGCAGGATGTAGAAGGCCTGCGAGCAGTCCTGGATGAATTTGAGCCGGTCTTCACGCGTGCCTTCCATGACCGCATGGGCGCCAAGCTGGGCCTGGTCGCATGGCGACCGGCCGACGAAGCGTTGCTGGACGATCTGCTCAAGCTGATGGACGCCAATCAGGCGGACTTCACCTTGACGTGGCGTCGCCTGGCCGACGCCTTGTCGGGCCAGCGTAGCGCGTTCGAGGACCTGTTCATCGACCGGCCGGCGGCAGGAGCCTGGCTGGATCGCTTGGTGGCGCGGCACGCGCAGGACGGCCGGCCGATGCAGGATGTAACCGCGGGCATGAATCGCGTGAATCCGCTATACGTGCTGCGCAATCACCTGGCGGAAGAGGCGATTCGGGCGGCCAAGACCGGCGATGCCAGCGAGATCGATACCTTGATGAGGTTGCTGCGCAACCCCTACGAGGCCCAGCCGGGGTATGAGCGGTATGCGGGTTTGCCGCCGGATTGGGCGGGCAGCCTGGAGGTCAGCTGTTCGTCTTGAAACCGGCCGCCAGCCGAACAATCGGGACATTTACGAAAGCCGTTTTCCCGCGATTTACGGGAAAATAACCATTTGGACAAGGAATATCGCAGTTTTTTTCATTGCAATCATTCGTTTCCATTGTAAAAGACGTAAGATTGTCGCCAACGGAATACCCGGGGACTCTGCGTCCGCGGGGCATTTGTCGATAATCTTCAAAATAAAGCACTCTAAATATGGCTGGCGCAGATGGTTTGCTGTGTATCGGTCTGCTTGAGGATGACGCCGACTTCCGGGAGGAGTTGGCGTTAGGCTTGGGTGGCTATGGTTTCCGGGTGGCATTCGCCTGTGATAATGCCGCGGCGTTTTATCGCCGGTTGCAGGAACAACCCTGCGACATCGTCATTCTTGACGCCCACCTGCCCGGTGAAGACGGTTTCTCCGTGGCGACCCGCCTGCGCGCCCTCAGCCCCGTCGGTATCGTCATGCTGACAGGTCGCAGCGCGCTGGAAGACCGGGTGCGCGGCCTGGAAGGCGGCGCCGATGTCTACATGACCAAGCCAGTGGATCTGCTGGAACTCAGTTCCGTCATCCGTAGTTTGGCTCGTCGGATGCGTCTTGCGAAGGCGCCTCGGCCGGTGGATGCGGAAACGCGCGCCACCGCGGACACTTCGTGGTCCCTGCAGGACGGGGGCTGGATCCTGGTTGCGCCGGATGGCGCCTCGCTGCATCTGAGCGCCCAGGAACGGACCTTCCTGGTTGCCCTGATGGATGCCGCCGGCAGCGCGGTCAGCCGTCAGGTCCTGGCGGAATTGTTCCTGCCGGACAGCCCGGGCGGCTTTGAATTGCGCCGCATCGACGTGCTGGTCAGCCGTTTGCGCGCCAAGGCGCAAAGCGCGGGCCTGAAGCTCCCCGTGCTGTCGGTGCGCGGCCAGGGCTACGTGTTCGCGGCCTGAACCCGCCAGAGGCGGTCAAGCCGCCGGAGCGCTGGCCGGCAGGGTGACGACGAAGCGCGTGCCTACGCCTACTTCGCTTTCCATGGTCAGTGTGCCGCCCTGGTTCTGGCAGATGCGCCGGGCCAGGTAGAGCCCGATACCCATGCCTTGCGTTTCGCGGTGCGCTGTGCGCCGGAAATGCGGTTCGAAGATTTTGGCCTGTTCCTCGACGCCTATGCCCGGGCCGCGGTCGGTGACGGCGACCCACACCATGGGAATGGCGCCCACCCGGGTTTCGCCGGTTTCTATGCGCACGGGCTCATTCGCCGGCGAATACTTGATGGCATTGTGGATCAGGTTGCGTACCACCACGCTGGTCAGCGGACGGTCGCAGTAGACCGGCAGGGAGGGGCTGGCTTGCACCATCAGCGCATGCGCCGTATCGGGCTGCATGGCGGTGACGACATCGAGCACCAGATCCGCCATGTCCGTTTGTTCGCCGCGCGGCATCCAGGCCTGTTCGCCCAGCCTGTCCTGGTTCAGCAACTGATCCATGAGTTCGGTCATCCGTGCGACCGACCGATGAATGCGCGCCAGGCGGTTGTCCACGGCCTCGCCGCTCTCGGCAAGTATCATGTCCAGGGATTGGGCTGCCGCGCTGACGGTGGCCAGCGGTGCGCGCAGTTCGTGCGAGATCAGTGCGTTCATCTGGCGCTGCGTATCCAGCGCGCCGGCCAGTTCTGCCAGCCGCAGTTCGCCTTGGGCAAGGTGTTCCGCGTCGGCGTGCTCGTGGCCTGCGCGTTTCGACCCCAGTTGCGGGTGGCCGTGCTGATGGATCGCCAGCAGGATCAAGGCGCTAGACACCAGCAGCAGTCGCGCCAATTCGGCGATCGTTCCTGCCGCGGCCTGGGGCAGCCAGGCGTCCTGTCCCAGCAGCCAGGCCGAGATGCCATAGGCGCCGGCCAAGGCCAGCGCGGCCGCTCGCGCTGGCGACGGACTGGCGGCGCGGACCATGAACCAGGTGGCCAGCGGCAGACTGGCGATGGCGCAGGCCCCGGCGATGGCGGCGGACACGACGCCGTTGCCCGGGGCGTATGCGACGATCAGCGCCAGTACCGCTACCAGCGTCAAGGCCAGGCTGGCCCAGCGGCAGGCCGTCGCCAGTTTGTCGGCGGATGCTTCTTTGAGGATGGGCGCCGTGAGCGCCAGCAGGGCGGCATAGGAGCCGGCTTGCAGCGCCGCCGCCGGCAACAGCGTGGGCATGGAGCGGAAAACCCCTTCGATCAACATGAAGGCCAGCCCCGCGCCGAAAATGGCATTGCGGGTGGCCGCCCATGCGACTGCGCAGGCCACGCCACAGGCCGTGGCGACACCGGCTGTCAGGCCCAGATGCAGGTCTTCGTGTGAAACGCCTACGCCGTAGGCCAGCGCCGCGTCGGGGCCGAGCAAGGCGCATAGCAGCATCCCCACGCGAGGCAGCATGGCTTGCCGAACCGCGGAGGCGTTACCGGTGCGCCGCAGGCGGGAAGGCCAGCGGGCGCGAAAAAGCCAACAGATGCGAAGCAGCATGCCTTCCGTCAACTGGAAACCCATGGATGATCAGGTGCGATGTCGTGCGTCTGGGCGGAGTTTACGACAGGCCCGCGCATGGCATGGACGCCCAGGCCCGCTAGGACGTTTTGCGTGGCAATGTCTGGCACGTCCTCGGCGTAGACCGCGATATTCAGCGCGGCCGCGGTGGCCACCACCGTGGCGGCGAGGTGCTGGCTGCCCGGACTGTGGAGCAGGCCGGCGATGAAGCCGCCGCACAGCTTCAGATAGGACAAGGGGAATTCGTGCAGGTGCTCGATGGCGCCGAACTGGTACGACAGTCGGCTTACACCGACGCGGGCGCCCGCAGCCACGACGATGTCGCAAAGCGGGTGCAAGTCGGTTCCCTGAGCGGCCAGGGCCGCCGCGTCGATTTCCACGATCAGGCGCGCGCTCAGGGCGGGGCGGTCGGCCAGCATGCGTTGAAGCCTGGACTGGAACGACGGTTGGGCGATCGAAGCCAGCGAAATCGGTACTGCCAGCGCGCCGGGGCGTGCGTACAGCCAGTCCAGCCCCAGGCGGATGGCTTGTATGTCGCATTCGGCGGACAGGCCGAGGCGGACGGCGGGAGGCATGAAGATCGAAGCCGGAACGGGATCGGCGCCGCTGGTATCGTGCAGGGTCAGGCTGGCTTCCTGGTGCAGCAGGCCGCCGGAAAGATCGTGCAGAGGCTGCACGGACAAGGAGAACCTGTGTTGTTCGAGCGCCGTGACCAGAGCGTCATGCCAGCTGTATTCGCCGATGTGCGTGCTGTCCGGCGCGCGGCTGGCCGAGGCTATCTGGTCGTCGTCGGCGCTTTCGGCGCACATCAGCGCGTGATCCAGCCGTGCCAGGATGTCGCTCATGCTGTCTCCTGGCGCGTAGGTGGCCATCGCCAGGGCCCAGCGGCAGGATTCATGCTTGTCCATGGGCACGCGCAGCGAGCGCAGTTCGCGCCGCACACGCTCGGCCAGCAGGCTGGCCTGAGGCGCCGAGGCGCGGGGCAGCAGCAGCGCAAAATCCGAACCGCTGATGCGCGCGAGCATGGCCCCCGGAGCGCCGAATTCAGCGACCAGCTTGCGCAGCCGGTCCGAAGACGAGCGCAGCCACTGGTCCGTGAACGCGCGCGAGAGGTGCCGGTTGATCTGCGCCAAATCGCGTTGACGAAACATCAGCAGATGGCCGCCCGCATCAGGGTCCTTGTCCGCCAGCGCCAATCTGAATTGGTCGACAAAATACTTGCGGTTGTGCAGCCGGGTGACGGGATCCCTGTAGATCTCGCTCTGTAGCGATTCGATCCGAGCATTCTGTTCCTGGACCGTGGCGGCGACCAGGCGTTGCGCGTCCACCAGCGCCTGGTCGACACCCGCCTGTTCGCTGGCGCCATTCGATGTCTTGCGGTCGCCAGGCGCGAGCGCGCGCTCGCGTTCACGGACGTCGCGCGAGATGCGCGCTTCTATTCGCCGCGCCAGATTCACGCAGAACAGGGCCCACAGCAGGCCCGCGGCCAGCACCAGTCCCAGGACCCGCACGCCGCCTTGCCATAGCGTATCGCGAGCAGTCCGCGAATCTGCTTGCACGGTCACGACGCCTTGCGAACTGCCGTCTGGCGCAGCGTAAGGCCGCGATACGGCGGGTGCGGCCATGTTCAGCCAGGCATCGCGCCAATCGTGCTCTCTGGTTTGTGGGTCGGTTTGCGGCGTTTGCCGTTCGACGACAGGCGCCCCATTGTCGTCCGCGATGCGCACCAGCGCATATTCCCCTCCTGCAAACATGTCATCCACCAGCGCAGTCCGTTCTTCGGGGGCGGCGGCCGCATGCGACAAGGCCCAGGCCAGCGCATTAGCGCCGTCGTCGCTTTGCCGCGCCAACTCCGCGCTCAGATAGCGGTGCGCGGCCAGCATTCCCACCGTCTGTGCGCCGAGCAGAACGAGGCCGATCAGGAGGGCGGTGAAGAAAAGTAGCCGGCGGAATGTGGACATGTATTTGGAGGTTCCCTTCCTGGCCGTTGCGTGGCCTGCACTGAGGACTGCCAGGTGTCCGGATGGAATGGCGTCGGATCGAGATCAGGGCTGGAGGGCCGGGATACGGGTGTGATACGAGTCACTAATACATCAGTGGTACAGCAATTCTACATGTCACAGAACGTGCCGAATATTACTAAATTCACGCCGTAAGACGCCAAGGTGTGCAATTATTTCGAAGCTGTCTGATTTTCAATGACAACTATCGAGACACGGTGTATTAATTTTTCGGGTGTAGCTGTCGTAAGTAGTAGGCGAGCATGGCGCAAGGGCCGGCGCCAGTCTGCCGTGGCTCATCCCAAACCCTCCGTGAGCAACCAAAGTAACCGTAGGAATACAGGGAAAAGAGGTGCGTTGCCTCTGAAGTGTGGCGTTTTTTGCGAAAATAATGCATATTTTAAAAAATGTTACAGTCCTTGGGTTCCCTTTCGAACCGCAACGCCAGGGGCTTATGGATAGGGGGCTTCGTGCGTGAGAGTTACCTGCTCGCACTGTGCCTGACGCTTGCGGGCGCACTTGTAGCGATATGCTGGGTCTTCGTACGCAGGGAACGCCTGCTGCGTCAACGCCTGACGCGCGATGAACTGACCGGGGTCCTGAATCAGCAGGAATTGCACCGGCGCGCCCGTGCCTGGCTCAACGATGCCGAGGGCCGTTCGCGCCGCGGCGCTTTCTTTCTGGTGAGCTTCGAGCAATACGCCGAGATCAGCGCCATGTTGCGCGCCGGCGAAGACCAGGCTCTGCTGGTGCAGGTGGCCAATCGCCTGGGCCTGATCTGCCGGTCCATGGGCGGCATGGTGGCGCGTTCGGGGGCGGATGCGTTCACGGTCTGCGCACCCGACGTGGATGAGGCCGGAGCCGCTCAGGTGTCGGCCAAGCTGCTGGAAGCCCTGAGCGTGCCTTACGAACTCGGCGGGCGTCCCCTGATGGCGATGTTCCGCGTCGGCGCTGCCCTGTATCCCGAGCATGGCCGCAGCGTGGAAGAACTGCAGCGCTGCGTGCAGGTCGCCTTGCTGCCGCTGAAGGAGCGCGGCGGGCCGGGCTGGAACCTGTTCGATTTCCGCATGCTGGCGCGCCAGCGCGACCAGCAGGGGCTGGAGAACGACCTGCGGCTGGCGCTGACCACGCCGGACATGGATCAGTTCGAACTGTATTACCAGCCGGTCTGTGACAGCGGCACCGGCATGGTGCAGGGCTGCGAGGCGCTGCTGCGCTGGCATCACCCCGTGCTCGGCAGCGTCTCGCCCGCGGTGACCATCGAATTGGCCGAGCGCAGCGGCCTGATCGTGCCGCTGGGGGCCTGGATATTGGAGCGGGCATGTACCCAGGCTGCGTTATGGCCGGCGACCTGGCGCGTGCATGTGAACCTGTCAGTCAAGCAGATGAACGAGGATGGCCTGGTCGAACTCGTGTCGAATGCGCTTGCGGCCGCAAACCTTGCCCCGCGCAAGCTGGTGCTGGAAATCACGGAATCTCTCTTCATCCTGCACTACGAACGGCACGTGAAGATCCTGAACACGTTGCGGGCGATGGGCATCGGTGTGGCGCTGGACGACTTCGGCTGCGGCTATTCCAGCCTGAACCACCTGCGCTGCCTGCCGATCGATTGGGTCAAGATCGACCGCAGCTTCATCTCAGCGCTGGAATCCGACGCCGGCAGCCGCGAGGTGGTCTCGGCGCTGTTCGGCCTGTGCCAGGCGATGCATCTGCCGGTGGTGGCCGAGGGCGTCGAAACCGAGGGCCAGCGTGAAATCCTGAAGTCGCTGGGATGCCGGGTCATGCAGGGTTTCCTGTTGGGACGTCCCGCACCGGCCTCCGAAATCCAGGCTTTGGCCTCGGCGGTGTCATAATCGGGGTTGCTTGCAAACCCCACCTGTTGACTCCCTATGCCCGGCAATACCCTAGGTACCCTCTTTACCGTCACCAATTTCGGCGAATCCCACGGGCCAGCCATCGGTTGCGTCGTGGACGGCTGTCCTCCGGGGCTGTCGCTGGATGCCTCCGACATCCAGCTCGAACTGGACCGTCGCCGTCCCGGCACGTCGCGCCATGTTACGCAGCGCCAGGAAGCCGACCAGGTGGAAATCCTGTCGGGCGTATACGAGGGAGTGACCACGGGTACGCCCATCGGCCTGCTGATCCGCAACACAGACGCGCGCAGCAAGGACTACTCCAACATCGCCGACACGTTTCGACCGGGCCATGCCGACTATGCCTATTGGCGCAAGTTCGGCGTGCGCGATCCGCGCGGGGGCGGCCGTTCTTCGGCGCGCCTGACGGCGCCGACCGTCGCGGCAGGTGCCATCGCCAAGAAATGGCTGGCGGAGCAATACGGCGTCAAGGTGCGCGGCTACATGAGCCAGTTGGGGCCCATTGCAATCCCCTTCGATTCCTGGGAAGAGGTTCCCAATAATCCGTTCTATGCGCCCAATGCCGCAGTCGTGCCCGAACTGGAGGCCTACATGGACCAGTTGCGCCGCGACGGCGACTCCGTCGGCGCCCGGATCGAGGTCGTGGCCGAGAACCTGCCCGCGGGCTGGGGAGAACCGATCTATGACCGGCTGGACGCCGACATCGCGCACGTCATGATGGGCTTGAATGCCGTGAAGGGCGTGTCGATCGGCGCGGGCTTTGACAGCATCGCTCAGCGCGGCTCGGAGCACGGCGACGAAATCACTCCGGACGGTTTCCTGACCAATAACGCGGGTGGGGTGCTGGGCGGCATTTCCACTGGCCAGCCAGTCACCGTTTCGCTGGCCATCAAGCCTACCTCCAGTATCCGCGTCGAGCGCCGCTCCGTGAACCGCGCCAATGACCCGGTCATGGTGCAGACGCTGGGTCGCCATGACCCTTGCGTCGGCATCCGCGCCACGCCCATCGCTGAGGCGATGCTGGCGCTGGTCTTGATCGACCACGCCTTGCGCCACCGCGGCCAGTGTGGCGATCCGGTAGTCTGATACGCTGTTGCTCTTCGAATTGCCTGGGAGGTCTGCCATGAACCGGAAACGTCTTCTGCTGCGCAACGCGGGTGCAGCGCTCGCGCTGGCAGCCCTGGCGGGCTGCACGGGCATGAATACCACGCAGTCGGGCGCCATTGGCGTCAACCGGACCCAGTACATGTCCAGCATGGTGCCTTCGCAGGCGCTGGAACAGGAAGCGACCCAGCAGTACGCCGACATACTCAAGCAGGCGCAGGCCAAGGGCCTGCTGGACCGCGACCCCCAACAGGTGGCGCGGGTCCGCACCATTTCCCAGCGGCTGATCGCGCAGGCAGGAGTCTTCCGGCCTGACGCCGCCAGCTGGAAATGGGAAGTGCATGTGCTGTCCAGCAACGAGATCAATGCCTGGTGCATGCCGGGCGGCAAGATCGCTGTCTACACGGGCCTGCTTGGCAAGATCAAGCCCACGGACGATGAGCTGGCGGCGGTGCTGGGCCATGAGATTTCGCACGCCTTGCGGGAGCACGCGCGCGAACGAGTGTCCCAGCAGATGGCGACCAATCTGGGGCTGTCGGTGCTGGCGATCGCCACGGGTTCTTCCGCGGCGTCCGACTTGGGCGGACAGTTCACCAGCGTCATGTTCACGCTGCCCAATAGCCGCACGCATGAAACCGAAGCCGACCGCATGGGCGTGGAGCTTGCGGCCAGGGCGGGATTCGATCCGCGCGCCGCCGTGACGCTGTGGCAGAAAATGGGCGCGGCCGACCAGGGCAGCGCACCGCCCGAGATCCTGTCGACTCACCCGTCCGCGGCATCGCGCATCAGCGATCTGCAGGCCGCAGCCCAGCAGGTGCTGCCGCTGTACGAACAGTCCAAGGGCAAAGCCTCCCGCTGAGGCTCTTGCGGCGGCCGTGACTATTACGGCCGCCTCGATCCGCTGTCTTATGCCGCGGCTGTCTTGACGCCGGGGCCGCGCATGACGGCGATGCCCAGCCTGGCCAGGATGCGTTGGGTTTCGGCATCCGGCACATCTTCTGCATAGACCGCTATCTTCAGGCCGCGCGCGGTTTCCAGCACCGATGCCGTCAACTGCTGGCTGCCGGGGCTTTGGGACATGCCGCCGACGAAGCCGCCGCCCAGTTTCACGTACGACAAGGGCAGGGTGTGCAGTTGCGCAACTGCGCCGAACTGCTGAGCCAGGCGGCGCACGCCGATATGCGTGCCGAACTCCGAGGCGACGCGGGCCAGCGTGGCGATCTGCTCATGGCATTCCACCAGGCCGTGCGCATCGATTTCCAGGTACAGGCGCCGCGCCAGAGACCGGTGTTCGGTCAGCAGCAGCGCCAATTGGCGGAAGAACTTCTGGCCCCGCAACGAGGGCAGAGCCACCCGAACAGCCAATTCGCCAGGGTTGGCGGCCAGCCAGTCCAGTCCCAGGCTCACAGCCTCCAGGTCGCAATCGGCCACCAGATCCAGACGCACGGCCGGCGGGATGAACAGCGTGGCGGGTATCGGCACCTGGTCGGCCGCGGTTCGCAGCATCAGCATCGCTTCGGTGCGGACGGTGCTGCCGTCGGTGGCTTGCAGGGCTTCCGTGGCCAGCTCGAAGCGGTGCTCTTCCAAAGCGGATTGGATCGCGTCCTTCCAGGCGCGTTCGCCCGATTCCGAAGGCGACTGCATGTCGGTCGCGCCAGCGATCACGACATGGTCGTTGCCGGCGCTTTCCGCCCGCATCAAGCCGAAGTCCAGGCGGGCAAGCACCGGCCCGGCCTGGCTGCCGTGGCCATAGTCGGTCATGGCCTGCGCCCAGCGGCACAGATGTCCTTCACCCACGGGGATGCGGGACGCGTGCAGGTCGGCGCGCACCTGCTCGGCCACCATCATGGCCTGCGGCGCCGCGCAGCCGGGCAGCAGCAAGGCGAAATCCGAGCCGTTCAGACGGGCCAGCAGGGGCGATGCCACATGCATGCTCTTGAGCGTGCCGCGGATGCGTTCGCAGGCCGTGCGCAGCCATTGGTCGATGAACTCGCGCGGCATATGGCGATTCAGGTCCGCCAGGTCGCGCTGGCGGAACACCAGGACGTGGCCGCCGTCGATGCTGCGGCCGGTCGTGAGGGCAGGGGCCTCCAGCGCGCGGCGGAACTCGTTGACGAAGTACTTGCGGTTGGGCAGGCCCGTGACCGGGTCCTGGTTCAGTTCCAGTTCCAGCGATTCGATCTTGGCGTTCTGTTCTTCGACGCTGGCATGGATGCGTTCGCGGGTCTGGTTCAACGCCTGCACCACCCCGGACAGTTCAGGCACGCGCGCCTCGACCTGTTCCGTCGGGGATTCCTGGCCGATGCTGCGCACGTGATCGCTGATTTCACGCAGCAGGCGGTTCTTGATCCAGCCCACCAGCATGAAGGCGAACACGGCCCAAAGAATGCCGGCGCCCACCACCAGGGCGATCATCTTGAGGCTGCTGCGCCACAGGGCTTCCCAGGCATAGGCGTCGTTGGCGATCAGCGTGACCTCGCCGATCTGGCGCCAGCCGTCGCTGACGGCATGGCTGGCCGATTGCGTCGTCAAGGGAGCCAGCGCCTGAAACCAGGCGGGGACTGACGCCGCGGTGGCCGTGGATTTCCGTTCGATCAGGACCTTGCCTTCAGGATCGCTCAAGCGCACCAGCGAGAAATGCCCGCCGTCGTACAGCGCCGACACCAGCAGCTCTTGCACGACCGGGTCGTTGTTCGCGGGCTGCGACAGCGACAGCGCCAGCGACACGGCAGCGTCTGTGCTCTGCACTTGCAGTTGGCCGGACAGGTACTCCCGGGCGGAGTTCACGCTGAGCGCGAGCGTGCCCAGCAGGATGACGCCGATGGCGAGGGTAACGCTGAGCAATAGCTGTCGAAGTATGGACATAGTCTTATTTCCGGACATCAGGGGCGCACGCCTTCCCGTTCCATGCGTTGAAGTAGATCACGCCAGCGGCTGAGACGGTCAACCGGCGCGGCGGGCTTGCCGTCCACATAGACGCCGTCCGCATTGAAACTGAATACTGGCGTCAGGTCGCGGCGCTGCGTGGCGGGCAAAATGGTCGAGATCAGGTTGTCCAGCACCAGCGGCACGGCGTTGGGGGTTTCGTAATAGCCCAGCACCATGTGGGCGATCTGGGTGCTGCTGGCCGCGCCGCCGATGCGCGCGCGGACGTAGATGAAGCGCAGTTTGTTGGCAGGCACGCCCAGCGCCAGCAGCGTGAAGTACTTGCCGATGACGTAGTCTTCGCAATCGCCCGCGCCCCTGCCCAGCGATTCTAATGGCGTGGCCCAATAATCGGCCTGTTTCCAGATGGTGATGTCCTCGCCGGACATCAGGGAGCGGTTCCAGAAATCATTGGCCTGTGTCAGTGCGCCTTTTTCCTGGGCAGGGGCGGGGCTGCGCATCAATTGCAGCCATTCCGAAACCGCCTTGGAGCCTTTTGCGCCATAGCGGCTGGCCGACAGGCTTTGCAGCCGGTCGGCATTCACTTCCAGGGCGGAACTTCCGCCCCAGCCGCAAGCCAGGCATAGCAAAGCCAATCGGCACAGATTCAGCGTGCGGCGGAAACGGCGGGACGATGGCATGAAACGGATTTTCACATTTTTCCGGGCATCTTAGGCGCGCCCTGGGAAAAAATGCGTCATGCGGGGGGGCGAAAGACCCCTGCGGGGCCTCCCGGGAGCTATCGCTCAGGCATGGTCGACGCTCAGCTTACCCTTCTGCAGCAGGTCGTTGATAATGGCCTGGTTGCTCATGGCCTGACCATTGGCGTCATGGGTAAGATCGACGTTCTCCAGCACGATCTTCTGATCCGCACCCTGGGAGCCAAGCTTGCCCTGGGTGTTGATCTCGACGAGCGTGTGGTTGGAGTTGGCGGGATCCTGCTTGAAGTTCAGGTACTGCGACAGGTTGTCGTCCTTCTCGCCCACGAGCAGGTCCTTCAGGTCCAGCACATCGCCACCCTCGGCAATCGTGGCCTTCGAGAAGTCCTTGATCGTGTCCACGGCTGGTTGTGCCGTGGTGCCCTGATCGCCCAGCGCCCACTTGAACGTGTCGTTGCCGCCGTCGCCGTACAGGATGTCGTCCCCCTGGCCGCCTATCAGGCTATCGTTGCCCGCACCGCCGCGCAGGCTATCGTTGCCGGTGCCACCGTACAGCATGTCGTTGCCATCGTCGCCATGCAGGATGTCATTGCCGCCCTGACCATAGAGGATGTCGTTGCCGTTGCCGCCATGCAATTCGTCATTGCCGCCGCGCATATCGCCCTGCACGTCTAAGAGCCCGTGGTTATCCGAAATGAACTTGTGCAGCTCGGCGTCGGTGGGCAGCGCACCGTTCTTCAGAGACAGGAACTGCTTGAGCGCATCCAGGCCAGATCCGTCGGGCTGGTCGGTGGGCTTGGCGGGATTGCCGTTGACGCCCCATGGCAACCGGTCGGTATTGATGGCATCGGCGAACAGGATGTCGGCGCCGTCGCCGCCGTGGAGCTTGTCGTTGCCGACTGGAACGGGTTCGTCGGTCGTCTTGCTGCCGACCAGGGTCGTCTCAAGATCGGACGGCTTCTGCACCACTTGCGAACCGGCCGTGTTGTCATACTTGTCGAGTACAAGGGGGGAAATTCCCGAGCCGATGCCTATCGCCCGGACGTCGCTGACTTTGGCAAGTTTGTTGAACTCGGCGTCACGGTTGTATTTCTTTTCGGCGGTTGGATTGCCGTCCGTCACGAAGTAGGTCCGGTTCTCGTACGGCTTGCCATGGCCGTCGACCGTGGGTTGGCGGTCGAACCAGTTCTTGGCTTCATGGAAGGCTGCGCCATACGGTGTGTACCCGTCAGCTCGCAAGCCGAGGAGGGTGTTCACGATCTCGTCGACATTGTCATGCGTCAGGTCCGAGATTGTCTTCAACTGCTTGGCGCTACCTTTCTGAAACGTGATCAGAGACACGTTGATGGTGCCATCATGAGTGGCGAGCTGATTTTCCAGCAGTGCCTTGAGGGCTTTCTTGGCGGTTGCGAGGCGTGTCTCGCGGGCGGAGCCGCTACCCCAGTAGTATCCCATCGATTCCGACAGGTCCAGCACAACGGCGATGTTGTAGCTGGTGCCCGGCGTCACGGTCTTCTGCACGCCGCCCTGATCGCCCAGCAGTACGTCGTCGCCTGAGCCGCCCTTGATAGTTTCGTTGCCGTTATGGCCGCCCAGGATCTGGTCCGTGTGCAGTTTGAATGTGTGCGGATCGGACGTGTCCTGGCCGCCGTTGGCGTTGCCGCCGGTATCCTTGACACGGAAGTTGAAGGACGCGCCAGCGTTTTCACCGGCGTCGGCGGCGTTGGGTTCGAATACCAGCTTACCGCGGACAAGGTCCTCCGCACTGATCTCCTGCCCCTGCGTGACCGGCCTGCCGTTGAGCAGCAGCGTGCCTCCGGTGGGCAGGGAGTCGATGATCACGGATTTCATCGAATGGCCTTCTGCCGGGTCGGAGAAGACGAAGTCGTTCGCGCCGAACACGTAGGTCTTGCCCTCCGCGACGTTGCCGGAACCGTCCTGAGAGACCGGGGCGTCATTGACTGGCAGGACGTCGACGTCCAGTCTGGAAACGGTGGTGGTCGCGCCGTCCGTGACGGTGTATGTGATGGGTGGCACGCGCCCATTCCAGTTTGCGCCCGGCGTAAAGCTATAGCCGCCGTCGGCATTGATGACGAGAGTGCCTATCCCAGCAATGATGGCAGTGCTACCAGCGGCGTACTTCGCACCGTTGATCGTGAAGTCGATGACGGTCAGTACATCGCTTTCGGCATCGGTCGCGCCAGCGAGCACGCTGCCAGATGCCGAATGGCCTTCCAGTGCCTGGTTGACTTGGGCCTGGAGGACGGGGCCGTCGTTGGCGCCGGTGACCTCGACCGTGAGAGTCGCCGTGGTGGTACCGCCTTCGCCATCGGAAACGGTGTAGGTGATCGAGGTGTAGGTTTTTTCGCCGGCGGCGAGGTACTGGAAAGCCGTGCCAGGGTGGAACGTGTAGGAGCCGTCCGGGTTCAGGGTGAAGGTGCCGCCACCGGAGCCGGGAACCGGCGAGCCCACGTGGGCCGTGCTGCCGTTGACCTGCGAAACGGCGAGGGTGTCGCCGTCCTGGTCCCTGTCATTGGCCAGCACTCCGTTCCCGGCGTTGACGCTGAGGGTCGAGTCCTCGTCGGTGCTGCCCAAATCGGCGGCGGCGGTCGGAGCAGGATTGGTCACGTCCCAGTCGAACTTCTGCGACGTCGTTGCGCCGGCGGGATCCGTAGCCGTAACGGTGACGTTGTAGATGCCGTTGTTGCCTCCGTGCGAGGCCGAGTGATCGATGGTGCCGGTGATGATGCCGGTGTTCGGATCGATGCTCAATCCGGGCGGCAGGCCGGTCGCGGTGTAGGTGAGCTTGTCGCTGGAGTCTGGATCGGAGAAATGGCCGGACACGTTGTAGCTCACTCCCGCCTGGGCGTCGATGCTGGCGGTGCCGGCAACGGCGGAGGAAGCGGGGCCGTCGTTGGTGCCGGTGACCTCGACCGTGAGAGTCGCCGTGCTGGTACCGCCTTCGCCATCGGAAACGGTGTAGATGATCGATGTGTAGGCTTTTTCGCCGGCGGCGAGGTACTGGAAAGCCGTGCCGGGGTGGAACGTGTAGGAGCCATCCGGGTTCAAGGTGAAGGTGCCGCCAACGGAGCCGGGAACCGGCGAGCCCACGTGGGCCGTGCTGCCGTTGACCTGCGAGACGGCGAGGGTATCGCCGTCCTGGTCCCTGTCATTGGCCAGCACTCCGTTCCGGGCGTTGACGCTGAGGGTCGAGTCCTCGTCGGTGCTGCCCAAATCGGCAGCGGCGGTCGGAGCAGGATTGGTCACGTCCCAGTCGAACTTCTGCGACGTCGTTGCGCCGGCGGGATCCGTAGCCGTAACGGTGACGTTGTAGACGCCGTTGTTGCCTCCGTGCGAGGCCGAGTGATCGATGGTGCCGGTGATGATGCCGGTGTTCGGATCGATGCTCAATCCGGGCGGCAGGCCGGTCGCGGTGTAGGTGAGCTTGTCGTTGGAGTCTGGATCGGAGAAATGGCCGGACACGTTGTAGCTCACTCCCGCCTGGGCGTCGATGCTGGCGGTGCCGGCAATGGCGGTGGAAGCGGGACCGTCATTGGTGCCGGTGATCGTCACGACGACGGTCGCCGTGGAGGTGGCGCCGCTGGAGTCCGTAACGGTGTACGAAATGGTAGTGGTGCTTGTCTCGCCGTTGGCAAGATGGGTGTACGCGCTGCCCGGCGTGAAGACATAGTTGCCGTCCGGCAGGACGATGAACGTGCCACCGTTGCTGCCGCTGATGGCGACGCCGCCTGGGACCATGGGATGGTTGCCGACCGACGAGATCGCCAGCGAGTTGCCATCGGGATCCGTGTCGTTGTCGAGCAGGTTGCCCCGCACTTGGCTGTTCTGGTCGCCGCTGCCGACATCGTCCCGCGCATTGGGAGGGTTATTGGCGGCGACGGACGTTGCCGTTTCATCATTGTCGCCGTTGTCGACCAAGCCGGCGCCAGGCACGCGGGGCAGGATGCTATCGCCGTGGTTCAGGGGGAGGTAAGCCTGGTCCAGCGGAGTGGTGGTTTCCAGAATGCGGGCCAGGCGCACGAAGCTGCTGCCGTCGGCATTGCCGCCGCCGGCCATGACGGCAGCGGTGGGGTCGAGCTCATCGAAGGGGTCGCGGTCGTCGCGCAGAGCGGCCAGGAGGCGGTCGGAGTCGGCGCCGGAGGGCGGGGTCACCGCGGCCTCGGACGCGTCGGCCAGGGGGGCGGTAATTTCGCTGCTCAGCGCGACCTCATGGTTCTCGCCGATGACGATCGGCATGCCGTTCTCAACTTGAAGGGAAACCGTGGCGCCGGAGGCCGTGACGACGTCGCTGCCGGCAGAGACCTTGCTGCCTAGGTGCAGTTCGGTCAGGGATCCGTCGCCATGACGCAGCCATGCGCGACCGGAGATTTCGTTGACGATTGCGGCAGACGTATTGGCCATGTTGGTCCCCTTTCCGGGAGTAGTCCAAGATGGCCTGATACTAGGTAGTGTTGCCGGCGCTCGATACTGCCAATACTGATAGTGCTGAACAATGACGTAGCGACGTGATGAAAGGTGCATCAGGCCGAGAAGGCCATTGCGAGTCCTCTAGGCTCGGCGCTTAGCCATGGTCAACGTTCAGCTTTCCTTTCTGCAGCAGGTCGTTGATGATGGCCTGGTTGTTCATGAACTGGCCGTAGGCGTCGTGGGTGAGATCGACGTTTTCCAGCACGATCTTCTGATCCGCGCCCTGGGTGCCAAGCTTGCCCTGGGTATTCACGTCAATGACCGTGTTATAGCCTTCCTTACGGAAGTCCAGGTACTTGGTCAGTGTGCTGTCGTTTTCGCCGACCAACAATCCTTGGATGTCCGAGTGTCGCCGCCATAGGCGGGTTTCCGGATCGAGACGTCTTTGATCTTATCCACCGGGGGGCGGCAACGCGTCGCTATCGCCGGAGGATCGCCGTTTCAAGAAAGCGTGCTAGGCGGACGAAACTGCCGCCGCCAGCGGCCCCTAGCCGGCCACGACTACGGCGAGGGGGCAAGTTCATCGAACAGGCCGAGACCATTGCGCAGGAGGGCCAGCAAGCGGTCGGAATCGGTGCCCGAGGGCGGAGCTAGCGCGGCTTCGGACGAGTCGTCCAGAGTGCTGGTCATTTCGGCGGTCAGCGCGACCTCGCGGCTCTCGCCGATGATGACCAGCATGCCGTTTTCAAGCTGAAGGGAAACCGTGGCGCCCGAGGCAGTGACGATGTCGCTGTCGGTGGGGACCTTGCTGCCTTGGCGCAGTTCGGTCAGGGACCCGTCGCTATGGCGCAGCCACGCGCGGCCGGACATTTCGTTGACGATTGTGGGAGAAGTATTGGCCATTTCGGGTCCCTTTTCAGGGCGTTATCCAAGATGACCAGATACTAGATGGCGTTGCCGGCGTTCGATACTGGCAACATTGATAGCGTCAAGCAGCAATGCTGATGCTTGATGAAGAATGCACCGCCGGGAAGGCCGTTGCCGGCCTTCCCGGGGCTTGCTGCTTAGCTGTGATCGACGTTCAGCTTACCCTTCTGCAGCAGGTCGTTGATGATGGCCTGATTGCTCATGGCCTGACCGTTCGCGTCATGGGTGAGATCGACGTTCTCCAGCACGATCTTCTGATCCGCGCCCTGGGAGCCAAGCTTGCCCTGGGTGTTGATCTCGACGAGCGTATTGTTGGAGTTGGCCGGATCCTGCTTGAAGTTCAAGTACTGCGACAGGTTGCCGTCCTTCTCGCCCACGAGCAGGTCCTTCAGGTCCAGCACATCCCCGCCGTCGACGACCGAAGCCTTCGAGAAGTCCTTGATCGTGTCGATCGCAGGCTGCGCCGTGGTGCCCTGGTCGCCAAGCTGCCACTTGAACGTGTCGCTGCCGCCGTCACCCCACATGGTGTCGTTGCCCTTGCCGCCGACCAGGATGTCGTTGCCGGCGCCGCCGTGGAGCTCGTCGTTGCCGGTTCCGCCATAGAGCTTGTCGTTGCCGTCATCACCCCACAGGACATCGTTGCCGCCCTGGCCGTAGATGATGTCGTCGCCCTTGCCGCCATGCAATTCGTCATTGCCGCCACGCGTGTCGCCAGCCGCATCGAACTGACCCGGATTCTGCTTGATGAACTCGTATATCCGTTCGTTCGTCGGGGCGACGCCGTCCACGGCCTTGAGGTAGTCCTTCAGCGAGTCGAGACCGCCGCCATTGTGGGATCCCGCGGGATTGCCGGCCCACGCGAGGTGGTCGGTGTTGATCGCGTCACCGAAGATGATGTCGTTGCCGTCGCCACCGTAGACGGTGTCGTGGCCGACTTCGGCCGGATTGCTCGTGCTGCTGCCTCCCTTGAGAGCGGCCTCCAGGTCGTTGGCGGTGTTGACGATGTCAATTGCGCCAGTCTTGCCGTAAACGGTTTGGTATCCCGAGGGATTGCCGAACCAGTCCCACCCGGTGGGCAGCCTGATCTGGCCATCGCCGGAGCTGTCCGTGTTATCGAAAAAGCGCAGGATGTTGCTGTCGATGCCGGTTCCGATGCCGATCCCGTGGACCTTGCTGGCGCCGTTGAGGGCTTTGAAGGCGTCGACGGATTCCTTCATGGTGTTGTAGTCGGTATCGTTACCCGGTCCGTCCACTCCCTTCTTGTCGTTGTAGTAGTACTGCGTCGGGTTTCCGTCGGTCAGGAAGAACGTCAGATTCTCGAACTTCGTACCGCTGGGATTCACTTTGCCCTGATCGGCGAACCACTTCACGGTCGCGTTGAAGGCGGCTTCGTAGTTGGTCCCCGCAGTGTTACCCGTCGCGATAGTCAGATCGTTGATCGCCTTGATCAACTGGTTCAGGTTGGCCTGCGTGAGGTTGTTGAACGTGATCGGATCTTGAGCATGGGTTGCGAAGCCGATCAGCGATACGTTGACGACGCCGTCGTGGTGCTCCAGGTCGGCGGCGAGCTTGACCAGCGCGTCCTTAACCAGTTGCATGCGGTTGACACCGGAACCGGACTGCGCGGACATGCTGCCTGAACGGTCCACCACCAGCGCAATGTTGTAGTTCGTGCCGGGGGTGACGTTCGTGACGTAGCCGCCCTGGTCCGCCAGGATGACGTCATCACCCGACCCGCCGTTCAGCGGCGGTTTGCCGCCGCTGCCGCTGTCGTCATTGCCATGGGTCACCAGGTGATCGGCGGAGATGACGAACTTGTGCTCGGTCGAGGTGTCGTTGCCGCCATTCGCCGTGCCGCCATTGTCCTTCACTTGGAAATTGAAGGAGCTGTCCTGCTTGTCGGCGCCCGGCGTGAACTTCAGCAGGCCTTGTTCGATGGCCGACTTCGGAATCTCCATGCCGGCCGTGACCGGCTTGCCGTTATAGGTCATCGTGCCGCTGGTGGGCGGTTGGGTGATGATGACGCTTTGCAGGCTGTTGCCTTCCGCTCCATCGTCGAAGCGGAAATCGTTCAGCGAGAAGACGTACTGGTTATCGCCAACTTCCAGGTTCGCGGAACCGTCCACGGTCGTGGGCGCGTCGTTGACACCATTGATGGTGATGGTGATGGTGCTGGTGGCCGAGCCGTCGGCGGAGGCGACCGTGTAGGTCTCGACGATGCTTTCGCCCGCCTTGAGGAACTGGATCGCGGCGTTGTTGACGTTGTAGGTATAGGTGCCATCGGGTTTCATTACGATGACGCCCAGCGCTCCGCCGGCATGCGTGCTGTTGGTGAGCTTGAGGGTGGCGGTGTCGAAGGTCGACTGGCCGGCATCGGGATCCGTGATCGTGACCGCGCCCTTGACGGTGAGATTTCCGCCCGTGACGTTCACATCTTCCGTGACCGACCGGAAGTCGTTGGTCATCACCGGCACGTCATTGGTGCCATTGATCGTGATGGTGATGGTCGTGGTGCTGAAGTCGCCGTCGGAATCGCGGATGGTGTACGAGAACACGTCCGAGAGCTTGTCGCCTTGCCCCAGTGCATTGACGCGCGGATCGGTGTTGTTCAGGGTATAGGTATAGGTGCCATCGGCGTGGATGGTGATCTTGCCGTACACGCCATTGACCTCGGCGTTGACGTTGCCTTCGATCGCCTTGTTCGCGTTGGCCGAACCCTTGGCCACGCCGACCACCGTGGTCACGTCGGCGCCCACGGCGTCCGCACCGGTGCCGGTGATGACGTTGCCGGTGGCTTCCAAGACCTTGTCTTCCGTCACACTGGCCGTGTCCGGCTTTGCCTCGGGCGCCGTGTCGGTGATCTGGATGATCAGGCTGCCGCTGCTGCCGTGGCCGCCAGCATTCTTGGCGGTCACGATGAAGTCGTCATGCACGCTGTCCTTGCCGTTCGAGTGATTCTGGGATTTCCCCTTCTCGGTATAGGTGTAAGTGAGCTTGCCGGTAGCTGGATCGTAGCCGGTGATCTTGAGCGTGCCCTTGCCCGTGGTCAGGCTGACGGGGTTGGCATTCGTCGCCTTGGTGACGTCCACGCCATTTACGTCGACGCTCACGATGCCCAACGCCGCGGAAATCTGCATCGTTCCCGTAACGGTGTCGCCGGTGGCTTCCGCCACCTTGTTCGTCGCGTTCGTAACGGCGGATTCCGCGGTGGAGGTCACGTTGAAATGCGTGTTCACCTTGTCGCCGTCGCCATCCGTTCCGGTAACGCCAACCGTGAAGTCCATCGGGCCGGCGGGAACGCTTTCCGTATAGGAGCCGGTCGTGAGGAAGGACATCCTGACGCCGCTGCCCGCGGTGACCTCGATGCTATCGAATTGAGTGAACGAGGGGGTGCCCTGGCTCAACATCTCCTTCGTGATGTGAATGGCGCCAGTCGTACTGTTCACGGGTACGGAGATCATCTTGGAGACGCCGTCGCTCCATACCGTGATATTGAGCGTGCCGCTTCCCTTGACTTCCGCGACATTCAGCTTGAAATCCGAGAGGGCTTCGTTGAAGTCCATGCGGAAGCTTTCGCCCGAGTCGAAGGAGGTGTTGCCGATCCCGAACGAATTTCCGCTGCCGAACGTGTTGGCATTGAACGTCTTTCCGCCGCCGGCGCTCAGCGTGGCATAGCCGAGGTCATAGGTGGATTGGGGGTTGTTGCTGATCGAGGAGGCCAAGTCGATCGACGCGGTCGTCCCGGGCCGGGCTTCGTGCTGGGTGACGGTATAGCCGCCCTCCGGATTCAGGGTCACCGTGAAGATCTTGGTCCCGTTGGGCGAGAAGATGTCGACCGAAGACTTGTTGAGCGCGCTGGTCGTCCAGTTCTGCGGCAGCTGACCGACAGACGACACGACCAGCGTGGCGCCCACGGCGTCGGCGCCCGTATGGAATTCCAGGGTGCCGGTGGCGCTGGTGGCGGCATTCTCCATCACAGTATTGGAGACGGCGCCGAATTCCGGACTGTCATCCTCGATATTGATCGTGATGGTGCCGTTGCTGGTGGCGTGGCCATCGCTGACCTGCACGCCGATACCCAGCTGGAGCACGTCCTCGACCGAGTTCGTCGGGTGATCCACTTGGCCCGACAGGGTTACGGTGTAGCCGCCCGCGTCGGTCATCGTGACAGTGATGACGGAGTTTCCGTGGAAGTCCTTGCCGACCAGGGTGTGGCCATTGTCCGACAGGGTCCAGACGACAGGTTTTCCTTGTGAGGTCAGGGCGTTGTCCGCCGGCTTGACCAAGGTGACGGTATGGGTGTCCTTCACATCCAAATCGGAGATGGTCAGGTTGCCGGAGTAGGTGACAGCGTTCGTCGTATCCGTGGTGCCATTGCTGTCAGGTATGCCGTGCGGCAGGCCTTCTTCAGACAGGTTGATGCTGGCGCTGCTGATCGAGGGCAGATCGTTCGTGCCGGTGATCGTAATCGTCAGCACGGCCTCGCTCTTGTCGCCGTCGGCATCGGTGATGGTGTAGCGGATGGTCTCGGTCAGCAATTCGCCCGCCTGCAGCCCCTGGACAGCTTGCAGGCTGTTGTTGAGCTGATAGGACCAGGTGCCGTCGCCATTGTCTACCAGCGTGCCGTACTTGGCATCGCCGGTAGTGATGACCGTCGTGACTGCATCGGCGCCGAGTGTGTCGTTGCCCAACAAGTTGCCGGAGATGGGGGCGGTCGTGCCTTCCGTGATGCCCGCCGTGTCGTTCTTGGCCTCAGGAGCGGTGTCGGTGATGAGCACGACCAGGTCGTCGGACTTGACCTGGTTGGCCGCATCGGTGACGGTGACGGTGAACTTGTCGGTGACGGAGTCGTCGCCGGCGGTGTGGTTCTTGGCCGTCCCATCCTGCTGGTAGCTATAGGTGATCTTGCCGGTGGCCGGGTCGTAGCCAGTCAGCGTGAGCTTGCCTTCGGTGCCGTTGACGACGACCGGGGTGGTGCCCAGCGCCTGGAGTTCGGCCACGGTGAGGGTGGTGCCGCCGATCTTGACGGTAGCCAGGCCTTCCGGTGCGGTGACGGTCAGTTCGCCAGTAACCGGCTGCGTGGCGTTCTCGGCGATGCTGACGTTGCCGGCATCGGCGCCGTTGGCGTCGGGGACGGTCACGCCGGGCACGCCATCGG
>NZ_JACUZY010000015.1:0-63495 GCF_014851605.1 Achromobacter sp. ACM02
CCATGTCAGCCTTGTTCAGGAAGACGATGATGTACGGCACGCCAACCTGGCGCGACAGCAGGATGTGTTCGCGGGTTTGCGGCATCGGGCCGTCAGCGGCCGACACGACCAGGATCGCGCCGTCCATCTGGGCGGCGCCCGTGATCATGTTCTTCACATAGTCAGCGTGGCCCGGGCAGTCAACGTGCGCGTAGTGACGCGCTTCCGTTTCGTACTCGACGTGAGCCGTGTTGATCGTGATGCCGCGAGCCTTTTCTTCAGGAGTCGCGTCGATCTGGTCGTAGCCCTTGGCTTCGCCGCCGAACTTGTTCGACAGAACGGTCGTGATGGCCGCCGTCAACGTCGTTTTGCCGTGGTCAACGTGACCAATCGTACCCACGTTCACGTGCGGCTTGGTACGTTCAAACTTGCCTTTTGCCATGGCTGACTCCTGACCTGGATTGCGCTTCTGACTGAAGAAAAGAGGAATTAGTGGTGCCCATGGCGCGGATCGAACGCGCGACCTCTCCCTTACCAAGGGAGTGCTCTACCACTGAGCCACATGGGCAAATAAATCTTGGAGCGGGTGAAGGGAATCGAACCCTCGTCGTAAGCTTGGAAGGCTTCTGCTCTACCATTGAGCTACACCCGCGGCATACCCTTTCACCTTCTCTTTCCCAAACCTTTTCAATCCGAAGCCCTGGAAAACCTTACAACCTTCTTTGCGAAGGCTGCTCAGCTTTCTGAGCTTCACATTGTAAATCCAGGCAAACCGCGCCTGGATTTAGGAATGGGTCTCTGGTGGAGGAGGTTGGATTCGAACCAACGTAGGCGCAAGGCCAACAGATTTACAGTCTGCCCCCTTTAACCACTCGGGCACTCCTCCAGAGGAGAATTCGAGATTATGAACACTTTCAAATCCGCTGTCAAACGCTTCGGACGAAATATTCAAAATTCTTCTTCAACCACCGCAGCGTTTCCGCGCAGAGGGGGCGAAGCTTACAGGTTTCCGCGAATTGCTGCACGGAAAAGATCGGAATACTGCTCGGGCGTGTAGTTGACGGGGTTGGTGCCGGCCGAAGGATCCTCGGCCGCCATGCGCCCTATTCGTTCGGCCTGAGCCTCGTCGATGCCGATTTCGGCCAGGGTATGCGGAATGCCCACGGTTTCGCGCAGGCGCAACACCCAGTCCAGCACCGCGCCAGGGCCGGAATCCGGCAGATCCAGATAGCGCGCCAAGGCCTGCAGCCGCGGCGCCACCGCGTGTTCGTTGGCTTTCAGCACATACGGCATGAGGATGGCGTTGAGCATGCCGTGATGCGCGTCGTACAGCGCGCCCAGCGGGTGCGCCAGCGCATGCATGGCGCCCAGCCCGCGCTGGAATGCCGTCGCGCCCATGCTGGACGCCACCAGCATCTGCAGGCGCGCCTGCTGGTCATCGCCATGGGCGACCGCCTGCGGCAGGTACTCCTTCACCAGGCGCATGCCTTCGATCGCGATGCCCGCCGCCATGGGATGGAAGAACGGCGAACAGTAGGCCTCCAGATTGTGCGACAGCGCGTCCATGCCCGTCGCCGCCGTGATCTTTGGCGGCAGGCCTACCGTCAGTTCAGGGTCCAGGATCACGACCGAGGGCAGCATGCGCGCATGGAAGATGATGCGCTTTACTTCAGCGGCCTCGTCGGTGATGACGGAGGCGCGCCCGACTTCGGAACCGGTGCCCGCAGTGGTCGGCACCGCCACCACCGGCGCCATGCCGGCCACGTCGACGCGCAAGTAGTTGTCGCCGATGTCCTCGAAATCCCATAGCGGCCGCGTCTGGCCCGCCATCAACGCAATGGCTTTGGCCGCGTCCAGCGCAGAACCTCCGCCGAATGCGATCACGCCGTCGTGGCCGCCCTGCTTGTAAGCACGCACGCCGTCGTCGACGTTGCGGCCCGTGGGGTTGCCTTTGATTTCGTGGAACAGGCCGCACTCCAGGCCGGCGTCACGGCAGCCCTGCACGGCGCCCGCGACCATGGGCAAGGCGGCCAGCCCGGGATCCGTCACAAGCAATGGCCGCGCCATGCCCAGCCCGCGGCACAGCGCCGGCAATTCCTTGATGCGGCCAGGGCCGGCCTTGATGGCCGTGGGATAGTTCCAATTAACGCTGGGCAAGGTCATGGTTGGTTTCCTGATGGCGCCGTGTCAGACGCTGCGCAGATGAAAGGATTTGGCTTGCGTGAGCTGTTCGTAGCCAACAACCGACAGGGACACGCCGCGGCCGGAATTCTTGACGCCGGTCCAGGCCAGCGCGGGATCCAGGTAATCGCAGCGGTTCATGAAAAAGGTTCCCGTGCGGACCTGGCGACCGATATGCAAGGCCGCTTCCTCGTCCTGCGTGAATGCCGCCGCCGTCAGGCCATAGGGACTGTCGTTCATCAGACCGATGGCTTCCTCGTCGCTGTCTACCGCCATGATTCCGACGGCCGGCCCGAAGCATTCATCGCTCATGATGCGCATGCGGTGATCGACCTGCGTGAGCAACGCCGGCGCGACATAAGGCGAGCCTATGCTCGCTTCCTTGAAATGCGAGCTATCAATCATATTCCTGGCGCCCGCCGAAACCGCTTCGTCGATGATGGCCCGGATCTCGGCGGCGGCCTTGGCGCGCACGACCGGACCCAAGGTAGTGTCGGCGTGCAGCGGATTCCCCAGGACATAGCCGCGCGTCAACTCAACGGCGCGATCGACGAATTCATCGTATCTGGTGCGCGCCACGTAGATGCGCTGGATGCCGCAGCAGGACTGGCCCGAATTGAAGTACGCGCCGTCCACCAGGGTTTCGACCGCGTGTTCGATCTTGGCGTCGGCCCGCACATAGGCCGGATCATTGCCGCCTAGCTCCAGGCCCATGCCGATAAAGCGCCCCGCCGCGCTTTCCTCGACCGCATGCCCTCCGCGCACGGACCCGGTGAACGACACGTAGCCGACCTCCGGCGCGCGGATCAGCCGGTGCACGATGTCGTGGTTGGCATGCAGATACTGGAATACGCCTTTGGGCGCCCCGACCTCGCGGAACGCGCGTTCGATAAATTCCGCGCACAAGGGCGTCTGGTCGGAATGCTTGAGGATGACCGTATTGCCCGCCATCAGAGCGGGCACGATGCTGTTCACGGCCGTCAGCAAGGGGTAGTTCCACGGCGCGATGGTCAACGCGACACCTATCGGCTCGCGGCTGATGAAGCGTGTGAAACCGGTTTGCTCCGGTACCTGGATGGGCGCCAGCGCCTCGCCCGCGATGGCGATCATGTGACGGGCGCGCGCCTCGAAGCCTGCCACTTCGCCCGGCGTGTAGCGCAATGGCCGTCCCATCTGGATGGTGATGGCGCGCGCGATCTCTTCCTTGGCGGCAACGAAGCGGTCGACGGCCGCGGACACGATGCGCCCCCGCTCCTGCACGCCCAGCGCCTGCCACGCGCCCTGCGCGGCTTGGGCGTCAGCGAGTGCCTGCGCGATCTGCGCCTCGCTGGCATAGGGTCGGCGCACGACCTCGCGCCCGTCGATGGGACTGATGGTAATGAGTTCCTGGGTCATGTCTGCCCTGCGCAAGCGATGTGGTTTGGATTCAGATGATTTCGAAGTAGCGCGCCAGTTCCCAATCGGTCACGTGGCGGCGGAACTGCCGTTCTTCCCATTCGCGCGTGGCGGCGTAGTGTTCGACGAAGGCATCGCCGAACAGATGCCGCGCGGCCTCGGATTCGCGCAGCCGCTGCGCGGATTCCCACAGCGTGGTGGGCAGGCGCAGATGCGCTGGAAACTGCTGCGTGTAGGCATTGCCCTGCACCATCGGCTCGGGTTCCAGGCCCTGTTCGATGCCATACAGGCCCGAAGCCAGGGCGGCGGACAAGGCCAGGTAAGGATTGGCGTCGGCTGATCCGATGCGCACCTCGACGCGCTGCGATTTGTCGCTGCCTGGAATCAGCCGCAGCGCGGTGGTACGGTTTTCCATGCCCCAGGTGGCATCCAGCGGCGCCCAGTATCCGGGCACCAGGCGCGAATAGCTGTTGATGGTCTGCGCATACAGGGCCATGAATTCCGGCAGGTAGCGCTGTACGCCGGCCATGAAGGAGGCTTGCGTCGCGCTCATGCCATGCGGCCGGGATTCGTCGTAGAAGGCGGAGCGGTTGGTCTTGTGATCGCGCAGCGACAGATGGATGTGGCCGCTCTGGCCGGGATGATCATGCGACCATTTCGCCATGAAGGTCGCCATCAGCCCGTTCTGCTGCGCCAGCGCCTTGGTGAAGGTCTTGAAGAGAAAGGCCTTGTCGCCCGCGGCCGCGGCCAGGTCCACCGCCAGTGCCGCTTCCAGCACGCCGGGCCCCGTTTCGGTGTGCAGGCCTTCGATGGGCATGTCCATGCGTTCGCACATGTCCAGCAGCTTGCGGTAGAAGTCGCCCTCGACCGTGCTGCGCAGCACCGAGTAGCCGAAATTTCCCGGCGTCCAGTTCTCCATGTTGCGGTAGTTCTTGGCGCGCACGGAATGCGGCGTTTCGCGGAACATGAAGAACTCGTACTCCAGCGCCGCATAGACGTCATAGCCCATGCTGGCGGCCCGGTCCAGCGTCCGGTGCAACAGGCGCCGCGGACAGATGGCGCCCGCGTCGCCTTCGAATTCCGCCAGGAACAGCAGCATGTCTTCGCCGCCCGGCCCCTGCTCCAGCGGCAGCCTGCGGCCGCTTTGGGGGATGATCCTGAGCTTGGCATCGGGATAGGCCGTGTGCCAACCCGTGTACTTGGTGTTGTCGTACAGCTGGTCGTCCAGATCCCAGCCGAACACCACGTCGCAAAACGCCAGCCCCGAGCGCAGCGCGCCCAAAAACTTGTCGCGCCGCAGGTATTTGCCCAGCATGACGCCATCGACGTCGGACAAGCCTACCTTGATGTGCGAGAGCTGGCTGGCTTGCACCAGCCGCTCCGCGTCTTCCACCGTTGCTACCCCTAGTGCATGCATGCTCTTTCACCTTGTGACTGAAGCGTTGCGTTGGACTGCGGGCGGGCGGCGCGGCGTTCAGGTCATGGCCGCCCCCAGCACCCGCATCGCCTGGCGATGCAGCTGCGGCGTGGCGGCCGCGACGACGCGGCCCTGCGATTCGAGACTGAGCGGCTGCCCCGACCAATCGGTAATGACGCCGCCCGCCCCTTCGATCACGGGCATCAGCGCCAGATAGTCATACGGCTGCAGGCCGGACTCGACCACCAGGTCGACGTGTCCGCTGGCCAGGAGGCCGTAGCTGTAGCAATCGCCGCCGTAGCGGCGCATGCGCGCGGCCTGCGTCAGCGCCTCGAAGGCGGCCAGTTCCGCGCCGGCAAAGATGTCGGGCGAGGTGGCGTACAGAATGGCCTGGCGCAGTTCGGCGCAAGCGCTGGCGCGACAGGCGGCGCCATTCAACTGCGCGGCCGCGCCTGCCGCACCGACCCAGCGCTCATCCAGCATGGGTATGTCGATCACCCCGAGCACGGGCTTGCCCCGATGCAGCAGCGCCAGCAGCGTGCCCCACAGCGGGTTGCCGGAAATGAAGGCGCGCGTGCCGTCGATGGGATCCAGCGACCACACGAATTCGGCTTCGGCATGCGAAGCGCCGAACTCCTCACCAAAAATGCCGTGCTCGGGATAGTGCTGGGCGATGGCCTCGCGCAGGGCAGCCTCGACTTCGCAGTCAGCCTGCGTGACCGGGCTTTCGTCCGCCTTGGTGTCCACGTCCAGCGGATGCCGGAACCACTTGCGCGACAAGGGACGCACGCGGTCCGCCAGCGTTTGGGCGAACGAGGAGTACGCGGCCAGCTGCTGCGCGGATAACGGCGGTGAAGTTTGCATCGATGAGCTCCAGGCGTGGCGCGGGAGGATGCGCCTACGCCAAAAAAACCCTTGAATACTGGTTTTTCCAGTCTAGACACGTTGCCACAAATTTGCAAACATACATAAAACTGCAACTTGCCGGATTTGTTGCAGAAGGCTGTCCAACTACGTAGCTCGCCACCGTTGCCGTGTATTCCAACCGGAGTCCCATCATGCAATGTATGAAGAAGCTTAGCCTTGTGGTTGCAGTAATTTCCCTAGGTTGGACGCAGGCTCACGCCGGCGCCATCACCGTCTACACCGCCCTCGAAGAAGACGAAATCGCGGCCTACCTGAAAGCCGCCAACGCCGCCATGCCGGACGTGAAGGTCAACGTGCTGCGGCTGTCCACCGGCGATCTGGGCGCGCGCCTGATCGCCGAGGCTTCCAACCCGCAGCAGGACGTGATCTGGGGGTTCGCCGTCAGCAACATGCTGGATCCGCGCCTGCAGAACCTGCTGGAGCCGTACGCGGCCAAAGGCATGGACGCCCTGCCCGCGCAGTACAAGGGCGCCGACCAGAAGTGGTTCGCAGCCACTGGCTACGTGGCCGCATTCTGTGTGAACACGGACAGGCTCAAGTCCAAGAACCTGCCCATGCCGACCTCCTGGGAAGACCTGACCAAGCCCGTCTACAAGGGCGAAATAGTTATCCCCAGCCCCGCGGCCTCGGGCACCGGCTATCTGCAGATCGTCGCGCTGCTGCAGGGCATGGGCAAGGAGAAAGGCTGGGCGCTGCTCAAGGACCTGGACAAGAACGTGGCGCAGTACACGCCGTCGGGCTCGCGCCCCTGCAAGATGGCGCGCGCCGGCGAGTACGCCATCGGCGTGTCCTTCGCCTTTCCCGCCATGCAATCCATAGAGGAAGGATTCCCCATCAAGATGGTGATTCCGTCCAAATGGGTGGGTTACGAGCTGGAAGCCTCGGGTCTGATGAAAACGGCCAAGAATCCCACCGACGCCAAACGTTTCCTCGATTGGACGCTATCGGCGCAGGCGGGCGGCCTGTACAGCAAGTACAAGGAACTGGTGACCATCCCCGGCGCCACGCCCAACAAGGCCGCCGAAGCCGCCGGCCTGCCCAAGGACCTGACCGCCGTGCTGTACCCCGTGGACTTCCCCAAGTCCGCCGCGGAACGGGACGCCACCATCAAGACCTGGCAGGAAACCATCAAGCGTTGACGGTGCCGCGGCCGGCGCACAGCCGGCTGCCGCCTGTCCTGGAGACGCCATGTATCTGGAATTGCGCGGAATCCGCAAGACGTTCGATGCGTCGGTAGCGCTGCAAGACATCGACCTGTCCGTGGGCGAACATGAATTCGTCTGCCTGCTCGGCCCCAGCGGCTGCGGCAAGACCACCTTGCTGCGCATCGTGGCGGGCCTGCTGCCCTTTGACCGCGGCACCATCACGCTGGGCGGGCGCGACCTGAGCGCGCTGCCGGCGCGCAAGCGCGGCTTCGGCATCGTGTTCCAGTCGTATTCCCTGTTCCCCAACATGACGGTGGCGCAGAACGTGGGTTACGGCCTGCGCATCCGCGGCGAATCGCGCGAACGCATCGGCGCGCGCGTGAAGGAACTGCTGGCGCTGATCAAGCTGCCCGAGCATGCCGAACGCTATCCGCACCAGCTGTCCGGCGGCCAGCAGCAGCGCGTTGCGCTGGCGCGCGCGCTGGCGGTGGATCCGGCGCTGATCCTGCTGGACGAACCGCTGTCCGCGCTGGACGCGCGCGTACGCACCGACATGCGCGCCGAAATCCACGACGTGCAGCGGCGCCTGAAGATCCCCACGGTAATGGTGACGCACGATCAGGAGGAAGCGCTGACGCTGGCCGACAAGATCGTGTGCATGAACGACGGCCGCATCGAACAGGTAGGCTCGCCGTCAGATCTGTACCTGCGCCCGCGCACCCGTTTCGTGGCGAACTTCGTGGGCCTGAGCAATCTGCTGCCCACCGACTGGGTACGCGAGGCCATGCCCCAGCTGCTGGCGACGCGGCCCGAGGGAGCCAGCGAGCGCTACGAGGCCTGCCTGCGGCCCGAGAACCTGCGCATCGCCGCGGACGATCGCGGGCCTGGCCGCGTGCAGGACATGACGTTCATGGGCAACCTCACCCGCCTGCGCATCGCCTGGCAGGGACGCGAACTGCTGGTGGAGCAACATGGCGCCGCCGGCCTGTCGCGCGGCGCCCCCGTACGGCTGGACATGGAGCCGGGCCATTGCGCCTGGGTCAGCGTATGACGGATCGCGCCACGCAAACCGGAGCCGCCGCTTGAGCGCCGCCCACGCCAGCCCGGCCATCGCGGCGCCAACCGGCCGCGCCCCCTGGTCCGCCGACCGCGTGCTGCTGTGGAGCTGCGTCGGCATCCCACTTGCCGGCCTGGCGCTGTTCTTCCTCTATCCGCTGGCGACCGTGGCGTGGCGCAGCCTGGTCGAGAAAGACGGCTCGGTCGGCCTGGGCAACTATGCCGAGGTCTTCGCCACGCGCGGCGTGCTCACCGCCACGCTCAACAGCCTGGTCATGAGCACCGCCACCACGGTGGTGAGCGTCGGGCTGGGCTTTGCCATCGCCTATGGCCTGGATCGCAGCTGCATGCGCGGCAAGGCCGCCGTGCGGCTGGCGCTGGTGCTGCCGCTGCTGGCGCCTTCGCTGGTGCAGGGCCTGGGACTCATTTTCCTGCTGGGCCGCAACGGGCTGGTACACCGCTGGACGGGCTGGGAGATCGATATCTACGGCTTCTGGGGTCTGTTGATCTCCAACGTGTTCTACGCCCTGCCCCAGGCCGTGCTGATCCTGCAGGCGGCCCTGCGCAACATGGACGCGCGCTACTACGACGCGGCCGAAGTCATGGGCGCGTCCGGCTCGCGCCAGTTCTTCGACATCACGCTGCCCAACTGCAAGTTCGGCCTGCTGAGCGCAGCTTTCGTGGTGTTCGTCATCACCATTACCGACTTCGGCAACGCCGCCGTGATCGGCGGCAACTACCGGGTGCTGGCCACGGAGATCTACAGCCAGGTGTCCGGGCAGATGAACTTCGGCATGGGCTCGGTGGTCGGCATCCTGCTGTTGCTGCCCTCACTGATTTCGGTGCAGATCGAACGCGTCGCCTCGCAGCGCCAGTTCGGCTCGGCCTCGCCCAGCGGATTGCGGGTCACGCCGCAGCCGGCTCGCGGACGCGATGCGGCGTTCACCGCCGGCGTGCTGCTGGCCAGCGGCACCATCATCCTGACCGTGGCCACGGTGATCTTCGCCAGCTTCATGCGGCTATGGCCCTATCGCATGGAATGGACGCTGAAGCATTACGACATCACGGTCAGCGGCGGCTACACGCCGCTCTGGACGTCCTTGTACCTTTCGCTGGCGGCGGCAGGCGGCGGCGTGCTGCTGCTGTTCTTCCTGAGCTTCGGGGTGTGCCGCATTCCACGCGCGTGGGCCAAGCTGGTGTACCTGGTCTCGGTGCTGCCGGTGGGAGTTCCTGGCCTGGTGCTGGGCTTGTCGTACATCTTCGCCTTCAACGCCCCCGGCACGCCGCTGTATGCGCTGTATGGCAGCGCCGCGCTGATCGCCTTGTGCAACTTCTACCACTACCACACGCAGGGTTTCCTGACGATGATGACCGGCATGCGCGCCGTGCCGCAGGCGCTGGAGGAGGCGGTCAGCTGCCTGGGCGGCGGCACGCTGCGGGTGCTGCGCGACGCGGTGCTGCCGCTGATCGGCCCGACCGTGCTCGGCGTGTTCTTCTTCCTGTTCATGCGGTCCATGGTGACGCTGTCAGCGGTGATCTTCCTGGTCACGCCATCCGTGAGCGTGGCGCCCGTTTCCGTCCTGCGCCTGGACGAAGCGGGGTTCGTCTCGCAGGCTGCCGCCTATTCAACCCTTATCATGCTGGTCGTGGGGGGCTCCCTGCTGGCATTGCGCGCGCTGATCGCCGCAGCCGCGCGGCGCCGGACATAGATTAGGAAACATCGGACATGTGGCAAGAAGAGCGGTATCAGAGAATCCGCGCCCTGCTGTCTTCATTGCAGCAGGTATCGACCGACCGTATCGTCGGCGAACTAGGGGTGTCGAGGGAAACAGTCAGGCGTGACCTGCTGGAACTGGAGGCCATGGGCGAATTACGCCGGGTGCACGGCGGCGCCGTGCCGGTGCACAGCGAGCCGCCCATCGCGGAACGCGTGCATACGCGCGTCAAATACAAGCGCGCCATCGCGCGCGCGGCCGCGGGGCTGGTATCCAACGGACAGACCCTGTTCCTGGACGCCGGCAGCACCACCAGCGTGCTGGCCGACGAACTGGCCAAGCTGTCGGGCCTGACCGTCATCACCAACTCGTTCGACGTGGCCTTGAAGGTAGGCGCGGCCGGCAATGGCGCGAACCAGCTCATCATGCTGGGCGGCTCCGTGGGCGGCCCGGTATGCGCCACGGCCGGCGACATCACGATCGCCGAGATCCACCGGTATCGCGCGGACTTGGCGCTGCTGTCTCCGGTAGGCGTGGACGCCGAATTCGGCGCCACCAATTATGACCTGCGCGAAGCCGAAGTCGCGCGCGCCATGGCGGCAAGCGCCAAGCAGCTGGTGCTGCTGGCCGACTTCAGCAAGATCGGCCTGTGCAGCCGCGTGTCGTACTGCAGCGCGGACCGCATCGACCATCTGGTCACCAACACCAGCGCGCAGAAGTCGCCCGCCTACGCCGCCTTGAAATCCGCCGTCGGCAAAATCCTGGCGGTGTAGCGCAAGCGTCGGCCACGCGTCAGTCCAGCGACACGCCCGCAGTTTTCACCATGTCGGCCCAGTACACGGTGTCTTCCTGCAGCCGCGTCTTGAATGCGGCGGGCTG
Organism: Achromobacter sp. ACM02; assembly: GCF_014851605.1. Classification (NCBI taxonomy): domain Bacteria; kingdom Pseudomonadati; phylum Pseudomonadota; class Betaproteobacteria; order Burkholderiales; family Alcaligenaceae; genus Achromobacter; species Achromobacter sp. ACM02. The sequence continues at coordinate 10,695 of NZ_JACUZY010000015.1, forward strand.
GCTGCCCACCGCCCAGCTGCCGCCGCTGTTGATCTTGGCGATCACGGCGGGCGATTTCATCGCCTGCCCCACTGCTTGCGCCAGGTAGGCGACGCGCTCGGGCGGGGTGCCGGCGGGCGCGAACAGTCCGTACCAGTCATCGGCGGTAATGCCCTCCATGCCTGCCTGCTTGAGTGTGGGCGCCCCCTTGAAGATGCCGATGCTGTTCTCGTGGCTGAGCGCCAGGATGCGCAGCTTGCCGGCGGCGACCATGGGTTCGGCCGAGGCCGGTGAAGTTATCAACATGTCCACCGTGCCTCCCATGAGATCGGTGATGGCGGGCGCTGCACCGCGATACGGCACATGCACCAGTTTCACATCGGCCTTCTGCGACAGCAGCGCGCCCATCAGATGGCTCATGGTGCCGTTGCCGGGCGTCGCATAGGTGACCACGCCGGGCTGCTTGCGCGCGGCGTCCAGATAGTCGTTCAGCGTGCGGTACGGGCCCTCGCTGCGCGCCACCAGCACCAGCGGCGCGGAAGTGATCTGCGAGATGGGCGTGAAGTCCTTGACGGGATCAAAGCCCACGTTCTTGTACAGGCGCGGATTGACGGCCATGACGCTGGTCTGCGACATCACCAGGGTATAGCCATCGGGCTTGGCGCGCGCCACCTGCGCCGTGCCGACGTTGCCGCCCGCGCCCGAGCGGTTTTCCACCACCACACTCTGGCCCGTGATGGCGCCCAGTTCCTGCGCGATCAGGCGTGCGACGCCGTCATTACCGCCCCCCGGAGGAAACGGCGACACGACCGTGATGGCCTGCCTGGGATAGTCGGGTAGAGGCGCGGGCGCCTCGGCGTGGACGACGGTCCCCCACAGCAAACCGGCCAGCGCCGCGGCAGCGGCCTTGCGTATGTGCGATGCATGGTGCTTCATCTGAGTTCCCCTTGTGATTGGCGGCCGGATACTCGGCCGTCCTTTGCATTCCGGTTCGGCATGAACCGTCCGCACCCCGGCCGTGCAGGCCGGGGCGTACTTTTCGGATTGATGCGTCTGCTGTGCCGCGAGGCCGGATCAGGCGAGCGCGGCGGCTCCGGTGTCAGCGGGCCGGAAAGCGGTAGCCCGCCAGTTCGCGTTCGTCGATCTGCTTGACCAGATTGGTCTCCCAGGCCAGGTACTGGCGCGCGGCGGCCTTGTTGCCGTCGTGGCGGTCATGCACAAAAAACAGATAGTCGATGCAGTCGGCGTCGGCGGGCTCGGCCGGCGTGGACGCCAGTGCGATGCCCTGCGCGGCCCAGCCAGAGGGATCTCCGGTGTTGGCATGGATGTCGTTCACTCCCAGCGCCCGCAAGTCCTGCGCGGCCCAGGCGGCCAGGGCCGCATCCTCGGCCAGCAACACTACCGGACGCGTGGCGTCCAGGGGCAGGCTGGCGAGACGCGGGCGAATGGACCAGCGCGCGCCTGCAATATGGCTGGCGCGATAGCGCATGCTGGGACGAAGATCGATCAGCTGCGCGCCCTGCGCGCGCGCGGCTGCAAGCTGCGCATCATCCAGCAAGGGCAATTGCGGCGCCAGCGCCTTTTCCACAGGGTTGTCCAAATGCGCCTGCACGCCTTCGCGCAGCACGCTGGCGTCCCAGCCCATCTGCCGCAGCCAGCTGGCGACCACCGGCGCGCGCACGCCTTCGGCATCGAACACGACGATGCGCGCGCCGCGCACGGCCAGGTACTGGTCGGTGGCCTGGATCAACTGGCCGCCAGGCGTGTGCTGCGCACCGGGCAGCGAACCTTGGGCGTGCTCTTCGGCGCTGCGCACATCGCACAGGAAGGTGCTGCGGTTCTTGTCGCGCAACCATGCTTGCACCGCTTGCGCACTCACCGTAGGCACGCCATGGCTTTCGGCCAGTCGCGCGGAACGCTGTGCCAGCGCGGGCAGGTCTTGTGGTGCAACGCCATCGTCGTAGCGGCGGCGCGCGCCGTGTTCAAGCTGCAGATCCTCGAGGTACCAGCCTTGCGTGCCGTTCTCCAGCGCGTAGACAGGATTGGGCACGCCCAGGTTGATCAGCGTCTGCGCCCCGATGATGCTGCGTGTGCGGCCGGCGCAGTTCACCACAATGGTGGTCTGCGGATTGCTCGCCAGCGTGTGGGCGCGCAGCGCCAGTTCCCCGTTGGGGCAGCAGATGCCGCCCGGGATGCTCATCTTCTGGTATTCCGCATAAGGCCTGCCGTCCAGCACGATCAGGTCGTCGCCGCGGCGCTGGCGTTCGGCCAGGTCGCGCGCGCCGATACGCGGGGTGTGGAAAACTTCTTCGGCCAGTTCGCCGAAGGTTTTGCTGGGCACGTTCACGCCCGCGAAGACGGCATAGCCGTCGCGCTGCCATTGCGCGATGCCGCCGCTCAGGCGATGGACATTGCAGTACCCAAGCGCTGTCAGGGCCTGCGCGGCGCGCGCCGCCGTGTCATCGGCGCCGCCGTTGTCGTAGAGCGCGATGCGCACATCGCGCCGCGGCGCCAGGCGCACGATATCCACTTCCAGCCGGCTGTAGGGCACGGGCGCGGCGTAGAACAGATGGCCCTCGCCATACTGGCCATGCTCGCGCACGTCCAGCAGCGCGATTTCAGCGCCATCATGCAGCCATTGCTTGAGCGTGTGCGGATCGATGTCGATGGCGGACGGGTCTTGAGTGGGGTGCATCATGGTGTTCAGCGAAGACGGAGAAAGTCGGGATAGCGCTTGTTTCAGGTCGGCGATGAGGTCGTCGGGGTCCTCCAGGCCCACATGCAGGCGCAGCATGGCGCCGCGCGGCTCGGGATCCGGCAAAGACCGCGCCGCGGCAAGATTCACCGGTATCACGAGGCTTTCGAAACCGCCCCACGATGCGCCGATGCCGAATAGCTGCAGGCTGTTGATAAGTCGCTCGACGGCGTCGACGCCGACCGCGCCGGCGAACTCCACCGTCAGGAGGCCATTCGCGCCGGTGCAATCGCGCTGCCACAACGCGTGGGAAGGATCGCCGGGCAAGGCCGGACACAGGACACGCGCCACTTCCGGACGGCTCAACAGAAAGTCCGCCACACGCAAGGCGCTGCGGGCGTGCTGCGCCATGCGCAAAGGCAGCGTGCGCATGCCGCGCAACACCAGATAGGCGTCATCGGCGCCAACGGTCTGCCCCAGATCCACGGTGGCGCGCTCCAGCGCATTCCAGGCCCGCGCATTGGAGATCACCGCGCCCATCATCACATCGGCATGTCCGCCCAGATACTTGGTGGCCGCCAGGATCGAAATGTCGGCGCCCAATGTCAGGGGTTGATGCAGCAATCCGGAGGCCCAGGTGTTATCCACAGCCAGCCAGCAATCATGCGCGCGGGCCAAAGCGGCCAACGCCGGCAGATCTGGCATCTCATAAGTCAGCGAGCCCGGCGACTCCGCGTAGATCATGCGGGTTTGAGGACGGATGAGCGCTTCGATGCCCGTGCCGTCGGGTTGGTAGTACGTATACGCGATGCCCAGCCGCGCCAGATGTTCCGCGCAGAAGCGGCGCACGGGCTCGTACACCGCATCCGTGATCAGTACGTGGTCCCCGGCGCGCAAGTAAGCCAGCAGCACGGTGGCGATGGCGGCCTGGCCGGTGGGATACAGCTTGGCGCGATAGCCTTCTTCCAGCTCGACCAACGCGTCTTCGAGCGCGTGCGTGCTATCGGTGCCGCGCGCGCCGTAGGACGGCAGGCGTTCCTGGTCGCGGCGGCTGCGCGTTTCGCGCCAGGCCTGCACACTATCGAAGACGTAGGTGCTGGCGCGCGTGACGGGCGTATTGACCCAGCCGCGATGAGGGCGGCCGGCGCGCAGGAGGCGCGTGGCGGACCGATAGGGCTTGTCCATGATCAGCGGCGCGTCTGCACGCCGATCGGCATGACTTTGCAGGTGCCGGCTTGCAGGTCGAACGCCAGGCGTTCGGTCAGCGTTTCCAGTGCGCGGCCGTACATGTGCAGGTGGCGGATGACGCTGTCGCCCTGGATTTCCACGGCGTGGATATCGTCCGGCATCAGCGCGATGCCGGTGCCGGGGCCAACCACCACGGTGCCGGTCTTTTCGAGCCGGCCCACGCCGGGCACGGAGCCGTCGTCGCTGCGGTCATAGACGTAGTTGTATTCCACGCCTTCCACGGCCGCGATACAGGCCCAGGTCGTGTGGTTGTGTGGAACGATCTGCTTGCCGGGACGCATGACGTTCAGATAGAGCGCGTAGCTTTTGTCGGCGTCCTCGGCGATCAGGTAGCGGGCCTGGCGTTCGCCGTCTTCCGGCGCGGGATAGCGGTCGGCTGCCCACCAGTCGGTGTGGCCGGCCAAGCCGATCAACTCGTCGAGTACGGCCTGGAGACTGTCGCGGTTCAGCCCCTTATTTCCTACAGTTTTTTTAATATTTCCGATGGCGTTAGCGATGCCGGCTTGGTGAGGATGTGCGTTGCTCACTTTACGTTTTCCCTATTTTCATGAGTTATGCCATTGAATGTATCCCCCCTGCTGGCGTGGAACAATTTAAATTGCCTTAAGATTCCATTAGCGTCGCTAATACTTTCTACACACCCATGCGCAACCTGGATCTGGACCTGCTCCGCACGCTGACGGCCATCGCCCGGCACGACACCTTTTCGGAAGCCGCCAACCGCCTGCACAAGACACAGTCCGCCGTGACGCAACAGATGCAGCGGCTGGAATCCCTTATCGGCCAGCCCTTGTTCGAAAAGCAGGGCCGCAACAAGGTGCTTTCGTCGCATGGGCGGCGTCTGGTGGAATATGCCCGCCACATGCTGGCCATCAACGATGAGGCGCTGCGCGCCCTGCAGGACGGGCCGTTGGAAGGCGACCTGAAGCTGGGCGCGCCGCTGGACGTGGCGGACTCGATCCTGCCCACGCTGCTGACGCACATCGCGCGCTCGGCGCCGCGCGTGAAACTGGAAATTCGCACCGACCGCAGTCCCTTCCTGATGGACGCTCTGCGCGCCGGGGAGCTCGACCTGACGATATCCACGCGCTTCGACCAGGACTTCGAGGGCGTGGCGCTGCGCACTTCGCCCACAGTGTGGCTGGCTTCGGCCGACTACGTGCACGACATGCATGCGCCAGTGCCGCTGGTGCTTGCCGACGAACCCAGCATCTTCCGCCGGCTGGCGCTCACGGCGCTGGAACAGGCGCGCGTGCGCTGGCACACCAACTATGTGGCGCCGACGCTGGTGGGGATAAAGGCCGCGCTGCGCGCCGGCTTGGGCGTCACTGCGCGCAGCGTGGAGCTGCTGGGGCCGGAAATGCGCGTGTTGGGTGAAAAGGAAGGATTGCCGCCCTTGCCCGACGTGACGTACTTCCTGTGGATAAGGCCTGACCTGATAAATCCGCTGACACGACAGGTCTACGACATGCTCAAGACCAGCCTGGGGCTGGCTCAGCAAGGCGATGCGGCGGCCCAGCCGCCGCGCATCAATAGCGGTCGAACAGATCCTGCAGGGCTGCCGGATCGCGCGTGACGGATAGGCCCAGCATCAGCAGGATGCGGGCTTTCTGGGGGTTCAGGTCGCGCGCGGCAACAAACCCCAGACGGGCGTCATCGAGTTCGACGTCGCGCGCCACGAACCCGCTGCCCGTGCGGCTGGACCGCACGACCGCCACGCCGTTGGCCGCGGCGCGGCTCAGGCTTTCAATGGCCAGATCCGTAGCGTTGCCGTCGCCGACGCCGGCCAGCACGATGCCATCGGCGGCATCGGCCAGAAAATCGATCAGATCGCCCTGCAGGTTGGCATGGGCATAGACAACATCCACGCGGGGCCAGCGGGCCTTTTCCAGCAATGCGAGTGAAAACTCGCTTTCAGTGGTATGCGTCGTGGTGTTGCGCGAATAGAAGCATGGAACACCGCCGTGCATGACTCCGGCGCGGCCGCGATTGGGCGACGCGAACGCGCAGAGGCCGGCGCTGGCGATCTTCTGGATTTCGCGGGCGTAGTGCACATCTTCGTTCATGACGACAAGCGGCCCGCGGCCACGCGCCTCGGGATGGCGCGCCAGCGCCACCGCGTTGTACAGATTGGCCGGGCCTTCGGCGCCCAGCGCGGTGGCCGGACGCATGGCGCCCACCATCACTACGGGCTGGTCGTGGCGTATCACCAGGCTCAGGAAGTACGCCGTTTCTTCCAGCGTATCCGTGCCATGCGTGATGACGATGCCCGCCACCGAGGCGTCGCGGCTCAGCGCATCCACGCGCTCCGCCAGCGCGCGCCACACGGCGTGCGTCATGTTCTGGCTGCCAACGTTGGCGACCTGCTCGGCGCGGATCTCGGCGATGTTCGCCAGTTGCGGCACGGCGGCCAGCAAGTCATCGACGGAAAACGAGCCTGCCTTATAGCCGGCGGAGGTCGCGTCAGCCTGGGCGCCGGCGATCGTGCCGCCCGTCGCCAGTACCGCGATGACAGGCAGCGCGCGCTCAGGCATCCACTACCCCGGACAGGCCCTGGCGCTCGAGCAGGGAATTCAGGTGTTCCCAGCCATGGAAGTCGATGACGATCTGGCCCTTTTCCTTGGCGCCCACTTTCAGCGCGACGCGCGTACCCAGATGGTCGGACAGCGCCTCTTCCAGGCGGGTCAGGTCGCGCGACACGCCGTTGGCCTTCTTCTTGGGCGCGGCGGACGACTCGGTTTCCTTGGCGGTCTTGGCGACCAGCTTTTCGGCTTCACGCACCGACAGGCGACGCGCGATGATTTGATTGGCCAGCTGGATCTGCGTGGCCGCATCAACGGCGAGCAGCGCGCGGGCATGGCCCATGTCCACGTCGCCCGCCAGCAGCATGGTCTGCACGGCCGCCGCCAGGTTCAAGAGGCGCAACAGGTTGCTGGTGGCCGAACGCGAACGGCCGATTGCTTGCGCGGCCTGCTCATGCGTCAGGCCGAATTCATCCAGCAGCCGGCGCACGCCCTGCGCTTCTTCCAGCGGATTCAGGTCTTCGCGCTGGATGTTTTCAATCAACGCCATGACGGCCGCGTTCTCGTCGGCCACTTCACGCACCAGCACCGGCACTTCCTTCAGGCCCGCAATCTGCGCAGCGCGGAAGCGCCGTTCGCCGGCGATGATCTCATAGTGGCCGGGCGCGGCTTCGCCCAGTGCGCGCACAAGAATGGGTTGCATGATGCCTTGTGTGCGGATCGATTCGGCCAGTTCGCCCAAAGCGCCCTCGTCCATGCGCGTGCGCGGCTGATACTTGCCGGCGCGCATCTTCGAGACGGGCAAGGTGGACGGCGGACCCTCGGGCTTGGCGGCGGCAGCAGCCTTGCCGATGTTCTCGATGGCTGGCGCGTCGGCGCCGAGCAAGGCGTCCAGTCCGCGGCCCAATCCCTTGGGTTTCTTGGTGGCCATAATTAAATCCTCTTTCCTTCTGTTTTTGTATCCCGAGCCTGGCTCAGGCGTCCGTCTGCTCGGCGGGCAGGCGGTACCAATACGCGTAACAGTCTTTGAAACCGTAGCGGCCATACAAGGCGCGCGCGGCGGTATTCTCCGGCTCAACCTGCAAATAGGCTGTCGTGGCGCCGCCGGTGGCGCCTGTTGCCAACAAGTGTTCAATCAGGGCGGCTGCGTAGCCTTTGCGCCGCTGCCCCGGGTCGGTGACGATATCGAACAGGCCCAGCAAGTCACCGTCGCGGACAGCCAGGCCCGCGGCAACGCACTGCCCCGCCGTGTCCGTTGCCAGCACCGGCGAGATATCCACAGCCAGTCCTTGCAAGCGCGTCCGATGTTCGGCGATGTGTGCGGATTCCGAGTTGCGCATTGCCCCGACCGCCGCCGCGAAGCGCCCGGTATCGACAATATTGAAAAGCAGATCGCCCCGGACGCTGGGCCTGGGAGCGAGCGGCATGCACATGACTCGGGTCTCGTCGGTAAAGGTATAACCGCGGGACTCCAGTTCGGCGTCGAGGGAAAAATCGGGACCGATGGAGGTAATGCGCAGCACCATGGGCAAGCCATGGCGCGCATACAACGATGAACAATACGCCAGCCGCTCGTCCAACGGACGTGTGGATAACCCCAGCACATTGATACTGCGTGCGCGCTTGGCCGACGAGGGCGCGAATCGCACCAGCCAGCCATCGAAAAGCACCTGCGCGCCGACCGCGGTCGCGTTCAACGCTGCCTCTTCCAGACGCGTGCGCAGGCTGTCGCGCGCATCGATGCGCGGCATACCGGCGACTGGCATTTCGGTCTGGGAAAAGAGCGGGACGGCGGACATGGTTGTGGCCTACTTCAGATCCTTCTTCACGCGCTCGATCATTTCAGCGCCAAACGAGATGTAGGCCTGCGCACCGCGCGAGCCGCGGTCGTACACCACGCCAGGCATGCCGTAGCTGGGGGCTTCGGCCAGACGCACGTTGCGCGGCACTACGGTCTTGAAAACCTTGTCGCCGAAATGCGCCTCTAGTTGCGCGGAGACCTGCTGTTGCAGGGTCATGCGCGGATCGAACATGACGCGCAACAATCCAATGACGCGCAGATCGTCGTTGATGTTCCGGTGCACGCGCTTGATGGTATTGACCAGGTCGGACAGGCCTTCCAGCGCGAAGTACTCGCACTGCATCGGAATGATGACGCCATGGGCGGCGGCCAGGCCGTTCAAGGTCAGCAGCGACAGCGTGGGCGGGCAATCGATCAGCACGAAGTCGTACTGCGTGGCGACCGTGTCGATCGCGGCCTTCAATTGGCGCTCGCGTTGTTCCATCTGCACCAGGTCGATCTCGGCGCCGGACAGTTCGCGGTTGGCGGGCAGCACGTCGTAGCCGCCAGACTCGGACTTCACGCGAGCCTGCTCGATGTTGGATTCACCGATCAGCACCTGGTACAGGTTCGACTCGAGCGAGTTCTTGTCGATGCCGCTGCCCATCGTGGCATTGCCTTGCGGGTCCAGGTCCACCAGCAGCACACGTTGGTTGTGCGTGGCAAGGCCCGCCGCCAGATTGATGGCGGTCGTCGTCTTGCCCACACCGCCCTTCTGGTTGGCAATGCAGAAAACGCGGGCGGAGGTGCTGGGGGGTATGTTCTTCATAGGGTTCCTTGACTACGGCGCATCCAGATCAGGCAGCGTTCGGCCTGCAATTCAGGCACGCGCAACTGCTGGATGTGATCGACTTGCCATTCTCCGCGCGCATGCAGCGCCTGTATTTCGTCCTCGGGGACCTTGCCCTTCATGGCGACGAGGGTACCATCGTTGCGTACATGGCGACCTGCGAGTTGCGCAAAATCGTCCAAGGAAGCGAAGGCGCGCGACGTCACGATGTTGCACTCGGCCGGAGTCAGCGTTTCAATGCGCGCGTGGCTGGCCTGCAGATTGGGCAAGGCCAGCACGCCACTCATCTGCCGCACGAAGGCCGTCTTCTTTTCAACTGCGTCCACGCAGGTCACCGACCAGTGGGGCCGCATGATCGCCAGAACGACGCCTGGCAGGCCGCCGCCCGATCCGACGTCGTAGACCTTGGCCGGCGTACCAGAAGCGCCCAGCGCCTCGCTGAACGGCCCCACAGCGGCCAGGCTGTCGAACAGGTGCTGGATCAGCATCTGCTGCGGATCGCGGATGGCGGTGAGGTTATAGGTCCGGTTCCAGCGCTGCATCTGCGACAGATAGTTCAGCAGCTTGGCCATCGTGGCGGCATCGGCCTCCAGCCCCAGTTGCTCGCAGGCGCGAGACAGGCGGCCGGCCATGTCCGCGCCGGCCGTATCGGCGTGCGCGCTCATGCCGCTTGCTTGCGCGAGCCGTAATGCAGGCGCTTCAGATGGATCAGCAGCAATGAGATTGCAGCGGGAGTGACGCCGGAAATGCGCGCGGCCTGGCCGATGGTTTCCGGGCGATGCGCCTTGAGCTTCTGGCGCACTTCAAACGACAGGCTGGTCACCGCGTCGTAGTCGACATCGGCAGGTATGGCCTGCTGTTCATGCGCGATCTGCTTCTGGACTTCAACCTGCTGGCGGTCGATGTAGCCGGCGTACTTCACCTGGATCTCGACCTGCTCGGCCAGCACTTCGTCTTCCATCACCCCGGGGCCGGCCAGGAGCGAGCCGTCGGCATTGCGGGCAGCCATCAAGGCTTCATAGGAAACATTGGGTCGTTTCAGCAGATCTGAAAGTGAGTACTCACGTTCAATTGCCTTGCCCAGCAGCGGTTCCGCAACTTCGGCGGGCAGTATACGCGGATTCACCCAGGAGGATTTCAAACGTTCGACTTCCGCGGACACCGCGTCGCGCTTGCGATTGAAGGCATCCCAGCGGGCGTCATCCACAATTCCCAGGCGGCGACCGATTTCGGTCAGACGTAGGTCGGCATTGTCTTCGCGCAGGCTAAGCCGGTATTCGGCCCGGGACGTAAACATGCGGTACGGCTCAGTCACGCCACGCGTGACCAGGTCGTCCACCAACACGCCCAGATAAGCCTCGTCGCGGCGCGGAGTCCATTGCTCGCGCTCCAGCGAGAACAGCGCGGCGTTGACGCCAGCCAGTAGCCCTTGGGCGGCCGCTTCTTCGTAGCCGGTGGTGCCGTTGATCTGTCCGGCAAAGTACAGGCCCGTGATCGCCTTGGTTTCCAGGGTGCTCTTCAATCCACGTGGATCGAAGTAGTCGTACTCGATAGCGTAGCCGGGGCGCAAGATGTGCGCGTTTTCCAGGCCGGGCAGGGAATGGATCAACGCCAGCTGCACATCGAACGGCAAACTCGTCGACACGCCGTTCGGATAAACCTCGTGGGTATCCAGCCCTTCCGGTTCCAGGAAGACCTGGTGCGACTCTTTGTCGGCAAAGCGATGGATCTTGTCTTCGATGGACGGGCAGTAACGCGGCCCCACCCCCTCGATCACGCCGCTGTACATCGGCGAGCGGTCCAGGCCGCCGCGGATGATGTCATGGGTACGGGCGTTGGTATGCGTGATCCAGCAAGGCAGCTGGCGCGGGTGCATGGCGACATTGCCCATGTAGGAAAACACGGGAATCGGATCCAGATCGCCAGGCTGCTCTTCCAGGATGCTGTAGTTGATCGAGCGGCCGTCGATGCGCGGCGGCGTGCCGGTCTTCAAACGTCCTTGCGGCAAGGCCAGTTCCTTCAGGCGTTGCCCCAGGGAGATCGCAGGAGGGTCGCCGGCACGGCCGCCCGAATAGTTCTGCAGGCCCACGTGAATCAGGCCGTTCAGGAACGTGCCTGCGGTCAACACCACGGACTTGGCGCGAAACTTCAAACCGATCTGGGTAACGGCGCCGACCACACGGTCGCCCTCCACCATCAGATCCTCGACCGCTTGTTGGAAGAGCCAGAGGTTTGGCTGGTTTTCCAAGCGGCCACGGATGGCCTTGCGATAGAGGACGCGGTCAGCCTGGGCGCGCGTAGCGCGGACTGCTGGTCCCTTCGATCCATTAAGGATGCGGAATTGAATCCCCGACTCATCCGTCGCCAAGGCCATCGCGCCGCCCAGGGCGTCGACTTCTTTGACAAGGTGGCCCTTGCCGATCCCGCCAATGGAGGGATTGCAAGACATTTGACCTAGGGTTTCGATGTTGTGCGTCAGCAGCAGCGTCTGGGCGCCGGTGCGGGCAGCAGCCAGCGCAGCTTCGGTGCCGGCGTGGCCGCCACCGACGACGATGACATCGAATTCGCGGGGATAGTCCATGATGGGGGGAGGTAAGAGAGAGCGTTCGGTGCTCATTATAGAGGCAGGGATTGCATGTTTCACGTGAAACATGCTTCGGCGCAGCAAGAACCTGATAAAGCCGAAAGCGCCGTCGGGAAAAAACAGCTTCACAGACTTCTAAGGCATGAATATGTCGGCAAGTGCCACTGCTTTGCCGCACCATGTTTCACGTGAAACGTCGTACCTATCTGGCCAAGTCACGTCCTTACTGCTGCATTACCGTTCCTCAAAGCCCCCATTTGCCTTGCGCTTACCCGCCCGTTGCCCTCAATTCGCCATATGCGAGTACGGGTGAGTGAGGTATGTTCCACGTGAAACATGTCGGATCTCCGTGGTGTCGCCCGCGTATATGAACACCCTATTCCCTGCCTAGAGTGATTCGTCCTCTCGCCCATATGCTGAATCCCCGGATGTTCCACGTGAAACATCCCCCCTACCGCGGCATGGAGAGCTCGTTCGGCTGGTAAAGTGGCCGCGCTCAATACCAATCACGATTGCATACTCCAACTACAGTCCAACCACGACCAAGCGTCGCATGCCATATCGTCATGAGCCTTTGCGCCATTTGAGGACGCCAGGATGTCAATTTTGACCATCCGCACTATCGATGTTTCACGTGAAACATCGTTGCCTATACGCAGCAGATGATCAATGTTTCACGTGAAACGTTGAGCATGCAGCGGGCGAGCAAAAGAAAAAGAGGCCTGTTTCACACCCAAGAATGTTCCACGTGAAACACGAACGCAGCACTCCAAAGGCCGGCAGAGATAGGAATACCGGCATCCGCTTGAGCCTCGTCGCTCAAGATCCGTACCAAGTCATCTCGTCTCATGAAACCTTATGATTTCAATCCCATGAAGGTTCATCCAAAAAAAAGGCGATTTTCCAACCCCTACCCTACCCCTTACCCGAAACAGAGCATTTTTTGCGTTTCACGTGGAACTTGAGTGTTGATAAGTGCGGCGAAACAGCTGTAGTCGTGGAGAGTCAAATCCACACGTACGGAACTCGAACTATCTCGTCAGCCCTAACGCAGCGCAACCAACATAAGATTTCTTCTTATCCGCCCTGCGCCAAACTGGCTAGGACCTGAAATGTCCAAACCCGCCAATTTGGAAAGTTCCTCTTGTCCAAGCCCGCACCTCACGCCGAGGCGATACCTGCCGCTCAAGGCGAGTCTATGCCGCAGAAATTTGGGATAACTCAGAAGCGGGAAATCAGACGGACAAAGAACTCTCGCAGCAGAGCTATTAAGTCCTGCACAGTGTTATCAACAGCTAGCAGATCCGATAGCTACCGACATTCGCGGTTTCACGTGGAACAACTCTGGGGATAAGTCATTGAAGGCCAATGCCTGGCGTGCCATAAAACGGCGCAGTGTGACCGACTTCGCAAAGTGCCAAGAAGCGTGAAAAAGCACAAATGCCCAACTGTCTTCCCTATGGCAGCAATCGATTATTTCTATTTTGGATGCTTACCAAACTGAGGAAACTCGGCTTTCAAACCAACTTGATAACGACGCAAAAAACCGTGGAAAACTATGTGGATAAGATCGTCGTCACTGCCACAATGAATTCTCGAAAACCCACCATGACAACCCTCGCCTCTGAATATAGCGAGGAACTCTGCCGTCGCATCCTGCTCTTAACACCGCAAAAAACGTGGAGACGGATTATTCACAGACCTATCCACACATTGAATCCTGCGGTCCGCCACTACGCGGACACCGTTGGTCAGGTCGCACGGATTCATTGACCAGACAATTATCTTGCCCGTCTGCCGCAACCCGCGCCATCATCCTTATGGGTGAGATCCAGCCTTTCATGTGAAACCCTGTGGAAAACTCGCCGAGCGCGATTCGGGCTCACCTATGATTGACCGCGGCGTCCACGATCCGGTTCCGTCCACGTGGTCCAAAGTCGCGTGCACCACTTCGGATATCTTCACTCAGGCCCCCTACTTCCGGACCCTATCCCCATTTCTATCCACAGGCGTTTGAGCCATCTCAGGGCGCCAAAGGGTGTAATTCTGTGCATAACCGGGATGGGGATATCTTTGTGAACAACCGGCCGCCGTGCAATCAAAAACGGGCCAGATCGGCCTCAGGACATTACGGCCGCGTCGCCCTTATTCCGGCTGAGATCTGCTCAATATTGCGTTAAATGCCTGTATTCCCTAGGGAAAGGCCATATAGAAACGCGAACATCACAGCAAAGCCGAATAAACCCAAGCAGCCTAGCTGGCCCCCGATGCCGTTCCAAGAAGGACGGGATAACTGTGCAAAACCTGGCTACGGATAAGCAATTGCTTCATTGCTGAGCATCAAAATGCTCATGCCCAAAAATAATTATCCACAAACTTATCCACGGCCGGAGAATATGTTAGTGAATACTAACTATTCACGCAGAACTAGCTGATCAGGCGTCGGTCGCCCAAATGAAACAACGCCCCAGACCTTCCGGTCTTGGGGCGTTGTAGCCAGGCCGAGCCTGGCGGACGGGAAATTGGGATTTCCCGATTTAGAGCGGGCGAATTTCGGCCGCTTGAGGTCCTTTCGGACCATCCTTGACTTCGAATTCGACTTCCTGGCCTTCGTTCAGGCTGCGATAGCCGCGGCCCTGGATGGCGGAAAAGTGTGCGAAAACATCGGTACCACCAACGTCCGGCGTGATGAAACCGTAACCCTTGTCAGCGTTGAACCACTTAACTTTGCCCTTCTGAGCCATTTTTTCTAGCGTCCTGTAATTAACTCGAAATGCAATGAATCAAGGACGCCGTGAGAACTGAACGACCGGTAGAAGTACCTGCGTTGCTGCTGCGTTCCCGCTTGCCGCCTAGCTGCAGAACGAGTCCGCGCGCTGCTTGAATCAACTGCGTAATCAGCATACTCAGCACACATTACAGACTCATATAGTTGTTTACCCCAATGTCGTATTTTTAATACTGGGTCTCGTTCCGCTAGGGCTTGAGGCCCTGCCGACGCGCCATAAATGCGTAGATCGGGCCAGTCACTATCACCACAAAAACCATGCGTGTGACATGGAAGGCGGTGACCACTGGGACCCCTAGCTGCAGCACTTTGGCGGTGATTGCCATCTCTGCAATGCCACCCGGCGTAGTGCCAAGAATCAAGGTGGGTATGGGCGCGGCGGACCATAGCGACAGCAAGGCGCCCAGACCGAACGCCAGCGCCAATGCGGCCACCGTGAAGCTCGCCACAGCGGCAATAAAACGCGGCGCGGCCCGAAAGAAATCCGGCCGATAGCGGTCGCCCAGCGACCAGCCGATCAGCAATTGGCCTATCTTCGGAACGTAGTCCGGCAGGGCCGACAGCTCGATGCCGTTGGCCGTAAGGATCATGGCGACCGACATCGGGCCCAGCACCCAGGGATTCGGCAACCGCAGCTTCATGAAGGCGGCGCCGCCGACGCAGGTCAGCGCGACCAGCGCCGCCAGCCCCCAAGCATGGACCACCTTGGGTCCAGGAACCGTGGGATCCAGTCCCGCCACGCCCCACCACTGGAAGATGAAGGGCACGGCAACCACCACCATCAGCACACGCACGCTATGCGCCGTGGCCACCCGGTCTATGCGCGCCCCATGACGCTCTGCCAGGTTCGCCATTTCGCTGGCTCCGCCGATGGCGGAAGAAAACCAGGCCGTCTTGAAATCCACATCGGTGTAGCGGCGCAGGATCGCCGTGCCCATGAAAGCCAGGCCCAATGCGAACAACATGCCGACGATGATGGGTCCCGCATTGCTGCCAATGTGACCTATCACCTGCGGCGTGAAGTAAAGCCCCAACGAAGTACCGATCACCCACTGGCCAGCATTGCGCGCCGGCCTGGGGCACGCGGTGCCCAAGCCCGCAATGCGTGTCGCCGCGGTCACCAGCAACGCGCCCAGCATCCACGGCAACGGGATGTGCGCCCACACCGCCAACAACGCGCCCGCCAATGCAAGCGCCAAACCGCCCAACACCCTCCACAACATGTTCTGACCCACGATACCGCCGCGCCTTAAGCTCATGTGAAAACCGAATTATGAGTTAGTGGGATACTTACGAAAACTCTCTCTGCTAGCAACGTTCACTCTCGCGTCCACCATGATCCGATCCAAACTTCCCGACGTTGGCACCACCATCTTTACCGTGATGAGCCGCCTGGCCATCGAACACAAAGCCATCAACCTGGGCCAGGGCTTTCCCGACTTCGATCCCGATCCCGCCTTGTGCGCCCTCGTATCCAAGGCCATGGCCGACGGCCACAACCAGTATCCCTACATGCCGGGCGTGGCCCCCTTGCGCGAAGCCATCGCCGCCAAGACACGCGAACTCTATGGCCATGCCTACGATCCAGAAACCGAGATCACCGTCACCAGCGGCGCAACCGAAGCGCTGATGGCAACCGTGCTGGCCGCCGTTGGCAGCGGCGACGAAGTCGTCGTCATCGAACCTTGCTACGACTCCTACCTGCCGGCGATCCGCCTGGCAGGCGGCACCGCCGTGCCGGTGCCGCTGCGCGCGCCCACAGAAGCCGATCCCTACTACCGCATTGACTGGCAGCGTGTGCGCGATGCCATCACGTCCAAGACCCGTCTCTTGATGCTGAACTTTCCGCACAACCCCACCGGCGCCGTGTTGGATGACAGCGACCTGGACGCGCTGGAGGCGATCGTGCGCGACACTGGCGTGCTGCTGGTGTCCGACGAGGTCTATGAACATATCGTGTTCGATGGCAAGCCACATGCCAGCGTGGCGCGTCGCCCGTTGCTGGCACAGCATGCCTTCGTGATCTCGTCCTTCGGCAAGACTTATCACACCACCGGCTGGAAGATCGGCTACTGCTGCGCACCGCGCCAGCTCAGCGCTGAACTGCGCAAGGTGCATCAGTTCATGGTGTTCACCGTGCCCTCGCCCATGCAGTTCGCGTTGGCCGAATTCATGCGCGATCCCAAGCCTTACCTCGATCTGCCGGCGTTCTATCAGGCCAAGCGCGACCGCCTCGCGCAGGGGCTGGCCAAGACCCGCTTCCGCCCTCTGCCCAGTCCGGGCACATTTTTCCTGCTGGCGGACTACAGCCAGATTTCCAAGCAGAACGAGGCCGACTTCGCACGTGACCTGACGGTGAATCATGGCGTCACGGTGATACCGGTATCGGCGTTCTATCGACAGCCCGACGCGGCGGAATCCAACCATCGCATCGTGCGCTTCTGCTTCGCGAAAAAAGACGCGACACTCGATGCGGCCTTGGAGCGCCTGGCGCAGGTCTGACGCCCTCTACTGATTGCCACATAGTGACTTCACTTTTCCTTTGCCTCTCTATACAAGCGCTTTTATTGAAAAACATGAATAAAAGCTCGCAATAAAAATAGAGACCATCCAAAGCGAATTCACAAACAAAAAAAGGGCGCCCATAAAAAAGGCGCCCTTTGCAATTTCCGGCCCAGGGTCTGCAGCGGGGCTGCTGCTCTTTACAACAGCCGCGCTGCCGGGAATCAGGCCGGACCAGCGGCAAGCTTTTTCGCTTTGCGCATGCGGCGCATGATCTGCGGCACGATTACGACCGCAGCCGCCCCCACCCACATCGAGATCGACACCGGGCTGGCGAACAGCACGCCGACGTCACCATCAGTCATCGACAAGGCGCGGCGCAGGTTCTGCTCCATCATGTTGCCCAACACCACGCCCAGCACCAGCGGCGCCATCGGCACGCCGAACTTGCGCAGGAAGTAGCCCAGCGCGCCTATGCCCGCCACCAGCAGCAGATCGAAAGTGCCCGCGTTGATGGCATAGACGCCGATGTAGCTGATGCACAGGATGCCCGGCACCATCAGCCATCCCGGCACCGACAGCACCTTGGCGAAGAAGCGCACCAGCGGCACGTTCATGACGAACAGCAGCACGTTGGCCACGAACAGTGAGGCGATCAAGCCCCACACCAGTTCGGGCTTGGAGTCGAACAGCACCGGACCCGGTGTGATGTTGTAGAGCGTCAGCGCGCCCATCATCACGGCAGTGGTACCCGAACCGGGCACGCCCAGCGTCAGCATGGGCACGAACGAGCCGATGGCCGACGCCGTGGCGGCGGCTTCCGGCGCGACCAGGCCGCGCATGTCGCCCTTGCCAAACTTTGCGTCCGGATCCTTGGCTTCGATGATGCGCTTTTCCTGCGAGTACGCCACGGCCGCGGCCACGCTGGCGCCGGCGCCAGGCAACACGCCCACGCCAAAACCCACCAGCGAGCTGCGCACCACGCTCCACCAGGTGAGCGCCATTTCCTTCAAGTTGAAAAGTTTGCGGCCGCTGGGCTTGACCTCGACGCTATGACCGGACATCACCTTTTCCAGCATTTCCAGCATCTCGCTGACCGCGAACAGCGCAATCACCACCACCACGAACTCGATGCCATCGGCCAGATGCACCGATTCGAAGGTGTAGCGATACACGCCGGAGTTCGCGTCCACGCCCACCACCGAAATCGACAGGCCGATCATCGCTGCCAGCACGCCTTTGACGGGCTGCTTGCCCAGCAAGCTGGTCAGGCAGCAGAACGCGAAAATCATCAGCACGAAATACTCGGCGGGGCCGAAGGCCAACGCCCACTTGGCCAGCAACGGCGCGAGCAGGATGATGCCCACCACCGACACGATGGCGCCGAAGAACGCGGACCAGGCGGAGAGCGACAGCGCCACGCTGGCCATGCCCTGCCGCGCCAGCGGATAACCGTCCAGCGTCGTCATGATGGCGCTGGCCTCGCCCGGCACGTTCAGCAGAATGGCGGTGATGCGGCCGCCGTATTCGGCGCCCACGTACACGGCAGCCAGCAGGATCAGCGCGGTCTCGGGCGGCAGGTTCATCGCGAACGCGATCGGAATCAGCATCGCCACGCCGTTGACCGGTCCCAGGCCGGGCAACACGCCCACCATGGTCCCGATGAACGAACCGATCATGGCCACCAGCAGGTTGGTCAGCGAAAAGGCGACGCCAAAGCCTATCGCCAGGTGATCAAGAATGCCGCTCATATCAGGGTCTCCAACAAACCGGTAGGCAGGACCACGTCCAGCACCTTGTCGAACAGCAAGAAAAACAGAATGCTCATGATGGCGCCGCCGATGGCGCACTTGACCCAACCGCCCCCGAACAGGCGGCCGACGAATATCGTCATCAGGGTTGTCGCAATCACGAAACCCAGCCACTGGAACAGGAAGGCATAGGCCACCACAAACGCCATCATCAGCGCGATGCGCGCATTGGCGCCGGGCGGATTGGCCTCGACCTGATGACCGCCCTTGTAGACCAGCCACAGGCCGCACAGGCCAATGATCAAGGCCAGCAGCAAGGGAAAGGCGCGCGGGCCCACAGGCTCATAGGCGAACGGGGCTTCGATTCCCCAACCCGCCGCGGTCATGAAGGCGGCCAGCGCTAGCGCCGCCACGCCCAATATTCGATCGTTCATGATCACTTTTCCGTTGTAGTCGCATCGCGCGGCGCAGCGCTCCCCTGCCGCCGCGGCAATGCCGGCGGCGGGGAATCCTGAAAAACGCGATAAGGGGGAGCCTTGCGGCTTACTTCTTGACGAGGCCGAACGAATCGGCCAGTTCGCCGTAGACCTTGACCTGGTTCTTCACGTAGGCGTCCAGCTCGGGACCCGTCTTGTTGAAGGGGAACAGGCCCTGCTGCTGGCGCAGCTTGTCGAACTCGGGCGAGGCCGCGGTCTTGTTGAAGGCGTCGACCCAAAACTGGTAGTCGCTGTCCGACACCTTCGGGCCGACATAGAAGCCGCGGATGATCGGCCAGACGATGTCATAGCCCTGCTCCTTGGCGGTAGGCACGGTGCCCAGCTTGCCCGGCAGGCGCTGATCGTTGAATACGGCCAGCACACGGATGGGTGCGCCGCCTTCGAGCATGGTGAAGGCTTCTGCCGCATCGCCCATGTAGGCCTGGATGTGGCCGCCGCGCAGGGCCGTGACGGCTTCGCCGCCACCTTCAAATGCCACGAAACGCATCTTCTTGAAATCCACGCCAGCCGCCTTGGCGGTCAGCGCGGCCTTCATCCAGTCCTGGCTACCCACGGTGCCGCCGGCGCCCAGCACGATTTTGGTCGGATCCTGCTTGAAGGCGTCCATCAGGCTCTTCAGGTCGGTGTACGGGGAATCGTTGCGAACCACGGCCACGCCGTAGTCGGTGCCGATGGCAGCCAGCCAGCGCACGTCGTTGACGTTGTACTTGCCGAACTTGCCCTGGGCCAGGTTCAAGAGCGAACCGCCCGAGAACGCCACGATGGTGCCCGGTTCGTTCGGGTGCTGGGCCACGATGTTGTTGTAGGCCACTGCGCCGATGCCGCCAGGCATGTAGACGATGCGCATGGCGCTCTTGAGCGCGCCGCTTTGCTTCAAGCCTTCGGTGGCCAGGCGGCAGGTCAGGTCGAAACCGCCGCCAGGCTGGGCGGGCGCGATGCATTCCGGGCGGCGCGGCTCGTCGGCCGCGTGGGCGGCGCCCAGGGACAAGGTAATCGTGCCCAGCGCCGCGACGGCGGCCAGGCGCAGTTTCAGACTAGTCTGCATTTTTTGCGTCTCCGAGATTTATAGGTCTAGGTATGGCTGGAAGCTCTGCTCAGACGGTTCTTTCCGCAATAACGGCCCCAGTGGACGCAACCGTACAAAAATGAAGCTTTCCAAAAGCTTTCAAATTCCGCCGTTTTTCTGGTGCGGCGCAGCATCTTCCGGGCGTTCCAGGGTAAACACCAATGCCGCTCTCAGGCCCGGCAAGGGCACCCGATTCTCCAGGACCAGCCGCGCCCCCAGGATTTCGGCAATCGTCCCGACAATGGCAAGCCCCAAACCGGCCCCGGGCTTGTTCTTGCCGGCGGCGCCCCGGCGAAAGCGGATGCAGGCGCGGGCAATGTCCTCCGCCGACATACCCGGGCCGCTGTCCTCGACCACCAGCCTGGCCTGGCCAGTGTCGATCTGGACCCTTACCGTGACTTCTCCCGCAGACGAGGTGTAACGGATGGCGTTGTCCACCAGGTTGCTGACCGCCTCCCTCAGCAGCCAGTCCGCCCCCTGGACCACCACCGGGCGGATCTCGGCTTCCAGGCCTATGTCGAGCTGGCGGGCTCGGGCGGTCGGCAGCAGGCTGCGGATGACCCCATCAGCCAGCTCCACCAGATCCACTGGCTCGGGGCTGAAACCGCCCTCGGCCAGCGAGGCGTCTTTAGCGCGCGCCAGCGCGAGCATTTGGTTGGTGGTGCGTACCGCCCTGTCCAACCCCTCTTGCATCGCCAGAAGGGCTGTACGGACCTCCTGGGGGTCTGTTTCACGCAAGGCATAGGCCGTCTGGGTCCGCAAAACCGACAAAGGGGTGCGCAACTGGTGCGAGGCGTCGTCCAGGAACTGGCTCTGGACCCTCGCCTGAGCCGCAAAACGGGCCATGTGGAGGTTTACGGCCGCGACTAGGGGTAGGACCTCCCCTGGCATGTCCGACGCGCTCACGGGGCTTAAATCGTCCGCAGAACGCCCTTCCACCTCCTGACGCAGCCTGGCCAGGGGACGCAGGGCCATGAAAACGCCCAGGACGATCACCAGGACGCTTATCAGGATCACGGCCAGGTCCCGTTCCACCGAGCGTACCAGCACTTGGTGCAGGAAGGCCTGCCGGGTATCCAGGCCTTCGGCCACCTGCACGATAACCCGTCCCCCTTTGTTGGCGTATAGCGGAGGATCCATGGGGCGCGCCAGCGCCGCAACGCGCACGGGCGTGCCCTGGTAGTCGGCATAGAAAAACCGCGGTTCCCCCGAAACCAGCGGCTCGGCAGGCATCGGCAGGCCAGGACTGCCGATTTCGGCCAGTCCGTCCTCCGTGGCAACCCGGTAGAACACGCTGCCATTGGCCGTCAGCTCGAAAAATTCCAGCATCAGGTATGGCTGCTCCATGGCTAATCCACCGCTGGCTGTGGATATGTTGTGGTCGATCGCGCGCAGCGCTCCAGAGAGCGAACGGTCGTAGGCAATGTCGACCTGGTTGCGCAGCTGGTGGTTCGACAGCCACAAGGCGCCCATCATCACGAAGACCAGGGTGGGGATCAGCCACCAGAGGAGCTGGCTTTTCAGCGTGCGATTACGTTTTTTTGCCGCGAAAAACCCCTTTTTTTCCGCACTTCTAGTTATCAACAAGGTTCTCCAGGCAGTAGCCCATGCCTCGCATGGTCACGATCTGCACACCGGTATCCGCCAATTTTTTGCGCAAACGGTGCACCAGGACCTCGATGGCCTCCAGGTTGATGTCTGCATCGTCCGTCAGGATGCGATCCAGGATCTGCTGCTTGTTGATGGGTTCGCCGCTTTTTTGGATCAGTACCCGCAGAACCGAGTGTTCACGTGGGGATAACTGCAAGGGCTGTCCGTTGACCGTGAATTTTTGAGCGGAAGTTTCGAAGGCCAGGTTTCCCAGCGTGAGCCGCGGGTGCTCTCTCCCGCGGCTGCGACGGATGAGCGCGATCAGCCGCGCTTCCAACTCTTCCACAACAAACGGTTTCGGCAGGAAATCGTCCGCTCCCTGGTGGAGCGTCCCGATTTTTTCGGCCAGCGAATCGCGCGCGGTCAAGACCAGCACCGGCGTACGGTCGTCCCGCGCGCGAATCTTCGCGAGCAAAGCATGGCCATCCATGCCCGGCAGTCCCAGATCGAGGATGACGGCATCGAATTCTTCCATCGCCAGCCTTCTTTCGGCGACCAGCCCGTCATCAGCCCATTCAACGACGAAACCAGCGTGCCTGGCCAGGCTTCTTGAAAGCCAGCGTGCAAGTTCGGCTTCGTCTTCTATCAGAAGGATTCGCATGGACGGAGTCCGGGGGGGGATGGCTGGGCGGAATGGGAGAGCATGTTTGGCTTTTCCTTTATTTCTCTTTATATAAAGACTAATGATTAATAAGGCCTGTGGATAACTACCTTAACCTTGAAAACCTCTTTTTTTTCATCAGCTTGCGACCGTTTTTGGCTGTGCAAGAACTCTGTGTGGGAAAAAAGCTGAAGTTGGACAAGATTTTGGACCCTGTCCGAAATCCCTGCTTGTTCAACTTGCCTCCACAAAATGTGCACAAGGCGTCTACTTAGGAGTTATCCACAGGGCATTTCTGCCGGACGGGTTCCAAAAACGGCACTTTTACCCCGAAAAACGTCCGGTTGCCACCCTGCTTTTTTGCCCTTCCAGGGGCCTTTAGAGGCCCTCCAGGACGTTCGCGGAAAGGGGCATTCGAGGGGAGGCGCGCAGCCATTCTTGACTGGGAACTGAACAAAAAGTGAGCAGGTTCCGCCGTAGAATTCCGCCATGGCGACAGAAATCAGAATCAAGAAATCAGGTTGGGCAATCTGGCTGAGAAGCCGTTTGTTGGCGGACAATTTGCCGGCCACGCTTTGCGCGGCGGCGCTGATGGGCCTCTTGGGGGCGCTGGCCACCGTGGTCTTTCGCGAAATGCTGGCCTGGACACAAATCGTGCTGGGCGGCGAGGACACTCCCCACGGCATGGTGTCTTTGGCGCGCGGGCTGAGTCCCTGGCAACGCTTCCTGATGCCGGCCATAGGCGGCGCCATCGCGGGCGCGGTCCTGCAAATGGCGGCCAGGTGGTTGCCCAAGCGCGGCGCGGCGGACTACATGGAGGCGATTTCCATCGGCCGCGGGGTTATCGGCTTTCGCCAGACCGTCGCGCGCAGCCTGTCATCGATTTTTTCCATCGGCTCCGGCGCCTCGATTGGCCGGGAAGGTCCCATGGTGCAGTTGGCAGCGATGTTGTCATCCCTGACCGGCCGCTATCTGGTGCTGCCTCCCAGGCATCTGCGTCTGCTGGTCGCCTGTGGCGCCACGGCGGGGATTACTTCCGCCTACAACGCGCCCATCGCCGGAGCCCTGTTCATTTCCGAGATCGTTTATGGCGCGATAGCTTCAGCCACGCTGGTGCCGCTGGTCGTATCGTCGGTCGTTGCGAACATTGTGACGCGCCAGATCCTGCATTACGACGCGGTTTTTCATATGCCGCCCTTCACTTTCGTGTCCGGGTGGGAAGTCATCAACTATCTGGGATTGGGGGTGATCGCCGGCCTGGCGGCGCCGCAATTCCTGCGCTTCCTGGACACTGCACGCGCCGCGTTCGGCCGCGTACCCGCGCCGTTGTGGGTACGCATGGCCTTGGGCGGCCTGATTGTCGGCGCCTTGTCAGTCGTGAATCCCGAGGTCTGGGGCAATGGCTACAGCGTGGTCAACAGCATGTTGCATACGCAGTGGGCCTGGCAGGCGGTGGCCGCCATTCTGCTGTTGAAAACGCTGGCCACCGCCGCCAGCGTGGGATCGGGCGCGGTAGGCGGCGTTTTCACGCCGACGTTATTCGTGGGGGCGGCGCTGGGCGCCTTGTACGGGACCGGCCTGCAGGCTCTGTTCCCCGCTGGGGATCTGTCGGCGGTATCGAGCTATGCGGTGGTGGGCATGGGGGCGTTGCTGGCCGCCACCACCTATGCGCCATTGATGTCCATCCTGATGATTTTCGAGATGACACTCAGCTACGAAGTCATGCTGCCGCTCATGCTGGCCTGCATCACAGGCTACGTGATTGCGCATCGGATAAGGCCGGATTCAGTCTATTCGAAATCGTTGGCCAGCAATCGGCGCGCGCAGCGCGTCGTTGTCAAGGAAAGTGAGGAATGATGGTATTTCACTAATACGAGTGAATACTCGCATTAGTGAAATAGGGAAAATAACCCTTAAATAAGGGGCTTTTTCATGAAAACTCGCTTCAGACCGATTTCCTCGGCGCGATGGGTTTCCACATAACCGTATCGCGTGTAGATCGCGATGTTCTCGGTCATTTTCTCCTGCGTGTACAACCGGATGCTGGCATAGCCGGCCTGGCGCGCCGCGGTTTCCGCGAACTGCATCAGGTCGCGGCCATAGCCTTTTCCCTGCGCTTGCGGATCCACCGCGATGTTGTCCAGCAGCAGGCAATCGGCTTCCGGAATCAGGACCAGCACAGCTTGCACGGTATCGCGTACACGCAGCACATGGACCACGCCCTGCGTGACGCGGGCACGGTAATCATCAAGCATCGGTCCGGGCGTCGCGCCGATGCGCGCAACATAGTGGCCATAGGCTTGCGCGACGATTCGTTCGATGTCAGGCAGATCGTCGAGGCTGGCGAGGCGTATGTCAGGGTGCATGCGAGGTCCGGATGAAGCGCTGCCCGGCGTGGGCGGATTTCCCGGAAATATAGGACGTCCGGACCGTCGCAGGATTATTTTTATAATTAGTTATAAAATTTATAACTAATAGTTCGCTTGTATACCCCGAAGATGATGTGCGATCACCGCAGAAAGTCGCAGAGTGATTCCGCAAAGGAGTGTCGATGGCACCTAATACGTCTTTCCCGGGGAACAGCGTGTCCGACAACCTGTGGAACGACTATGCAAAGTTCTTCGAGGCTTGTTCAGGCGTGCTGGACCGGGTCGAGCAGCACAGGGATAGCGGCATCGCCTTGTCGGAGAGTGAGTTGTCGGAGTTGAGAACCATGGCGCTCAACCTCAATACATTCGGCCGGGTGCTGCATGGAAAAAGAGCGCGGGAAATGCGCCTGCTGGCTGAGCGTGCCGAACGGGCATTGGGCAAGGCCGAAGCAGCCTCGGCGCTTGCGCCGATACAGGAAGACAGCGAGTCCGAAGATGACCCGGCCGCAGTGACGGGCTAAGCCCGAGGCAGGTTCCTTCAGGCAGTCAGGCAGCGCGCCGGCGCAGGACCGCGCGTCCCAAGGCGCTGATTACCTTGAGCGTATACAACACGAACAAGGATCCCGTAATGTCTCCGGTCAGCATCGCGATGAAGCCGTCGGCGAGCGCGGCTCTCTCTCCCTGGAGAAAGAACCAGAGATGGTGAATGGTCGTATTCACTACCGCATAGACTACGGCGCAGATCAGCAGACGCCAGGCCGTAAGGTTGGCCAGGTCGGGCTGCAATCGCAGTGCCGAACGGGCCCAGCGATAGGCCAGGTAGGGAGCGGCAGCGGCCATGATGCCCCCCGCCACGGAGCGGAGCATGTCGTCAGGAAAGTAGTAGCAGAAGCAGGCGATCCACGATCCGGCCAGCAGCCCGAGCGCCGCAGGCAGGCCAAACAGCAAGGTGCATATCAGGCGCACGCCCGCCGGCAGATAGATCCAATTGATGCCCCGCACAAACTCAAGATTGGTGAACACCCATTCATTGACGGCCAGACTGCCCAGGAACAGCGCCATCGTCACCAGAGCCCACTTACCCTGATCTAGAATGTTCCCCATACCTCGAATTCCGCCGCTTGTCAGTCGCCGCGTCCATTATCCATGAAAGAAAAAAAGAGACCCGCTGACATCTACATGCGCTTTCTGCGCCTGACCGATGCGCTGCGCGGCCTGCCCGCGCTGCCGTCGCTCGATCCCCTGGAAGAACGCATACTCACGCTAATCGCGCGCGCGTCGCAGGAACAACGTCGCTTGTCCGTGCGCGATGTGATGGCGGTGGATAGCATAGGGTCACCCGCGACCTTGCACGCGCGCTTGAAATCGATGCGCGAGAAAGGCTGGGTGCTGCTAGTCGATACCGAGGACGCGCGCCGCAAGCAGGTCGAACTCAGCCAGGCGGCGTTGTCGCATTTCGACCGCTTGTCGGAATGCCTGGTGGAAGCGGCGCGCAAGCCCTGAGCTGCAGCGCTGCAACATGCCGCCGCGCAGGCTTATTTCCCGATACAGAAGCTCGAGAAGATCTCGCCCAGCAGATCGTCGCTGGTGAACTTGCCCGTGATGCTGGACAGGCTGTCATGTGCCAGCCGCAGTTCTTCCGCAAACAAGTCCAGTACGCGGTCGTCCTGTTCCGCATGCGCGCCGGCCAACTCCAGATGTTCCGCCGCATCTTGCAAGGCGTGCAGGTGGCGCTCCCGCGCGAGCCAGGGGGATTCGCCGCCGGGATTCCAGCCTGCGATGCGCAGCAACTCTGCACGCAGTTCGTCCAGGCCCGCACCGCGCTTGGCCGAGATTCCAAGTTCCTGAGGACCGGCGGCAAAAGGCGTGGACAACAGATCCACCTTGTTGAAGACCTTCAGCACAGGCGTGCGCGGCGGCAGGCGCGCGGTGATCTGGGCGTCCAGCTCGTCGCCGGGCTGGGTGGCATCCTGCAGATGCAGGATGACGTCGGCGCGCTCGATTTCCTGCCAGGTGCGCGCAATGCCTATGCTTTCCACCGTGTCCTCGGTTTCCCTGAGGCCGGCGGTGTCGACGATATGCAGCGGCACGCCGTCGATGTGGATCTCCTGCACTACCTTGTCGCGGGTGGTGCCCGCGATCGGGGTGACGATGGCGATGTCGTCGCCGGCCAGCGCATTGAGCAGGCTGGACTTGCCGACGTTGGGCTGGCCGGCCAGCACCACGTGCAGGCCTTCGCGCAGAATCACGCCCTGGCGCGCTTGCGCGATCAGTTTGGCGAGGTCCGTGGTCAGCGCTTCCAGGGTCGGGCGGGCTTGATACTTCTCGAGGAAGTCGATTTCCTCTTCGGGGAAATCCAGCGTCGCTTCGACCAGCATGCGCAAATGGATGATGCGGTCCGACAGGTCGTTCACGCGCGCGGAAAAATCGCCCGAGAGCGACGCCATGGCGCCGCGCGCGGCCGCTACCGACGAGGCCTCGATCAAATCGGCTACGGCTTCGGCCTGAGCCAGGTCCATGCGGTCGTTGAGGAAGGCGCGGCGCGTGAATTCGCCCGGCTCGGCCAGCCGGATGCCAAGATCGCGGCCGGCGGCCAGACAGCTTTCCAGCACGCGGCGCAGCACGGCGGGGCCGCCATGCCCTTGCAGTTCCAGCACGTCTTCGCCGGTATAGGAATGCGGCGCGCGGAAATAGATGGCGATGCCTTCGTCCAGCAATTCGCCCGTGCCGGATTTGAACGGCAGGTAGTGCGCATGTCGCGGCGTGAGTTCGCGCTGGAACAGGCGCCGCACGAGTTCGGACAGGTCCGTGCCGGAGATGCGGACGACGCCGATACCGCCTCTTCCGGGGGCGGTTGCGATGGCGGCGATGGGGGCGTAGGCGGACATATTTCGGGCAAGGCAAGGCGAGAACAATAAGGGAATATAACTGTTGCGCCGTCCCTTGTTTGCTGGTTAATGTGGCCCGGAGGTTCAAAACCCGAAACAATCCAGGGAGATCACAATGGCATCTCGGTTTTCGCGTGTCTTGGCCTGCGGCTCAGCCGCGGTGATATTGGCCTTCGGCACCTTCAGTTCGGCTATGGCCCGCGATCTGGTGATCGCCTTGAAGACCGAACCTTCGTCGATGGATCCGCAGTATCACGCGCTCACGCCCAATACGCAGATCTCCCAGACCATATTCGATACCCTGGTTGCCACCGACGCGCAGCTCAAGCCGCAGCCCGCGCTGGCCGAGTCCTGGACCGTGGACGGCAAGGTGTGGACTTTCAAGCTGCGCCCTAACGTGAAGTTCTCCGACGGCACGCCGTTCACCGCGGAAGACGTGGTCTTTACGTATGCGCGCGTCCCCAAGGTGCCCAACAGTCCCTCGCCGTTCACGCTGTATCTGGGTTCGGTCGAGAAGACCGAAGCGGTCGATCCCAGCACCGTGCGCATCACCACCAAGGACGTGGCGCCGAACCTGCTGGTCAACCTGGCGCAGTTGCCCATCATGTCCAAGAAAGCGGCGTCGGGCC
Organism: Achromobacter sp. ACM02; assembly: GCF_014851605.1. Lineage (NCBI taxonomy): Bacteria > Pseudomonadati > Pseudomonadota > Betaproteobacteria > Burkholderiales > Alcaligenaceae > Achromobacter > Achromobacter sp. ACM02. The sequence goes on from NZ_JACUZY010000015.1 coordinate 39,094, forward strand.
CCGCGGCCGAGGGCAAGACGACGACGGAACTCAATAGCGGCGACGGCCTGATAGGCACCGGTCCCTACAAGTTCGTGTCCTGGAAGCGCGGCGCCGAATTCGTGCTGGCGCGCAACGACAACTATTGGGGCAAGAAGCCCGAATGGGATCGCGTGGTCTACCGTCCCATCAGCAACGCGGCCGCGCGCGTGGCCGCGCTGCTAGCCGGCGACGTCGACATGATCGAGGATCCCCCAACCGATGACCTGCCCAAGCTCAAGGGCGACAAGAAACTCTATGTAGAGGAAACGCCGTCGGTGCGTGTCGTCTACGTGGCGCTGGACCAGTTCGCCGAGCCCTCGCCGGGCGTGCAAGGCACCGAAAAGAACCCCATGAAGGACAAGCGCGTGCGCGAAGCGCTGTCGCTCGCCATCAACCGCGATGCGCTGGTCGAGCGCGTGATGGGCGGGGTGGCGTTGCCCGCGGGAAATCTGTTGCCCTACCCCATGTTCGGTTCCAGCAAGGAGCATTCGAAGGCTCCCAAGGCCGACGTGGAAAAGGCCAAGGCCTTGTTGAAGGAAGCTGGTTATCCCAACGGCTTTTCCATCACGCTGGGCTCGCCGTCGGGCCGCTATGTCAACGATTCGAAGGTGGCGCAGGCGATCGCGTCGATGTGGACCCGCATCGGCGTGAAGACCAGCGTGGATGCGATGGCGCCCCCGGTGTTCTTCAAGAACCGCGACAGCTATGCGTTCTCGGCCTATCTGGCGGGCTGGTCCGTGACCAGCGGCGAAATGTCCAACGCGCTGACCTCGCTGCTGGTGACGCGCAATCCCGAAGCAGGTTTGGGCACCACCAACCGCAGCCGCTACTCCAATCCCAAGATGGACGCGCTGGTGAAGGAAGCCTCGTCGACCATGGACGATGCCAAGCGTGCGGACCTCTTGTCCAAGGCCAGCAACATCGCCATGGATGACTACGCCATGCTGCCTGTGCACTTCGAGTTGTCGGTATGGGCGATGAAGAGTGACATCCGCTATCAGGGCCGCCCAGACCAGGTCACGCTCGCGCAGTTTGCAACGCTGAAGAAGTAAGGCGCTAGTGCTTGCAACAATCGTAAGAAGGCTGCTGCAGACCATCGTCGTCATGCTGGTCATGTCGGCGCTGGTCTTTGCCGGCATCTACATGGTGGGCGACCCGGTCTCGATGCTGGCCAGCCCGGAAGCGACCGAAGCGCAACGCGCGGCGGTGCGCGCATCGCTGGGCCTGGATCTGCCGCTGTGGCGGCAGTACCTGATCTTCATGGGCCAGGCGGTGCGCGGTGATTTCGGCAACAGCTTCCTGACGGGCGAACCGGCCATGAGGCTGATCCTGGAGCGCATGCCGGCCACGGTGGAACTGGCTTGTGTGGCCATGCTGCTGTCGGTGCTGATCGGCGTGCCGTTGGGCATCCTGGCCGGCCTCAAGCCCAAGGCAGTGGGCTCGCGCGCGATCATGACGGGCTCGGTGCTCGGTTTCTCGCTGCCTAACTTCTGGGTTGGCCTGATGCTCATCATGGTGTTCGCCGTGATACTCGGCTGGGTGCCGGCGGGTGGGCGCGGCCAGACCGTCAGCATCGGATCGCTGCAGTTGAGCGTGCTGACTTTCGACGGCTGGCTGAGCCTGGCGCTGCCTGCGGCCACGATCGCCTTCGCCAAATGCGCAATGATCATCCGCGTGACGCGTGCCGCCACGCGCGAAGCCCTGCCCATGGACTACATCAAGTTCGCGCGCGCCAAGGGCCTGTCTGAAAAGCGCGTACTGGGCGTGCATCTGCTCAAGAACATCCTGATTCCCGTGGTGACGGTGGCGGGCCTGGAGTTCGGCCAGGTGATGGCCTTCGCCGTCGTGACGGAAACCGTGTTTTCCTGGCCGGGCATGGGCAAGCTGCTGATCGATTCCATCATCAACCTGGACCGTCCGGTGGTGGTGGCGTATCTGCTCTTGATCGTGTTCTTCCTGGTCATGCTGAATCTGGTGGTGGACATCATCTACACGGTGCTGGACCCCCGCGTACGCTTGGATAGCCGCCGATGAACACACCCGCCACCGCCGCCGCGCCCCCGGTTCAGGCCAAGGAGCAGACGCCCTGGCGCCGATTCCTGTCGGACTTCTTCGCCAGCAAGCTGGCCACGCTGGGTTTGATCATGCTGGTCGTGATCGTGGGCGCCGCGCTGCTTGCGCCCTGGATCGCGCCGCAGAATCCTTACGACCTGGCGACGCTGGACATCATGGACTCCAAGCTCAAGCCGGGCAGCGAAAGCGGCGACGGCAGCATGCGTTATTGGTTGGGCACAGACGGCCTGGCGCGCGACCTGTTCTCGGCCATCCTTTACGGCATGCGCACCAGCCTGTTGGTGGCCAGCGTTTCGGTACTGGCGGCCTTCGGCATCGGCGCCACGGTGGGCCTGATCGCAGCCTATTTCGGCGGCCGCATCGACGCTTTGCTGATGCGGGTTGTGGATATCCAGTTGTCGTTCCCCGCCATCCTGGTTGCGCTGATGTTGCTGGCGATTCTGGGCAAGGGTGTGGATAAGGTGATCATCGCGCTGATCGTGGTGCAGTGGGCGTATTTCGCGCGCGCCGCGCGCGGCGCGGCGCTGGTCGAGCGCGGCAAGGAATACGTGGAAGCGGCGCGCTGCATGTCGCTGTCGTGGGGGCGCGTGCTGTTCCGTCACGTGCTGCCCAACTGTATGCCGCCGCTGATCGTGATCGCCACCATCGACTTGGCGCATGCGATTGCGCTGGAGGCCACGCTGTCGTTTCTGGGCGTGGGCGTGCCGGTGACGGAGCCGTCGCTGGGCATGTTGATCTACAACGGCTTCGAATATCTGCTGTCCGGTCAGTACTGGATTTCGTTCTTCCCCGGCATTGCGCTGGCGCTGGCCATCATCGCCATCAATCTGGTGGGCGACCACCTGCGCGATGTGCTCAACCCGCGCCACGCGAATTGAGGGCGGGCGCCATGCAGACACTTGTGGAAAAGTCCCCGGCGACGCCCATACTCGAGGTGCATGGCCTGAAGACGCACTTCTACACGCGCAATGGCGTGGTAAAGGCGGTGGATGGTGTGGACCTGACGCTGGCCGAAGGCGAGATCCTGGGACTGGTGGGCGAATCGGGGTCGGGCAAGAGCATCACCGGCTTTTCGCTGATGGGACTGCTGGATGAGCCGGGCCGCATCGTCGACGGCACCTTGCGCTTGAACGGCGAGGACTTGCGCAACGCGACACCCGCGCGCTGGCGCGAGTTCAGGGGCCAGGAGATCGCCATGATCTTCCAGGATCCCATGATGACGCTGAACCCGGTACTGCGCGTCGATACGCAGATGATCGAGGCGGTGCAGGCGCACAGCAAGGTATCGCGCGAGCAAGCCCGCCAGCGCGCCTTGCAGACGCTCGCCATGGTGGGCATCCCTTCGCCCGAGGAGCGTCTGCGCACCTATCCGCACCAATTATCAGGCGGCATGCGGCAGCGCGTGGCGATCGCGATTGCGCTCTTGAATTCGCCGCGCCTGATCATCGCCGACGAGCCCACCACGGCGCTGGATGTGACCATACAAGGACAGATCCTGTTCGAAGTGCAGAAGCTGTGCCGCGAAACCGGCACCGCGCTGATCTGGATCACGCACGACCTTGCCGTGGTCGCGGGCCTGGCGGACCGTGTGTCGGTCATGTATGCGGGGCGCGTGGTCGAAACCGGCACCACGCAGGCGGTCATCAGCCATCCCATGCATCCCTACACGCATGGCCTGATCGCTTCCATACCCACGCCCGAATCCCGTGGCAGGCCGCTGGTTCCGATCCCCGGCATGACGCCGTCGCTGCTCAACCTGCCGCAAGGCTGTGCGTTCCGTGGGCGCTGCCCGCGCGCCACCGACGCCTGTCTGGTCGAACCGCAGCCCGTGGAGGTGCGCCCGGCGCAATGGGTGCGTTGCTGGCATGCCGGAGGGCCAGATACCAAATGAACGCCGCAGAACGAGATCCCGCGGTCCCTATCCTGTCGTTGCGCGAGGTCGAGCTGCGCTTCGTGCAGCCCGTGGACCTGGCCGGCCGAATCGCCAACCTGCTGGGCGCCGGTTTGAAGACGCAGGTCGTGCATGCAGTGGCGGGTGTGGACCTGGATGTGCGGCCGGGCGAAGTGATAGGCATCGTGGGCGAATCCGGCTGTGGAAAATCCACGCTGGGCCGTATCGTGTCAGGCATCCTGCCGCCGACGGCGGGCGAAGTCAGCTACAAGGGCCGCGCCGTGAAGGCCATGGCGGGCCCGGAACGGCGTGCCTATGAGCTGGGCGTGCAGATGATCTTCCAGGATCCCTATGCCTCGCTGAACCCGCGTATGCGCGTGCGCGAGATCATCGGCGAGGCGCCCGTGGCGCACGGCCTGGTCCGCGCGCGCGACAAAGCCGAGTACGTCGCCGGGCTGATGCGCCAGGTGGGGCTGGATCCGGCTTTTGCACAGCGTTATCCCCATCAATTCTCTGGCGGCCAGAGGCAGCGCGTAGGAATTGCGCGGGCGCTCGCGCTCAAGCCTTCGGTCATAGTTTGCGACGAGGCGGTCGCCGCGCTGGACGTGTCGATCCAGGCCCAGGTGCTTAATCTGTTCGAACGGTTGCGTGCGGACCTGGACCTGACCTATCTTTTCATCAGCCACAACCTCAGCGTGGTCAGCCACATCTCGGACCGCGTGGCCATCATGTATCTGGGCCGCGTGGTGGAGCTGGCGCCTACCGACACGGTCTTTCAGCGGGCCAACCATCCGTACACGCAGGCCTTGCTGAAGGAACTGCCGACGCTGCAGCCGGGGCGACGCACCTACCAGCCCATCAAGGGCGAACTGCCGTCGCCCCTGGACCCGCCGACGGGCTGCGCCTTCCACCCGCGTTGCCCGCATGCGATGCCGCGCTGCAAAGCAGAACGGCCGTTGCTGCGTGAAGTCGCCCCGGGTCAGTTCAGCGCCTGCCATCTGAACGATACGTGAATTCAACTCTTACGCCTTATCCACAGCCATGAAAACCATAGACGAAATCGAACGCGCCCACGGCGACCTCACCGCGCTGCGGCGGGATATCCACGCCCATCCGGAACTTGCTTTCCAGGAAACGCGCACGTCCGCGCTGGTCGCGGAGCGTTTGCGCGGCTGGGGCCTGGAAGTCCACACGGGGCTGGGGAAAACCGGCGTGGTGGGTATTTTGCGCGGCGGCAACGGCAAGAAAACCATAGGTTTGCGCGCCGACATGGACGCGCTGCCCATGCCCGAGCACAACCGCTTTGCGCACAAGTCCACCATCAGCGGACGCATGCACGGCTGCGGCCACGACGGACACACGACCATGCTGCTGGGGGCGGCGCAATACTTGTCCACACACCGCGATTTCGATGGCACGGTGGTGTTTATCTTCCAGCCGGCCGAGGAAGGCGGCAACGCCGGCGCGCGCGCCATGATGCAGGACGGCCTGTTCGACAAATTCCCTTGCGACGCGGTGTTCGGCATTCACAACATGCCCGGCATGCCGGTCAACCAGTTCGGTTTTCGGGCGGGCCCGACCATGGCCTCCAGCAACCGCTGGGACATCGTCATCAAGGGCGTGGGCGGCCACGCGGCGCAGCCGCATGCATCGGTGGACCCCATCATTGTCGCGGCCGACATGGTGCATGCCCTGCAGACGGTGATCTCGCGCAGCAAGAATCCGCTGGAGCAGGCCGTGCTTTCGATCACGCAGATCCACGCGGGCGACGCCTACAACGTGATTCCCGGCGAAGCCGTGCTGCGCGGCACCGTGCGCACCTATTCGGTGGAGACCCTGGACAAGATCGAGGCGGACATGCGCCGCATCGCGACCACCTTGCCGCAGGTCTACGGCGGCACGGGCGAACTGGATTTCGTGCGCGCATATCCCCCGCTGGTGAATTGGGAAAAGGAAACCGCCTTTGCCGCCCAAGTCGCCGAAGACGCGTTCGGCGCCGAAAACGTGCAGCGCGAGATGCCGCCCTTCATGGGGGCGGAGGACTTTTCCTTCTTCCTGGAAGCGGTGCCTGGGACCTACCTGTTCCTCGGCAACGGCGACGGCGACCATCGCATGGAGACCTATCACGGCATGGGTCCGTGCCAGTTGCACAACCCGAATTACGACTTCAACGACGCCTTGCTGCCGGTGGGCGCAACATATTGGGTAAAACTGGTTCAGGCTTTTCTGCCGAAGTCCTGATCCACGCAAGTCTTTGATTTAAAAGGCGCGGACTCCCTACGGACCGCGCCTTTTTTCATGGCCGGCCAAGGTTGTACACAGGCTGTCCACCTGCTATTCACCGCCTATCCACCGGGATATCCCCCGACAATCCACCGCTTTTCCCTGGCTTGCCACCAGGCTTATCCCAAGACTTATCCACAGGCTTGGCAGCGCGATTGGTCAGTGAAATTCGCTCGTTCCCAGGGTAAATGCGTATGCCTGCGAGGCCGGCACGGCCTTGACTGACGCCGGCATGCCAGCCTAGCATTGATATAACTGTGAAATATCACTGTTATTTTTAACCGGCAATTCCAACCCAACTTCGAACAGGAAATCCCATGGTCCAGAAAGTCCGCATTACCAGCCCCCACGTCGCCGAAGCCGAGCCCGGCCTGTGGTCCAACTGCCTGCGCGTGAAAGACTCGGTCTACCTGTCGGGACTGACCGCCCGCGCCAACGACGGGAGCACCATCCAGGGCGCGAATGCCTACGAACAAGCCCAGGTCATCTTTGCGAAGATGAAGCATCTCCTGGAAGCGGCGGGCGGCCAGATCGACGACATGGTCACGCTGACGATCTTCCTGACCAACATGGCCGACAACCAGCAAGTGTGGAAGGCGCGTCGCGAATTCTTCAGCGGCGATTTCCCCGCCTGCGCGCTGGTGCAGGTATCCGCCCTGGCCAAGCCTGAGATCCTGGTGGAAATCCAGGGCCAGGCCCGTCTTGCGGACTGACACCATGAAAATCGTTCGCTATGCCAGCGAATCCGGCCCGGTATTGGGCCGGCTGGACGGCCAAGCTATCACGCCCTTTCAGGGCGTGGCCGACGTACAGACGCTGTTGAGCCAGGTCGCGCACGCCAGCGGCGCGGCTGTGGCACTGGATTCGGTACGCCTGCTCGCACCCATCGTCCCGCAACGCAATGTGTTCTGCGTCGGCTGGAATTACCTGAAACACTACGACGAAAGCAAAGGCAAGCGCGAAGGCCAAGAGGTCGAGCTGCCTGAACGCCCCACTTTCTTCAGCAAGCTGCCGACTACCGTCGCCGGACCGCAAGACAGCGTGCCGTTGCATGAAGCCTATACGTCCAAGCTGGATTGGGAGGTCGAGCTGGCCGTGGTGATCGGCAAGGAAGGACGCGATATCGCTGAGGAGGATGCCCTGGAACATGTGTTCGGCTACACGGTGGCCAATGACCTCAGTGCACGCGATCTGCAGCGTGCGCACGGCGCGCAATGGTTCAAGGGCAAGAGCCTGGACGCGACCTGCCCGATGGGGCCGGTCCTGGTCACCGCCGATGAGATCGACGATCCGCAGAATCTCGCCCTGAGCTGCGAGGTCAATGGTGTGCGCATGCAGGCTGGCCATACCCGCAATCAGATCTTCAGCGTGGCGCGCGTGATCGCGGAGCTGTCGCAGGGACTGACCTTGCTGCCCGGCGACGTCATCCTCACCGGCACGCCTGAAGGGATAGGAGCGGCCCGCCAGCCTCCCTTGTTCCTGCGTGATGGCGACGTCGTGGAGTGTTGGGTGGACGGCATAGGTTCACTGCGCAACGTCGTGCGCGCAGGCCTGCGCTACGCGGAATAAGCCGCCTGCCGTGCGGCACCAATGACAAATCAAGGGGTAAACATTATGAAGAAAACCGTATTGGCCGCCGCGCTGGCGCTGGCGAGCATGAGCGCCGCCGCCGACACGTTCCCGTCGCAGCCCATGACGCTGATCGTGCCGTATACCGCAGGCGGCTCCTCCGACGCGCTGGCGCGGGCGCTGACCAAGGCCATTGCGAAGAACACCGGAGCCAACATCATCGTCGAAAACCGTCCCGGCGGCAGTACCGTGATCGGCGCACAGACCTTGCTGGGCAAGCCGGCTGACGGCAACACGGTCCTGCTGATCGCAGCAAGCTTCGTCATCAATCCCTATCTGTTGAACCAGCTGCCCTATGACAGCGTGAAGGACTTCCAGCCGGTCACGCAGCTGGCGTCCAACCCGCATGTGTTGGTGGTCGGACCCAAGGTGCCGGCTGGCGATCTCAAGGCGTTCCTGGCCTGGGCCAAGGACCAGGGCGACAAGGCGACCTTCTCTTCGTTCGGCAATGGCTCATCAGGCCATCTGGGATTCGAGATGCTGAAAAAACAGGCCGGCGTGGGCATGATGCACGTGCCGTACAAGGGCGCGGCGCCAGCGACCATGGCGGTACTGAGCGGCGAAGTGGATGCGACGCTCGGGGACGTGGGCGTGGTTGCGCCGCATATCCAGGCGGGCAAGCTGCGCGCCCTGGCAGTGGCTGGAAGCGCGCGCACGCCAGCGCTGCCCGATGTGCCGACCTTTGCCGAGGCCGGCCTGCCGGGCTTCGAATCGCAAACCTGGATGGGGCTGCTCACGCGCACGGGCGTGCCCGCCGATCGCGTGCAGCGTCTGAACCAGATGTACTCCGAAGCGCTGCAGGATGCCGACGTGCGCCAGATCCTGGCGCAGCAGGGCATGGTGGCTGCAGCCTCCACGCCAGATGCGTTCGCGGCATACATGAAAGCCGAATCCGCCAAGTACGGACAGGCCATCAAGGACGGCAACGTGCGCATCGACTGAGGAAACGCTGGCCCGCCCGCACCGGTCGCTATAATCGCAGCGGTCTGCGCCGGTTGCGGCGCGTGGTCAGCAACCATCACCGCATGCCCAAAACCCCTACCCCCAAGCGACAGCAGGAAGACACCGCGCCGGCGGCTTCGCTCGGCGAACAGGCGTATCTCGCGATCAAGCGCATGATCCTCACGCAGGAGCTGCGCGCCGGGGACCAGATCAATGTCGCACAACTGAGCGAACAGCTGTCGCTGGGCCGCAGCCCCATCCATCTGGCCATACACCGGCTGGACCGCGAGGGGCTGGTGGACATCCTGCCGCGCAAGGGCATCCTCGTCAAAGCGGAAACCATAGACAGCTTCCTGGAGCTGATCGCCGCGCGCCTGCTGGTCGAACCGCATCTGACAGGCCTGGCGGTGGACAATGCCACCCCGGCGCTGCTGGAACGCCTGCAAGCGTTGGTGGCGGCTGGCTGGGAATGCCATGAACGCCAGGACCGGTTGGGCAGCATGGAGATCGACCGCAGGTTCCACCAGACGCTGTACGAAGCCGCCCGCAATGACATCCTTGCGGAGTTTGCCGGCAGCCTGCTGGACCGTTCCATGCGCCTGTGGTTCCGCCCGCCTGCGGGCAAGGCGGAAAAGCCCAACGTGGCCGAACTGGAAGACCTGTACAAGATGGTCGAGCGTGGCGATAAAAAGGCCGCGGTGCGCAAGATGGAGCAGCACATCGGCTCCGTGCGCGGCAAGTTCCTCTCGCGCGAATAAGCTTATAGCCACAACGCGATGGCGCGCCATATGACGCGCAGGCTTGAACAAAGGCCGAATAATTCGTTTGCGTAGGGGTTGCGCGTTTTCATAATGGACCGTTCCTGAGCCGGCCTGGCCGGCATTCGCGCAAGGAGCGATCCATGTCCCAGAGCAACGCGCTGCGCCGGTCCGAGGTGTATGCCGAACCCGCTGCGCAAGCCTTTTCGATCCGCCCGCTGGCAGCCGTGACCGGCGCGGAAATCATCGGTATCGACCTGTCGCGCGAGCTGACCCCGGCCGATTTCGCGCAGGTGCATCGCGCCCATCTGGACCATCACCTGCTGGTGTTCCGCGATCAGCGCATCACGCCGCAGCAGCACATCGATTTCAGCCGCCGCTTTGGCCGTCTGATGATCCACGTGCTGCATCAGTTCCATCTGGCCGGGCATCCCGAGATCCTCATCGTTTCCAACATCGTTGAAGACGGCAAGCCGATAGGGCTGGGTGATGCCGGCAAGTATTGGCATTCGGATATCTCGTACAAGGAATTGCCCAGCCTGGGGTCGCTGCTGCACGCGCAGGAGCTGCCCACGCAAGGCGGCGACACGCTATTCGCCGACATGCACGTGGCGTACGACACTCTGCCCGCCGCATTGCGAGACGCCATCGAAGGCAAGCGTGCCGTGCATTCCTACCTGGCCAAGTACGGCCAGCTGCAGAAGGAAGGCTCGTGGCGTCCCAATCTCAGCGCGCAACAGGTGGCGCAGGTGCAGGAAGTGGTGCATCCGGTCGTGCGCACGCATCCGGAGACGGGCCGCCGCGCGCTGTTCGTGAGCGAAGGCTTCACCACCCGCATCGAGGGCCTGCCCGAAGACGAGAGCCGCCAGATCCTGGACGAACTGTTTGCCCACAGCATCCGGCCCGAACACATCTACCGCCACCAATGGCAGCCGCATGATCTGGTGTTCTGGGACAACCGCTCGTTGATCCATCTGGCCGGCGGTACGCCGGATCACCTGCGCCGCAAGCTGTACCGCACGACGATCGAAGGCGACGTGCCGTTCTGACGTCGCGCGCCCCTTAATTTCGCGCAAAACCATTTATCCACAGGGTCCGCCATGGGTTTTTCCTCCGCTGTACGTGATCGTTTGGTCCAGGCCGCCACCGGCGCGGGCCTGGCGTTGATACTTGCCGTGCTGGCGCTGGCTTCGCCGACGCCGGCCATGGCGGAGGGCCGCATCCGCATCGCCGAGCAGTACGGCATCGTGTATCTGCTGTTGAACGTGGCGCGCGATCAGCAACTGATCGAAAAGCACGGCAAGGCCGATGGTGTGGATATCTCGGTCGAGTGGGCCAAGCTGTCGGGCGGTTCGGCCGTGAACGATGCGCTGTTGTCCGGGGCTGTGGATATCGCGGGGGCAGGCGTGGGGCCGCTGTTGACGATCTGGGACCGCACGCGCGGCAAGCAGAACGTGAAGGGCGTGGCTTCGCTGGGCAATTTTCCCTATTACCTGGTCAGCAACAATCCCAACGTGAAGACGATTGCGGACTTCACCGACAAGGACCGCATCGCGGTGCCGGCGGTGGGCGTGTCGGTGCAGTCTCGCGTGTTGCAGCTGGCGTCGGCCAAACTGTGGGGCGACGCGCAGTTCAACAAGCTGGACAAGATTTCCGTCGCCCTGCCGCATCCGGACGCGGCCGCCGCCATCATCGCGGGCGGCACGGAAATCACGGGACATTTCGGCAACCCGCCCTTCCAGGAGCAGGAGCTGGCCGAGAATCCCAAGGCGCGCATCGTGCTCAATTCCTATGACGTGCTGGGCGGGCCCAGTTCGTCCACGGTGTTGTTTGCGACCGAGAAATTCCGCAAGGAAAATCCCAAGACCTACAAGGCATTCCAGGCCGCGCTGAAGGAAGCGGCGCAGTTCGCCAGCGCCAACCCGGAAAAGGCCGCGGATACTTATCTGCGCGTTACCGGCGCAAAGCTGGACCGCGATTTCCTGATCAAAGTGATCAAGAACCCCGACGTGCAGTTCAAGCTGGAACCGCAGAATACCTATGCGCTGGCCGAGTTCATGCACAAGGTGGGCGCGATCAAGAATGCGCCGGCCAGTTGGCGCGATTATTTCTTTGACGACCCCGTCACGGCCCAAGGCAGTTGAGATGGGATTGAGCGCTGCCTCCCCTGTGGATAACACCGAAAAGGCCACGCCTTTGCTGGCTGTGGATAAGGTGTCGATCGAATACAAGACGCGCGAAAGGCGCGTGCGCGCCACGCATCAGGTCAGTTTCGACGTGCACGAAGCAGAGCGTTTCATCCTGCTGGGCGCGTCCGGTTGCGGCAAATCCACGCTGCTTAAGGCAATTGCGGGCTTCATCGAACCGACCGAAGGCCGCATTGCCATCGATGGCAATGCCGTGCGCGGCCCGGGGCCGGACCGCATCGTGGTGTTCCAGGAATTCGACCAGCTGCCGCCATGGAAGACGTTGCGGCAGAACGTGGCGTTTCCGCTGGTGGCTTCACGCAAGCTCAACCGGCGCGAGGCCGACGAGCGCGCCATGCACTACCTGGACAAGGTGGGGTTGTCCGCGTTCGCCGATGCCTATCCGCATACGTTGTCCGGTGGCATGAAGCAGCGCGTGGCCATTGCGCGCGCCCTGGCGATGCAGCCGCGTGTGCTTTTGATGGACGAGCCCTTCGCGGCACTGGACGCGTTGACGCGGCGGCGCATGCAGGAAGAATTGCTGGCGCTGTGGGAAGACGTGCGTTTCACGCTGCTGTTCGTCACCCATTCCATCGAAGAGGCATTGGTGCTGGGCAGCCGCGTGCTGCTGCTGTCGCCGCATCCGGGCCGCGTGCGCGCGGAACTGAACGCCCATGCCTACGGGCTGCATAGCCAGGGCTCGGCTGCGTTCCAGTCTGCGGCCAGGCGCGTCCATGATCTGCTGTTCGATGTGGCGCCTGCGGAAAAGTCCGCTGAACTTGCCGCTGAACGGGCCGCGGCCTGAAGGACTTCCGCATGAACAACGCATACGCAGGCGCCGTGCCCATCCGTCCCGAAGTGGAGTACGAGCTGCCGCCCTTGCCCGCGCAAGCGGGCGAAGCGCCCCTGCCCTGGCATGAACGCCTGTGGCAGCACGCCAGCCTGCGCAAGCTGGCGATCCTGGCGCTATTGGCCGGCATCTGGGAGCTGGCGGCGCGCTACACCGACAATGATCTGCTGCTGCCCAGCGCATCGCAGACGGCGGTCGCCTTCGTGCAGGGCATCGCAGGCGGCGAACTGCTGGCACGCGCCGGGCAATCGTTGCGCGTGCTGGCGCAGGGATATGCGGCGGGCGTGCTGCTGGCCTTTGTGCTGACCACGCTGGCGGTGTCGACGCGTTTCGGTCGCGATCTGCTGTCCACCTTGACGGCCATGTTCAATCCCCTGCCGGCGATTGCGCTGCTGCCGCTGGCGCTGCTGTGGTTCGGCCTGGGCGAAGGCAGCCTGGTGTTCGTTCTGATCCATTCGGTGTTGTGGGCGCTGGCGCTGAACATGTACGCGGGTTTTCTGGGGGTATCGGATACCTTGCGCATGGCGGGCCGCAACTATGGATTGAGCGGTCTGCGCTACGTGTTGCAGATTCTGGTGCCTGCCGCCCTGCCCGCCATCCTGGCCGGGCTGAGGATAGGCTGGGCCTTTGCGTGGCGCACATTGATCGCTGCGGAACTGGTGTTCGGCGCGTCCAGCGGCAAGGGCGGCCTGGGCTGGTACATCTTTCAGAACCGCAACGAGTTATACACAGACCGCGTGTTCGCGGGGTTGGCGGCGGTGGTGATCATCGGCCTGCTTGTGGAAAACCTGGTGTTCGACACCGTGGAGCGTTTCACGGTCAGGCGCTGGGGCATGCAGCGCTGATTGTCTCGGCGCAGAGCCGCGCAGCAGCCAAAAAAAGGCGGCCCCTCGGGGCCGCCTTGCGCATAGGCGCGTCGCGGATTACAGCTTCAGTCCCAGCGCCTTGGCCACGCCTGCGGCGTAGGCGGGATCGGCTTTGCGGAAGTGTTCCAGCTGGCGGCGCTGGATTTCTTCCGGGACGCCGGCCATGTGGCGGCCGATGTTGCCGAACAGCAACTCCTGCTGTGCAGGCGTCATCAGGCGGAACAAGGCGCCCGGCTGCGAGTAGTAGTCATCGTCCACGCGGTGATTCCAGCGCGCTGCCGCCTGGCCGTCCAGCGCCAGCGGCGGCTCGCCTGCCGACGGGGTTTCCTTCCACTCGCCCGCGCTGTTGGGCTCGTAGTTCAGCGTCGCCCCGACGTTGCCGTCGACACGGCCGGCGCCGTCGCGGTGGAAGCTGTGAAACGGGCAGCGCGGCGCGTTCACCGGGATCTGGTGGTGGTTGATGCCCAGGCGATAGCGGTGCGTGTCGCCGTAGGAGAACAGCCGGCCTTGCAGCATCTTGTCCGGCGAGAATCCGATACCGGGGACCACGTTGGCCGGGGTGAAGGCGGCCTGCTCGACCTCGGCAAAGTAGTTCTCGGGGTTCTTGTTCAGCTCCAGCACGCCGACTTCGATCAGCGGATAGTCGCCATGCGGCCAGACCTTGGTCAGGTCGAAGGGGTTGATATGGTAAGTCGCGGCTTCGGCCTCGGGCATGATCTGCACCTTCAGCGTCCACTTCGGGAAGTTGCCCTTTTCGATGTTCTCGAACAGGTCGCGCTGCGAGCTTTCGCGGTCATGGGCGACCACTTGCGCCGCTTCCTCGTCGCTCAGACAGGCGATGCCTTGCTGCGACTTGAAGTGGAATTTCACATAGAAGCGCTCGCCGTCCTTGTTGATGAAACTGAACGTGTGCGAACCGAAGCCGTGCTGCTGGCGCAGGTTGGCGGGAATGCCGCGATCGCTCATCAGGGTGGTGACCTGGTGTAGCGATTCGGGATTGAGCGACCAGAAGTCCCAGGCGGCGGTGGCGCTGCGCAGGTTGGTCTTGGGGTCGCGCTTCTGGGTGTGGATGAAGTCCGGGAATTTCAGCGGATCACGGATGAAGAAGACCGGCGTGTTGTTGCCGACCAGGTCCCAGTTGCCTTCCTCGGTGTAGAACTTGATGGCGAAACCGCGCACGTCGCGTTCGGCGTCAGCCGCGCCGCGCTCGCCGGCCACGGTCGAGAAACGCAGGAACAGCGGGGTTTGCTTGCCGACCTGGGAAAAGAGGTTGGCGCGGGTGTAGCGCGAGATGTCGTGGGTGACAGTGAGGGTGCCATAGGCGCCCGAACCCTTGGCGTGCACCACGCGTTCGGGGATGCGTTCGCGGTCGAAGTGGGCGAGCTTTTCAATCAGCCAGAAGTCTTCCAACAGCGCCGGGCCGCGCGGGCCGGCAGTCAGCGTGTTGTTGTTGTCGGCCACCGGCGCGCCAGCGGCGGTGGTCAGATGCGTCTTCTTGTCGGTCATAGCACACTCCCTATGAAATGCCTGGAATGCGGGGGCCGCAGAGGGGCCCGCGCCGTGTCTGGGATAGCCCGGCATTGCCGGCCTGGGGCTATCTCCGACACATCATAGGGGTCTTGCCTTACCGTGTGAAGTTGATTGATCTATAAAACTTGATAAAGAATAACTATCAAGAAAATCAGGAATCGGCATCGGTGGCGGCCGTCAGGCGAAAAAAAACCGGTCCGCATGGGACCGGTTTCTTGCGCGGGAGCAGATATCAGCGGTTGGCTGCGGCTTCCGTCTTGCGCTGCATGGCGCGGGTGATGGACCACTGCTGGGCGATCGACAGGGTGTTGTTGACGCACCAGTAGAGCACCAGGCCGGCCGGGAAGAAGAACATCATCCCGCCGAACACCAGCGGCATGATCATCATGACCTTGGCTTGGACGGGGTCCGGGGGCGTCGGGTTCAGTTTGATCTGCAGGAACATAGTGGCCATCATGATGGCGGGCAGAATGAAGTACGGGTCGCGGATCGACAGGTCGTGCACCCACAGGATCCACGGCGCGCCGCGCATTTCCACGCTGGCCAGCAGCACCCAGTACAGCGAGATGAACACCGGGATCTGCACCAGCATGGGCAAGCAGCCGCCCAGCGGGTTGATCTTTTCGGTGCGGTACATCTCCATCATGGCCGCATTGAGTTTCTGCTTGTCGTCGCCGTACTTTTCCTTCAGGGCCTGCAGGCGCGGAGCCACCTGCTTCATGCGGGCCATGGAGCGGTAGCTGGCGGCGGCCAGGGGGTAGAACACGGCCTTGATCAGCACGGTCAGCGCCACGATCGTCCAGCCCCAGTTGCCCAGGATGGAATGCAGCCAGGTCATCAGCTTGAACAGCGGCTTGGCGATGATGGTCAGCCAGCCATAGTCGACCACCAGTTCCAGGCCGGGGGCCAGGGCGGCCATGGCCTTCTGGTCTTGCGGACCGACCCACAGGTGCGAATCGACGCGCGTGGCGGCGCCTGGGGCGATCTCGCCCACTGCCTCGATGCTGCGGGCGGCGTACAGGTTCTTCTGCACTTCCAGCAGTTCGTTGGTGCGCGGCTTGCCCTGCGGGGGCACCCAGGCGGTGGCGAAGTAGTGCTGGACCACGGCGATCCAGCCGTTGTCCGATTGCTTGATGTAGCTGGCCTTCTTCTTTTCGATGTCGCTGAAGGTGATCTTCTGGAACTTGTCCTGTTCCGAGTAGACGGCGAAACCGGTGAAGGTGTGATAGAAGCTGGACGTGTCGGCGGGGTCGTTGCCGTCGCGTTCGAGCTGCAGGTACAGGGCGGGCGACACGGGGCCGGCGCTGACGTTGGCCAGGTCGTGGCGCACGTCGATGTCATAGCGGCCGCGGTGCAGGGTGAACGTCTTGGTGACCTTCACGCCGCCGGATTCGCCCTCGAAGGCGACCACCAGGTTGTCGCCGGTCAGCTGGCGTTCCGAGGACACGACGCGGAAAGGCGTCTGGTGCGTGGGGAAGCTTTGGCCGTTGGGGGCGCCGACCACGCCGGTCTGCACCACGTAGTTCAGGCCAGCGGCGCGGTCCAGCAGCACCGTGGGCTTGTCGGGCTGGCCGGTGGCCGGGTACTTCAGCAGTTCGGCGCGCACCAGCTGGGCGCCCATGGTGTCGAACGTCAGGCGCAGCACGTCGGTCGTGATGACGACTTCTTCCGAGCGCGCGGCAGCAGGCGCGGCGGCGCCGGGCACGGCGGACGCAGCGGCAGCCGCGGGGGCGGGCGTGCTGGGCACCGAAGGCGTTGCGTTGTTGGCAGAGGCCTGCGGCTCGCTCGTGGTGGCGGCAGGCGTGGGGCCGAACAGCGACGGCTTGCCGTTATGGATCTGCCAGTTGTTCCATAGGAGCAACAGCGAGAAGGAAAAAATCATCCAGAGGACGGTTCGTCGGATATCCATGGTGCCTACTGAGGTGAATACGGGCCAGCAAAGCCCGCCAGTTTAGCGTCAATCATGCTCGGTGCGGTGGCTGTGGGAACAGCACGAGGGGCCATTGGTTCCCTTGGAGGGCGGAACCGGGTCCAATCCGCCCGGCGACCAAGGGTGGCAGCGGCCGATGCGCCGGACTGCCAGCCAGAAGCCGCGCCAGGCGCCGTGGCGCTCGATCGCTTCGATCGCATACGCCGAGCAGGTCGGGGTAAAGCGGCACTGCCTGCCGATCCAGGGGCTCAGGAAAAACCTGTAGAACCGGATCGGGGCAATGAGTAAAGCCTTGATCATCGCGCTATCCGCTCAAAGTGAGCGTCCACTTCGGCTCTTGCCGCGCGTTTCAGCGCGGTAAGCGTGGCGGGCGCAACCTTGCTATGCAGGCGCACGACGTAATCTTTGGCCGGCAGTCCCAGGCGCCGATGGCGGAACGCCTCGCGGATGACCCGCTTGATGGCGTTGCGCGTACTGGCGTGGGCGGCGAACCGCTTGGCGATCACCAGGCCGAGACGCGCACAGGTGTCCTGGCCGGGAGGCAGATCATTGGGAGCCGCGCTCACAATGAAGAACGCCCCTCGGGCAAGACGCCGGCCTTTGAGGGCGGCGGCGAACTCGGAGGGGCGATGCAGCCGCGCCTCCGGCGGAAGCGTGGAGCGCGGCATGGACTGCAAAATCAGGCGTCAGGTTTTTCCGGACAAGCCGGAAAAACAGGACTTAGACGGCCAGACGCTTGCGGCCCTTGGCGCGGCGGGCATTCAGGATGGCGCGGCCAGCGCGGGTTTTCATGCGCACGCGGAAACCATGGGTGCGCTTGCGACGGGTAACGGAAGGTTGGTAGGTACGTTTCATGGACGATCCACAAAAAGAACAAAAGTCAGAAGGGACCTGCCCGGAAGGGTTCCTGGTCGCGCATTCAGGAAGCGGGTATCTAATGAGCATTTTTGCAACAGGTGCAAAAAAACAGCTCGTAGACGGGGCTCTGACCGGGAAACCCCGGGCGACCTATTAGAAGCAAAACCAGGCAGTTGCGTGGGCGGTAGGCATCGTTAGACACCACTGCCAACAAAGCGCGGCTAAGCTCTCTGTGGAACCTTCTGACAGACAGAATTCGGAAAAGCCCACCATTTCAGCAAGTTTTCCCTGTCTTGTCAAACAGTTAAGACTGCGCCGCACGGACGCTTATGCCCTACCCTGTGGATAACCCCAGCCCAGGCAAGGTAGAATCGAGGTTTGAATAAGAGCGACATGAAAGAATTCTGGCAGACCTGCGTCAGTCGTCTTGAGCAGGAACTCCCCCCCCAACAAATCAGCGCGTGGATACGACCGCTGGTCCCGCTTGCGTACGACGAAACGCAGGCGGTGCTGCGCGTTGCCGCTCCCAACCGGTTCAAACTGGATTGGGTACGGAAGAACTTTTCCCACCAGATCGAAGCGTTGGCCGCGGAGTGGTTCGAGCGTCCGGTGCAGGTGCTGTTCGAGTTGCCGACGCAAGGCGCCACGCCGCGCATGCCGGTCGCGCCCGTACGCGCCGCACCCGCGGCGCCCGCGTATCCGTCCGCTGCTTCCCCTTCAGGCGGCGCGCCGCCACCGATGGCCCCGGTAACGCCTGCACCCGCAGCCCCGGCGACCACGGCGGCCGCGCAGGCCGCGCAAGCGGTGAACGCGGACGCGGCAAGCATCGTGTACGAGCGTTCGCGCCTGAACACCGATCTGACGTTCGAGAACTTTGTGACGGGTAAGGCGAACCAGCTCGCGCGCGCCGCTGCGTTGCAGGTCGCCGAGAACCCTGGCACGTCCTACAACCCGCTGTTCCTGTACGGCGGCGTGGGCCTGGGCAAGACCCACCTGATCCACGCCATCGGCAATGCGATGGTGGCGGCGGGGACCGGTGTGCGCGTGCGCTATGTGCATGCCGACCAATACGTGTCGGACGTGGTGAAGGCCTACCAGCGCAAGGCGTTCGACGACTTCAAGCGTTATTACCATTCGCTCGACCTGCTGCTGATCGACGATATCCAGTTCTTCTCCGGCAAGAACCGCACGCAGGAAGAATTCTTCTACGCGTTCGAAGCGATGGTGGCTCAGCGCAAGCAGATCATCATCACCAGCGATACCTATCCGAAGGAACTGTCGGGCATCGACAGCCGCCTGATCTCGCGCTTCGACTCCGGCCTGACGGTGGCCATCGAGCCGCCGGAACTGGAAATGCGCGTGGCGATCCTGTTGCGCAAGGCGGAATCCGAAGGCGTGCCCATGCCCGAGGAAGTGGCGTTCTTCATCGCCAAGCATCTGCGCAGCAACGTGCGCGAACTGGAAGGCGCGCTGCGCAAGGTGCTGGCCTATGCGCGCTTCCACGGCCGCGACGTGCTGACGGTGGATGTCTGCAAGGAAGCCCTGAAGGACCTGCTGTCCGTGTCCAACGGCCAGATCACCGTGGAGAACATCCAGAAGACGGTGGCGGATTTCTACAAGATCAAAGTGGCCGACATGTACTCGAAACGCCGGCCCGCCAATATCGCTTTGCCGCGCCAGGTCGCGATGTACCTGGCGAAGGAGCTGACCCAGAAAAGCCTGCCGGAAATCGGCGATCTGTTCGGTGGCCGTGATCACACCACCGTGCTGCATGCCGTACGCAAGATTTCCGACGCCCGCGCCAAGCAAGCGGAGCTCAACCATACCCTGCACGTGTTGGAACAAACTCTAAAAGGATGAACATGCAACTCGTACAAACCACACGCGATGCATTGCTGAAACCGCTGTCGACTGTGGCGGGCATCGTCGAAAGACGCCATACCCTGCCCATCCTGGCGAACATCCTGATGCGCAAGGAAGGCAACAAGGTTGCCTTCATTGCGACCGACCTGGAAGTACAGATCACCACCCATGCCGACTTCGGCGTGGGTCAAGACAACGAATCCACCACGGTCGCGGCGCGCAAGCTGCTGGATATCCTGAAGGCCCTGCCGGACACCGGCGACGTGCGCCTGGCGCTGGCCAGCAACAAGCTGTCGGTGCAGTCGGCCAAGAGCCGCTTCGCCCTGCAGACGCTGGCCGCCAGCGAATTCCCCACCGTGGCTCAGCCCGAGCAGTGGGACGTGTCGCTGACCATGCCGCAGCGCACGCTGCGCCACCTGTTCAACATGGTGCACTTCGCCATGGCGCAACAGGACATCCGCTACTACCTGAACGGCATGCTGCTGGTGTTTGAACCGGGCCGCGTGCGTGCGGTCGCCACCGATGGCCACCGCCTGGCGCACTGCTCGACGGAAGCCGACGGCATCAGCGAACGCCACGAAGTGATCGTGCCGCGCAAGACCGTGCTGGAAATGCAGCGCCTGCTGGAAGACTCCGACGAGCCGGTTTCGATCGACGTGGCGCCGGGCCAGATCCGCTTCCGCTTCGGCGACGTGGAGCTCGTCTCCAAGCTGGTGGAAGGCAAGTTCCCGGACTTCACGCGCGTGATCCCGACGAACTACACGCGCCATTTCCTGGTCGGCCGCGAAGCCCTCCAGGGCAGCCTGCAGCGCGCCGCCATCCTGACCACCGACAAGTTCAAGGGCGTGCGCCTGCAACTGGCGCAGAACCAGATGAAGATCTCGTCCTCCAACGCCGAGCAGGAAGAGGCGCAGGAAGAAATCGACATCGACTACGGCCATGAAGCCCTCGATGTGGGCTTCAACGTCGGCTACCTGCTCGACGTGCTGTCCAACGTCAAGGTGGACAACATCCAGTGGTCGGTCATGCCCGATGCCAACGCGTCGGCGCTCATCACCCTGCCCGAAGACGACCAGTTCAAGTACGTCGTCATGCCCATGCGGATTTGATCCGCACCCATCGTGGGTTTGTGCCGCTTGCGGGCCCGAGGGCCCGTGGGCGGTCCGGCCGCCAGGCCGTTCTTTAAAGCGTTATCGATACAGACATGTCAGATCAGCAGAACACCACTCCCGAGAACAGCGGCTACGGCGCTGACTCGATCAAGATGCTCAAGGGGCTGGAGGCCGTGCGCAAACGCCCCGGCATGTACATCGGCGACACATCCGACGGCACCGGCTTGCACCACATGGTGTTCGAAGTCGTCGACAACGCCATCGACGAAGCCCTGGCCGGCTACTGCGACGATATCGTCGTCACGATCCACACCGACAACTCGATCTCGGTCACCGACAACGGCCGCGGCATCCCCACCGACATCCACAAGGATGACGAATTCCACCGCAGCGCGGCCGAAATCGTCATGACCGAACTGCACGCTGGCGGCAAGTTCGACCAGAACTCCTACAAGGTGTCCGGCGGCCTGCACGGCGTGGGCGTGTCTTGCGTGAACGCGCTGTCCGAATGGCTGCGGCTGACCATCCGCCGCAACGGCGAAGTGCACCAGATGGAGTTCCGCCAGGGCGAGCGCGTCGCGCCCCTGGCCGTGACCGGCACGACCGACAAGCGCGGCACCGAAGTGCGCTTTTTGGCCGACCCGATCATCTTCAACAACATCGAGTACCACTACGAGATCCTCTCGAAGCGCCTGCGCGAACTGTCGTTCCTGAACAATGGCGTGAAGATCCGCCTGATCGACCAGCGCCAGGGCAAGGAAGAGAACTTCGCCTTCTCCGGCGGCGTGAAGGGCTTCGTCGAATACATCAATCGCAGCAAGACCGTGCTGCACCCGAACGTGTTCTCGGTCACCACCGAGTCCTCGGCAGGCGGCGTGCCGGTCGGCGTCGAAGTGGCGATGCAGTGGAACGACAGCTACAGCGAAAGCGTGCTGTGCTTCACCAACAACATTCCGCAGCGCGACGGCGGCTCGCACCTGACCGGCCTGCGCGCGGCGATGACCCGCATCATCAACAAGTACATCACCGACAACGAACTGGCCAAGAAGGCCAAGGTCGAGACGTCCGGCGACGACATGCGCGAAGGCCTGGCCTGCGTGCTGTCGGTGAAGGTGCCCGAGCCCAAGTTCAGCAGCCAGACCAAGGACAAGCTGGTCTCCAGCGAAGTGCGTCCGGCGGTTGAAGAAGCCGTGGCGCGCACGCTGGAAACCTGGCTGCTGGAACACCCGAACGACGCCAAGGCGCTGTGCGCCAAGATCGTCGAAGCCGCCCGCGCCCGCGAAGCCGCGCGCAAGGCGCGCGAAATGACGCGCCGCAAGAGCGTGCTGGAAGGCGCAGGCCTGCCCGGCAAGCTGGCCGACTGCCAGGAAAAGGACCCCGCGCTGTGCGAGCTGTACATCGTCGAGGGTGACTCCGCAGGCGGCTCGGCCAAGCAAGGCCGCGATCGCAAGTTCCAGGCCATCCTGCCGTTGCGCGGCAAGGTGCTGAACGTCGAGAAGGCGCGTTTCGACCGCCTGATCGCCAGCGAGCAGATCGCCACGCTGATCACCGCGCTGGGCACCAGCATCGGTCCTGACTTCAACGTCGACAAGCTGCGCTACCACCGCCTCATCATCATGACCGACGCGGACGTGGACGGCGCGCACATCCGCACCCTGCTGCTGACGCTGCTGTACCGCCAGATGCCTGAACTGGTGCAGCGCGGCTACGTGTATATCGCCCAGCCGCCGCTGTACAAGGTCAAGGTCGGCCGCGAAGAACGCTATCTGAAAGACGACCAGGAAGAAGCGCAGTTCATGTTGCAACTGGCGCTGAAGGATGCCGAGATCATCTCGGGCGGCAACATCATCCGCGGCGACGAACTCAACGACCTGGCCCGCCAGTACGTCGCGGCCGACGCCGTGATCGCGCGCCTGTCGCGCGTATTCGACGTGGGCGCGCTGTCGGCCATGGCCGAAGGCGTGGAGATCAACCTGGAATCGGCCGAGTCCACCGCCGATTCCGCCCGCCGCCTGGCCGACGCCATGCGCGACCCGGTCAGCGGCAACGGCGTGGAAGTCGTGCCGGAGTTCGACGAAGCCACCGAGCGCCATCGTCTGTCGGTGCAGCGCATGCACCACGGCAACGTGCGCGTGAGCATCATCGATGCGGACTTCGTCAACGGTTCGGACTACGCGGTCCTGTCCAAGGCCGCCAAGAGCTTCTCCGGCAAGGTCGGCGCGCGTTCGCTGGCCGCCCGCGGCGAAGGCGACAAGCGCAAGGAACAGACCGTGTCCGATTTCCGCGAAGCCATGCAGTGGCTGCGCAGCGAAGCCGACCGCAGCATCTCCAAGCAGCGCTACAAGGGTCTGGGTGAAATGAACCCGGAACAGCTGTGGGAAACCACCATGGACCCGAAGGTGCGCCGTTTGTTGCGCGTGCAGATCGAGGACGCCATCGCGGCCGACGAGGTCTTCACCACGCTGATGGGCGACGACGTCGAACCGCGCCGCAACTTCATCGAGACGCATGCGTTGTCGGCGGGGAATATCGACGCCTGATCGCGCAGTGTAGGTGAACGCATAACCTGAGAAAGCTGGACGCATAAACTGAGAAAGTTATGGGTTTTTTCTCATCGATAGCGCGACTGATTTGCGGAGCGTCGAGCGTCCAGTAGAACGATTCAACGGCCACCCTTGGTGGCCGTTCGTTTTTTGCGTTTGGGTTTTCCAAGTTGGCGCGAAAAAGAATAATTGGAATGAGCACGATGAATCATCAAGCCCTCTCCTCCTTCATCTGGTCTGTTGCCGACCTGCTGCGCGGAGACTACAAGCAGTCCGAATACGGTAAGGTCATCCTGCCCTTCACCGTCCTACGGCGCCTGGACTGTGTGCTGGAAGCCACCAAGCCAGCGGTTTTGGCCGAACTCGATACCAAGACCAAGGCAGGGCTGAACCCTGACCCATTTTTGCTCCGCAAGGCTGGTCAGAGCTTCTACAACACCTCGCCGTTGGACCTTGTGAAGCTGCTCGGCGACCAGGACCACATCCGCCAGAACCTCTACACCTACGTGCAGGCCTTTTCTCCGGCAGCGCGGGATATCTTCGAGCGCTTCGATTTTTACACCCAGGTTGAGCGCCTCGCTAAAGCGAATTTGCTCTATCTCGTCACCGAGAAGTTCGCGCACATCGACTTGCACCCCGAGGCGGTGGATAACGCTAGCATGGGCGCGGTGTTCGAGGAGCTCATCCGCAAGTTCGCCGAAATCTCCAACGAGACGGCCGGGGAACACTTCACGCCGCGCGAAGTCATCCGCTTGATGGTCAACCTGCTATTCATCGAGGACGATGACGTGCTTAGCGCTGGCAAGGCTGTGGTGCGCACGATTTACGACCCCACCGCTGGCACTGGCGGCATGCTTTCCGTGGCCGGCGAATACCTGCTGGAGCACAATCCGCGAGCGCGGCTCACTATGTACGGCCAGGAGCTCAACGACGAGTCCTATGCCTGTTGATTTGCAGGCAGAGTTGACCCACTTTTACGTTTGATTTGCATCTAATTCTGACCCACCTCGTGAACACTATCCTGCTCGGTACCCGTGCAGGAGACAGGAGTGATCGACGTGGCTCTT
>NZ_JACUZY010000016.1:0-62899 GCF_014851605.1 Achromobacter sp. ACM02
CTGTGAAAGTAGGTCATCGTCAAGCTTTTATTCCGCAGAACCCCACAGGTAACCCCTGTGGGGTTTTGTCTTTGTGGCGACCGAATGTATTGCGCTCGGGATCTCTCGCGCGATACCACCAGCCGCAATCCCAATGAAAAACCCCTCGCAGGAATATCCTGCGAGGGGTTTTGTTTTACTGCCGGCAATCTGGGCGCTGAACGGCCTACTGCTGCGTGTATTGCTGGCGGTCTATGCCGTGGCGCTGCAGCTTGTCATAGAAGGTCTTGCGCGGAATGCCCAGGGACTCCAGGGTGGCCTTGATGTCGCCTTGGTGCGCCTGGAGCGCCTCGCGGATGAGCTGCGCTTCGAAGCGCTCCATCCGTTCCGGCAGGCTTGACGCGGCGTCTTGGGCCACGGCGGTTGGCGGGGCAGGGATATTCAACACGCCAAGCACGACCCGCTCGGCGAAATGCGCAAGTTCACGCACGTTGCCGGGCCAGTCGTGCGTCATGAGATGTTGTTTGATGGACGCCGGCATTTCCGGGATGTCGCGCTGGAAGCGGCGCGATGCGTGGCCGAGGTAGTGGGCGAACAGCAGCGGAATGTCCTCGCGGCGTTCACGCAGCGGCGGAATCCGGATGGTGACCACATTGAGGCGGTAGAACAGGTCTTCGCGAAACTTGGCGCGTATGGCTGGACTGCCCAGGTCTTCCTTGGTGGCGGCGACCACGCGCAGGTCCAGATTGCGCACTTCGTTGCTGCCCAGAGGAGTGATCTGGCGAGATTCGAGCACGCGCAGCAGCTTGACCTGCACCGCCAGCGGCATGCTTTCGATCTCGTCCAGGAATAGCGTACCGCCGCTGGCATGCTCGATCCGGCCGATACGCTTCTTTTGGGCGCCGGTGAAGGCGCCGGGCTCGTGGCCGAAGAGCTCGCTTTCGATGACGCTTTCAGGCAGGGCGCCGCAGTTGATCGCGACCAGCGCGCGGTGCCTGCGGCGGCTCAGGCGATGCAAGGCGGTGGCAACGACTTCCTTGCCGGTTCCGGTCTCGCCTTCGACCAGTACGTCCACGTCGGCATCCGCGATATGCCGCAGCGTTTGCTTGATGCGCTGCATGGCCGGCGTCGTGCCGATGAAAGGCACCTCGTCGGCCTGGACGGCGAACGCGGCTTCGCGCAGCCGGCGGTTTTCCAGCACGAGATGGCGCTTTTCCGCAGCGTGCATGATGGCGGTGATCAGCCTGTCGGCGGCATAGGGTTTGGCCAGGAAGTCATAGGCGCCGTCGCGCATGCATTGCACGGCCGTGGCGATGTCGCCATGGCCGGTGATCAGAATGACGGGGATGTCGGGGTCTATGTCCCGCAAGCGCTGGAAGAGTTGCAGGCCGTCCATGTCGGGCATGCGTATATCGCTGACGACCACGCCGTCGAAATCGCGCGTTAGTGTGGGCAGGGCAGAGCGTGCGCTGGCATGCGCGTCCACGGCGATGCCGTGCAGCTTCAGCGTCTGCGTATTGGCGCGCAGCAGTTCGTCGTCGTCGTCGATGAATACCGCACGCGGCAAAAACGGCTGGCGCTGGCTGTCGTCAATGGATGCCGGCGCGGCTGGCGGAAATTCAGGAGCGCGGTTCATGGTGTAGCTCGGTAGCGTGTTGCTGGCCAGACGCCTTGCGTAACGTCAGGATGAACATGGCTCCGCAGCCCGGGGCATGCGGAGCGGGAAAGACGGGATCGGCCGGGCCGGCGGCGATCAGGTCGCCACCGAATTCGGTGACGATGTCGCGGCAGATGACCAGCCCCAGTCCGAGTCCTTCGGCCTTGGTCGTATAGAAGGGAGTAAACAGGTGCGCCCGCGCCTCGGCCGACAGGCCGGGACCGTTGTCGCTGACGTAGACCTGCACGGTCGCGCCCAGGTCCTGCAGCGCCACGACGATGCGGCCGTCGGGCCGGCCTTCCAGCGCTTCCATCGCGTTTTGCAGCAGATTCACCAGCACCTGTTCCAGCCGTATGCGATTGGCCAGCACCCGGTAATTCTGACCCGCGGGCGGACGTTGCAGGGCGATGCCCTGGCGCCGCGCGCGCGGCGCAACCAGCAACAGCGCGCCCTCCAGACAATCCTTCAGGTTCGCGGGACCGATGGACGTGTCGGCCTTGCGCGAAAAGGCGCGCAATTCTCCGGTGATGTGGCCGATCCGCTCCGTCAACGCGGCGATGGTACCCAGGTTTTCCTGCGCCGAGCCTTCATCTTGCCTGCGCAGGAACTCGGCGGCGTTGTCCGCATAGGCGCGTATGGCCGCGACAGGCTGGTTGATCTCGTGCGCCACGCCGGCTGCCACCTGTCCCAGCAGGGCGAGCTTGCTGGCCTGGACCAGTTCTTCTTGCATGGTGTGCAAACGGGCGGCGGTGCGTTGGCGCTCGTCCATCTCATCGACCAGTTGTTCGTTGACTTGCAGCAGCTGAGCCGTGCGTTCATCGACCAGCGAGGCCAGCTGTTCGTGGATGGCGGCCTGCTGCTCGGCACGCTCACGGTTGCGGTGGCGGCGAAAGAGAACGATGCCGACCAAGGCGGCTAGCGCGCACTGCGCAAGCAGCGCGCCCAGCTGGGCGTTTGCGGTAGCCTGGTTGATGGCCGTCTGCACGGGCGACAACAGATGCAGTGTCCAACCAGGGGACTCGACAATGGGTAACGTCGTGTGCACCAGCGGCGCGCCTGCGGGGATCTGTGGCAGGGTTACGTCGGCGCGCACCAGCTGGCCGTGGCTGATGGCTTGTAGCTGCGGCCGCAAGGGTAGCGGGAAAAAGGGCGCGTCGCCGAATTGCAGGCTGCTGCGCAAGGCCCGGGCCAAGTCTGGGGTGAGCGGAGCCAGCACATCGAAACGCCAGTCGGAGATACTGCCCAATAGCACTACGCCATGCTCGTCCGTGACGAAAATGGGCGAAACCGATTGGCGCCAGTCGGCCTCCAGGTCCCGGAAATCCACTTTCAGCACGACCACGCCCAGCATGGCGCCGTTGACGTCATCCACGCGTCGCGACAAGTACAGCCCGGCTTCGTGGCTGATCGTGCCCAAAGCGAAGTGTTCGGCCGAGCCATGGGCTACCGATCCCTGGAAATAGGGCCGAAACTGGTAGTCCACGCCGACAAACGTGGCGGGTTCACGCCAGTTGCTGGCAGCGATCGCAAGGCCCTTCTTGTCCAGCACATAGATGGCGGATGCGCCGACGCCGCGGCTCAACGTATCGAGCTTGTCGTCCAGGGATTCGATCTGCACGTGCGAGCCTCCCTGCAGCGCCGCGCGCACGTCGACATCGCGCGTCAGGACAAAGGGCAGCGCCCTGAATTTGTCCAGGTTGTTGCGCAGCAATGCCGCGTTGAGCTGGGCTGCCACGCGTGCCTGCTCCCCGGCATTCTTCAGCGCGCCGTCGCGCGCCCAGAGCGTGGCGGCGTGCAGTACGCCATAGACGAACGCGACACCCAGCAGGATGGCGATGGCCTTCCAGGGCCAAGGCCAGACAGGCGTGTTCCGTGGGCGCCGCGGCTTTCTGGCCTGGTCCACGCCGGGTCGGGCATCGCGGGGAGAGGAGTGGGTCGACATGGGTTGTGCGGTTTTTCGCACATTCTATCTCTTTTTTGTGTGAAATTCCGCCAATAAAGGTCGGGGCAGTGCGCTGAGAGAAGAAAAATTCCTTTTTTGATCAAGGGCTTGGAGCGCAAGAGGAAGGTCTGCCGATGTTGGCACGCCTCTTGCATTAGTAAAGCCAAGCCCGGCGGCGTTGCCTGCGGGGTGAAATCGGCTTGCGGCGATACGCGCTTGCCAGAAAACAGATAACGCCCCAACGCCCGCGCTGAACCGCCCGGAGCAAGGGGCCTTGGTGGGGACAATCCCAATGATCGACGTGGATCAAGTCGCGCCCGCGCGCAAGCTCAAGTTCTATCAAATCCTCTATGTGCAGGTGATTTTCGCCATCGTGGTGGGCGTGCTGCTGGGCGCATTCAAACCCGAGCTCGGCCAGCAGATGCAACCGCTGGGCGACGCCTTCATCAAGCTGGTGAAGATGATCATCGCGCCGGTGATCTTCCTGACCGTGGCCACCGGCATCGCGGCGATGAGCGACCTGAAGAAGGTCGGCCGCGTGGCGGGCAAGGCCATGCTGTACTTCCTGGTGTTCTCCACGCTTGCGTTGATCGTAGGCATGATCGTCAGCCATATCGTCCAGCCGGGCGCCGGCATGCACATCGACCCCAAGACGCTGGACGAGAAGGCGGTCTCGGGCTACGTGGCCAAGGCGCATGACTCGACCATCACGGGCTTCCTGATGAACGTGATCCCGACCACGATCTTCAGTCCGTTCGTGGGCGGCGACATTCTCCAGGTGCTGTTCGTGGCGGTGTTGTTCGGCATTTCGCTGGCCATGGTGGGCGAACGCGGCCAGCCGATACTGAACTTCATGACTGCCCTGGCACAGCCCGTCTTCAAGCTGGTCGCCATCCTGATGAAGGCCGCGCCCATCGGCGCGTTTGGCGCGATGGCCTTCACCATCGGCAAGTACGGCATCAAGTCCGTCATCAATCTGGCGATGCTGGTGGGTACGTTTTACGCAACCTCGGTGCTGTTCGTGGTCGTGGTGCTGGGCCTGGTGGCGCGCTACAACGGCTTTTCGATCCTGAAGCTGGTGCGCTACATCCGCGAAGAACTGCTGCTGGTGCTGGGCACCAGTTCGTCCGAAGCCGCGTTGCCCACGCTGATGCAGAAGATGGAACGCGCCGGCTGCTCGAAGTCGGTGGTCGGGTTGGTCGTACCCACCGGCTACTCGTTCAACCTGGACGGCACCAACATCTACATGACGATGGCGGCGCTGTTCATCGCGCAGGCTTGCGATATTCCGCTGTCGCTGGGCGACCAGATCCTGCTGCTGCTGGTGGCGATGCTGAGCTCCAAGGGCGCGGCGGGCGTGACCGGGGCAGGCTTCATCACCCTGGCCGCAACCCTGTCGGTGGTGCCTTCCGTTCCGGTCGCCGGCATGGCGCTGATCCTGGGCGTGGACCGCTTCATGTCGGAATGCCGCGCGCTGACCAACCTGGTCGGCAACGCGACTGCCGCCGTGGTCGTGGCGCGCTGGGAAGGGGAGCTGGATAAGGAGCAGCTGCATGCCGCGCTCGAGGGCGAGCTTCAGCCCACGCCCGTGCCCGTGCCTGCCACGGCTCCGGTTCAGGAAGCGCCGAGGGCTGGCGGCGTACCCATGGGCCAGCCGCTGCAGCATGGCTGAAAC
Source organism: Achromobacter sp. ACM02 (assembly GCF_014851605.1). Taxonomy (NCBI): domain Bacteria; kingdom Pseudomonadati; phylum Pseudomonadota; class Betaproteobacteria; order Burkholderiales; family Alcaligenaceae; genus Achromobacter; species Achromobacter sp. ACM02. The sequence goes on from NZ_JACUZY010000016.1 coordinate 5,254, forward strand.
AGCGTAGATCCGCGGGTGCCTGCAGGCGGCCGCAACTATTGATGCAGCTGTAAGCCCCGGCAAGAAGGACTGCCCGCCGGAAAAAAATCCCCCGGACCTCGACGGTCTCGGGGGATTTTTTTCGACCGGAGGCCGCGGTTTTCAGGGCACCTGTATCCCTGCCGCGCGCAACAGGTTTGCGGTTTCGAACAAGGGCAGGCCCATCACGCCGGTATAGCTGCCGGCGATATGCGAAACGAACGTGCCCGCCAGGCCCTGGATGCCATAGGCGCCGGCCTTGCCGTAGGGCTCGCCGCTGTCGCAGTAGCGGCCGAGTTCCTCATCCGTCAGCGCGCGCATGCGGACCTCGGTGATGGACACGGCCTCCAGCAACTGGTTTCCAGTCCAGACGGCGACGGCGGTGTGCACTTCGTGGGCGGAGCCGGACAGCGCGCGCAGAATGCGCATGGCGTCGTCGCGGTCGGCCGGTTTGCCCAGTACTGCGCCCGCCAGGATGACCGTGGTGTCGGCGGCCAGCAGCGGCAGTTGCGGCAGGTCCTGGCTGAGCATCCAGTCGCGTCCGCGCAGGGCCTTGTCGCGCGCAGTGCGCTGGACATAGTCGGCGGCGCTTTCGCCGGGATGTTGGGGTTCGTCCTCGCCCGGCGGGGCGGGTACGAGCAGGACTTCGTGGGCCAGGCCGACCTGGGTCAGCAGCTCGCGCCGCCGGGGACTGGCGGAGGCAAGGTAGAGGCGCGCGGAGGTTGCGGTGTCGGTCATGCGTCAGCAGGATGGGCGCCGGCCCGGCCAGCGGTCAGGCGCGGTGGTAGGGATGATTGGTCATGATGGCCCAGGCCCGGTAGAGCTGTTCGGCCAGCACCACGCGCACCATGGGGTGCGGCAGCGTCAGCGACGACAGGCGCAATTGGCCGGAACAGGATGCCTTCAGGTCGGCATCCAGCCCGTCCGGGCCGCCGACGAGAAAAGCAACATCCTGACCGCCGGCGCGCCATTGTTCCAGCTTCTGCGACAACGCCATGGTGGTGAGGTCGCGTCCGCGTTCGTCCAGCGCCAGGCGCAAGACGCTGGCGGGCAGGGCGGCTTCGATCCGCTTGGCTTCCGCCGCCATCATCTGGGCGGGCGTCTTGCCGGTGGTGCGGGGTTCAGGCTTGATTTCGCGCAGTTCCAGCGCGCAGTCGGCCGGCAGGCGCTTGGCGTAGTCGTCCCAGGCGGTTTGCACCCAGTCCGGCATGCGCGTGCCCACGGCCACGACGATCAGCTTCACGGCGCGCTCAGTACTCGGCGTCGTGCGCGCCGTCGTTGGCGACCGGCGCGGGGCGGGTGGACTCGGGCAGGAGTTTCACGCGCACCGGCTTGCCGCCCCAGATCTCTTCCAGGTTGTAGTACTGGCGGATGGCGGGCTGCATGATGTGCACGACCACGTCGCCCAGGTCGACCACGACCCATTCGCCCGTGTCTTCGCCTTCGATGGTGATGCCGGAGAGATCGAGCGCACGGCCGCGATCCGCCACGCTGGAAGCGAGGGCGCGGGTCTGGCGGTTGGAGGTGGCGCTTGCAATCACGACGCGATCGAACAGGCTGGTCAGATGCGTGGTGTTGTAGACCTTGATGTCTTGCGCCTTGACGTCTTCGAGGGCGTCGATGACGGCGCGTTGGAGTTTTTGTATATCCATAGTCAGTAAATATAACCCGCGGGCGGACAGCGGATGCTGGCCCCGTGGCGCTTTCAGCGCACCGCGGGTGTAGGTTTATCGGTAAAGATGGTGCGCCGCAATATACGCGGCCACCGGAGCGGCAAGCAGGCCTTCGGTGGATTCGCCTTGCGCCAGGCGCTGGCGGATCTGCGAGGCCGAAACCGGCATGGGAGCAAAAGGCAGTTCCTGCAGTTCGCGTCCCTGGCCGCGCAGGTGTTCGGCCAGCGCCGGCGGGGCGCTGAGCGCCGTGCCCGGGCGGGTGGCCACGGCCAGGTCCACCAGGCTGGCGATGTCCTGCCAGTCGCGCCAGGTGCAGAAATTCGCCAACTGGTCGGTGCCCAGCAGCCAGACGTAGCGCGCGTCCTGGGGCAGGGCGCGCAGCGTGTCGATGGTGTAGGTCGCGCCGCCGCGGTCGATTTCGATGGGATTGACCACCAGGCCCGCATGGCCGGCGATGGCCAGTTGCAGCATGTCGCGGCGTTGTTCGGCCGTGGCGTGCAACGCTGCGCGTTGCCAGGGATTGGCCGCGGGGATGAGCTGCACCTCGGCCAGGCCCAACGTCTGCAAGGCATTCTGCGCCAGGGCGATGTGCGCGACGTGGACGGGGTCGAAACTGCCGCCCAGCAGGCCGATGCGCTTCAAACCCAGTCCCGCGGTTTGAGGTAGGCGGCCAATTCGGCCTCGGGCGTGCCTGCCTCGGGCTGCCAGTCGTAGCGCCACTGCGCCAGCGGCGGCATGGACAGCAGGATCGACTCGGTACGTCCGCCGGACTGCAGGCCGAACAGCGTGCCGCGGTCGAAGACCAGGTTGAATTCCACATAGCGGCCGCGGCGGTAGGCCTGGAAATCGCGCTCGCGCTCGCCGTAGGCCTGGTCGCGGCGGCGTTCCACGATCGGCATGTAGGCCGGCAGGAAGGCGTCGCCCACCGATCGGGTCAGCGCGAACGAGGCGTCAAAGCCGGGAGCGTTCAGGTCGTCATAGAAGATGCCGCCCACGCCGCGCGTTTCATTGCGGTGTTTTAGGAAGAAGTACTCGTCGCACCAGCGCTTGTAGCGCGGGTAGTAGTCGGCGCCATGGCCGGCCAGGGCATCGCGGCAGGTGGCGTGGAAATGGCGGGCGTCTTCCTCGTAGGGATAGTAGGGCGTCAGGTCGATGCCGCCGCCGAACCAGAAGACGTCGGCCTCGTCGTGGCCGGGCCGGGCTGCCGCCAGGAACATGCGCACGTTCATGTGCGTGGTGGGCACGTAGGGATTGCGCGGGTGCAGCACCATGGACACGCCCATGGCTTCCCAGGACCGGCCGGCCAGTTCCGGGCGGTGCGCGCTGGCCGAGGGCGGCAGCTTGCTGCCCTGGACATGGCTGAACAGCACGCCGGCCCGTTCGAACAGCGAGCCGCCTTCCAGCAGGCGCGACAGCCCGCCGCCGCCCTCGGGGCGGACCCATTCGTCGGTACGGAAGGCCGCGCCCTCGGCGGCTTCCAGGGCGCCGACGATGCGGGCCTGCAAGCCGGTGAGGTAGTCCCGGACGGAAGAGACGGGCAAGGCGTTCATCGACGGTTCCGGCTAGGCGTTGGGCTTGGACTTCTGCTGCGAAGGCTTGAGCGCGCGCCAGCCGATGTCGCTGCGATACTGGCGGCCGTCGAAGTGGATGCCGTCGATCGCTTCGTAGACGCGGTCGCGGGCCATCTTGACGGAGTCGCCCAGCGCCGTGACGCACAGCACGCGGCCGCCGGTGGTCTTGACTTCGTCGCCGTCGAGCTTGGTGGCGGCGTGGAACACCATGCAGTCCTCGGCGTCGGCGGGCAGGCCGCGGATGACGTCGCCGGTGCGCGGCGTGTTGGGGTAGTTGTGCGCGGCCAGCACGGCGCCCAGGGCGGTGCGGCGGTCCCAGGTGATGTCGGCCTGGTCGAGCGTGCCGTCGACGGCATGCTCCAGGGCGTCCAGCAGGTCGCTCTTGACGCGCATCATGATGGGCTGGGTTTCAGGATCGCCCATGCGGCAGTTGAATTCCAGGGTCTTGATCTCGCGGTCGGGGTCGTCGCCCGGGGCGATCATCAGGCCGGCGTACAGGAAGCCCGTGTACGGGATGCCATCGCGCGTCATGCCCTGCACGGTCGGCAGGATGATTTCGCGCATGATGCGGTGGTGCAGTTCCGGGGTGACGATGGGCGCGGGCGAATACGCGCCCATGCCGCCGGTATTGGGACCCTGGTCGCCGTCCTGCAGGCGCTTGTGGTCCTGGCTGGTGGCCAGGGCCAGCACGTTGCGGCCGTCGCACATGACGATGAAGCTGGCTTCTTCGCCCACCAGGCATTCCTCGATGACGACGCGGGCGCCAGCGGCGCCCATGGAGCCGTCGCCCAGCATGGCGTCCACGGCGGCATGCGCCTCTTCCAGCGTGGCGGCGACCACCACGCCCTTGCCGGCGGCCAGGCCATCGGCCTTGATCACGATGGGAGCGCCTTCCTGGTCGATGTAGGCGTGCGCCTTGGCCGGATCGGTGAAGGTTTCGTAGCGGGCGGTCGGGATGTTGTGCCGGACCATGAAGGCCTTGGCGTAGTCCTTCGAGCTTTCCAGCTGCGCTGCGGCCTTGGTGGGGCCGAAGATCTTCAGGCCGCGGGCGCGGAACACGTCGACGACGCCAGCGGCCAGGGGGGCTTCAGGGCCGACGACGGTCAGGGCGACGCCTTCGCGTTGCACGAAATCGGCCAATTCCTCGGCATTGGTGAACGGGACGTTCTCGATCTGTTCGGCGCGTTGCGTGCCGCCGTTGCCGGGAGCGACGTATACCTTGTGGACGCGCGGGGAGCGGGCCAGCCGCCAGGCGAGGGCGTGTTCTCGGCCGCCAGAGCCAATTACCAGGAGTTTCATGTTGCGAGGTTCTTTAGGTTGCCAGTCGAGCGCCGCAAGGCGCCAGCCCGTGGAGTAGGCCAGGATCCAGGCGGACCCGGATCCGGTGACAGCGTGGCGCCGGGCAGGCAAGGCCCGCCCGGCGCCGGGGTAATGGAGTTACTGCGCTTCGTCGAAAACGACGTTCGTATAGACTTCCTGCACGTCGTCCAGGCCTTCCAGGGCGTCGAGCAGTTTCTGCATCTTGATGGCGTCTTCCCCGGCGAGTTCGGTCTCGTTCAGGGCTTTCATGACGATGCCGTCCACTTCGGCCTTCAGGCCGGCGGCGTCGAAGGCGCCGCGCACGGCGGCGTAGTCAGCCGGGGCGCAGACCACTTCGATCACGCCTTCCTCGTCGGTCGTCACGTCTTCCGCGCCGGCTTCGAGGGCGGTTTCCATGACCTTGTCTTCCGAGGTTCCGGGGGCGAAGACGAATTGGCCGCAATGCTTGAACATGAAGGCGACCGAGCCTTCCTGGCCCAGGTTGCCGCCGTTCTTGGCGAAGGCGTGGCGCACTTCGGCGACGGTGCGGGTGCGGTTGTCTGTCATGCAGTCGACGATGACGGCTGCGCCGCCGATGCCGTAGCCTTCGTAGCGGACTTCTTCGTAGGCCTCGCCGTCGGCGCCGCCCGCGCCGCGTTGGATGGCGCGCTGGATGTTGTCCTTGGGCATGTTGGCGTCGGTGGCCTTGTCCCAGGCCATGCGCAGGCGCGGGTTGCTGTCCGGGTCAGGGCCGCCGGCACGCGCCGCCACGGTGATTTCACGAATGATCTTGGTCCAGAGCTTTCCGCGCTTGGCGTCTTGGCGCCCTTTGCGGTGCTGAATATTGGCCCATTTGCTGTGTCCGGCCATGGCTTCCCAGGGTAATTTGTCTGCAAAAATGGCATTTTACCGTGCCAGCGCCCGGCGCGCCCGGGGGCGGACCGCATGTGTCCATATTGCCACGCGCACAAGCGGCGCGGCAGGCTCTACACTTGGGCATCCATCTGATTCCCTGGTCCGGAGAGCTGCACATGCCCAACCCCATCGTCATCGCCAAGAATGCACAGACCGAATTGGCGCTGCTACCCGCCCTGGCAAACCGCCACGGCTGCATCACGGGGGCCACGGGCACCGGCAAGACCGTCACCTTGCAGGTTTTGGCCGAATCCTTCTCCCGTATCGGCACGCCGGTGTTCATGGCCGACGTCAAGGGCGACCTGACCGGCATTTCCCAGGCCGGCGCCGCGACTCCCAAGCTGCTGGAACGCCTGAAGAACCTGGGCCTGAGCGAACCGGCCTGGGCGGCCAGCCCCGTCACCCTGTGGGACGTGTTCGGCGAGCAGGGGTTGCCGGTGCGCGCCACGGTGTCGGACATGGGGCCGCTGCTGCTGTCCCGCATCCTGGAATTGAACGACACGCAGGAAGGCGTGCTGACGCTGGTCTTCAAGGTCGCCGACGACGAGGGCCAGTTGCTGCTGGACCTGAAGGACCTGCGCGCCATGCTGCAGAACGTCGCCGACCGCGCTTCGGAGCTGAAGACACGTTACGGGAATGTGTCTTCCGCCAGCATCGGCGCCATTCAGCGCGGCTTGCTGGCGCTGGAATCGCAGGGTGCGGAGAAATTCTTCGGCGAACCCATGCTCGACGTGGCCGACCTGATGCGCACGGATGCGCAGGGCCGCGGCATGGTCAACGTGCTGGCCGCGGACAAGCTGATGCAGGCGCCGCGCCTGTATGCAATTTTCCTGTTGTGGCTGCTGGCGGACCTGTACGAGAAGCTGCCCGAAGTCGGCGACATGGACCAGCCCAAGCTGGTGTTTTTCTTCGATGAGGCCCACCTGCTGTTCAACGATGCGCCCGCCGCTCTGCTGAACAAGATCGAGCAGGTGGTGCGCCTGGTCCGCTCCAAGGGCGTGGGCGTCTATTTCGTGACACAGAACCCGCTGGACATCCCCGACACCGTACTGGGCCAATTGGGCAACCGCGTCCAGCACGCCTTGCGGGCATTCACGCCGCGCGACCAGAAGGCCGTGAAGACGGCGGCCCAGACGATGCGTCCCAATCCGGGGCTGGACATCGAGGCCGCCATCACCGAGCTGGGCGTGGGCGAGGCGCTGGTTTCCTTGCTGGATCCCAAGGGGCGGCCAATGCCGACCGAACGCGCCTACATCGTGCCGCCGGCCAGCCGGATCGGCCCGGCGACCGACGCGGAGCGGCAGGCGTTGCGCCAGGGCAGTCCGCTGGCGTCGAAGTATGAGAAATCCATAGACCGCGAGTCCGCCTATGAAGTGCTGGCCGGGCGTGCGGCCAAGCCGGCGGACCAGGCCGGCGCGGCCGGGAACGGTTCCGCGCAGCCCGCAGGCAAGGGCGCTGCCGAGGAATCGGGTGGCGGCCTCATGGACAGCCTGAACGAGGTTCTGTTCGGGTCGACGGGGCCGCGCGGCGGCAAGCGCGACGGCGTGGTGCAGACCATGGCCAAGAGCACGGTCCGGTCGATCGCGCGTGAACTGACCCGGGGCATTTTGGGCTCCTTGCTGGGCTCGAAAGGCCGGCGTTGAAATCCTGATCCTGCGTGCCTGCCAGCAGTGGCTGGCGCGTCCGATTCGGGGCCGTATCGAGTAACATTTCCGTGCAATGATATGGAGGCTGCGCGTGGCCGCTCAGACCCGCGGCGCGCATAGTGCATCCAAGGAAAACAAAGGAAGACGTGGTGGCAAAGAAACACAAGATTGCGGTGATTCCTGGAGACGGCATCGGCAAGGAAGTCGTGCCTGAGGGCTTGAAGGTGCTGGACGCGGTCGCAACGCGATTCGGCATCGATTTTCAGTGGGACCATTTCGACTGGAGCTGCGACTACTACGCCAAGCACGGCAAGATGATGCCGGACGACTGGCAGGCGCAGATCGGCCAGCACGAAGCGATTTTCTTCGGCTCCATCGGCTGGCCCGCCACGGTGCCTGACCACGAAGCGCTGTGGGGCTCGCTGTTCAAGTTCCGCCGCGAGTTCGACCAGTACATCAACCTGCGCCCGGTGCGCCTGATGCCTGGCGTGCCCTCTCCGCTGAAGGACCGCCAGCCCGGCGAGATCGATTTCTTCATCGTGCGCGAGAACACCGAAGGCGAATACTCCAACAGCGGCGGCCGCCTGTTCGCGGGCACCGAACGCGAAGTGGTCATCCAGGAAAGCGTCTTCACGCGCATCGGCGCCGACCGCGTCCTCAAGTTCGCCTTCGAACTGGCGCAGAAGCGCGGCAAGCACCTGACCGCCGCCACCAAGTCCAATGGCATTTCCATTTCGATGCCCTGGTGGGACGAGCGCGTGGCCGAGATGGGCGAGAAGTACCCGGACGTGCGCTGGGACAAGTACCACATCGACATCCTGTGCGCGCATTTCGTGCAGCATCCCGACTGGTTCGACGTGGTGGTGGCTTCCAATTTGTTCGGCGACATCCTGTCCGACCTGGGACCGGCCTGCACGGGCACCATCGGCATCGCGCCTTCGGCCAACCTGAACCCGGAACGCAAGTTCCCGTCCCTGTTCGAACCGGTGCATGGTTCGGCGCCGGACATCTACGGCAAGGGCATCGCCAACCCGATCGGCCAGATCTGGAGCGGCGCGCTGATGCTGGACTTCCTTGGCTATCCGGACGCTTCGGCTGCGGTGGTCAAGGCCATCGAAACCGTCCTGGCGGAAGGTCCGCGTACCCGGGACATGAAGGGCACTGCCTCCACCGCCGACGTCGGCAGCGCGATTGCCGCGCTGATCGCGGCGGGCTGAGGCAAGTCGCCGGCAAGGCCCCCAGGCCAGTCAATGGACGATTCCGTCTTTTCCTCCTCCGCTGCCCAGGTGGGCAGCGGACGGGCCGACCGTTTCGTGCGCAAGCTGTTTCGCGTGCTACGGTCGCGCACGCAGAGGCACAATCAACATTTATGGCCTTTCGTCCGGATCTGGCGGGGCAGGTCGGGCGCCATCAGCGGTTTTCGAGCTTTTGGCAGGTCGCAGCCGGTCACGCCGCTGGCCGAGGGATACGATTCCGCCGACAAGGAAGTTCATCTGATCCTGAGCGGCCCGTCGGTCACGCAGATTCCATATGATCGGCTGGATATCCGGGCGGCGATGGGCGTGAACGGCGCCATCATGCTGACGCGCAAGTTCGACCTGCCGTTCAAGTATTACTGCATCATCGACCAGAACTTCGTCCGTGAGCGTATCGACCTGGTGCGCGAAATCGTGTCGCGCGACCTGACCCTGTACGTCTTGCCCGAGGTCTTGCGCTACATCATGCAGGGCTTGCCGCAGGAGTCGATCCGCTGCCGCATCTGCATCATCGAACTGATCTCCGAGCGCGCCTACCAGCGCATTTCCGCGCCGTCCGTGCTGCAGCGCATGGCGGCAGCCTCGCCCGACGTGCAGCTGCTGGACGCGAAACGGGGCATGGGGTTCAGCTTCAATGTGGAGCTGGGCGTATTCGACGCCGACACCGTGGCTTATGCGGCATTACAGGTGCTGGTATCCAGCGGCGCGCGCAAGGTCTACGCGCACGGGCTGGATCTGACGCTGCAGAACGGCTTGCGCTTCTATGATGAAGGGCAGACGCCCCAGTCCAGCAGGCTGGCGCGCAAGTTCGCGCAACTGATCGAGCCCTCATTCCGCTTCGCCGCCGCGCAATGGCGCGCTCGTGGCATCTCGGTGTTCAACCTGTCGCCCACCAGCGCCTTGCCGGCCGACGTCATCGAGCGCGCCGACTGGCAGGTCTTGCTGAAGGAATAGCGTTCTTGTGCCGCCAGGCCCCGGACGCAGATCGGTCCGGGGCCTGGCGCTGTGCCTCAGTGGGCGCCGGCCGCCGCTTCGGCCGCGCCGCCGCCGCCCGCCTTGGCCGACCGGGGACGAGCGAACCAGACCAGGCCGGTGAGTGCCAGGAAGATGATCGCGGAGGCGTAGAACACGTCTACCGCGGACATCGTGAAGGCTTGCGCATTGATCAGTCCGTCCACCATCGTCAGCGCTTGCTGATGCGTCACGCCCAGCCCGTTCTGCAGCGTCGCCATGGTCTGGTCGAACGCCTGCTGGCCGGGCTTGGCGACTTCGGTGAGCTGCGCGTGATGCATGGTCGCGCGGTTTTCCCACAGGGTGGTGGCGATGGACGTGCCGAACGCGCCCGCGGTCAGGCGCAGGAAGTTCGACAGACCCGAGGCCGCGGGAATGCGCCACGGCTCGATGCTGGACAGCGTGATCGACGTAAGCGGCACGAAGAACGTCGCCATGGCCGCGCCCTGGATGATGGTCGGCACCATCAGCGTGCGGACATCGGTCTGGGTGTTGAAGCCAGAACGCATGAAGCACACCAGCGCGAAGATCAGGAACGCCACCGTCGCGATCTGCCGCGGATCGCGCGTGGCCAGCATCTTGCCGACGATGGGCGTCAGCAGGATCGCCAGCAGGCCCACCGGCGCGGTCACCAGCCCCGCGTAGGTCGCGGTGTAGCCCATGTTGCTTTGCAGCCATAGCGGCAGCAGCACCACGTTGCCGAAGAAGACGCCGTAGGCCACCGCCAGCGTCAGCGCGCCGACCGTGAAATTGCGGATCTTGAACAGGCGCAGATCCACCACGGGGTGGGCGTCGGTCAGCTCCCAGATCAGGAAGAAGACGAAGGCGACGAACGCGGTGGCGGCCAGCGCGATGATGGTGCCGCTGGCGAACCAGTCCAGCTCCTTGCCCTTGTCCAGCATGATCTGGAGCGCGCCTACCCACACCACCAGCAGCGCCAGCCCGACCTTGTCGATCGGCAGCTTGCGCGTGACCGATTCGCGGTCGCCATAGATGCGCCAGCTGATCCAGGCGGCCAGCAGGCCCACCGGCACGTTGATGTAGAAGATCCACGGCCAGGTGTAGTTGTCGGAGATCCAGCCGCCCAGCAAGGGCCCGGCGACGGGCGCCACCAGCGTGGTCATGGACCAGACCGCCAGCGCCATGCCCGCCTTGGACTTGGGGAAACTCGCCAGCATCAGCGCTTGCGACAGCGGAATCATGGGCCCGGCGACCGCGCCTTGCAGCACGCGGAACGCGATCAGCGCTTCCAGCGAGGGCGCAAAGCCGCACAGCCATGACGCCAGCACGAACAGCAGGGTGGAGATCAGGAACAGCCGCACCTGTCCAAAGCGCTGCGTGAGCCAGCCCGTGAGCGGCACTGTGATCGCGTTGGCCACGGCGAACGACGTGATGACCCAGGTGCCCTGGCTGGTGCTGACGCCCAGATCGCCGGAGATGGTCGGGATGGACACGTTCGCGATGGACGTGTCCAGCACGTTCATGAACACCGCCGTGGACAGCGCGATGGACCCGATGATGCGGGTCGCGCCTTCCAGCGGCGGGTGGGCGCCGGGCGGGGGCGCCGGCGCGGCGGCGGGCTGCTTGGCTGCGCTCATGATGCGAGGTTGGCCTCGATGATCTTGCTGATCATGGCGTCGACTTCGTCATGGGCCGGCTCGAAGGCGCGCGTCGACCAGGCCGGCTCCTTGCGTTCGGCCTGCGTCAGCGGTTCGCCTTCCTGCTTGCCCACGTCCACTTCCACGTCCATCGACAGGCCCACGCGCAGCGGGTGCTTCTTCAGGTCCTCGGGGTCCAGCGCGATGCGCACCGGCACGCGTTGCACCACCTTGATCCAGTTGCCGGTGGCGTTCTGCGCGGGCAGCAGGGCGAAGGCGCTGCCGGTGCCGGCGTCCAGGCCGGCGATGGTGCCGTGGTAGGTGACCGAGCTGCCGTACAGGTCGGCCACCATCTTGGCCGGCTGGCCGATGCGCATCTTGCGCAGCTGGCCTTCCTTGAAATTGGCCTCGATCCACACCTGGTCCAGCGGCACCACCGTCATCAGGGCCGAACCGGGCGCGACGCGCTGGCCGACCTGCACGCTGCGCCGGGCCACCACGCCACCCACCGGAGCGGGCAGCACGGTGCGCGATTGCGCCAGCCAGGCGTTGCGCAGGCCGGCTGCGGCCTGCTGCACGTCGGGGTGGTCGGCGACCGTGGTGCCCTGGGTCAACGCCTGGTTGGTGGCCAGCTTGGCGCGGGAGGCTGCCAGCGCGGCGCGGGCTTGCGCCAGGCCTGACTGGGCGGACTTCAGCGCGGCTTCGGCGTGCAGGATCTCTTCGCCGCTGACGCCGCCGGACTTGGCCAGTTGCTGGCGGCGGTTGACGTCGCTTTGCGCGCGGGTCAGTTCGGCCTGGGCGCGCAGGATGTCGGCGTTGCGCAGGTCGACGTCGGCGGCCAGGGCGTCGTTCTGGACGTAGATGGTGCGCACCTGGCGCACCGTTTGCGCAAGTTTGGCCTGGGCCTGCTGCAAGGCCACGTCGGTGTCGGCCGGGTCCAGGCGCACCAGCGGCTGGCCGGCGGCCACGGTTTCCGTGTCGTCGGCCTCGATGGCCACGACCGTGCCGGGCACTTGCGGCGTGATCTGCACCAGGTTGCCATGCACGTAGGCGTCGTCGGTGCTCTCGAAATGAGCGCCGAAGAGCGCCCACCAGATGCCGTAAGCGATCGCGATGAGGATGAAGGCGCCGGTTGCCAGCAGCAGCAGGCGTTTGCGGGCGGGATTGGCGGCGGGAGTGGCTGCGGTCATGACGTCTGAGTCCGGGGAGCGTTCAATGGGTGGAGTTCGTGGCGGGGGCCGGCTCGGCCGCGGGGGCGTAGCCGCCGCCCAGCGCATTGGCGAGATTGGCGTCCAGCTGATAGGCGCGGATGCGCAGATCGGTGTCCAGTCGCGCCTGTGTCAGCACGCCGGTCTGCGCAATGAGCACGGAGATGTAGTTGCCCATGCCGGCCTTGTAGCGCTTGACCGCCAGGTCATAGGCGGCGTCGATGGCTTCGCGGGCCTGGCGCTGCTGGGCCTTTTCCTGGTCCAGCAGGCGCAGGCCGTCGAGCGCATCGGCCACCTGGTGCACGGCGTCCAGCACGGTCTGGTTGTAGTCCGACACCGCGAGGTCGGCGTCGGCGCGCCGGCCCGCCAGGTTGGCGTTCAATTCGCCGCCGTGGAAGATCGGCAGCGTGACCGCCGGGCCGAAGCCGGCCATGCGGGCATCCGCGCCCAGCAGATTGCCGGTGCCCATGGCCTGGAAGCCGACGAACGCCGCCAGGTTCACATTGGGGTAGAACTCGGCCTTGGCGCTGTCGATGGCGTGGCGGGCGGCTTCGGCGCGCCATTTCGCGGCGGTGACGTCGGGGCGATGGCCCAGCAGGTCCAGCGGCACGTTGGCGGGCACGCCGCCGGCGGGAGCGGTCAGCGCCACCGGCTGCAAGGATTGCCCGCGTTGCGGACCGGCCCCGGCCAGCGCGGCGACCTGATTGCGCAGCTGCGCCAACGTGGTGTCGGTCTGGGTCAGTTCCACCTTGCCGGCGGCCAGCGACGATTCCGCCTGTTTGACTTCCACCTGGGTGTCCAGCCCGGCCGTGTAGCGGCCTTGGGTCAGTGACAGCACCTCGGCGCGTTGGGCCAGTACGCGGTTGAGCACGTCACGCTGGGCAAAGGCGTTCTGCAGATTCAGGTAGGCGCGGACCAGGGCGCCGGCCAGCAGATTGCGCGCCGCCTGCGCATCGGCCGCGGCGGCGGCTTGCTGCGATACGGCCGCTTGCAGGCGCGACCGGTTCTTGCCCCAGAAGTCCAGCTCATAGCTGAAGTCCAGCGCCAGCCGGTTGTCGCTGACGACCGAGCCGCCCATGGGAGCGGGGTAGATGTAGTCCTTGGACAGGTGTTCGCGGGTCAGCGTGTAGTTGGCATCCACCCGGGGCAGCAGCGGGGCGCGTGCGATGCCGACGGCGGCATTGGCCTTGGCCAGGCGCGCTTGCGCCGCGCTCATCGAGGGGTTGTTGGCCAAGCCCTCGTCCAGCAAGGCATTGAGCTGCGGATCGCCGTAGCGCTGCCACCATTGGGTTTCGGGCCAGACGGTGTCCTGGCTGGTGAGCCCCAGCTTGGCGCCGTCCAGCGCGGCCACCGGCTCGGAGCCGGATTCCATCAATGCGCAACCGCTCAGGGCCAGCACCAATACGGTAGTGAGAAGGCGTTTCATCCTGACTGTTTGCTGAAAGTAATTGATTGATCTGTATTTGCCTAGGCAATCATTATGCCAAATAAAACCCCGAAAGCCGGGGTTCGCTGGCGGACCTTAGCGGTTTGGGGGGGCTGACGAGGCGGAGCCGTTGGCGATCATCCGGCGCAGCAGGTGCTTGAGCTGCGCGACTTCGTCGCTGGAAAACCCGCGCAGGTGGTAATTCAGTACCCGCGCGATATTGGGCGGGATCGCGCGCGCCTTGGCCTCGCCGATCTCGGTGAGTTCGATCTTGACGACCCGGCGGTCTGTCTGGCACCGGTTGCGGCGCAGCAGTCCCTTGGCTTCCAGCCGGTCCAACGCGCGGGTCATGGCGCCCGTGTCCATGCCTGTAAGCCTGGCGAGTTCAGCGGGCGTATCGGCGCGGCCCTGGAACACCAGCAGCACCGGACGCCATTGCATCGCGGTGAGTTCCAGCGGGGCCATTTCCTGGTCCAGCATCCGGTTCAGGGAATTGGAAACCAGTTTGATCAGGAAGCCGGCGTTTTCATCCATTACGCAGCTGGCGTCTGCGCGGTAATGGACGGGGCCGTCGGACGGAGAAGTGGGAGGCGCAGCAGTCATATGCGCCGAATTTTACTGCCTAGTCAGTTATTGTCAAGGCTGCGTTTTCGCCGCGATGTCCGGCTGTGCGGCGGGCGCCTGCTTGCGCAGGCCCGACCAGACGATGGCGGCCACGATCAGGGCGGCGCCCGCCATCATGCGCGGCGTGGGCTCCTGGCTGAACAGCGCCCACGCGAAGGCGATGGCGTAGACCGGCTCCAGCGCGATGACCAATCCGGCGCTGCGCGCGTTCAGCCGCGTCAGGCTGGACACGAACAGATAGTGCGACAAGCCGGTGCAGAAAATGCCCAGCAGCGCCAGCCAGAACCAGTCCAGCGCAGGCAGCGCAGGCAACTGGGATACGGCGAAGGGCAGCATTACCAACGCCACGATCAGGTTCTGCCAGCAGGCCACCTGCATCGGGTCCATGCCCGAGGCCGAACGGCGGTTGCTCAGCGCCAGCAGCGCGAAGCTCAGGCCCGACAACAGGCCCCAGGCCAGGCCGATGGTGCCCTGGTCGGCCAGGTCGAACGCGGGCGTGACCAGCACCAGGCCTGCAGTCACCAGGCCCAGCAGCAGCCATTCGGTCGGACGGATGCGTTCCCGGAAGAGCAGGCCCTCGAACAAGGTGATGAAAGCGGGGAAGCTGGCGAAACCCAGCGTGGCGATGGCGATGCCGCCGACTTTCACGGCGATGAAGAAAGTGACCCAGTGGCCCGCCAGCAGGGCGCCGGACACTACCAGCACGAACAGCTGCGCCGGCGTCAGGGCGCCCAGGAGCGGCTTGCGGCGCATGCGGGCGAACAGCCCCAGCGCGAGCACCGCGAAGACGGCCCGGCCCAGCGTGATCACGGCGGCGCTGGCCTGGATCAATTCGCCGAACACGCCGGTCAGGCCGAAAAGCACGGCGGCAACGTGGATGTAGGTGAGGGCGCGGTGTCGGGTCATGCGTGAGGCAGGCGTATGGCGAAGAAAGCGTGGGTAAAGGCGTGCGGTGTTTTTGCACTGAACATAAAATCATCGCATGAATCGCCTTGCCAAGCTTTCGCCGTCCTTCCGCCTTTCCAACCGCACCGCCGGCTTTTTCCTGGCGACCCTGGGCGCAGTCCTGTTCTCGGCCAAGGCCATCGTGGTGAAGTTCACTTACCGCTACGGCATCGACGCGGTCACCCTCATTGCCTTCCGCATGCTGTTCGCCATGCCGTTCTTCGCTGCGGTGGCCTGGCATCAGTCGCGCCGCGCGGCGCGCGGCGAAATCCCCGTGATGACCTGGAAGGAGCGCGCGCAGGTCTGCGTGCTGGGCCTGCTGGGCTATTACCTGTCCAGCTTCCTGGACTTTCTGGGGCTGCGCTACATCACCGCCAGCCTGGAGCGCCTGATCCTGTTCCTGTCGCCTTCGCTGGTGGTGTTGCTGTCGGCGTTCTGGTTCAAGCGCGCGGTCGAGCGCCGCCAGTGGATGGCCATGGCGCTGTCCTATGCCGGGGTGGTGCTGGTGTTCGCCCACGACCTGTCCTTCGGCGGCGGCGAGGTGCTGTTAGGGTCTTTGTTCGTTTTCGGGTCGGCCGCAAGCTATTCTGTGTACCTGATCTGTTCGGGGGAACTGGTCAAGCGCTTGGGGGCGACGCGCCTGGTGGCGTATGCCATGCTGGTGTCTTGCGTGGCCTGCATCATCCAGTTCTTTGCCGTGCATCCCCCGTCCATGCTGATCCAGCCTGCCGGGGTCTACGGGTATTCGGTGATCCACGCCACGCTGAATACCGTGGTGCCGGTGTTCATGCTGATGTGGGCGGTGGCGCTGATCGGCGCGCCCACCGCGTCGCTGCTGGGCATGATCGGGCCGGTGTCGGTGCTGTTTCTGGCGTCGTGGTTTCTGCAAGAGCCCATCACTGTGTGGCAGATGGCGGGGACCGCGTTGGTGCTGGCAGGGGTATTCGTGCTGATGGGGGGCGGGGCCGGCAGGCTGGCGTCCGCCAGGCAGGACGGGACCCGGCCATCGCGTTGAATCTGATTTTTCTCGTTCAGGGGCCGCAGACAGGCTCTCGTTAGCATTTTTTCCAATGAAAGGAGGCCAGCATGGCCAGCAATCTCGTCAAGGCAATTCGTATCGAGCAGCACGGTGGTCCTGAAGTCCTGAAGCTGGTCGAGGTGGAAGTGCCTCCGCCCGCCGCCAATGAAGTCACGATCGAGCAGCACGCCGCCGGCCTGAACTTCATCGATATCTATTACCGCACGGGCTTGTATCCCCACGCGTTGCCGCACGGCCTGGGCTTCGAGGGCGCGGGTGTCGTGACCGCGGTCGGCGCCGACGTCACGCATCTGAAAAAGGGCGACCGCGTCGCCTACGGCCAGAGCCCCATCGGCGCCTACGCCAAGGCGCGCAACGTTCCGGCCGCGCAGGTCGTCAAGGTGCCCAAGGGCATCGGCTTTGACGAAGCCGCGGCTTTGATGCTCAAGGGCCTGACGGTGCAATACCTGTTCCGCCAGACCTACCGTCTGCAAGGCGGCGAGACCATCCTGTTCCACGCGGCCGCAGGCGGCGTGGGCCTGATCGCGTGCCAATGGGCCAAGGCCCTGGGCGTGAAGCTGATCGGCACCGTCTCCAGCCCCGAGAAGGCCGAACTGGCCCGCGCCAATGGCGCCTGGGAAACCATCGACTACTCGCGCGAGAACGTGGCCGAGCGCGTGCTCGAGCTGACCGGCGGCAAGAAGGTGCCGGTGGTGTATGACGGCGTGGGCAAGGACACCTGGGAAACCTCGCTGGACTGCATCGAGCCGCGCGGCTTGATGGTGAGCTTCGGCAACGCGTCCGGCCCCGTGTCTGGCGTCAACCTGGCGACGCTGAACCAGAAGGGCTGCCTGTACGTGACGCGCCCGTCGCTGGGCCTGCACGTGAACACGCTGGCCAAGCTGCAAGCCGCCTCCGAGGAGCTGTTCGACCTGGTCCTGAAGAAGAAGATCAAGGTCCGCATCGACCAGCGCTACACGCTGGAGCAGGCCGGCGAGGCCCAGACCGCGCTGGCCGCGCGCAAGACCACCGGCGCCACGGTGCTGATGCTGGACTGATCCGACGTCCGCGATGCGCGGGCCCCACAAGGGCGCCGCGCCAGGCCCGGCACCGCGCTGCGCGTTGCCGGGTTTTTTTTGCCGTGCGCAGAATGACAAAACGCCATGCACGGTCCGACAAGCCTTCCGGGAAGGCCGTTGCTATCCTGGCTTCAACCATTTCGTTGGAGCTTCGAATGTCTTCAGCAAGCGCAAGCGCCGCCGGCCACGCCGGTTCTGATCGCCCGGAACTGGCCGCCATCCGGGAAGCCATGCTCATCGATGGCAAGCCGGTGCGCGAAGGACAAGGCGCGCCCATCGCCGTCCATGATCCGGCCACGGGCGACGTCATCGCCCATCAGCCCGACGCCGGGCCGCAGCAGGTGGACCTGGCGGTGCAGGCCGCCAGGCGCGCCTTCGGATCCGGTCCCTGGCGTGACATGCTGCCTGCAGGGCGCGAACGCCTCTTGCTGAAATTGGCCGACCTGATCGAGCAGCACGGCACCGAACTGGCCCGTCTGGAAACCCTGAACAACGGCAAGCTGCTGGGCGTGGCGCAGGGCCTGGAAGTCGGGTCGGGCGCGCAGTGGCTGCGTTACATGGCGGGGTGGGCGACCAAGATCACGGGCGACACCCTGTCGCTGTCCATACCGTTTCCGCCGGGCGTGCGGTACAGCGCCTATACCTTGCCGCAGGCGGTGGGCGTGGTGGCCGCGATCATTCCGTGGAATTTTCCGCTGTTGATGGCGATCTGGAAGATCGCGCCCGCCTTGGCGGCGGGCTGCACCGTGGTGCTCAAGCCTGCCGAGGAAACGCCGTTGACGGCGCTGCGCCTGGCCGAGTTGGTGCTGGAGGCGGGCTTTCCGCCCGGCGTCGTCAACGTCGTGACCGGCCGGGGCGAGACCGCTGGCGCCGCGCTGGTTGCGCATCCCGGCGTGGACAAGATCGCGTTCACGGGGTCGACCGAAGTCGGCAAGCTCATCGGGCGCGCCGCGATGGACGACATGAAGCGGGTTTCGCTGGAGCTGGGCGGCAAGTCCCCCGTGATCGTGCTGGACGACTGCGACGTCGACCGCGCGGTGCAGGGCGCCGCGGCCGCCATTTTCTTCAACCAGGGCCAGGTTTGCACGGCGGGTTCGCGCCTGTATGTGCAAAAAGGCCTGTATCCCAAGGTCGTCCAGGGACTGGCGGACCTGGCCGCCGGCATGAAGCTGGGGTCCGGATTCGACCCCGCCACCCAGGTCGGCCCGCTGGTGTCGGCCCGCCACCAGAAGCGCGTCATGGACTACATCGGCCTTGGACGCAGCGAAGGCGGACGGGTGCTGGCGGGAGGAGGCAGCGGCAGCGGCTCGGGCTACTTCGTGCAGCCCACCGTTTTCGCGGACGTGCCGCCGGGGGCGCGTATCGTTCGCGAGGAGATCTTCGGACCTGTCGTGGTGGCGCAGCCCTTCGATACGCTGGACGATGCGGTGCGGCTGGCCAACGACAGCGCTTACGGCCTGGGCGCCAGCCTCTGGAGCAACGATCTCTCCCGCGTGCAAGGCCTGATCCCGCGCATCGATGCCGGCACCGTCTGGGTGAACACGCACAACATGCTGGATCCCAACATGCCTTTCGGCGGATTCAAGCAGTCCGGCATCGGCCGCGAACACGGCCGCGCCGTGCTGGAGATGTACCTGGAGCGGAAGTCCGTTTGCATCGCTTACTAGAACGATGAGCGCGCGGCCCAAGCCGGGAAATACCGGTGGCCGCGCTTTCATGACACCAAGGGGAAGACATGGCAGGCAGGACAGGTAGCCGGGGCCGCCGACGGGCCACGCTGTTGCTCGCGTGCGCGGCAGCGTCGCAGGCGGCATGGGCAGGAGACCCCAGCGCGCGGGATTGGATACCCGCGCCGGTGGGCACCAATATCATCGCCGGGTATCTGGCGGGATTGCGATCCTCGGGCTTGTATGCCGAGGGGCAGCGGGTGGACGGCGCGTCCGTCGACGTGAATGCGCTGGTGTACCGCCAGATGCACTATCGCGACTTCTACGGCAAGACGATGCAGCTCGAATTCATCGTGCCGATGTACCGGACCTCGCTGGACCTGCCGGGCGCGCCCGGCGACCACCAGACCGGTATCGGCGACGTGACGCTCGGGTCGGCCATCTGGCTGTACAACAACGAGCAGACCAAGACCTGGTTCGCCTGGGAGCCCTTTGTGGTGGCGCCGGTGGGCCGTTATGACGGTTCGCGTCCCGACGTGTCTCCGGGCAAGAACCGCTGGTCCACCATCCAGGATTTCGCGTTCGTGCAGGGCTTCGGCGAATCCACCTATCTCGAAGCCATCGCCGAGGTGGAGATCTACGGCCGCAATACGGACTGGTATGGGCAGACGCTGAAGAAGGATCCCTCGTTCCGTTTCTTCGCGCTGGCTTCGACCAACCTGACGCCCGATACCTACACCGGCATCCGTTACCGCTACGAGACTGGCGGCAAGGAAACCTCGTCCGGCGAGACCGTCGCCACGCGGGCGCGCAATCACCAGCTGGCCGTCGAACTGACGCATCAGATCAACGACGCCAACCAGATTCAGATGCAGTACATCCACGACCTGAAGGTCGAGAACGGACCGCGGATGCGTGGCGTGCAGTTGCGCTACGTCTATGCGTTCTAGGAGAACCGGACCATGAGACCAGGAGAATATCGATGAACGCGCCTAGCGCCAGAACATGCGCATCGCGGGCCGGACGGTGGGCGCTATGCGCCGTCCTGGCGGCGTCGGCGGGGCTAGCCCGGGCGGATCTGCCCGTGGAAGAGCTCAAGGGCGGCACCCGCCTGCCGCCGGCCACGCCGCACCGGCTGTACGTGATGGATGCCGTCTTCAATCACCTGGTCGACAGCCGGGTCAACATCTATGACGGCGACTCCTTGAAGTTCCTGGGCATGGTGCCCGCGTCGTTCAACGGCCACATGACCGTGTCCGCGGACGGCAAGGACATCTACGTCATGACGACCTACTACGAGCGCTTGAACCGCGGCAAGCGTACCGACGTGGTGGAGGCCTGGGACGCCGAAACGCTCACGCCCAAGTACGAGGTGCCGATCCCGCAGAAACGCGCCCAGGCGCTGAATTACCGCAACTATCTGCAGCAGAGCACGGACGGGGAACTGCTGTTCGTGCAGAACGCCACGCCCGCGTCCTCGGTCACGGTGGTGAACCTGAAGACGCGCCAGTTCGCGGACGAGGTCACCGCGGCGGCAGGGTGCTGGAGCATCATCGTGCTGCCGTCGCGCCCGCGCAGCTTCGCCAGCATCTGCGGCGACGGCGCGCTGCTTACCGTGGACCTGGACCAGGCCGGCAAGCCGGCGGGGCAGCAGCGCAGCCAGCCCATGTTCGATCCCGAAAAGGACCCCATCTTCACGCACACCGAGAACCTGGGCGACACCTACTACTTCGTGTCCTACAACGGCAATGTCTACAGCGCCGACTTCAGCGGCAAGGACGCGGCTTTCGGCAAGCCCTGGTCCCTGCTGGACGCTTCGGGCAAGGACCAGGGCTGGCGCCCTGGCGGCTACAACCTGCTGGCCATCAACAAGGCCGCCAAGCGGCTGTATGTGGGCATGCATCCCAACGGCGCCGAGGGCTCGCACAAGACGCCGGCCGCCGAGATCTGGGTCTACGACCTGGCCACGCACAAGCGGGTGGCGCGGGTGCCGGGCCAGAATGCCTTGTCGATGTCGGTCTCGCAGGACGACCAGCCGCGCCTGTACACGATCGACGGCGGCAACGTGAACGTCTACGACGCCGCGCCGGCCGCGCCGGTCCTCAAGGGCACGATCCAGGCCGCCGGCGAAACCGCGCTGCAGGTCGAACCGCAACCGCGAGGTGCGCGATGAACGATCCCGTGCTGCTGTATGCCGCGAGCGCGGCGCTGGCCTGCGTGCTGCTCCTGGGGGCGCTGGAAAAGTTGAGGGACATGGCGGGCTTCGCCGCTATCGTGTCGGCCTACCGCATCCTGCCGGCGGGGTGGAGCGGCGCGTTCGCGTGGCTCTTCGTGCTGGGCGAAGCGCTGTCCGGCGCCTTGCTGCTGGCGCCGGCACGACAGGCGGCGGGCGCGCAACTGGCGCTGCTGGTGTTGGCGGCGGCGACGCTGGCGCTGGCCTTCAATCTGCTGCGCGGGCATCGCGACATCGATTGCGGCTGCGGCGGCCCCGCCGCCGGCGGGCCGGGGCGCGGCGCGCAACGTGGCGGGCTGTCGTGGTGGCTGGTGCTGCGCAACGCGGCGCTGGCGCTGTGGACTGCGCCCGCGCTGATCTCCGCGGCGGGCCAATCGCGCGGTCTGCAGTGGGCCGACTCCGCCGCCGTCTTCGGCCTGGCGATGGCTGCCGTGGGCCTGTACTTCAGCGCCAATCACCTGTTGGCCTCCCATCTCAAATTGCGCAATCTCTGAAGGAAACTCACATGGATGCCTTGATCATTTCCAATTTTCTGTTGTGGGGCGTGGTGCTCTGCCTGGTGCTGGTCATCCTGGCGCTGTCGCGGCAGATCGGCGTGCTGTACGAGCGCGTGGCGCCGATGGGGGCGCTGACGATGGACAAGGGCCCTGGCGTGGGCGAGCCCGCTCCGCGCTTCGAACTGCCGGATCTGCTGGGTCGCCGTATCGTCATCGGCGAACGCGGCCAGCACAGCCAGCTGCTGTTCTTTCTTTCCCCGACCTGCCCGGTTTGCAAGAAGCTGCTGCCTATCCTCAAGTCGGTGGCCAGCACGGAAAGCGCCTGGCTGCGCATCGTGCTGGCCAGCGATGGCGAAATGCCCGAGCACCTGGCGTTCTACAAGCAGGCGGGCCTGGAGCGTTTTCCGTACTTGCTGTCGACCGAACTGGGCATGAAGTTCCAGATCAGCAAGCTGCCCTATGCCGTGCTGATCGATGAAACCGGAACCTTGCGCGCCAAGGGCCTGATCAACTCGCGCGAACAGCTCGAAAGCCTGTTCACCGCGAAGGAGCTGGGCGTGGCTTCGGTGCAGGAATTCCTGGCCGCCGGCGCGTTGGAAGAAACCCGGATTTCCCGCAAGGAGAGCGGCAATGCAATGGCTGGATAAACTCGCGGAGCGCGCCGCGCGCTCGGTTGCGCACACCACTTCCCGGCGCAGCGTGCTCAACCGCATCGGCCGGGCGCTGGTTGGAACGGCATTCCTCATGCCGGTGCTGCCGGTGGCGCGGTCAGCGCCCGCTGATCCCAAGAAACCGCAGATGGACGACACGGCGTGCGACTACTGGCGCTATTGCGCGGTGGACGGCTTTCTGTGTTCATGCTGCGGCGGCAGCATGACGTCCTGCCCGCCTGGCACCTCGCCTTCGGCCGTGTCGTGGGTTGGCACCTGCCACAATCCGCTGGACGGCAAGGACTACCTGATCAGCTACAACGATTGCTGCGGCAAGGCTGCTTGCGGCAAATGCATGTGCGCATCCGCCGAGCGCGAGCGGCCCGGCTATCAGATGTTCCTGCACAACGACGTGAACTGGTGCATGTCCAACGAGTCCTCCATCTTCCACTGCACGACCTCGGTGATCGTGGGCCTGGCCAAGCCGAAGCCGAAATCATGAGGCCAGAAGGGCGACCGCCATGGCGCGGGTGGCGCGGGTTGTGCGCCGCCGTCCTGCTCTGCGTGGGCCGGACGGCCGCCGCAGAGCAGGCGGCCGCTGACGCCGCCGACGCCGACAGGCTGCGTTTGGCCGTCCGCGCCGACTACGTGCTGCAATGCGCGGGCTGCCATCGCGTGGACGGCCGTGGCAGCGGCCGCCACGGCATTCCTGATTTCCGCAATTCGGTGGGCGCGTTCGTGCATCTGCCGCAGGGCCGCGAGTATCTGGTCCGCGTGCCGGGCGCCGCGCAATCGCAGCTCAGCAATGCCGAACTCGCGGCCGTGCTGAACTGGGTGGTGCGGGAATTCAGCCCGGCGCAGTTGCCGGCGGATTTCCGGCCGTACACGGAACAGGAAGTCGCGCAGGTCCGCCCGCGCCGCTACGAGGACGTGGTGCCGGTGCGTCATGGACTGGCTCAGGCGCTGGCGCGGCTCGGCTTCCAGTTGGCCGACTATTCTTATGGCAGCGACAGAAAACCGTAGAGGAACAGGCACTTAGGGGTTGTCACCGATATTCCCTGGCGCCGACCGATGCTAGAAAGAGGCAGCATTCCATTCAACGCTGTAGCTGTGTCGCCAGGCAGGCCGTTCCAGGCAAACAGGCACGCCGTTTCGAGACGCCGGAGTCGCCATGTCCCCATCCCTTCTGCGCAGCGAGCCCAGGCACTTCCTGGACTGCGCAAGCTGGCAGGAAAATGTCAGCGATACCTTCGTTCCCCTGGAAGTGTCCGCGGTGTTTCCGGCCCGTTTCCGCAATAGCGTGGCGGTGGATTCGCTGGGCTGGATGCAGGTCTGCGAGTTGCGCAGCAGCGCCCAGCGCGTGCGCCGCAGCAAGCTGCTGGCCAACCGTTCCGAGTCGTCCGGCTACAAGGTGACGCTGCAGCTCGCTGGCCGCAGCGAGATCCGCCAGTCGGGGCGCAGCGCCTTGCTGGTGCCGGGCGAATGGAGCATCTACGACACCACCCGGCCGTACGAAGTCGACGTCGACGATGGCGCGCACTTCCTGGTCATGCAGGTGCCCGGCAAGCATTTCGAGGCGTGGCAGTCTTTCATGCAGAATGCCGTGGCGCGCAGCTTCAGCGCGCGCCAGGGGTGCGGGCGCATGGCGATGGACCTGCTGCGCGTGGCGCTGACCGAGCACGCGCATCTGTCCGAAAGCGCCTCGCGAGATGCCGCCAATGCGGTGCTGCAGATGATGGGACTGGATATCAGCGAGCGGGCAGGCGGGCAGGCCGAACATGACCAGGCCGAACTGCGGCAGGCGCAATTGCGCCGGGTGCAGCAGCACATGCTTGAAAACCTGCATGATCCGGCGCTGTCGCCAGCGGCCGCTGCAGCGGCCTTCCGGATGTCGCGCCGCTATTTGTACAACCTGTTCGCGCAGGCTTCCACGACCCCGGCCGATTTCATCCTCAGCGCGCGGCTGGAGCGTTGCTGCGATACGCTGTGCGACCCCGCTCAGGCGGCGCGGCCGATAGGCGACATCGCCTACAGATTCGGGTTCTCAGATGCGGCGCGTTTCAGCCATGCGTTTCGCAAGCGTTTCGGCGTGTCGCCGTCGGAATACCGGCGCCATGGACGCCCGTCCTGATCAGAGCTGTTCCTCGTTGATCAGGTCTTCCTTGCCGTAGAACTTCACGCCGATGTGGATGCGTTCGCGGCCCTGCGAGCGGCGATGGCGGTTGGTGTCGCGCAGCGAATAGACGCAGCCGCAATATTCCTGCTGGTAGAAGTTTTCGCGCTTGCTGATTTCGATCATGCGGGCCGAGCCGCCGCCCTTGCGCCAGTTGTAGGTCCAGTAGATCAGATCGTCGTAGCGCGCCGCGGCGCGTTCGCCACAGCCGTTGATCTGGTTCATGTCCTTCCAGCGCGAAATGCCCAGCGAGCTGGTGATGGTGTCAAAGCCATGCTCGTGCGCGTAGAGCGCCGTGCGTTCGAAGCGCATGTCGAAGCAGGCCGTGCAGCGCTCGCCGCGTTCGGGAGCGTTTTCCATGCCCTTGACGCGGTCGAACCAGTTGTCCATGTCGTAGTCGGCGTCGATGAATTCGATGCCGTGCTGCTCGGCGAAGCGGATGTTCTCCTGCTTGCGGATTTCGTACTCTTTGACCGGGTGGATGTTCGGGTTGTAGAAGTAGATGGCGTAATCGATGCCTGAGGCGGTCATCGCTTCCATGACTTCGCCGGAACAGGGCGCGCAGCACGAGTGCATCAGCACCTTGCGGCGGCCGGCGGGCAGGTCGAGTTTGGGGCGCACGAGTTCGGACATGGCTTGCAGGAAACAAATAAGGCGGAAAACTCCTTATTTTACGCTGAGTTGCCGCTGAAGGGGGCGCCCCCGTCCCCCAATACGCTCAGCCCAGCACGGCATCCCAGAGCTCGCGCACGGCGGCGCGCTCTTCCTGCAGCTGGTCCTGCGGGACGCGCGCCTTTTCCACCCCCTGCAGGCGCATCTGGTGCTGGACGCGGCGCAGGGTGCGGTAGGCGTCGCCGGCGCGCGCGGCCAGTTCGGGAGCAATCAGGCCCGCCTCGCCGGACAGGCGCAGCAAGGCGATATTGCCCAGGTTGCGCACCAGCACCGGATGCGTGCCCGAATGGCACAGCACCAGATATTGCGTGACGAACTCCACGTCGACCATGCCGCCGCGGTCGTGCTTCAGATCGAACAGCGGGCTGCTGTTGGGGTGGCCAGCATTGATCTTTTCGCGCATCGCCAGCACTTCCTCGCGCAGTCTGGCGGCGTCGCGTGGCAGTACCAGGATGTCTGCGCGGATCTGCTCGAAACGCGCGCCGACGCTGGCGTCGCCCGAGGCGTAGCGGGCGCGGGTCAGCGCCTGGTGTTCCCAGGCCCAGGCGTGCTTGTGCTGGTATTGCTCGAATGCTTCCACGGACACCGCCAGCAGGCCGGCGTCGCCGTCCGGCCGCAGGCGCAGGTCGACTTCGTACAGGCGGCCCGAAGAGGTCATGGTCGAGAGCCACGACGTCATGCGCCGGCCCAGCTTTGCGTAGACCTCGGCGGCGTCGTCGCGCGGGTCGTCGAACAGGAACACCAGATCCAGGTCCGAGGCATAGCCCAGTTCCTTGCCGCCCAGCTTGCCGTACGCGATGACGGCGAAGCGCGGTTCGGCGCCCTCGGCCTTGTTGACCAGCGGCCAGGTGCGGCGGATGGTTTCGGTCAGCAACAGGTCGGCCAGCGCGGACAGCTGGTCGGCCAGCTTCTCCACGGTGAGTTCGCCTTCCAGATCCTGCGCCAGCAATTGGAAGCTGGCCTGGC
Organism: Achromobacter sp. ACM02; assembly: GCF_014851605.1. Classification (NCBI taxonomy): domain Bacteria; kingdom Pseudomonadati; phylum Pseudomonadota; class Betaproteobacteria; order Burkholderiales; family Alcaligenaceae; genus Achromobacter; species Achromobacter sp. ACM02. The sequence continues at coordinate 31,399 of NZ_JACUZY010000016.1, forward strand.
GCTGCATGTCGCGCATCAGGTTCATCTGGCGCTCGATGTCCGGATCGCCGTCGGGCAGCCGGCAGGCGTCCAGGTCGGCGGTCAGCTGGCGCGCGATCTGGCCGAAGTCCAGCGGCTCGAACAGGGTGCGCCAATCGATCAGGCTGTCCAGCAGCAGAGGGTGCTGGGTCAGGTATTGCGCGGCCCAGGGGCTGGCGGCGACCATGCGCGCCACGCGCGCCAGGGTGTCGGGGTATTCGGCCAGCAGGGCCAGGTAGGCGCTGCGCTGGGCGATTTTCTCGATCAGGTCGAACAGCCGCACCGTGGCTTGCAGCGGGGCTGGGGTTTGCAGGGCCGCTCGCAGGGCGGCCGGCAGCAGCGCGTCCATGCGCTTGCGGCTGCTCTCGGGCAGACTGCGCACCCGGTGGCTGCCCAGCAGGGTCTCGGTACGGCGCAACAGGTCCTGCGCGTCGTCGCCGAAGGCCTGGCTGATTTGTTCGGCGAGCTCGCAGCTGCTGTCTGGTTCGTCCGGGCCGGACCCAGGGTCGGTGGCGCCGGGCGCGGGCGCCGGCACTTCGGCGTCGCCCATGCCCACCAGCCGGAACACGTTGCGGAAGGTCTGCGAGACGAATTGGCGGTGCGCGGCCAGCGTGCTTTCGAAGTCAGCGGGGCTCATGCCCAGCGCTGCGGCCAGGCCGGCGCGTTGTTCGGGGTCGCCCGGCAGCAAATGGGTCTGGGCGTCCTCGCGGTATTGCAGGGCATGCTCGGTGCGGCGCAGGTAGCGGTACGCCTCTTCGAGCCGGCGCGCGTCTTCCTCGGGCACCAGGCCGGCGGCGCTCTCCGCGTGCAGCGCTTCCAGCAGGCCGCGTTTTTGCAACGCGGGCATGCGGCCGCCGCGGATCAACTGGGCAAGCTGCACCACGAATTCGATTTCGCGGATGCCGCCATCGCCCAGCTTGATGTTGTTGGCGCTGTCGATGCCGTTGCGCGCGCTGGCGCGCCGCTGCCAATCCTGGCGGATGCGTTCGCGCAGGGCGCGCAGGGCCGAGAGCGCATCGAAGTCGAAATACTTGCGATAGACGAACGGCACGCGCAGGCTTTCCAGCTGGCGCGCCTGGGCGGCGCTGTCGCTGCCTTCGAAGGCCTGGGCCGGGATCAGCCGGGCCTTGAGCCAGGCGTAGCGTTCCCATTCGCGGCCCTGGCCGATAAGGTAGTGCTCCAGCGCGTCCAGGCTCCAGGCCAGGGGACCGGCGTCGCCGTCGGGGCGCAGGCGCAGGTCGGTGCGGAACACCTGGCCGTTGGCGTCGACTTCGGACAGCACCGGCATCATGCGCCGCGTCAGGCGGCCGTAGAACTCGTGATGGCTGATACGGCGCGGACCGTCGGTTTCGCCTTCTTCGCCGTACAGCATGATCAGGTCGATGTCGGACGAGACATTCAATTCGCAGCCGCCCAGCTTGCCCATGCCCACTATCAGCATTTCCTGCGGCTGGCCGGTGGCCGGATCGCGCGGCACGCCATGCACGGCGGCGAGGTCCGCCGCCACGCTGCGATAGGCCGCGGCCACCGCGGTGTCGGCCAGCGCGGTCATGGCGCCCACGACTTCTTCCAGATCGGCCTGGCCGGTCAGGTCGCGCACGATGAGTGTGTTGAAGACCCGTTCGCGCAGCTTGCGCAGCACCATGCGGCAGACCTCCACGGGTAGCGTCTCGCCTGCCTGCGGTCCGGCCAGCTCCGCCTGCCAGCGCGCGATCTGCGCGGGCGTGACGGGTTCGCGCACGGCATCGTTCAGCCAGGCGGCCAGATCCGGGTGGGCATCCAGGCGGCGGCGCAGATGGCCGGACCAGGCGAGGGCGGGGGCAAGCGTAGAGGGCGTGGACATGGCGAAAGGGGCGGCGCGATGGGCGCGTTTCAGGTATAAGTGGGGACGATACTGCAAGACCTCTTCTCCTGCCCACCGATCCGTGTCTGTTTCAAAAAAAGTGCTCTGTTGGGTGTTCTGGGCCGTGCTGACCGTCTATTGCGTCGTGGCCCTCGGACTGCTGGGCGTGCGCTATTGGGTTCTGCCCCGCGCGGACCAATGGCGTCCCCAGATCGAAGCCTACGCCAGCAAGGCGCTGGGCTCCCGAGTGACCATCGGCTCCATCCAGGCGAACTGGCAAGGCCTGAACCCCAAACTCGATCTCACCTCCGTCCAAGTCTACGACGATGAGGTGGACCCGGTGTTGTCCTTGCCTTCCGTTTCGGCGGTGCTGGCCTGGCGCAGCATTCTGGTCCTGTCGCCCAAGCTGCTGCGGTTGCAGCTCGACCGGCCCGAACTCCTGTTGCGGCGCGATCCCGAAAATCATCTATGGGTCGCGGGCCAGGACATCGACCTCAATGACGACGATCAGCGTTCCGACCTGGACCATCCAGCGCTGCGCTGGCTGGGCGCGCAGCGCGAGCTGCGCATCCGCGGCGCGACCATACGCTGGCAGGACGAGTTGCGCCGCGCGCCGGAGCTCACCCTGACGGGCGTCGACTTCCTGGCGCGCAACGGCAGTTTGTCGCATCGTTTCGTGCTCAAGGCCGCGGCGGGCGAGGCGCTGGCGCGCAACGTCGAGCTGCGCGGCGAATTCAATCGCAGCCTGTTTTCGGTGAACGCGGCGAATCCCGGCAATTGGGGCGGCCAGCTATATGTACAGCTGGACGACGCTGAACCCTTGGCCTGGCAGCCTTGGTTCGAGGTCCCGGCGGTGGCGGGCCGCCTGAGCGGGCGGGCATGGCTGCAGTTGGAACGCGGCAAGTTCACCGATCTGACCGCGGACGCCGCCGTGCGCGGCCTGCAATGGACCGAGACCGCGCAAGGGACCGCTGCTCCAGGCTTCAGGGCCGGGTACGTCCAGGCCCGCGTCCAGGGCTTGCCGGGCGACTTCATGCAGCTGGACAGCGTGCCGCTGGCGCGCAGCCCTGGCGCCCCGGCGGTGTCGGTCAGCGCCAAGGCCGAACAGCTCACTCTGTCCTTGCCGGGCGTCTTCGAGCAACCCACGTTGGCTGTGCGCGACGTGGCGCTGGATGCCGCCGTCAAAGGGCCGGATGCGAAGCACTGGTTCGTGGACGTAGGCCAACTGCAACTGGTCAACGACGATCTCGACGTGCGCGTGCAAGGGCAGTGGCGGCCAGAAGGCAGGACCGCGGCGGGCAGCGTCGACATGCACGGCGTGATGGCGCGCGGCTCCATGTCCGCCATCCATCGCTACCTGCCGCTGGAGGTCAACGCCGATGCGCGCGAATGGCTGGCCATCGGCTTGCCCGCGGGCGAAATGCAATCGGCCTCCATCACGCTCAAGGGCGATCTCGACGAGTTTCCTTTTGGCGCGCCTGGGGCTCAGGGCGATTTCGTGATCGCCGGCGCATTCAGCGGCGCCAAGGTCGACTACGCGCCGGCGCGCGAGCGCCGCAAGGGCTGGCCGATGCTGGAGAACCTGTCCGGCAATTTCCGCATCGACAAGGTCAGCCTGGCGCTGGACAGTCCGGGCGGCGCGGTCGCGCATACCGGATCGGGACATACCGTGACGCTGGGGGCGGTTTCCGCAACCATTCCCAACATGGAAGAGAACTCCGAACTGCTGCTGACCGGCGAGACGTCCGGCGCCGTGCCGGCCTATCTGGCGCTGGCAGCCAACTCGCCCTTGGGCGAGTTGCTGGATGGCGCGCTGGACGAGGCGCGCGGCACCGGCGACTGGCGGGTGGGGCTCAAGCTCAAGGTGCCTCTGTTGAACACCGATGACACCCAGGTCCAGGGGAACATCCTGTTCGCGGGCAACTCCTTCACCTTCATGCCGGAGATGCCGCTGCTCAGCCAGATGCACGGTGACCTGGAGTTTTCGGAGAAGGGCGTCGAGGCCAAGGACTTGCGGGCCCTGTTCCTGGGCGGCCCGGCGCGGATTTACGGACGTCTGGCGCAGAGCACGGACGCCTTGCGCTTCGAGGGTACGCTGGCCGGGCCGGCGCTGACTCAATTAAGCAACACGCCGTCCATGTCGCGCTTTTCGGGCAAAGCGGCCTACAAGGGCAAGGTGGGCTATCAGCGCGGCGGCGCGGTGGACATTTCCGTCGAGTCCGATCTGGTGGGCATGGCGATCGACATGCCCGCTCCGGTCGGCAAGGCCGCCCAGGCTTCGCAGTTGCTGAAGGTGCAATGGTCGCCCGCGCAGGACCGCGGAGCGCAGAACCGGCGCTGGCTCACCGCAAGCCTGGGAGATGCCGTCAACGCGCTGTTCGAACGGGCGCCGTCCGAAGGGTCGCCGTCCTACTTCGCGCGCGGCGCGCTGGGCATCAACCGTCCGGCAAGCCTGCCGGAACGCGGGTTCAGCCTGAACGCGAGCCTGCCTGAACTGGACCTGGATGCCTGGGAAAGCGTGTCCGACGGCTTCAGCGCGCCTGCTGGCAAGGGCCGTGCCGCGCCCAAGCCCATGCTGCCCGCGGCCGAACGCATCAGCCTGGCGGCCGGCGTCTTGCGGACTGGCGGCTTTACCCTGAACGACCTGACGCTGTACGCGACCCGGCCGGGACCCGCCCAATGGCGCGTGGATCTGCAATCCAAGCAGGCCACGGGTTCGCTCGAATGGCGCGAGGCCTCGGGCGCCATCGCCGGCCAGATCACCGCGCGCCTGAAGCATCTGTCCCTGGGCGGCGAGGGCGACACCAACAAGGCCGACGAGGCGCTGTCCTCCGGCAACGACCTGTCAGACATCCCGGCGATCGACCTGCAAGCCAAGGAATTCCTGCTGTACGGCAAGAACGTGGGCGAACTCCAGGTGCAGGGCACGAACCTGCAGCGCGGCCGCCAATGGCGCCTGGACAAGCTGTCCATCGTCAACGACGCGGCCTCGCTCAACGCCACCGGCAACTGGAACCTGGAAGGCCAGAGCCGCGGCCTGACCGTGGACGCTTCGGTCAAGTTCGAAGACGTGGGCAAGTTCCTGGACCGCATCGGCTTCGAAAAGGTGGTGTCGGGTGGCAAGGGCACGATGCAGGGCAAGGCCACCTGGCGCAATCTGCCCTGGACCCACAAGATCGAAGACCTGACGGGCGAGGTCGACGTCAGCCTGGACAAGGGCCGCTTCATGCACGTCAACTCCCGCACCGCGCGGCTGCTGGAGCTGCTGTCCCTGCAATCGCTGCAGCGGCTGGCGCGGCTGGACGTAAATCCCACCAATCTGCTGCGCGACGGCTTCCCCTTCGACACCATCCGCGGCAAGGTCAAGCTGGCCGACGGCACGGCTTCGACCGAAGGCTACAAGATCAACGGGCCGGTGGCGACCATCGTGCTGGCGGGCGGGGTCAACATCATCCGCGAACGCTGGGACATGAAGGCTGTGGTGATCCCGAACCTGGACGCCAGCGGGGCGGCCATGGTGACGGCGCTGGCGGTCAATCCGCTGATCGGCCTGGGAGCCTTCGTGACGCAGTGGCTGCTGAAGCAGCCGCTGGCACGGGCCATGACCATGGAATACGCCGTCACCGGCAGCTGGGACGATCCCAAGATCGAGCCGATAGACGCGTCCGGCAAGCCGGCCGGCAACAAGCAGACCCCGCGTCCGGCGCCGCAGCCTGGCACGCTGGAGGAGTTCATGGGAGGGCAGTGAGCCGCCTGTCCGGCCCATGAAAAACGCCCTGGGCGCAAGCGCGCTTCAGGGCGTTTTTCATGGCCGGGTCCAAGGCGCGGGCGCCGCGGACCGCAGGCTCTGACCAGGCTTACTTCTTCTTCATCATGTCGAAGAATTCGGCGTTGGTCTTGGTGGCGCGCATCTTGTCCAGGATGAATTCCATCGACTGGACTTCGTCCATGTCGTGGATGAACTTGCGCAGCACCCAGACCTTCTGCAGCAGGTCGGGGGCGATCAGCAGCTCTTCGCGGCGGGTGCCGGACTTGTTCAGGTTGATCGACGGGTAGACGCGCTTTTCGGCCAGGCGGCGCTCGAGGTGGACTTCGGAGTTGCCGGTGCCCTTGAATTCTTCATAGATGACTTCATCCATGCGGCTGCCGGTTTCGATCAGCGCCGTGCCCAGGATGGTCAGCGAACCGCCTTCTTCCAGGTTGCGGGCCGCGCCGAAGAAGCGCTTGGGGCGTTGCAGCGCGTTGGCGTCCACGCCGCCGGTCAGCACCTTGCCGGAGGCCGGCACCACGGTGTTGTAGGCGCGGGCCAGACGGGTGATCGAGTCCAGCAGGATCACCACGTCCTTCTTCATTTCGACCAGGCGCTTGGCCTTCTCGATGACCATTTCCGCGACCTGCACGTGGCGGGTGGCGGGTTCGTCAAAGGTCGAGGCGACCACTTCGCCGCGCACGGTGCGCTGCATTTCGGTCACTTCCTCGGGGCGTTCATCCACCAGCAGGACGATCATGACCGCGTCGGGGTAGTTGGTGGTGATGGCGTGCGCGATGTGCTGCATCATCACCGTCTTGCCGGACTTGGGGCTGGCGACGATCAGGCCGCGCTGGCCCATGCCGATGGGGGCGAAGACGTCAAGAATGCGGCCCGTGAGGTTTTCCTCGCTCTTGATGTCGCGTTCCAGGCGGATGTTGCGGTTCGGGTGCAGCGGCGTCAGGTTTTCGAACATGATGCGATGCTTGATCGCTTCAGGCGCCACGCCGTTGACCTTGTCCACCTTCACCAGGGCGAAATAGCGCTCGCCGTCCTTGGGCGTGCGCACTTCACCTTCGATCGAGTCGCCGGTGTGCAGGTTGAAGCGGCGGATCTGCGAGGGCGAGATGTAGATGTCGTCCGTGCTGGCCAGATACGAGGTCTCGGGCGAGCGCAGGAAGCCGAAGCCGTCGGGCAGGACTTCCAGGACGCCGTCGCCGAAGATCTGCTCGCCTTGCTTGGCGCGCCGTTTCATGATGGCGAACATCAGCTCCTGCTTGCGCAGGCGGTTGGCGTTCTCGATTTCCAGGCCGGCGGCCATTTCCAGCAGCTGCGAGACGTGCAGCGCCTTCAGTTCGTTGAGGTGCATCGCGGTGGATTTTTGGGGGAAAGTGAAGGAGAGTTCTGGCGGCGCGCCACGGACGGGCACACGCGGTATTGAATGAGCGCCGCCCCGAGGGCGGCGCCTTCGTTCACGGCACGCGGCTTACAGCGCGCCGTCCAGGAATGCGGTCAGTTGCGACTTCGACAGCGCGCCAACTTTGGTGGCGGCAGCTTGGCCGTCTTTAAAGAGCATAAGGGTGGGAATGCCGCGGATGCCGTACTTGGTGGCGGTGCCCTGGTTTTCATCGACGTTCAGCTTGGCGATCGTCAGGCGGCCAGCGTACTCCGTGGCGACTTCTTCCAGGATCGGGGCAATCATCTTGCAGGGGCCGCACCAGGCAGCCCAGTAGTCCACCAGCACCGGCTGGCCGGATTTCAACACATCGGCATCGAAGCTGGCGTCACTGACGTTCTTGATTTGGTCGCTCATGATGGTGATTCTCGGTTCGGCAGCAAAAGGCGCGTAAAAAGGGACGCGCCCCGCCGTTGTTCTTGTTTGTGGATGGACTCAAGCATACCACTGTCAATATCAACAGGCATACCACTGTTAATAACAACAGGAGTTGCTGGATTTGTGTAGGATGTTGCGGCGCAGTTGTCGCGATCCGGGCGGTACCGACCCGATGCGCTGGCTGTGACTGTCATCATCCTACCGAATTCGGAGCTGGTCAGGTCGTGCTCATCCCACTGGGAGCCGCGCAGAATCTGGACTTATCCGTAAAATGTCGGTTTTTTTCCACAGATGTTGGGGATAACTTGGCCACTCCACGTTACACCGAGGCGTCCATTCGCGTCCTGAAGGGCCTGGAGCCCGTGCGCCAGCGCCCGGGCATGTACACCCGAACCGAAAACCCCCTGCACGTCGTGCAGGAGGTCATTGATAACGCCGCAGACGAGGCATTGGCCGGATACGGCAAGCAGATCCAGGTCACGCTGCACGTCGACGGCAGCGTTTCCGTCGAGGACGACGGGCGCGGCATTCCCGTTGGCCTGCACCCTGAAGAGAACGCTCCCGTGGTGGAGCTGGTGTTCACGCGCCTGCACGCAGGCGGCAAGTTCGACAAGGCGGGCGGCGGCGCCTACGCCTTTTCCGGCGGCTTGCACGGCGTGGGCGTGTCCGTCACCAACGCCCTGGCCACGCGCCTGGAAGTGGTGGTGTGGCGCGATGGCGCCGTCAACCGCCTGGTCTTCAAGGGCGGCGACGTGGCCGAGCCCCTGGCGCCCTACGACCAGGGTGGCCGCAAGAAGTCCGGCACCCGCGTGCGCGTCTGGCCGGACGCCAAGTATTTCGACAGCCCCAACATTCCGCTGGGCGAGCTGACGCACCTCCTGCGCAGCAAGGCCGTGCTGCTGCCGGGCGTCAAGGTTTCCTTGGTCAACGAGAAAACCGGCGACACCAAGACCTGGCAGTACCAGGACGGCCTGCGCGGCTATCTGTCCGAGGCGCTGGCCGGGGCGGAGCTGATGGTGCCGTTCTTCGAAGGCGAACAGTACGCCGGGGCCGACCACGAGAACTTCGCCGAAGGCGAGGGCGCCCAGTGGGTGGTGGCCTGGACCGAGGACGGCAACGCCGTGCGCGAGTCGTACGTGAACCTGATTCCGACGCCTGCCGGCGGCACCCATGAATCGGGCCTGCGCGAAGGCCTGTTCGGCGCGGTCAAGGGTTTCGCCGAGCTGCACAGCCTGCTGCCCAAGGGCGTCAAGCTGCTGCCGGAAGACGTGTTCGCCCGCGCCAGCTTCGTCTTGTCGGCCAAGGTGCTGGATCCGCAGTTCCAGGGCCAGATCAAGGAACGCCTGAACAGCCGCGACGCGGTGCGCCTGGTCGGCGGCTTCTCCAAGAGCGCGCTGGACCTGTGGCTGCACAGTAACGTCGAATACGGCAAGAAGCTGGCCGAACTGGCCATCCGCCAGGCCCAGGCGCGCCAGCGCTCGGCCCAGAAGGTCGAAAAGCGCAAGAGCTCGGGCGTGGCCGTGCTGCCGGGCAAGCTGACCGATTGCGAATCCAGCGACGCGACCCGCACCGAAGTCTTCCTGGTCGAGGGCGACTCCGCGGGCGGTTCGGCCAAGATGGGCCGCGACAAGGAATTCCAGGCCATCCTGCCGCTGCGCGGCAAAGTGCTCAATTCCTGGGAAGTGGATCGCGACCGGCTCTTCGCCAACAACGAAATCCATGACATTTCCGTCGCCATCGGCGTGGACCCGCACGGTCCCGGCGATACCCCGGACCTGTCGGGCCTGCGCTACGGCCGCATCTGCATCCTGTCCGACGCCGACGTCGACGGTTCGCACATCCAGGTGCTGTTGCTGACGCTGTTCTATAAGCACTTCCCCAAGCTGGTCGAAGCCGGCAACGTGTTCGTGGCCAAGCCGCCGCTGTTCCGGCTGGACGTGCCGGCGCAGGGCAAGCGTCCGGCGCGCAAGATCTACTGCCTGGATGAAGGCGAACTTGAAGCCGCGCAGGACAAGCTGCGCAAGGAAGGCGTGCGTGAAGGCGCCTGGGCCGTCAGCCGCTTCAAGGGCCTGGGCGAAATGAATCCCGAGCAACTGTGGGAAACCACCATGAATCCGGACACGCGCCGCCTCTTGCCCGTGGGCTATGGCGACCAGACGCCCGAAGACACCACCCGCATGTTCGACATGCTGATGGGCAAGGGCGAGTCCTCGCAGCGCCGCGCCTGGATCGAAGAGAAGGGCAATCTGGCGGAGCTGGACATCTGATGGCCGGGTCCGCGCCCGGCTCGGCCCGCATGGACGTCCAGATGACTGCCGACGACTACGCCGACTTCGCCGCTTACGTGTACAAGCGGCCGGAGCTGCGCCGTCGCCGCTACCGCTCCCATCTGCGTTTCGCGGTCCTGATGATCGTGGCCCTGCTGGCCTACCTGATCTGGCAGACCTGGGACGGCAATACGCCGAACTGGGGGCGGATCCTGCCCGTGTATTTCCAGGGCTTGGCGGTGGGCCTGGGCATTCTTGCGCTCCTGGCGCTGGCTTACGAGTACGTCCTGCCCTCGCTGGTCAGGATGAACACGCGCCGCATGCTGAAGCGTCAGCCCGACGAGCTGTTCCTGGGACGGCATCAGCTGGACTTCGGCCCCGACGGCATCACGGATACCACTGCCACCGCCTCCGGACGCATGGACTGGTCCGATGTGCGGCGGGTCGAGGAAACCCCGCAGCATCTCTATGTCATTCTCGGCACTTTGCAAGGCGTGATCATCCCCAAGCGCGGGCAGGACGCCGCCACGTTGGATGCGGTGCGGACCCAGTTGCGCGCGCATGTCGCCGATACGCAGCTGATGTCGTCCGCGCAGGCGCTTTGACGCCGTTTCGATGAAATTGTCTACCTGAATACATCATGACCGACAGCAATCAACCCGGCTTGTTCGATTCCAATCCGCCCGGCGGCGATGGCGGTGGCGATGGCGACGCCGCCATCACCCTGGCGCGCTACGCCGAGCAAGCCTATCTGGACTACGCGGTGTCCGTGGTGCGCGGCCGCGCCCTGCCGGACGTGGGCGACGGGCAGAAGCCCGTGCAGCGGCGCATTCTCTTCGCCATGCAGGCGATGGGGCTGGCCGCTGGCGCCAAGCCCGTCAAGTCCGCGCGCGTCGTGGGCGACGTGCTGGGCAAGTATCACCCGCACGGCGACCAGGCCGCCTATGACGCCATGGTGCGCATGGCGCAGGATTTCTCGCTGCGCTATCCGCTGATCGACGGCCAGGGCAACTTCGGTTCGCGCGACGGCGACAACGCCGCCGCCATGCGCTACACGGAAGCCCGCCTTACCCCCATCGCCAAGCTGCTGCTGGACGAGCTGGACGAAGGCACCGTGGACTTCGTGCCCAACTACGACGGCAGCCAGCAAGAGCCGCAAATGTTGCCGGCGCGCCTGCCGGTGATGCTGCTCAACGGCGCCTCGGGCATCGCGGTCGGCATGGCGACCGAGATCCCGCCGCACAACCTGCGCGAAGTGGCGCAGGCCTGCGTGGCGCTGCTGAAGCATCCGCAGATGCCGGACGCCGAGCTGCACGCCCTGATCCCGGGTCCGGATTTCGCGGGCGGCGGGCAGATCATCACGCCGGCCGAGGACATCGCCCAGATCTACGCGGGCGGCCGCGGTTCGCTCAAGGTGCGAGCGCGCTGGCAGTTCGAGGAAATGGCGCGCGGCCAATGGCAACTGGTGGTCACCGAGCTGCCGCCGGGCACCTCGGGCCAGAAGGTGCTGGAAGAGATCGAGGAAATCACCAACCCCAAGGTCAAGACCGGCAAGAAGAGCCTGACGCCCGAGCAGACGCAGGCCAAGGCGGTGATGCTGAACCTGCTGGACGCCGTGCGCGACGAGTCGGGCAAGGACGCCGCCGTGCGCCTGGTCTTCGAACCCAAGACCTCGCGCGTGGACCGCGACGAATTCGTCAACACGCTGCTGGCGCAGACCAGCATGGAAAGCAGCTCGTCCATCAACCTGGTGTGCATCGGCACCGATGGCAGGCCGCGCCAGAAGGGGCTGCGCGACATCCTGGTCGAGTGGCTGGCGTTCCGCACCAACACCGTGGTGCGCCGCACGCGCTTCCGCCTGGACAAGGTCATCGACCGCATCCACGTGCTGGAAGGCCGCATGGTCGTCTACCTGAACGTGGACGAAGTCATCCAGACGATCCGCGAATCCGACGAGCCGCGCGCCGCGCTGATGGAACGCTTCAAGCTGTCCGAACGCCAGGCCGAGGACATCCTGGAAATGCGCCTGCGCCAGTTGGCCCGCCTGGAAGGCTTCAAGATCGAGCAGGAACTGGCCGACAAGCGTGACGAACAGGTGCGCCTGCAGGAACTGCTGGACAATCCCGCTTCGCTCAAGCGCCTGCTGGTCAAGGAAATCGAGGCCGACGCCAAGCAATACGGCGACGACCGCCGCACGTTGATCGAGACCGCCGAACGCGCCGTGCTCGAAACCAAGGTGCTGGACGAGCCCGTCACCGTGATCGTGTCGCAGAAGGGTTGGCTGCGCGCCCGCCAGGGCCACGGCCACGATGCGTCGCAATTCGGCTTCAAGCAGGGCGACGATCTGTACGGCGCCTTCGAGTGCCGCACCACCGACACGCTGATCGCCATGGGCGACAACGGCCGCGTCTATTCGGTGCCGGTCGCCGGGCTGCCTTCGGCCCGCGGCGACGGCCAGCCGGTCACCACCATGATCGACCTGGGCAGCGGCACGCGTATCGTCCACACGATCGCGGCCGCGCCCGACAGCCGCTGGCTGCTGGCTACGCGCGGCGGCTACGGCTTTGCCGCCAAGCTGTCCGACATGGTCAGCCGCCAGCGCGCCGGCAAGCAGTTCATCACCCTGGAAGAGGGCGACGAACTGCTGCGTCCGGTGCCGCTGTTCGACGGCGCCAAGCAATTGGCGTTGCTGTCGCACAAGGGCAAGTTCCTGGTGTTCGGCCTGGACGAGGTCAAGACGCTGTCCGGCGGCGGCCGCGGCACCATCCTGATGGGGCTGGACGGGACCGACAAGCTGGACCAGACCGTGCCCATCGGCGCGGGCGGCCTGCGCGCGGCCGGCATCTACCGCAACAAGCACACCGAGGACATCCTGGCGGGCGACGCGCTGGCGCCGTACATCGGCAAGCGCGCCCGCAAGGGGCGGGCGCTGGATGTGCGGCCCAAGCAGCCGGTGGTGCTGTCGCCGGTGCTGGGCTAGGTTCCGGGCGGGCAGACAAGAGAATGGCGGGCTGCGGCCCGCCATTTTTCTTCGTCTGTTGACCGGCTGTGCGATCCCGGTATTTAATAGATAGATCATTCAGTCTATTAATAGCATGCGCAAGATCGACCCCATCAAGCAGCAGGAACGGCGCACCCAGATATTGGCCGCCGCAGCGGATTGCTTTGCAGAGCAGGGCTTCCATTCGACCTCGACGGCGCAGATCTGCGCCCGCGCCGGCATGAGCCCCGGCAACCTGTTCCACTACTACGGCAGCAAGGCGGAAATCATCGAAGCGATGATTGCGTCGGATACCGAGTCCGCGCGCGAACGCATGCGGCAAGCGTGCGCCGCGCCCGACGCGAGGCGGGCGTTGACGGATTGGGTCGCCGCGCAGTTGGCGCAGCATCAAGACCCGGCCTACGTCAGGCTGGGCATGGAGATCCTGGCCGAAGCCGTGCGCAACCCGCGCGTGCACGCGTTGGTGCTGGAGAACGAGGCGGCGCGCAAGGCCGGGTTGATGGCCTTGCTGGAAACGGTGTGGGCACAACGCACGCCGCCGCAGGCGGCAGCCGAGATGGCCGATACGCTGTTGTTGCTGCTGGACGGCGTCTACAGCCGGTCGGTGGTCGACCCCGCCTTTGGCGCGGCGGCCGGCAGCCGTCTCCTGGAACAGGCCTTGTCGCGGTGCCTGCCTGGCGACGCGCAACAAGGCGCAGCCGCAGGGGGGCAGGCATGAGCGCGGCGGCAACCCATGCGCGGCTTGAGCAGGTCGATGCGCTGCGCGGCTTCGCGCTCTTCGGCATCCTGGTGGTCAACATCGGCGTGTTCTCGTCGCCGTTCTATGGCGCCGGCGTGGCCGACCCGGCGTACTCGCAGCCCTTGGACCTGGCCGTGCGCTGGCTGATCGCGTGGCTGTTCGAGACCAAGTTCTACCTGCTGTTCTCTTTCCTGTTCGGGTACAGCTTCACCTTGCAGATGACCGCTGCCGAACGCAGCCAGGCGGCTTTTGCGCCGCGCTTCCTGCGCCGCTTGGCGGGCCTGGCTTTGCTGGGGCTGGCGCACGCGGTGCTGTTCTACCAGGGCGACATACTGCTGACCTACGCATTGCTGGGCCTGGCGCTGCTGCTGTGCCGGCGGATGGAGCCGCGGCGGGCGCTGCGCATTTCGCTGTGGCTCATTGTGCTGACGGCCTCGTTGTGGGCCATTCTGGGCGCATTGAGCTATCTGGACCCGGTGTCGCCCGGGTACGAGGCGCAGTACCACGCGGACGCCCTGGCGGCGATCGACGCCTACCGGGGCAGCATAGGCACGACCATCGCGCAGCACTGGAAAGAGCTGACCGGGGGCGTGTGGTTCACGGTGCTGTTCGTGCAAGGGCCGTTCGCGTTCGCAATGTTCCTGGCGGGCTACGCGCTGGGCCGCCGTAACGCGCTGGCCGATCCCTGGCGTCAGCCGCGTGTGCTGTGGTTGCTGTGTGCGCTGGGCCTGGCGCCAGGCCTGGCCGGTTCTGCGGCCTACGCCTTCAGCACGCTGCCGTCAGCGGGGGCAGCCTGGGAACTGCCGGGCCTGGCGGTGGACCTGCTGACCGCGCCGTTGCTCAGCATGTCGTACGCGGCGGCCTTGCTGCTGGCCATGCGCACGCAGCCGGGGGCGCGGCTGGCGGGCTGGCTCGCGCCCGCCGGGCGGATGGCATTGAGCAACTACCTGATGCAATCCGTGGTCTGCGCCTTTCTTTTCACCGCTTGGGGCCTGCGCCTGTTCGGCTCGGTCTCGCCACTGGCGACGTTCTGCATTGCCGTCGCGATATTCGCGGCGCAGTTGCCGCTGTCCGCCTGGTGGCTGCGGCGCCACGCCTACGGCCCGGTCGAGTGGTTCCTGCGCGCGCTCACCATCGGCGCCTGGCCGGCCTGGCGGCGCGCGCGGGCTGACTGATCAGACCGGCTTGGCGCGCAGCCGGCCGACGGGGGCGCCGCCGTCGCGCCGGCCCTGGCGCGCCCACATGCCTGCCAGCAGCAGCAACGCGGGCACATATACCCAGAAGTCGGACCAGCGCTGCGGGTTGGGCGCCTTCACTTCCAGCACGTCCCAGCCTTGTTCCCAGCCGGCGCGCTGGGCGCGGCTGCCGAAACGCACGCCGCCGATCTGCGTCTGGTCGCCCAGGCTCATCAGTGTCAGTCCGGCCTCGGCCAGGCGCTTGCGGCCCGCGTCCTGCCCGCCCGGGTTGTCGGTCAATTCGGGCAGGGCAACGGCCACCGTCTTGGTCAGTTCGTCGCCTTCCAGGTTGATGCCGCGCAGCACCACCGTCAGCCTTCCATTGTCGGGCAGCGCGCCCGCGATGGCCTGCATCTCGGAGGCCGGACGGCTTTCATGGCGCGGCGCGAAATGGTCCATGAACCAGTCCGGACGGAACAGCATGAACGTGACCAGCAGCAGCACGCCGACTTCGGCCAGCGTGCAGCGCACGCGGAACCAGCGCATGGTGGCGGCGGCGAAGGTCAGCGAGGCGATCGTGGCGCCCGTCACGACCAGCGCCAGTTCCCAACCGTAGGTGACGTCGATCAGCAGCAGCATGGGGTTGAACACGAACATGAACGGCAGGATGGCCGTGCGCGCCGCGTAGGTCACGCCCTGGATGCCGGTCTTGATCGGGTCCTCGCCCGAGATGGCGGCGGCCGCGAAGGTCGCCAGGCCGACGGGTGGGGTGATGTCGGCCATGATGCCGTAGTAGAAGACGAACATGTGCACCGCGATCAGCGGAATCACCAGGCCGCTCTGCGCGCCCAGCTCCACCACCACGGGCGCCATCAGCGTCGCCATCAGGATGTAGTTGGCCGTGGTCGGCATGCCCAGGCCCAGGATCAGGCACACCACCGCCGTGAAGATCAGCATCAGCAGCACGTTGCCCATGGACACCAGTTCGACGAAGGCCGTCATGCGCAGGCCCAGGCCGGTCAGGGTGATGGCGCCCACGATCAGCCCGGCGGTGCCGCAGGCGATGGCGATGCCTATCATGTTGCGGGCGCCGTCCTCCAGGCCGCCGATGGCGTCGCGCCAGCCGTGGCGCCAGGCCGCGGACACCGGCTGCTTGCGGAACCAGGCGATCAGCGGACGCTGCGTCACCATCTGGAACAGCATCGCCATCGCCGCCCAGAACGCCGACAGTCCGGCCGACAGCTCTTCCACGCTCAGGCACCAGACCAGGATGCCGATGGGAATCAGAAAGTAGAGCCCGGCGCGCACCGTGGGCCAGGGTTGCGGGCGCACGGGATGGTTGATGTCGATGTCCTGCGGCAAGTCGGGGTGGCGCGCCGCCACGCGCAGCAGCCACAGATAGAGCACGGCCAGGATGGCCAGCAACACCCAGATGGCCGCGGCGCCTGCCACGGCCTGCACGCCCGTGCCTATCCAGTAGACCGCGCCCATCACCAGCAAGGTGCCGCTGATGCCCATGCCCCATCCGGCCAGCTTCTGCAGCGGCGTGCGCGCGGGGCCCGAGGCCATCATGGGCTGGATGCCCAGTTTCAGGGCTTCCAGGTGGACGATGTAGAACAGCGCGATGTAGGAGATCGCGGCCGGCAGGATCGCGTGGCGGATGATGTCGGTGTAAGGAATGCCGACATACTCGATCATCAAAAAGGCGGCTGCGCCCATCACGGGCGGCATGATCTGGCCGTTGACGGACGAGGCGGTCTCGATGGCCCCGGCGCGCACGCCGCCGTATCCGGCCTTCTTCATCAGCGGAATCGTGAAGATGCCGCCCGTCACCACATTGGCCACCGACGACGCCGACACCAGGCCGTTGACGGCGGAGGACACCACCGCCACCTTGGCCGGCCCGCCGCGCAGGTGCCCCAGCAGCGCGAACGACACCTGCATCATGTAGTTGCCCGCGCCGCACTTGTCCAGCATCGAGCCCAGCAGCACGAAGATGAAGATGTACGACACCGATACGCCCAGCGCCACGCCATAGACGCCTTCCGTTGTCAGCCACATGTGCGACATCAGGCGTTCCAGCGACGCGCCGCGGTGCGCCAGCACGTCGGGCAACCAGGGACCGGCCAGCGCGTAGGCCACGAACACCAGGCCCAGCACGGTCATGGGCAGGCCGAGCGCGCGGCGCGTCACCTCCAGCAGCAGCGCCAGGCCAATCGCGGCAGTGGCCACGTCCATGGTGGTCGGCTGGCCGGGACGGCCCGCCAGCTCGTTGTAGAAGACGTACAGATAGCTGCCGCAGAAGCCCGCCATCAGCGCCAGCGCCCAGTCGTACCAGGGCATGCGGTCGCGCGCCGAGCGCTTGCTGGCGGGGTAGGCCAGATAGCCCAGGAACATGGCGATGCCCAGGTGCAGGGCGCGCGCCTCGGTGTCGTTGAAGATGCCCCAATTCAGGGAGAACGGCAGCGGCGACGCGTACCAGAGCTGGAAGAGGGACCAGATCAGCGCGCCCGCCGCCAAGGTGGCGCCCGCCAGGCCGCGCACATTGCGGCCTCCGCGGTCGGCGTCGGCGACCAGCTGTTCCAGGTCCGGGGCCGGCGTATGCGGCTCTTTATTCATGAAATTCCCCTACGTGTCATGGCGCGCGCCGGCGGCGCGGCGCGCGTTGAGCCCCCGCGCTTGCTGTGCGCAGGGGACGGCAGCCTGCGTGGCGGGGTTGGACCCGGCCACACATGCGTGCCGTTTCAGCGGCCCTTGGGCCTGGGCCTCAGAGCAGGCCCTTTTCCTTGAAGTACTTCTCGGCGCCCGGATGCAGCGGCGCCGACAGTCCGTTCTTCACCATGTCCGCCGCCTTCAGGTTGGCAAACGCGGGGTGCAGCTTCTTGAAGTCGTCGAAGTTGTCGAACACCGCCTTGACCACGGTGTAGACCGTCGCCTCGGGCACGTCGGCGGAAGTGACGAAGGTAGCGGTCACGCCGTAAGTCTTGGTTTCCGTCGGGTTGTTCGGATACAGCCCGGCCGGAATCGAGGCGTGGGCGTAGTACGGGTACTTCTCGACCAGCTTGTCCACGGCGGGACCGGTCAGCGACACGAGCTTGGCGCCGCAGCTGGTGGTGGGGTCCTGGATGTTGGCCGAGGGGTGGCCCACGCCATAGAAGAAGCCGTCGATCTTGCCGTCGCACAGCGCGGAACCGTGCTCGTCGGGACGCAGTTCGGACGCCAGCGAGAAGTCCTTCAGCGTCCAGCCCATGGTGCTCAGCAACTCCTCCATCGAGGCGCGCGTGCCCGAGCCGGGGTTGCCGACGTTGAAGCGCTTGCCCTTGAGGTCTTCGAAGCTCTTGATGTTCGCTTCCTTGCGCGTCACGACGGTGAAGGGCTCGGGGTGGATGGAGAACACCGAGCGCAGCTTGGTGTACGGTCCGGCCTGCTTGAACTGGCCTTCGCCCTTGTAGGCGTTGAAGCCGACGTCGGATTGCACCACGCCCAGGTCCAGCTCACCGGCCTTGATGGTGTTGGCGTTGAAGACCGAGCCGCCGGTCGATTCGACCGAGCAACGGATGCCGTGACTGGAACGATCCTTGTTGACCAGACGGCAGATGGCGCCGCCGGCGGCATAGTAGACGCCGGTGACGCCGCCCGTGCCGATACTGACGAACTTCTGTTGGGCGGCGGCGGGCGCCGGCGCCGTGGACAGCAATGCCGTGGCAAGGCCCGCGGCTGCGAGCGTCCAGGCGTTGCGATGGCCCAAGGGGTGTTTGACGGACGTGGTCATGCAAACTCCTTTTGGGGTTTTTCCCCGTGATATTGCCGGTCTTGGCCGGCGGTTGGTGCGCCCCGCGAGCCGCGGAGCACCCTGTGCGTATCATCACGAGCCCGCGCCAGGCGGGCGGCACGGCGCAATCGCTTGCGCCGCGCTTGCAGCAGGCAGCTAGGCGCGCGCCTGCGCGATGGCGGCGTCGATGGCGCCGCTCAGACGTTCGGTCAACTGGTCCAGTTCATCGTCGGAGATGATGAAGGGCGGGGCGAGCAGCACGTGGTCGCCGTGGCGGCCGTCGATGGTGCCGCCCATCGGGTAGACCATCAAACCGAGCGCCATGGCTTCGCGCTTGATGCGCGCGTGCAGCGACAGCGCGGGGTCGAAGGTCTGCTTGCTGGCGCGGTCCTGCACCAGCTCGATGCCCATGAAGAGGCCGCGGCCGCGGATGTCGCCGACGTGCGGATGCGCGCCCAGCGCGCTCTCCAGCCGCTGGCGCAAGCCTGCGCCCTGCGCTTGCACGCGCGCCAGCAGGCCGTCGCGCCGGATCACCTCCTGCACGGCGAGCGACGCGGCGCAGGCGATCGCATGGCCCAGATAGGTGTGGCCATGCTGGAAGAAGCCGCTGCCTTGCTGCATGGCATCCACGATGCGCTGCTGCACCATCACCGCGCCGATCGGCTGATAGCCGCCGCCCAGGCCCTTGGCGATGGTGATCAGGTCAGGCGTGACGCCTTCCTGTTCCACTGCGTACAGCGTGCCGGTGCGGCCCATGCCGCACATGACCTCGTCGGCGATCAGCAGCACGCCGTGACGGTCGCAGACTTCGCGGACGCGGCGGAAATAACCCGGCACAGCCGTGACGGCGCCGGCGGTGGCGCCGACCACGGGTTCGGCCACGAAAGCCATCACCGTGCCCGGACCCAGGCGCTCGAAGGTCTGTTCCAGTTCCTGCGCCAGGCGCTCGCCGTATTGCTCGGGGCTTTCGTCCTCGCGCTGGTCGCGGTAGGCGTAGCAGGGCGACACGTGCTCGACCTCGATCAATAGCGGCGCGAACTGCGCGCGGCGCCAGGCATTGCCGCCCACCGCCAGCGCGCCCAGCGTGTTGCCGTGATAGCTCTGGCGCCGCGCGACGATGTGGCGGCGTTCCGGCTGGCCGATTTCCACGAAGTACTGCCGCGCCATTTTCAGCGCGGCTTCGACCGCTTCCGAGCCGCCCGAGACGAAGTAGGCATGGGAAATGCCCGGCGGCGCATCGGCCACCAGGCGCTCGGCCAATTGCTCCGCGACCTCGGTCGTGAAAAAGCTGGTGTGGGCATAGGCCAGCGCGTCGATCTGCGCATGCATGGCGGCCTGGATGTCGGGGTGGTTGTGTCCCAGGCAGGAGACCGCCGCGCCGCCCGAACCGTCGAGGTAGGAGCGGCCGGCGCTGTCGTAGACCCACACGCCCTGGCCGCGGACCGCGACGGGAGGCGTCTGGCGCAATGAACGATGCATGACATGGGTGTGGCTCATGGGGCAATTCCGCAATGCAGGAGGTTGAAGGCGAATCCGGACGGGATGTCAGGCGGGGCGGCGCGGCGGCGCGCTCCAGTAAACGTTGTCGTTGAGCAGGCGCTGTTCCACTTCGGTCAGCCGGTTCAGCACCTCCTCGCCGCCGCGCGCGGTCAGGCGGGCGATCAGGTGCTCCGCCAGGCCCAGCAGGCCGGCGGTGGTGTGGAAGAACGACCCGGGCCCCTGGCGCGCCGGGCGGGCCCGCACGCCTTCGCGGTCAGGAGGCGCGAAGCGCAGGGTGTGGCGGGCGTCGACCGCCAGCGGCGACAAGGGGTCATCGGTCAGCGCGATCAGCGCCACGCCGCGCTGCGCGGCCTGGCGGGCCAGTTGCACGGTGGCGGTGGGATAGGGCGCCTGCGAGATCACGATCAGCGCGTCGCCGGGTCCCAGGTTGTCGGCTTGCTCGGCGGGCGCGCCGCCCAGGCCGTCTATGAGCACGCTGTTGCGCCGCACCAGCTGGTAGGCGTAGCGCATCTGGAAGGCAATGCCGAAGGCTGAGCGCGTGCCCAGGAAGCCGACCTGCCTGGCTTCCAGCAGGGTCTGCACCGCGGCGTCGAAGGCGGAGGGCGGGTTCAGCGCGCAGACGGAGCTCATGGCCCGAACCTGATAGTCGGTGAGCACGTCGTGCCCGGGCGCCGCGGGTTCGCCCGCCGCGGCCTGCAGCGCGGCAGCGCGCTCGCGCAGTCCCGGCGCGGCCTGCCCTGCCAGGGCCTGCTGGAAGGGCTGACGGAAATCCTCGTAGCTGGAAAAGCCGACGGCCCGCGCCAGCCGCAGCATGGTTGCCGGCGCCACGCCCAGGGTCTGGGCCTGGCGCCGCATGGACCACAGGCCGACCTCGGCGGGGTGCGCCACGACCCAATGCGCCGCCCGCTGCAGTTCCGGCGGCAGTTGTTCCAGTTTTTCCTGGAGGGTCAGGAGGAGGTCGGACGGCAAGGACATGTACGGCGGGAAGAGGCTGTAAAAAAACAGATGATAAATCTTGAATCAATAAAAAAACATATGTTTTTATAAGGGGTTCCACCTAGAGCGTCTGACGGTCTAGGCAAGCTCGCTCGCGGGTAAGTCCTTGAAATTCGCTGCCAATTCCCGCAAATCGGCGCTCATTTACTTACATCACGCAACGGGATTTTTGTTTGACGGGAATGAATCGTGCGCATATCATTTGTGTAGAAATGAATTTGACCGAACACGTTTTCCCATGACTGACACCGCGAAATCCGACCCTGCACAGCAATACGATTTGCGCATCTTGCGGGCCCTGCGCCGCATCACGCGTTCCATCGCCTTGCATTCGCGCCAGTTGTCCGCCGTCAGCCACATTACGGCGCCGCAACTGATGTGCCTGCGCACCGTGATCGCCAACGGTCCGATGACGGCCACCGCGATCAGCCGCGAAATGCACGTCAGTCCCAGCACCGTGGTCGGGATCCTGGATCGCCTGGAAGACAAGGGCTTGATCCGCCGCGAACGCGGCCGCGAAGACCGTCGCATCGTATTCGTCACGGCCACGGACGCGGGCCGCGAACTGGCGCAAGGCGCGCCGTCGCCGCTGCAAAAGCATCTGGCTGACGCGCTCAATGCCTTGCCCGAACTGGAACAGGCCACCATCACGCTGTCTCTGGAGCGCATCGTGGCGCTCATGGAGCAGGACGGCCAGGCCGCCGTCGACACGCATGGCGACGTGTCTTCGCCCATCCTTGAAGTGCCCACGGGCGGGGCACCCCCTGAATCGGGAATCGTTGCATGAAGAAAACCGAACTGGATACCCCAACCCTCTCAAGTGCCGTGGCGCCGGCGGTCAGCGCGCAGACCCATACCATGCGTCTGCCCGACCGCAAAGACGGCGCCGCCATCCACCGCCTCATTTCCGAGTGCCCGCCGCTCGACCTGAATTCCCTCTACGCGTACCTGCTCCTCGCTGAGCATTTCCGCGACACCTGCGTCCTGGCCGAAAGCGCCGGCGGACGCATCGACGGTTTTATCTCCGCATACGTGATCCCGGACCGGCCCGACACCTTGTTTGTCTGGCAGGTCGCGGTGCACACCCGCGCACGCGGCCATCGACTGGGCCGCGCCATGCTCCGCGAGCTCTTGCGCCGCAAGGGTCTCGAGCATGTCCGCTATCTCGAAACCACGGTGGGGCCTGACAACCAGGCATCGCGCCGCAGCTTTGCCGGCCTGGCCAGCGAACTCGGCGCCCACGTCTCCGAGCAGCCGTTCTTCGACCGGCAGCTTTTCGGCGGCGCGGACCATGACGACGAGATGTTGTTGAGGATAGGTCCGTTCGCCTTGCCAGCCCCCTAGGGGCGGCGCAAGCCCAGCGGTCTTATCGAATTACCGGGATGGTTGGCCGATCCGGATGCGCAAGCGCACCCGGAAGGGTTCTGGCCGTCCGTCCACTCATGAGATGAAAAGGGAGGATTAATCATGGACTTGAAGATCTTTGACCGGATGGAGTCGGAGGTACGGGGCTACATCCGGTCGTTCCCCGTGATATTCAGCCAGGCCAGGGGCTCGACCCTGATCGATGAGGACGGCACCGAATACATCGATTTCTTCAGCGGCGCCGGCACGCTGAACTATGGCCACAACAATCCTGTTCTCAAGGAAAAGCTGCTGGAGTACGTCCAGTCGGACGGCGTGGTGCATGGCCTGGACATGGCCACCAGCGCGAAGAAGCGTTTCCTGGAGACGGTGGACCGCGTGCTGCTCAAGCCGCGGAACTGGCAATACACCTTGCAGTTCACCGGTCCCACCGGCACCAACGCGGTTGAAGCCGCGCTGAAGATCGCGCGCCAGGTCAAGGGACGTCCCAACGTCATCTCTTTCACCCATGGTTTCCATGGCGTGAGCGGCGGCTCGTTGGCGGTGACGGCCAATATGAAGTTCCGCGACGCGTCCGGCTATGCGCTGGGCAACACCACCTTCATGCCCTACGACGGATACTTCGGTCCGGACGTGGACACCATGGCCTATCTTGAACGCATGCTGGAAGATCCCAGCAGCGGCATGGACAAGCCGGCGGCCGTCATCGTGGAAACGGTGCAGGGCGAAGGCGGCGTCAACGTGGCGACGCTGCGCTGGCTGAAGGAACTGGAAAAGCTGTGCAAGCGCCACGACATGCTGCTGATCGTGGACGACATCCAGGTTGGCTGCGGGCGCACCGGCACGTTCTTCAGTTTCGAGTCCGCGGGTATCCGCCCCGACATCATTACCCTGTCGAAATCGCTGTCGGGCTTCGGCCTGCCGATGTCGCTGGTGCTGATGAAGCCCGAGCTGGACATCTGGAAACCCGGCGCCCACAGCGGCACCTTCCGCGGCAACAACCTGGCCTTCGTCACGGCCGCGCAGGCGCTGGAAACCTATTGGGCCAACACCGCCTTCGCCACCGAAATCCAGCGCAAGGAGCGCCAGGTGCGCGACTGGCTGGAGAACCTGGTTCACAGCTATCCCAACGCCGGCCTGTCGGTGCGCGGCCGCGGCCTGATCCAGGGCCTGGTGTGCAACGCCACGCCCGCGCTGGCCAACCGCATCGCGCAGAACGCCTTCAAGAAAGGCGTCGTGATCGAGACCTCGGGCGCGCACGATGAAGTGCTCAAGCTGCTGCCCGCGCTGACCATCGAGGAAGAGCTGCTCGGCAAGGGCCTGGACGTGATCGAAGCCAGTGTCGCGGAAGCGCTCGCCGAAGAAGGGCAGTCCGCCCGCATCCTGAAATTTGGAGGAAAACGTCAATGATCGTACGCAATGTCAAAGATGTGATCGGCACCGCCGACGAAGTCCGCACCGACACCTGGGTCAGCCGCCGCGTGCTGCTCAAGAAGGACGGCATGGGTTTCTCCTTTCACGAGACCACCATCTTTCCGGGCGGCCGCACCCACATCCACTACAAGAACCATCTTGAAGCGGTGTGGTGCATCGAAGGCGACGGTTCCATCGAGACCATCGCCGACGGCAAGAAGTACGAACTGGGACCCGGCGTGGTCTACGCCCTGAACGAACACGACGAGCACTGGCTGTGCGGCGGCAAGGAGCCGCTGCGCGTCATCTGCGTCTTCAACCCGCCGCTGACCGGCCAGGAAGTGCATGACAAAGAAGGCGTCTACGCCTTGCCTGAAGCCGAAGCCCAAGCGGCCTGAAACACAAGGAGGTTCGCATGATCTCACCTGCACAGGATCCGTACGCCTCCCGTACGGATCGAAGTTCCGCCATCATCGCCCGCCAGGACCCGGTGGTCTATGAAAACGGCCAGTACGCCAGCGCATTGAACGCCGGCCAGGTCGAGCAATACGAGCGCGACGGCTTCATCCTGCTGGAGAACCTGTTTTCCGAAGATGAAATCCGCGCGCTGTCCACCGAGGTCGAGCGCATGACGCGCGACCCCTCTATCGTCCGCCGCGAAGAGTCCATCACCGAGCCCGGCAGCAATGCGGTGCGCTCGATCTTCATGGTGCACGTGCTCAATCCCATCCTGTCGCGCCTGGTGCGCGATCCGCGCCTGGTCAATGTGGCGCGGCAGATCCTGGGGTCCGAGGTGTACATCCACCAGTCGCGCGCCAACATGAAGCCCGGTTTCAAGGGCAAGGAGTTCTACTGGCACTCCGACTTCGAAACCTGGCACGTCGAGGACGGCATGCCGGCGATGCGCGCGCTGAGCTGCTCGGTGCTGCTGACCGACAACAACGAGTGCAACGGCCCCTTGATGCTGGTGCCCGGATCGCATCGCCAGTTCATCTCGTGCGTGGGCGAGACGCCGAATGAACACTACAAGCAGTCGCTGAAGAAGCAGGAATACGGCGTGCCGGATCCGGTCAGCCTGCAGCTGCTGGTGGAGCAGGGCGGTATCCGCTCCATGACGGCCAAGGCCGGTTCGGTGGTGTTCTTCGACTGCAACACGATGCACGGCTCCAACAGCAACATCTCGCCGTGGCCGCGCGCCAACGTGTTCATGGTCTACAACAGCATGGAAAACACGCTGAACCCGCCCAAGTACGGCCTGACTCCGCGTCCCGAGCACATCGCGACGCGCAAGGGATTCAAGGCGGTCACCCCGCTGGATACCTTGAAGCTGGTGGGGGGCTGAGCCTCCTGTGAAAATGCCCAGGCGCTGCCTGGGCATTTTTTCTTCCGGGCGTCTGCTATTCTCTGCGCACTTCGCCCCATCGAGACTCCGCACGCCATGTCCGCCCGCATCCTCAGCCTGCACATCTACCCGGTCAAATCCTGCGCGGGCATTGCCCTGGACGAATCGCCCATCGACCGCGCTGGGCTGGCCCACGACCGCCGCTGGATGCTGATCGGCGCCGATGGCCAGTTCATGACGCAGCGCCAATGGCCTGCGATGGCCCTGATCCGCACGGCGCTCACGGCCGACACGCTGCGCCTGTCAGCGCCGGGCATGTCCGATCTGGACGTTGCCCTGGACGGATCGGGACTGGAACAAGAGGCGCAGTCCGTGGCCGTGTGGAGCGATACCACGTCCGGCCGGCGCGAAAGCGCGGCGGCCGGGCAGTGGTTTTCCGACTTCCTGAAGACGCCGTGCCGTCTGTACAAGGTGGACGCGGCCGCGCAACGCAACGCCAAGCCGGACTGGGTGTCGCGCTGGGTGGACGCGCATCCAGACCTGGCCGAACCGTTCGCGGGCCAGCACTGCTTTGGCTTTGCTGACGGCTTCCCGCTGCTGGTGGCCAACCAGGCCTCGCTGGACGACCTGAACGCCCGCCTGCAGGCCAAGGGCGTGGCGCCGGTGCCGATGGACCGCTTCCGACCCAACATCGTGGTCCAGGGCGAATGGGAAGCCTTCGAGGAAGACCACACCGCCCTGATCGAAGCCGCGGGCGTGAAGATGGCTTTCGTCAAGCCTTGCACCCGTTGCTCGATTCCCGACATCGACCAGAACACCGCCCAGCAGTATGAAGAGCCCGGCCGCACGCTGGCCGGCTACCGCAATCTGGAAATCGGCGTGGTGTTCGGCCAGAACGCCATCCTGGACGCGCCCGAGGGCGCGCGCCTGAAGGTCGGCGACGAGGTCGGGATCGAACTGGATTTCTGAATCCGGGGCCTCGCCGCCGGGGCCTTAGGCCGAGGACAGCTTCAGGCCTACCAGGCCGAGCACGATGAGGGCGACGCTGGCGATGCGCATCCAGCTGGTGGATTCGCCGAACAGCACGATGCCGGCCACGAAGGCGCCGATCGTGCCGATGCCTACCCACACCGCATAGGCCGTGCCCAGGGGCAGGGATTTCATGGCGACCGCCAGCAGCCAGACGCTGATGGCCATGCCTCCCGCGGTGATGGCCGAAGGCCAGAAACGGGTGAATCCGTGGGTGTATTTCAGGCCTACGGCCCAGACGATTTCAAACAGGCCTGCGAGTACCAGGATGATCCAGGTCATTACGACTCCTACCTTGTGCTGCCGGCGTGCCGCCGGCGCGAGGGGCCGTCCCCAGAATCAAACGCGCCAGCCTAGTCGCCGCGCGCGGCAGCGGGCCGTCCCGCTGCGGCAAAAATTATAGAATACCGGGTTCATACGGCAAAACCGGGTGCCGGGCATCACTCTTGCAACACTTCGCGTTCCGGGCCGCGAAACCAGGATATTTATCATGCAACGCATCATGCTGCGGGCAAAACTGCACCGCGTCACGGTCACCGAAGCCGACCTCCACTACGAGGGGTCTTGCGGCATCGACGAAGACTTGCTGGACGCTGCCGGCATGCGCGAGTTCGAACGCATCGAGCTCTATAACGTCACCAACGGTGAACGTTTCGACACCTACATCATCAAGGCGGCCCGCGGCAGCGGCGCCATCTCCTTGAACGGCGCCGCCGCTCGCCGCGCCCAGGTCGGCGACCTGATGATCATCTGCACCTACGGCCCGATGTCCGAGGCCGACTCGGCCACGCACAAGCCGCTGGTGGTGCTGGTGGACGACGCCAACCGCGTCAAGGAAATCCGCAAGTTCCCGGCCTGAGGCCGGGCCGGGCGGAGCGCCTCGCGAACGAGGCGCTCCGCTAACACCCTGAACCGTTTCATCATGAGCTTCCAGGTCATCATCCAACCCAGCCAGCATCAATTCCCGGTCGAACCCGGCCAGACCGTGCTCGATGGCGCGCTGGCCGCTGGCATCGTCCTGCCGTACAGCTGTCGCAACGGCGCCTGCTCCACCTGCAAGGGCCGCGTGGTGTCCGGGGAGTTCGACGCGGGGCAGTATCCCGCGCAGATTCTTTCGCCCGAGGAACTGGCCGGCGGCTACACGTTGTTCTGCCAGGCCCGGCCTGAATCCGACATGGTGGTCGAATCCACCGAAGTCCGCCTGGCCAGCGATATCCAGATCCGCAAGCTGCCTTCGCGCGTGCAGGCGCTGGAACGCGTGGCCCCGGACGTCACCGTGATCAAGCTGCAGTTGCCCGCCTCCGAGCAGTTCCGCTACTACGCCGGCCAGTACATCGAAGTCATCCTGAAGGACGGCCGCCGGCGCAGCTATTCGATGGCCGGCGCGCCCCACACCGGCAGCCCGCTTGAACTGCACATCCGGCATATGCCCGGCGGCGTGTTCACCGACCATGTGTTCGGCGCCGGCGACACGCAGATGAAAGAGCGTGAGATCCTGCGCCTGGAAGGGCCGTTCGGTTCCTTCTTCCTGCGTGAAGACAGCGACAAGCCAGTCGTGCTCCTGGCCAGCGGCACGGGCTTTGCCCCGGTCAAGGCCATTGTCGAGCACATGATCCACAACAACATCAAGCGGCCCGTGGCGCTGTATTGGGGCGGACGCCGTCCGCGCGACCTCTACATGGACGCGCTGGCCCAATCGTGGACCGGCATGCTGCCCGATTTCCGCTACGTGCCGGTAGTCTCCAATGCCGTACAGGAAGACGGCTGGACCGGGCGCACCGGCTTTGTCCACGAAGCCGTCATGCAGGACATCGCCGACCTCTCGGGCCATCAGGTCTATGCCTGCGGCACGCCCCTGATGGTGGACGCCGCAAGGCGCGAATTCAGCGCCCAGAATGGCTTGCCGCCCGAAGAGTTCTACGCCGACGCCTTCACGTCCGAAGCGGACCTGGCCAAGGCTGCAACCCAGTCTTGAGTAACAGGGCATGAGCGAATCGGGGTGGAACGAGCGGGCCTGGAAAGGTTTGTGACTTCCGCCCCTTTTTATTCCATAGGCGCGGGCAAAGCGCCGGGGTAAACTGCCGGGCAGCAGCTTGCCATGGGGCGCGGACATCGGGTCGGCGGACCGAGCTGGCACGCAAGGAGCAATGCGGGCATGAAAGTAGCGGTATTGGGTGGCGGCATCATCGGAATCTCCAGCGCCTGGTGGCTGAACCAGGCCGGCCATGACGTCGTCGTCATAGATCGCTGCACCGGTCCCGCCCAGGAAACCAGTCTGGCCAATGGCGCGCAGATCTCGGTCTCCTACGCCGAACCCTGGGCAAATCCGCAAGCCCCGCTCAAGCTGCTCAAATGGATGTTCCAGGACGACGCCCCGCTGCTGTTCCGTCCGCAACTGGACTGGCGGCAATGGATGTGGGGGCTGGCGTTCCTGCGCGAGTGCCTGCCCAGCCGCCTGGCTCCCAATATCCGCGCCATGGTCCGCATGGCGGAATACAGCCGCGCGACCCTGCGCAGCATGCGCGCTGAACTGGGCATCCAATACGATCACCTGGAACGCGGCATCCTCAATTTCTACCGCGATCCGCACGAATTCGAAAACTCGCAGCGCGCCGCGGGCCTGATGCGCGACTTCGGCGTGGAACGCCGTGTGGTATCGACCGACGAGGTCATCGCCATCGAGCCCGCGCTGGCGCCGCACCGCCAGACCATCGTCGGCGGCGATTACACGCCCGAGGACGAGAGCGGCGACGTGCACCTGTTCACCGTGGCCCTGGCCGAGCGTTGCGCCCGGGCCGGCGTCGAATTCCGCTACAGCACGCGCGCCACGCGCCTGCTGACCACCGGCGGCACGGTGCAAAGCGTCGAGATCATCGAACCCGATGGCCGTTACGGCGCCTTGTCGGCCGACGCCTACGTCGTGGCGATGGGCAGTTTCAGCCCCTACCTGCTGCGGCCGCTGGGCGTGCCCTGCAACGTCTATCCGGCCAAGGGCTATTCCGCGACTTTCCCGGTGATCAAGCCGGACGCCACGCCCACGGTCAGCCTGACGGACAGCAGCCACAAGGTGGTTTTCTCGCGCCTGGGCGACCGCCTGCGCATGGCCGGAACCGCCGAGCTGTCGGGCTATTCCCGCAGCCTGAACACCGGACGTTGCGAAGCCATGACCCGCTTGGCGCGCGAACTTTTTCCCGACGCGCTCGATTTCGAGCGCGTCAGTTATTGGTCGGGCTTGCGCCCGTCCACTCCCTCGAACGTGCCCATCATCGGCCGCAGCCGTATCCCCAACCTGTACGTCAACACAGGACACGGTACGCTCGGGTGGACGATGGGCGTTGGCTCGGGCCGGGCATTGGCCGATCTGCTCAGCGGAAGGCGGCCGGAACCGGAATTTCCTTTTCTTGGTCTGTGAACCTATGAAGAATCTGCAATTGGCGGGCGTTGCCCGCGCGATGTTCGCCAGCCGGCGCGCATGGTTGTTCGGCGCCGCCATGGCGATGGCCGGTGCGGCGAATGCCGCCGCGGTCGAGATCCAGGTCTGGCACACGCTGACCGACGCAAACAAGGCCGAGTTCGAAAAGCTCGCCAAGCAATACAACAAGGAGCAGGACGAGGTCCGCGTGACGCTGCGCGGCTTCGCCTCGCCCAGCGCGCTGGAACAGGAAGCCGTCACGGCGGTCAAGGCCAAGAAGGGCCCGAACCTGCTGCAGTTGACCGACAACCATTCGCCTGAAGTCGTCGCCCAGCACAAGGCCGTGCTGCCGCTGTACGAACTGCTGGCCAAGTACCCGATCAAGGACCTGAACTGGTTCGTGCCGGCCACCAGCAGCTTCACGCGCGACAGCAAGGGCCGCCTGCTGGCCTTCCCCTGGATGGCCGAAGTGCCGGTGATGTTCTACAACACCGCCGCCTACAAGAAGGCCGGCCTGGATCCCAACAAGCCCGCGCGCACGTGGACCGCTCTGCAAGGCGAGCTGCTGAAGCTGCGCGACGTGGCGGATATCGACTGCCCCTACGCCTCCAGCGACCAGGTCACGGTCCACCTGGAGAACCTGGCGCCGATCAACAACCAGCAGTTCACCAGCAACAACAACGGGCTGGACGCGGTCACCAAGAAGTCGGCTGCGCCGGCCATGCAGTTCGACACGTTGTACATGCGCCACATCTCGCTGATGGTCAGCTGGAAGCGTTCGCTGCTGTTCATGGCGCATTCGGGCGACAACGCCAGCGACAAGCTGTTCGCCAAGGGTGAATGCGCCGTGCTGACCGCCAACACCGGCGCGTTCGGCCAGTTCCTCAACACCAAGTCGCTGTCCTTCGGCGTGGCGCCGCTGCCTTACTACGAGCAGGCCACCAAGGACGGTGGCAAGCCCTTCGTGAGCGGTTCGGCGCTGTGGGCGCTGGAAGGCCATCCCCAAGCCGAGGAAAAGGCCACCGCCCAGTTCCTGGCCTGGCTGTCCAAGCCCGTCATCGCCGCGGAATGGCACCAGCGCACCGGCTACCTGCCCTTGACCGAGGCCGCTTTCCGCGCCTCGGACGTGTCGTTCTATAACCGCATTCCGGGCGTCCAGGCGCTGATTGCCTCCATGCGCACCAACCCCACGGCAAACAGCCGCGGTTTCCGCATGGCCAACTACACGCGCATCGAGCCCGTGCTGAACCAGCAACTGAACGATGCCTTCGAAGGCAAGGTGCCGCCGGTGGCGGCGCTGAACAACGCCGCCACCCAGGCACGCAGCATCGCGGCGCAACGCTGATCCAGGCAGGCGGCGCAGGCGCCGCCGAATCCTGATGCAAACCCGGTCCCTGGACCGGGTTTTTTTTCGTCCGTCCGCCGCGCGACCAAACCATCCATGCGTACATGCCAGTCTGGTGACGCTGGGGCCGCTCATCCACCATGCCTCTCATGCGTATCGATTCCGGTGCGCCTTTTGCTCGCGGTGAGGCATGGTTCGTTTCTTCTTTCTGGCGGCAGGGCTGTCCTGCCTGGGGGCCTGCACAGGGGCCGGCAAGAGTCCGGCCGCAACGTCATGGGAAGCCTCGCGGCAGGCGGCCCAAGGCTTCCGCTTCGATTGGCAATTGTCCGGCGATCCCTCGGTTGCGCCCATGCAGGTGTTCGACGACGGCAAGGAAACCTGGCTGCAATTCGCGCCGGGCCAGCCGCTCCCGGCGATTTTCGGCGTAGGCAGCGACGGCGAGCGCGCCTTGCCCTATTTGCGGCGCGACCCCTATGTCGTGCTGGCGGGAGGGTGGAGCGGGCTGCTGTTTCGCGGCGGGCGTCTGAGCGCCCGCGCGCAGCGCCTGCAACCGGTCGCCGACGCCCGGGCGGAGAGCAGGCCGCAGGATGAGCCTGCGCCGCTGGCGCCAGCCGTCGTGGCTGAGCGCATCGGTCCGGCGCGGCCCACCGAACCGGCGCTGCCCGCCATCGGCGCGCTGCAAGCCGCCGGGCCGTTGGCGGG
>NZ_JACUZY010000017.1:0-23425 GCF_014851605.1 Achromobacter sp. ACM02
TACTCGACGTGAGCCGTGTTGATCGTGATGCCGCGAGCCTTTTCTTCAGGAGTCGCGTCGATCTGGTCGTAGCCCTTGGCTTCGCCGCCGAACTTGTTCGACAGAACGGTCGTGATGGCCGCCGTCAGGGTGGTCTTGCCGTGGTCAACGTGGCCGATGGTGCCGACGTTCACGTGCGGCTTGGTGCGTTCAAACTTGCCTTTTGCCATGATCTCTATCCTTTGACTTTCAAGGAAATTTCGATATTTGCCGCGCCGCCTTTTGGGCGGACGCGGCGAGGGTTATTTACTTGGCCCGAGCGGCGATGACTTCGTCAGCGACGTTCTTGGGAGCCTCGGAGTAATGCTTGAATTCCATCGTGTACGTGGCACGACCTTGCGTCAGCGAACGCAGGTTCGTGGCGTAACCGAACATCTCGGCCAGCGGAACTTCGGCCTTGATGGTCTTGCCGCCGCCAACCATGTCGTCCATGCCCTGAACCATGCCGCGACGCGAGGACAGATCGCCCATCACGGTGCCAGCGTAGTCTTCAGGCGTTTCGACTTCAACGGCCATCATCGGTTCCAGCAGCACGGGGCTGGCCTTGCGCAGACCTTCCTTGAATGCCATGGAGCCGGCCATCTTGAACGCGTTTTCGTTCGAGTCCACGTCGTGGTACGAACCGAAGAACAGCGTGACCTTGACGTCGACGATCGGGTAGCCAGCCAACACGCCCGAAGGCAGCGTTTCCTGGATGCCCTTGTCCACCGCGGGGATGTATTCGCGAGGAACCACACCGCCCTTGATGGCGTCCACGAATTCGTAGCCACCGCCAGGAGCCAACGGCTCGACCTTCAGAACCACGTGACCGTACTGACCGCGACCGCCCGACTGCTTGACGAACTTGCCTTCGACTTCGTCGCAGGTCTTGCGGATGGTTTCGCGGTAAGCCACCTGCGGCTTGCCGACGTTCGCTTCCACGCCGAATTCGCGCTTCATGCGGTCAACCAGAATTTCCAGGTGCAGTTCGCCCATGCCGGAAATGATGGTCTGGCCGGATTCTTCGTCGCTGCGCACGCGGAACGACGGATCTTCCTGCGCCAGGCGCGACAGCGCCAGGCCCATCTTTTCCTGGTCAGCCTTGGACTTGGGTTCCACGGCCTGCGAAATCACGGGCTCGGGGAACTCCATGCGCTCCAGCGTCACGTGCGAATCGACATCGCACAGCGTTTCGCCGGTGGTCACGTCCTTCAGGCCCACGACGGCGGCGATGTCGCCAGCCAGAACTTCCTTGATTTCCTCGCGGTTGTTCGCGTGCATCTGCAGAATGCGGCCGATACGCTCCTTCTTGCCCTTGATCGGGTTGAACACGGTGTCGCCCGACTTCAGGACGCCCGAGTACACGCGGACAAAGGTCAATTGGCCGACGAACGGGTCGGTCATCAGCTTGAACGCCAGCGACGAGAACTTCTCGCCGTCGTCAGCTTGACGCAGGACTTCGTTGCCGTTGTCATCGGTGCCTTCGACCGGCGGAATATCCACGGGCGACGGCAGGTAGTCGATGACGGCGTCGAGCATGCGCTGCACGCCCTTGTTCTTGAAGGCGGTGCCGCACAGCATCGGCTGGATTTCGCCGGCGATGGTGCGCTGACGGATGGCCAGGTTGATCTCGGCTTCTTCCAGCGAGCCGGTCTCGAGGTACTTGTTCATCAGTTCCTCGGACGACTCGGCGGCTGCTTCGACCAGCTTTTCGCGCCATTCTTCAGCCGCGCCTTGCAGTTCGGCCGGAATGTCTTCGTAGTCGAACTTGATGCCTTGGCTGGCTTCGTCCCAGATGATCGCCTTCATCTTGACCAGGTCGATCACGCCCTTGAACGTGTCTTCGGCGCCGATGGGGATCACGACGGGGACGGGGTTCGCGCGCAGGCGGTTCTTCAGCTGGTCATAGACCTTGAAGAAGTTGGCGCCGGTGCGGTCCATCTTGTTGACGAAGGCCAGACGCGGCACGCCGTACTTGTTGGCTTGGCGCCACACGGTTTCGGACTGGGGCTGAACACCGCCCACCGCGCAGTAGACCATGCAAGCACCGTCCAGGACGCGCATGGAACGTTCCACCTCAATGGTGAAGTCCACGTGTCCCGGGGTGTCGATGATGTTGATGCGGTGTTCGGGATAGTTCTTGGCCATGCCACGCCAAAACGCCGTCGTAGCAGCCGACGTAATGGTGATGCCACGCTCTTGCTCTTGTTCCATCCAGTCCATGGTGGCTGCGCCATCATGCACTTCGCCAATCTTGTGAT
Source organism: Achromobacter sp. ACM02 (assembly GCF_014851605.1). Lineage (NCBI taxonomy): Bacteria > Pseudomonadati > Pseudomonadota > Betaproteobacteria > Burkholderiales > Alcaligenaceae > Achromobacter > Achromobacter sp. ACM02. Next base: position 2,280 of record NZ_JACUZY010000017.1, read on the forward strand.
TGACGCCGGTGTAGAACAGGATACGTTCGGTCGTGGTGGTTTTCCCTGCATCGATGTGCGCAGAGATACCAATGTTGCGATAGCGCTCGATCGGGGTTTTGCGGGCCATGGTGGGTTAGTCCTTAAATTACCAGCGGAAATGGCTGAAGGCCTTGTTGGCCTCTGCCATCTTGTGCGTGTCTTCGCGCTTCTTCATCGCGGCGCCACGACCTTCGGAGGCGTCGATCAGTTCGCCAGCAAGACGCAGATCCATCGACTTCTCGCCACGCTTCTTGGCGGCTTCACGGAGCCAACGCATAGCCAGGGCCAGGCGGCGCACGGGGCGCACTTCAACCGGCACTTGGTAGTTGGCACCGCCAACGCGGCGGCTCTTCACTTCGACGATCGGCTTGATGTTGTTGATCGCCAGGCTGAAAACTTCGATCGGCTCCTTGCCGGTCTTGGTTTGCACTTGCTCGAGGGCGCCGTAAACGATGCGCTCGGCGACGGCCTTCTTGCCGTCCAGCATGACGACGTTCATGAACTTGGCGAGTTCGACGCTGCCGAACTTGGGATCGGGCAGAATCTCGCGCTTGGGTACTTCGCGACGACGGGGCATTGTTGCTTCCTTGTGTCTGTTCAGTTGAACCGTGTTTCATTACACGGCCATGGCCGTCCATGGAGACGACCCCTTACGTGCCGCGCACATTCCCATCATCTGGATGGCGCGGTCGCACTTCCCTAGTGACGGACTTCCGCCACGCGGGGGTACTGCTGACTCGTTATTAAGCCTTCTTCGGGCGCTTGGCGCCGTACTTCGAGCGGGCTTGCTTACGATCCTTGACGCCTTGCAGGTCGAGGGAACCGCGCACGATGTGATAACGCACACCGGGCAAGTCCTTCACACGACCGCCACGCACCAGAACCACCGAGTGCTCTTGCAGGTTGTGGCCTTCACCGCCGATGTACGAAATGACTTCGTAACCGTTGGTCAGACGCACTTTGGCAACCTTACGCAGAGCGGAGTTCGGCTTCTTGGGGGTGGTGGTGTACACGCGAGTGCACACGCCGCGGCGTTGCGGGCAGTTTTCGAGCGCGGGGCTCTTGCTTTTGATGATGCTGACTTCGCGCGGCTTGCGCACGAGTTGGCTAATGGTAGGCATGACCTTTGAAATCCCTTTTACGTACCACTGGGTAAGTACTTACGTACTCGTCTCCTCAAGCAGTGAACTTTCGGAGAAGGCAGTTCGCGCAAAACCGCCTCAAACGTTCGTATACGTAAAAGAGCGGGCTTGCCAACAAACTATGACAAAACGCACAAAGCTGGATGCCGTGGAGCGACGACGCCGGAAGGACCCGATGCCGCGAAGCCGTGTGGCCTGGAAGACGAAAGGCTCGTGACGCACCCCGTTCCCAGACACCGTACTTCTGAACCCTACCGCGGCCAGTTTTTGCGCGCGAAATAAAGCAGTAAGCCCTTTAGCATAACTGAGATAAAGGCTTGCTGTCAAAGAAAATTGTAAGGCCTGCGACGTGGCGTGTTGCCGGCAGAAGACCGCCCGTTCGGCGGCGCTCGCGGAAATTAGGGCCACATATGCCGAAAAACGGAAGCGGAAATTGGGGCCACTGATCGTGACGAACCGCGGGAAAACGATAGGCGGACTTTCCGGCAGCAGCTGGCGCCAGGCACGCCAACCAGTGTACCCGCCCGCGTTACTGATCGGCGAACAGGTAGCCGCTGCCGTAGACCGTGCGGATCGGCAGCATCACCCCGGCCAGCTCGGCCTTGCGGCGCAAGCGGCTGACGATCACGTCGATGCTGCGCGAACCGCTGGCGCGCACCCCGCCGCCTTCAACCTGCAGCTCGTCGCCCAATTCAGTCCGGCCCACGGCCTTGCCCGCGACTTCCAGCAGCGAGCGCACGATCAGGCGTTCGTTGGCGGAGAGGGAGATGGTCGCCCCCGAGGGCGCCGCCAGGGTCCAGCCCTGGTCTCGCAGTTCCCACTGCCCGTTCTGGGCGGCCTCGGCCACGGACGCCGCGTCCTGCCCCGCGGGCAGGCGGCGCGCCAGGGAAAGCAGGATGCAGGCCAGCTCGCGCGGATCCTGCGGATCTGGCAGACAGGCGTCTGCGCCGCTTTGCAGGCAGCGCAGGCGGCTATCCACCGACATGCCGCGCCCCGTGACCACGATGCCCATCGACGACGAGCCGTGCAGGCGCGCCACCAGGGCGTAGCCGATTTCACCCAAGGTCCCGACATCCAGGACCACGACGTCATAGCCGCCGCCGTTCAGCAATCCAAACAATTCGAGAGACGTCGAGCAACCGCGTGCAGAAATACCAGCTTGCAGCAATGCGGACACGGCAATGCCGCGAGCGGCCTCGTCCGGTGACATCATAAGTATGCGCAATTGATTCATATCTGTTCCATCCGACCAACAACCTCGACCGGCTCCGCCCCCGCCGTACTGCGGAGGGGAGAACGATTGAGACAGTGTGGCGCGTTGTTACGCAACAACTCCAGTCAAGATTCGTCAACTTTGCAATGTTTGACAGTTCTTGCCATAACGTAGCCAGCCGGGGCCCCTCCCGAGTTATCATTCGTTTACACCTATATATTCCTTTCTCATCTTGCAGTAGGGCGCCATAGCGCGCGCTTGCGTAGCAAACCTTCGCGAGAACACGTCTGATGAAAATCGCGTCGCTGGAAGACGACCTGGATCAAGCACGACGCATCCAGCAAGTTCTGACCACTGCCGGATACGACTGCACCAGTTATCAGCAAAGCCGGGATCTGCTGGCCGCGCTACGCACTGAGCATTTCGACCTGGTGCTGCTGGACTGGCATCTGCCCGACATCGACGGTGACGATGTGGTGCGGTGGCTGCGTGCCAATATCGGCCCGCGCATCCCGGTCATCTTCCTGACCAACCGGTCCAGCGAAGACGATCTGGTGGAAGGCCTGCGCGCGGGCGCGGACGACTACATCGTCAAACCGTTGCGCCCCCTGGAGCTGCTGGCCCGGGTGGCGGCCTTGCTGCGCCGCAGCCAGATTGCCGAGCCTGCGAACGATGCCTTCGACGTAGCGCGTTATCGCATCGAACCCGCCGCCCGCAGCATCACCCTGGATTCCGCGGTTGTGCCGCTCGCCCCCAAGGAATTCGAACTGGCGCTGCTGTTTTTCCGCAATGTCGGCCGCCTCATGTCCCGCGACGTGCTGGCTGAATGTGTATGGAACCGGGAAATTCCGGCCACCTCGCGCACCCTGGACACCCACTTGTCGAACATCCGGCAAAAGCTCCAGCTGCGTCCGGAACATGGCGTGCGTCTTACGTCTTCATATGCGTTGGGCTACCGGCTTGAGCTGATCAGCTCGCCGGAAGACATCGCAGTCAATCCGCAGTAAGCGCCTGCGCGCATCCCTGGAGAATCGAGAGTCATGAGCCGCTGCCGCGCGCTTTCTTTGCTTGCCCTGATGTCCTGCCTGACGTTGATGGCGCCGGCGCGCAGCCAGCCTGCCGGCGCGCTCGGAGATGATTTCATCTACCGCATACGGCAAGGCGATACGCTGATCGACCTGGCGACCCGCTATACGCACAAGCCGGCCAACTGGAACCAGTTGCAGACCCTGAACAAGGTCGTCACGCCCGAAACGCTGCCCATCGGGCTGGAGTTGCGCATTCCGCTGTCCATGATTCCCGTACGGCCCGCCGACGCCCGCGTCGTGCACGTCAGCGGCCAGGCGAACGTCGATGGCAAGCCCCTGCGGGCCGGCGATACCGTGGCCGAAGGCAGCACGGTCGGCACCGCCGCCAACGGCTTCGTGACGCTGGAGCTGGCCGATGGTTCCAAGCTGACGCTGCCGGCTGGCGGTTCGGTCGAATTGACGCGCCTGCGCCAGTTCGAAGGCACGGCGCTGACGGATTCCGTCGTCCAGGTGCAAAAGGGCGGCGTGGAATCGACCGTGGCACCGTCCGGACAGGGCGTGGGCCGCTTCGAAGTCCGCACGCCGGTCGCAGTCACCGGCGTGCGTGGCACGCGCTTCCGCGTACAAAGCGGCGCGCAAGGCGTGCACAGCGAAGTGCTGGAAGGCAGCGTGCGGCTGCAGCCCCACGCCCCCGGATCGGCCCCGGCCAAACCCGTGGCGGTGGCCACGGGCTACGGTGCGGCGGTCGGCGCGGACGGCGTCGTCTCGGGCATGCGCGCGCTGCTGGATGCGCCGCAACTGGGCACGCCCACGCGTGCGGGCGGCGGCGCCTGGACCGCTGACGTCTCGCCCGTGTCCGGCGCACAGAGCTATCTGGTGCGCGTCTCGCGCGATGCCGAAGGCGCGTTGCCGGTATCGTCGACGAGCTTCCCCACCAACGACATCCGCTTTACGGCGCCCGGTCCAGGCACCTACTACGTGTCCGTGCGCGCGGTGGATGACCTGGGCCTGAACGGGCGCGACGCGATCGCAACCTTCGAGGGCGCGAACATGCTCCTGACCTCCGACGGCTCGGGCGTCGCCAGCGGCACGGGCGGCCTGATCACGCTGACCGATTACTAGAGCCCGCCCCATGGCCGACGCCGATCCGCAGGACCGGACCTCGCGCTCAGGGCTGTGGCTGACTGTGGCTTTGGCGGCGCTTGCCGCCATCCTGGGCGCCTTCAACGGCCTGGGCCGTTTCGACCAGATTCTTTATGACCGCGCCTTGTCGGTAACGGGGCGTGCCGCCGATCCCGATATCCTGATCGTCGCGATAGACGATGACAGCGTCAAGGCGCTGGGCCATTGGCCCTGGCGGCGCGCGGTCCACGCGGCGCTGCTGGACCGGCTGCAGGGCGCTCGAGCCGTGGCGCTGGACCTGATCTTCGCCGAACCGGACATGGCCAATCCGAACGACGACCGCATTCTGGCCGACAGCATCCGGCGCCACGGACGGGCCGTCCTGCCGGTCGTATTGGACCGGCTCGACCGCCCTTCCGCCGTCAACGAACCCATCCCCGGCGTGGCGCAGGCCGCCGCCGCGAAAGGCTTCATCAACGCGCGCATCGACCCGGATGGCGTGGTGCGCGAAGCCACCCTGACCGCGCAGCTTGGAGACCGCCGCTGGAACCATCTGGCCTTGGCCATGCTGGACGTCGGCGGCGAACCGGAATCCGCGCAAAAGCTGTTGAAACGCGCCGCGCCTGACGGCAGCATCCTGATCCCCTACGCCGGCCCCACCGCGCATACGCGCACCGTGTCCTACCTGTCCGTGTTGCGCGGCGATCTGTCGCCGGAGGATCTGCGCGGCAAGTACGTGCTGGTCGGCGCCTGGGCCACCGGCCTGGGCGACGCTTACCCGACACCGGTATCGCATGACGTCAGCGGCATGTCGGGGGTGGAGATCATCGCCAACCTGCTGCACGCCGCGCGCGACGACATCGCCTATCGGCTGCCGCCCGCCTGGTGCAACGCGCTGTTTGCGGCGCTGCCCGTGCTGCTGGCCTGCCTGGCCCTGTGGCGGCTGTCGCCCAAGCGGGCCCTGCTGGTCAGCCTGGCGCTGTTCGCCCTCATCCTGCTGACGGCGCTGCTGCTGCTGGCCTATGCCTATGTGTGGTTCGCGCCGGCCGCGGCCCTGCTGGGCGTGACGCTGTGCTATCCGCTCTGGAGCTGGCGCAGCCAGGAGGCCGCGCTGCGCTACATGGACAACGAGCTGCGTCGCCTGCAGCGCGAGTACCCGCCGGTGCTGAACGAAGCCGGCGCCCAGGGCGCGGGACCCAGCGTGTCGCTGGAGAGCCGCGTCGGGGAGCTGCGCCGGGCGCTGGCCCGAGTGCGCAACCTGCGCCGCTTCCTGGCCGACGGCCTGGACGGCATGCCGGACGCCACGCTGGTTTTCGATCAGGACGGCCGCATGCAATTCCGCAACCAGGCGGCGGTCATGTATTTCCAGCGGCTGGGCATGCGCCCTCCCCGCGTCGGCCGCCCGGCCGCGCACCTGCTCGAGAAGACCATCTCCGATCCTGCCACGCGCCAACGCGTCGCCGAAGCGCTTAGCGGCCAAGGCCCGGTCGCCGCGTCATCGCCCTGGAGCGCCGACCTGGAAATACGCGACCACGCGGGGCGCGACCTGATCCTGAAATGCGCGCCCATCCATACCGCCGAAGGCAACTTCGCCGGCACCGTCACCACGCTGACGGACATCTCGCGCATCCGCCAGGCCGAACGCCAGCGCGAGGAAACCCTGCGCTTCATCTCGCACGACATGCGCGCGCCTCAAAGCTCGATCCTTGCGCTGGTCGAAATGAAGCAGGAAAGCGGCTCGGCCGAAGACCAGGGTGAAACCCTGGGCCGCATCGCCGCGCTGGCCAACCGTACGCTGCGCCTGGTCGACGACTTCGTGCATCTGACCCGTGCCGAATCGATGACGATCAGCGCAGTAGAGCTGGATCTAGGCAGCCTGCTCCAGGACGCCGTGGACGAATTCTGGGCCTCGGCGCAGAAGCGCGGCATCGAACTCACCCTCGCGCTGCCGCTGCCCGCCGCCTACGTCCGCGGCGATCAGACCCTGCTCATGCGCACGCTGTGCAATCTGATCGACAACGCCATCAAGTACAGCCCGGCGGACACGCGGATCGAATGCGGCGTCGACGAGGAACCCGGCTTCTGGCGCGTCAATATCCGCGATCAGGGCCAGGGTATCGCAGCGCAGGATCTGGCCCGCTTGTTCGAGCCGTTCTCGCGCGTGGGTGTGGAAACCCGCGGCGATGTCGGTGGCGCGGGCCTGGGCCTGGCATTCGTGCGCACGGTGGCCGAACGCCACGGCGGATCGGTCGAGGTCAGCAGCGAGCTGGGCGTGGGTTCGGTCTTCACGCTGCGCCTGCCGATGGCGCCGGAGGAGATGCCCGCGGCATAGCCGCGGCGATCCTTATTGGAAGACGTGCGAGATCACGGCGGGCTTGCCCGCCTTGACCTCCAGCGTCATGCGGTACGGGGGCAGATCGGCGTTGCGCAGCACCACCTGGTACTTGCCGGGTATCAGCCGCAGTTCCTTGACGGGCGGACTGATGCCCCGCGCCACGCCATTGATCCAGACCTCGCCCCAAGGGCGGATGTCCAACCGCACCAGCACGGGAACCGGCTTGGGCTTGGGAGCCTCTTCGGCCACGGCGGGAGTCTCGGCCGGCGCGGCCGCGGGCGGAGTTGACGTAGCCCCAGACGCCTCGGCGGGCGCCGCCGGCTGAGCCGGAGTGTCGCTCTGGGCGGGCGCGCTTCCCGCGACTGGGGGTTGAGGCGCGGTTTCCTGCGGGGTTCGAACCTCGGGCAGCGACGGCGGCACCGCAGACGCGGCTCCCGGCGCCGGTGGCGATGGCGGCGGCAGGGGATGCACCGCTGGCGGGTTCGGCTGGACCACTTCGGACCGGGTAATCAGCGCATTCGGCGCGCCCATTCCCGACTCGAACCAGGCGTAAACGCCCGCGCCGATCAACGCCACGATGAGCAGCAGAACCAGCAGGGGATGGCGTCCGCGCGCAGGTTGATGCGCTGCGGCGGCAGCGGCGGGCGCCGCGCGCGAAGCCGGCGCCGGAATCACCGGGTCCGGCGCCGTTTCGACCGGCGCGGCGATGCCCAGCATGCCTGCCAGGTCGGCCAGCGTCTGCGGGCGGTCGGCGGGCGCCATGGCCAGGCCGGCGTCGATCACTGCCAGGAAGTCCTGGCTGTACTTCGGCAAACCCAGGGACGCAAGCGGCTCGTAGGTATCTTCCGCCCGGCGTTCAGGCGCCGGGGCGGGCTTGCTGCCGATGACCAGCGTATGCATCACTGCGCACAGGGCGTAGATGTCGCTCCAGGGGCCGCGCGGCCATTCCATCGAATCCGTGTAGAGTTCGAACGGCGCAAAACCCGGGGTCGGCGTGCGGGTAGCGCGGCGCGAACGCGCCACGACCAGTTCAGGCACCAGATGGGCACGGGCGTTTTCGTCCATACCCACCGTATCCAGCGAAATATCGCCGCAGATTTCACCTTGGGCATGCAGCGCCATCAAGGACGGCAGCAGATCGGACAAAAGCCGCTTGATGCGGGTTTCCGGCACCCCCCCCGCCGTGCTGGCGGCGATGGCGCTCAGCGGACGCAGTGCAAGCGGCGCGGCGCCGGAAAAGGGGCCACGCGGCGTCAGGAGGCCGGCGGAAGAAGACATGATCGGGACTGCGCTGTCGCGCGACAGCTGAATTAACTATGGAATAAGGCGAATATTATCCAATCCGCACCGCAAGGACATTGCCGAAAATGTCCGAGCGCATCAGGCTGTGGCACGATAGCGTACCGATAAACCCCTCTACACCTTTGGAAGCCATGAAAATTCGCGTTCTGAGTAGTCTGCTCGGCTTATCGGCCCTGCTGGCGGGCTGCGCCGGCGTCTCATCCCAAAAGCCGGAAGCGCCTCCCACCGCGGAAGCCCTGGACCAGCTGCAGCAGGTACGCGACAAATACAGCGCCGGCCGCTACGGAGAAGTCATCCGCGGCGTCGCCACCTCCGACGCCCTGGCCACCTCCACCAAGGCCGTACGCATCGAGGCCTACAAGCTGCAGGCGTTCAGCTACTGCGTGAGCAAGTATCCGCGGCTGTGCGAAGACAGCTTCGCCCGCATTCTGGCGCTGGACCCCGCCTTCGAACTGGCGCCCAACGAAGCCGGCCATCCCGTCTGGGGGCCCGTGTTCCGGCACGCGCAGGCGCAGGTCGCAAAGTAAGCTCCCCTGCGCCAGACAAAAAAAGGCCGCTGATTCGCATCAGCGGCCTTTTTGATTCCGGGCATGCCGCGCCGGACTGCGCGCGGCATCCCTGCCGGGTGCTTCCGCTTATTCGGCGGAATCCTCGGCGCCCAGGTCGGAAGCCGGCGTTTCCGCATCCGAGCCCACCGTGACCGGCGAGTCTTCGAACGGGTTGGCCAGCTGGCGGGCTGCTTCGCGTTCCGCAGCCTCCAGCGCTTCCTTGTCCTTGCGGGCATGGTGGTAAGCCAGGCCGGTACCCGCCGGGATCAGGCGGCCGACGATGACGTTTTCCTTCAAGCCGCGCAGGTCGTCGCGCTTGCCCATGATGGCGGCTTCGGTCAGGACCCGGGTGGTTTCCTGGAACGAAGCGGCCGAGATGAACGAGTCGGTCGACAGCGAGGCCTTGGTGATACCCAGCAGCACGTTGTCGTAGCTGGCCGGACGGCGGTCTTCAGCCGTGACGCGGTCGTTCTCGTTCAACAGCTCGGAGCGCTCGACCTGCTCGCCCGGGATGAACTCGGTATCGCCGGCGTCGACGATGTTCACGCGACGCAGCATCTGGCGGACGATCACTTCAATGTGCTTGTCGTTGATCTTCACGCCCTGCAGACGGTACACGTCCTGCACTTCGTCGACGATGTAGGTCGCCAGCTTCTCGATGCCTTGCAGGCGCAGGATGTCGTGGGGATCGGCCGGGCCGTCCACGATCATTTCGCCCTTGTTCACCACTTGGCCGTCGTGCACCAGAACCTGCTTTTCCTTCGGAATCAGGAACTCGTGGCTCACGCCTTCCAGGTCGGTGATGACCAGACGCTGCTTGCCCTTGGTGTCCTTGCCGAACGAGACCGTGCCGGTGACGTCGGCGAGCATGCCGGCATCCTTCGGCGAACGGGCTTCGAACAGCTCGGCCACGCGCGGCAGACCGCCGGTAATGTCGCGGGTCTTTTGCGATTCTTGCGGAATACGCGCCAGAACTTCACCCACGGCAACCTGTTGGCCATCACGCACGGTGATCAGCGCGCCCACCGGGAACGAGATGTTCACCGAGTGATCGGTGCCGGCGATCTTGACGTCTTCGCCATTCTCGTTGACCAGCTTGATCTGCGGACGCATGACGATCTTGCCGCCACGGGTCTTCGGCGTGATGACGACGAGCGTCGACAGGCCGGTGACTTCGTCCACCTGCTTGGCAACGGTCACGCCTTCTTCGATGTTCTCGAAGCGGACGGCGCCGCCGTATTCCGACACGATCGGACGGGTCAGCGGATCCCAGGTCGCCAGGCGCGCGCCAGCCTTCACGGCTTCGCCATCGCCCACCAGCACGGTCGCGCCGTACGGGATCTTGTGGCGTTCGCGTTCGCGGCCGTTGTCGTCGAAGATCGCCAGTTCGCCGGAGCGCGAGATCGCCACGCGTTCGCCCTTGGCGTTCGTGACGTAGCGCATCGTGCTGGCGAAACCGACGGTACCGCTGGACTTGGTTTCCACCGCGCTGGCCAGGGCCGAACGCGATGCCGCGCCACCGATGTGGAACGTACGCATCGTCAGCTGCGTGCCCGGTTCACCGATGGACTGGGCGGCGATGACGCCAACCGCTTCGCCCTGGTTGACCGGCGAGCCGCGGCCGAGGTCACGGCCGTAGCAGTGCGCGCACAGGCCATGGCGCGTTTCGCAAGTCAGCGGCGTGCGGACCTTGACTTCGTCCACGCCGATGCGGTCGATGGTGTCGACCATGTCTTCGTCCAGCAGGGTGCCGGCGACGATGGCCGTTTCCTGCGTGTCCGGGTTGACGATATCGACAGCAGCCACACGACCCAGGATGCGATCGCGCAACGGTTCGATGACTTCACCGCCTTCGACCAGGGCCTTCATGTTGTAGCCCTGCGAGGTGCCGCAATCGTCCTCGGTGATCACCAAGTCTTGCGTCACGTCGACCAGACGACGGGTCAGGTAGCCCGAGTTGGCGGTCTTCAGTGCCGTATCGGCCAGACCCTTACGCGCGCCGTGAGTCGAAATGAAGTACTGGAGTACGTTCAGGCCTTCACGGAAGTTCGCGGTAATCGGCGTTTCGATAATCGAGCCGTCCGGCTTGGCCATCAGGCCGCGCATACCGGCCAGCTGGCGGATCTGGGCGGCCGAACCGCGGGCGCCCGAGTCAGCCATCATGTAGATGGAGTTGAACGATTCCTGGCGCACTTCCTCGCCGTGACGGTTGATCACGGGCTCGGTGGCCAGTTGTTCCATCATCGCCTTGCCGACCTTGTCGCCGGCCTTGCCCCAGATGTCCACCACGTTGTTGTAGCGTTCCTGGGACGTGACCAGACCCGACGAGTACTGCTTGTCGATTTCCTTCACTTCGCGGCTGGCTTCGGCCAGGATGCCTTCCTTGGCGGTCGGGATCAGCATGTCGCCCATGGCGATGGAGATACCGCCGCGCGTGGCCAGGCGGAAGCCCGACTGCATCAGCTTGTCAGCGAAGATCACGGTGTCGCGCAGGCCGCAGCGGCGGAACGACTGGTTGATCAGGCGCGAGATTTCCTTCTTCTTCAGCGCCTTGTTCAGCACCGTGAAGGGCAGGCCCTTGGGCAGGATTTCGGACAGCAGCGCGCGGCCGACCGTCGTCTCGTGACGGCGGATCACCGGCTGCCATTCGCCGTTCTCGTCGCGCTCGTGTTCCTTCAGACGCACGGTGATGCGCGACTGCAGTTCGACTTCGCCGTTGTCGTAGGCGCGCTGCACTTCAGCGACGTCGGTGAAGAAGATGCCTTCGCCGCGGCCGTTGATGCGCTCGCGCGTCGTGTAGTACAGACCCAGCACGATGTCCTGGGACGGCACGATCGACGGTTCGCCGTTGGCCGGGAACAGCACGTTGTTGGAGGCCAGCATCAGCGTGCGCGCTTCCAGCTGGGCTTCCAGCGACAGCGGCACGTGAACGGCCATCTGGTCACCGTCGAAGTCGGCGTTGAACGCCGCGCAAACCAGCGGGTGCAGCTGGATCGCCTTGCCTTCGATCAGGACCGGCTCGAACGCCTGGATGCCCAAACGGTGCAGCGTGGGCGCACGGTTCAGCATGACCGGGTGTTCGCGGATGACTTCTTCCAGGATGTCCCAGACCACCGGTTCCTGGCTTTCCACCAGCTTCTTGGCAGCCTTGATGGTCGTGGCCAGGCCCATCATCTCCAGACGATTGAAGATGAACGGCTTGAACAGTTCCAGGGCCATCAGCTTGGGCAGGCCGCACTGATGCAGCTTGAGCTGCGGACCCACCACGATGACCGAACGGCCCGAGTAGTCGACGCGCTTGCCCAGCAGGTTCTGACGGAAACGACCGCTCTTGCCCTTGATCATGTCGGCCAGGGACTTGAGCTGGCGCTTGTTGGCGCCGGTCATGGCCTTGCCGCGGCGACCGTTGTCCAGCAGCGAGTCGACGGCTTCCTGCAGCATCCGCTTTTCGTTGCGCAGGATGATTTCCGGAGCCTTCAGCTCCAGCAGGCGCTTCAAGCGGTTGTTGCGGTTGATGACGCGGCGGTACAGGTCGTTCAGGTCGGAGGTCGCGAAGCGGCCGCCGTCCAGCGGCACCAGCGGACGCAGGTCCGGCGGCAGCACGGGCAGCACTTCCATGACCATCCACTCGGCCTTGATGCCGGACTTCTGGAAGCCTTCCAGCACCTTCAGGCGCTTGGAGATCTTCTTGATCTTGGCTTCCGAGCTGGTGGCCTTCAGTTCGCCGCGCAGCGTTTCCACTTCGCGGTCGATGTCGATGGTGCGCAGCAGTTCGCGCACGGCTTCCGCACCCATCAGGGCACGGAAGTCGTCGCCGTACTCTTCGGTCTTGGCGAGGAAATCGTCATCCGACATGATCTGGCCGCGCTTGAGCGGCGTCATGCCGGGTTCGATCACGCACCAGGCTTCGAAGTACAGAACGCGTTCGATGTCGCGCAGGGTCATGTCGAGCACCATGCCCAGACGCGACGGCAGGCTCTTCAGGAACCAGATGTGCGCGACGGGGCTGGCCAGCTCGATGTGGCCCATGCGTTCACGGCGAACCTTGGCGACGGTGACTTCCACGCCGCACTTTTCGCAGATCACGCCGCGATGCTTCAGGCGCTTGTACTTGCCGCACAAGCACTCGTAGTCTTTGATCGGGCCAAAGATCTTGGAGCAGAACAGGCCGTCGCGCTCGGGCTTGAACGTACGGTAGTTGATGGTCTCGGGCTTGCGAACTTCGCCGTAGGACCACGAACGGATCTTCTCGGGCGAGGCGATGCCGATCTTGATGGCATCGAACTGCTCGTCTTGCGAGACTTGCTTAAAGAGGTCGAGTAGCGCTTTCATTAGTTACGCTCCAAATCCATGTCCAGGGCCAACGAGCGGATTTCCTTGACCAGCACGTTGAACGATTCCGGCATGCCGGCGTCGATGACGTGATCGCCCTTGACGATGTTTTCGTATACCTTGGTACGGCCGGTGATGTCGTCGGACTTCACCGTCAGCATTTCCTGCAGGGTGTAGGCGGCGCCGTATGCTTCCAGCGCCCACACTTCCATTTCCCCGAAACGCTGACCGCCGAACTGCGCCTTGCCGCCCAGAGGCTGCTGGGTAACCAGCGAGTACGGGCCGGTCGAACGCGCGTGCATCTTGTCGTCGACCAGGTGGTGCAGCTTCAGGTAGTGCATGTAGCCGACCGTGACCGGACGCTCGAACTGCTCGCCGGTGCGGCCGTCGTACAGCCACGCCTGCGTGCGCGAAGGCGTCAGCGCCATGCGCTTGGCGACTTCGTCCGGATAGGCCAGTTCCAGCATCGTGGTGATTTCCTCTTCGGTCGCGCCGTCGAAGACGGGCGTCGCGAACGGCACGCCGTTCTTGAGGTTCTGGGCCATTTCCATGACTTCTTCGTCGGTCAGCTCGTCGATGCGCGCACCGGTGCCGGTCGTGTTGTAGACCTTGTCCAGGTATGCGCGGACGTTCTTGACCTGCGCAGTGCGCTCGTCGCGCAGCATGTCGGCGATGCGGTGGCCCACGCCCTTGGCAGCCCAGCCCAAGTGCACTTCCAGCACCTGGCCGACGTTCATCCGCGAGGGCACGCCCAGCGGGTTCAGAACGATGTCGGCCGGCGTGCCGTCAGCCATGTGCGGCATGTCTTCCACCGGGGTGATGCGCGAGACCACGCCCTTGTTGCCGTGACGGCCTGCCATCTTGTCGCCAGGCTGCAGACGACGCTTCACGGCCAGATAGACCTTGATCATCTTCAGCACGCCCGGGGGCAGCTCGTCGCCTTGCGTCAGCTTCTTGCGCTTTTCTTCGAAAGCCAGGTCGAACTGGTGGCGCTTCTGCTCCAGCGATTCCTTGGCCTGCTCCAGCACGACGGCGTGCGGCTCGTCGGCCAGGCGGATGTCGAACCACTGCCAGCGGTCCAGATCAGCCAGGTATGCCTTGGTGATCGTGGCGCCCTTGGCCAGCTTGCGCGGGCCGCCGTTGACGGTCTTGTTGACCAGCATCTTTTCGATACGGTCGAACTGGTCGTTTTCAACGATGCGCAGCTGGTCGTTCAGGTCCTGGCGATAGCGGCGCAGTTCATCGTCGATGATGGACTGGGCGCGCTTGTCGCGCACGATGCCTTCGCGCGTGAACACTTGCACGTCGATCACGGTGCCGGTCATGCCCGAGGGCACGCGCAGCGAGGTGTCCTTAACGTCGGACGCCTTTTCACCGAAGATGGCGCGCAGCAGCTTTTCTTCCGGCGTCAGCTGGGTTTCGCCCTTGGGCGTGACCTTGCCGACCAGCACGTCGTCGGCGCTGACTTCGGCGCCGATGTACGTGATGCCCGAATCGTCCAGACGGTTCAGTTGCGTCTCGGCCAGGTTGCTGATGTCGCGCGTGATTTCTTCCGGACCCAGCTTGGTGTCGCGGGCGACGACCGTCAGTTCCTCGATGTGGACCGAGGTGTAGCGGTCATCGGCAACAACCTTTTCGGAGATCAGGATCGAGTCTTCGAAGTTGTAGCCGTTCCAGGGCATGAACGCGATCAGCATGTTCTGACCCAGGGCGAGTTCGCCCAGGTCGGTCGATGCGCCGTCAGCCAGCACGTCGCCCTTGGCGACCTTGTCGCCACGCTTGACGATGGGACGCTGGTTGATGTTCGTGTTCTGGTTGGAACGGGTGTACTTGATCAGGTTGTAGATGTCGACGCCGACTTCGCCAGCGACGTTTTCTTCATCGTTCACGCGGATCACGACACGCTCGGCATCGACGTGGTCGACCAGGCCGCCACGCAGGGCTTGCACGGTCGTACCCGAGTCAACGGCCACGGTGCGCTCGATGCCCGTACCCACGACCGGCTTTTCCGGACGCAGGCAAGGCACGGCCTGACGTTGCATGTTGGCGCCCATCAGCGCGCGGTTCGCGTCGTCGTGCTCCAGGAACGGAATCAGCGAGGCGGCGACCGACACGATCTGCGACGGGGCAACGTCCATGTAGTGCACGTTGGCCGGGGCGGTCAGCATGGTTTCGCCGGCTTCGCGGCAAGCCACCAGGTCGTCCACGAAGCGGCCTTCCTCGTCCAGCGCGGCGTTGGCCTGCGCAATGACGTAGTGGCTTTCTTCGATGGCCGACAGGTAGTCGATCTGCTCGCTGACCTTGCCGTCGATGATCTTGCGGTAAGGCGTTTCCAGGAAGCCGTACTCGTTCAGGCGAGCGTACAGCGCCATGGAGTTGATCAGGCCGATGTTCGGGCCTTCCGGCGTTTCGATCGGGCAGACGCGGCCGTAGTGGGTCGGGTGCACGTCGCGGACTTCGAAGCCGGCGCGCTCGCGGGTCAGACCGCCCGGGCCCAGTGCGGAAACGCGGCGCTTGTGCGTGATTTCCGACAGGGGGTTGGTCTGGTCCATGAACTGCGACAGCTGGCTCGAACCGAAGAACTCCTTGATGGCAGCCGAGATCGGCTTGGAGTTGATCAGGTCGTGCGGCATCAGGTTTTCCGTCTCGGCCTGGCCCAGACGTTCCTTGACGGCGCGCTCGACGCGCACCAGGCCGGCGCGGAACTGGTTCTCGGCCAGTTCGCCGACGCAACGCACGCGACGGTTGCCCAGGTGATCGATGTCGTCGATCTGGCCACGGCCGTTACGCAACTCGACCAGCACCTTGATGGTTTCAAGGATGTCTTCGTTGGTCAGCGTCATCGGACCGGTGATGTCTTCACCACGGCCCAGACGGCTGTTGACCTTCATGCGGCCGACGCGCGACAGATCGTAGGTTTCTTCGCTGTAGAACAGACGCTGGAACAGCGCTTCCACCGCTTCTTCGGTGGGCGGTTCGCCAGGACGCATCATGCGGTAGATGGCAACGCGCGCGGCCATCTGGTCGGCGGTTTCATCGGTGCGCAGCGTTTGCGAGATGTACGGGCCGCGGTCCAGGTCGTTCGTGTAGAGGGCCTGGATGTCGTGCACGTTGGCGGCGCGCAGGGCGCCCAGCACGCTTTCCGTGATTTCGTCGTTGGCGTTGGCGATGACTTCACCGGTGTCCGGGTCGACGATGTTCTTGGCCAGCACGCGGCCATACAGGAAGTCTTCCGGCACGGAGATGCGCTGGATGCCGCCGGCAGCCAGGTCGCGCAGATGCTTGGCGTTGATGCGCTTGTCTTTTTCGACGATGACCTTGCCGCTACGGTCGCTGATGTCGAAACGGGCCATTTCGCCCTTCCAACGCTCAGGAACGAATTCCATCATCGCGCCTTCGCTCTTCAATTCGAAGTTGTCGAAGTCGAAGAAGTTGGCCAGGATCGATTCCGGCGTCATGCCGATGGCCTTGCACAGGATCGTGACGGGCATCTTGCGGCGACGGTCGACGCGGAAGAACAGGACGTCCTTCGGATCGAATTCGAAGTCCAGCCACGAGCCGCGGTAAGGAATCACGCGGGCCGAGAACAAGAGCTTGCCGGAGCTGTGGGTCTTGCCGCGGTCGTGCTCGAAGAACACGCCAGGCGAGCGGTGCAGCTGCGAAACGATGACACGCTCGGTGCCATTGATGACGAAGGAACCCGTGCCCGTCATGAGCGGAATTTCGCCCATGTAGACTTCCTGTTCCTTCACTTCCTTCACGGTGGGCTTGCTGACTTCGCGGTCAAGCAGCACCAGGCGGACCTTGGCTCGCAGGGGCGAGGCATAGGTCAGGCCACGTTGCTGACATTCCTTGACATCGAACACCGGTTCGCCGAGCACATAGCTCACGAACTCCAAGCGCGCCATACCGTTGTGACTAACGATCGGGAAAATCGACGAGAACGCCGCCTGCAAACCGTCGGCTACGCGATCGGACGGGGCGGTATCCGCCTGCAGGAAAGTTAGGTAGGATTGAAGCTGTGTCGCCAACAGGAAAGGAACGTTTTGAACGTCTTCACGCTTGGCGAAGCTTTTGCGGATGCGCTTTTTTTCGGTGTACGAGTAAGGCATGAGCACTCCGACTCGAGGTTGCATGGGCCGTCAACCACGGCCCCAGGTGATACGACTCCAGGAAACCCCCCTGTAAAGGGCATACCCCCAGTAGGGGTTTCCTGGAAACGCAAAAGCCCGGGGACTGCAAACTGCGCTGTCCCCGGGCAAATTGACGCAGGTCTTACTTGACTTCGACCTTGGCGCCAGCTTCTTCCAGCTTCTTCTTGGCGGCTTCGGCGTCAGCCTTGGCCACAGCTTCCTTGACGGGCTTCGGAGCGCCGTCGACCAGGTCCTTGGCTTCCTTCAGACCCAGACCGGTCAGCTCGCGCACGGCCTTGATGACGCTAACCTTGTTGGCGCCGGCGTCGGTCAGGACGACGGTGAACTCGGTTTGCTCTTCAGCGGCGGCGGCAGCGCCACCAGCAGCGGGAGCAGCGACAGCGACAGCGGCGGCAGCAGCCGACACGCCGAACTTCTCTTCCATTTCCTTGATCAGCTCGGACAGCTCGAGCACGGTCATGCCAGCGATGGCGTCAAGGATTTCAGCTTTGTTAAGTGCCATTTTTCAGAACTCCAAATATTTTGGTAATGCCAGGGTTTGGGTGTCGCTCGGTCGTTCAGCGAATTCCGGACAGCAGGGCGATTAAGCCGCTGCCTTCTGGTCGCGCACGGCGGCGAGGCCACGGGCGAACTTGGTCGGAACTTCGTTGAGCGTACGCACGAATTGCGCGATGGGGGCTTGCATGGTGCCCAGCAGCTTCGACAGCAACTCTTCGCGCGAGGGCATGGTGGCCAGGGCCTTCACGCCTTCTTGGTTCAACAGGCTGTTGGGCAGCGAGCCCGCCTTGATGACCAGCTTGTCGTTGCTTTTCGCGAAACCTGCGAGGACCTTGGCCGCCGCGACCGGATCAGCGCTGATGCCATAGATCAGCGGACCGGTCAGTTGCTCAGCCAACGGCTCGAAAGCCGTGCCGGCAACAGCACGACGGGCCAGCGAGTTCTTCAGAACACGCAGATACACGCCCGATTCACGCGCAGTTTTGCGCAGTACGGTGACAGAGGCGACGTCCAGACCACGGTACTCAGCGATAACAATCGATTGGGCCTTGGCGACTTCCGCCGAGACTTCCTCGATCACCACCGCTTTCTCTTGACGATTGAGACTCACGGTTTGAACACTCCATCAAAAGACGCCTGGGGCCTGAGCCTTGCGCGTCAACCGAATGCGGCGCCTGGTCGAGTTCTTCGTGTAAAGAAATCTTCCTGGGGACGCCGTCTACGCTGGATCCGAACCTTACGGGCTTCGGTATTAAGCGGAGGGGTCCGGTACTGCTTGAACCACCCTGCTCCAGCGGTCTTTGACAGCAACATCCGGAGGAATCCGGATGCAGCCCAAAGTACGTTTACAGCTATCGGCTTAGTTGGCCGACAGCGAGGCAATTTCCACGCGCGCACCGCCGCCCATCGTGGACGAAACGGCCAGCTTGCGCAGGTAAATGCCCTTGGCAGCTGCGGGACGAGCCTTTTGCAGGGCGTCGACCAGAGCGGCCAGGTTGGTTTGCAGCTGTTCCACGCCGAACGACGCGCGGCCGATCGTTGCGTGGATGATGCCAGCCTTGTCGGTGCGGTACTGAACCTGACCGGCCTTGGCGTTCTTGACAGCGGTAGCGACGTCCGGGGTCACGGTGCCGACCTTCGGGTTCGGCATCAGGCCACGGGGGCCCAGGATCTGACCCAGGGCACCCACGACACGCATCGTGTCGGGCGAGGCGATGACCACGTCGAAGTCCATTTGACCGGCCTTGATCTGGTCAGCCAGGTCGTCCAGACCGACGATGTCGGCGCCAGCGGCCTTGGCGGCTTCAGCCTTGTCGCCTTGGGCGAACACGGCCACGCGGACCGACTTGCCGGTGCCGGCGGGCAGAACGACCGAGCCGCGAACCAGTTGGTCCGACTTCTTCGGGTCGATGCCGAGCTGCACGGCCACGTCAATGGATTCATTGAACTTGGCGACGGCGGTTTCCTTGACCAGGGTCAGGGCTTCAGCGACCGGATACAGCTTGGTGCGGTCGATCTTCTGCGCAATGGCGGCGGCGCGCTTGGACAGTTTTGCCATGATTAGATCCCCTCAACCGTGATGCCCATG
This sequence comes from Achromobacter sp. ACM02, assembly GCF_014851605.1. Classification (NCBI taxonomy): domain Bacteria; kingdom Pseudomonadati; phylum Pseudomonadota; class Betaproteobacteria; order Burkholderiales; family Alcaligenaceae; genus Achromobacter; species Achromobacter sp. ACM02. Next base: position 21,563 of record NZ_JACUZY010000017.1, read on the forward strand.
CTGCGGGCGCTGCCAGCGATCGTACGCACGGCGGCGTCCAGATCAGCGGCGGTCAGATCGGGGCCCTTGGCCTTGGCGATCTCTTCAGCTTGAGCGCGGGTCAGCGTGCCGACCTTGTCGGTATGCGGCTTGGACGAACCCTTTTGCACGCCGGCGGCCTTCTTGATGAGGACCGTCGCGGGCGGGGTCTTCATGATGAAGGTGAAGCTCTTGTCGGCGAAGGCGGTGATCACCACCGGAATCGGCAGACCAGGCTCCATGCCTTGGGTCTTGGCGTTGAACGCCTTGCAGAATTCCATGATGTTCAGGCCACGCTGACCCAGGGCCGGGCCAATCGGGGGGGAGGGGTTAGCCTTACCAGCCGGCACTTGCAGCTTGATAAAGCCGACGATCTTCTTCGCCATGCTTTGCTCCTTGCGGGTTATATCGCTCCTGGGCGTTCAGGCCTGGGAGCTCCCCGGGGGTTGAAATTAGGTCTTTTCGACCTGACTGAAATCGAGTTCGACGGGCGTGGCGCGACCAAAAATGGTGACAGACACGCGCACCTTGCTCTTTTCGTAATTGACTTCTTCGACGTTGCCGTTGAAGTCTGCAAACGGACCTTCCTTGACCCGAACCATCTCGCCCACTTCGAACAGGATCTTGGGACGGGGTTTCTCGACGCCCTCTTCCATCTGGGAGAGGATCTTCTCGACTTCCTTTTCGGAAATCGGGGTCGGACGGTTGCCCGAGCCACCCAAAAACCCGGTGACGCGGTTGGTGTTCTTGACCAGGTGCCACGTTTCGTCGGTCAGGTCCATTTCAACCAGGACATAACCGGGGAAAATGCGGCGCTCGGTGATCGACTTCTGGCCACCCTTGACCTCGACGACTTCCTCGGAGGGCACAAGAATGCGGCCAAAAGACGTTTGCAGGCCCGCGCGCTCGATGCGCTCGTTCAGGGCCTTGTGTACGCTTTTTTCCATGCCGGAGTACACATGGACGACATACCAACGCTTACTCATTCGCCGTCCTTATTTCCAGCCCAGCAACAGGCCGTAAAGAATCCATTCGATGCCCTTGTCGAGCACCCACATGAAAAGGCCCATGACCGCCACAAACGCGAAAACGATACCCGTCATCTGGGTCGTTTCCTTGCGCGTGGGCCACGAGACACGCTTGACTTCGTTGTAGGACTCGCTGGCGAAGCTCAGGGTGCGGCGGCCGGGTTCGCTGAACCAGGCGATCACGGCTGCGATCACTAGGCCGCCGACGAATACGCCGATACGTGCAGGCATCGGTTGCGCGCTGAGCACGGAGAACCCGACGATGCCAGCAATAACGACAAGAACCGCCAGCCCGAGCTTCACCCGGTCGGCGGTACTGGTTACGGTTTCTACGCTGGTATTAGACATATTGCGACGCGAGCCGCCGTGAATGCGTAACTCGCGATGATCTCCCGCGGGTTTATCCTGGCGGTGGCAGGGGCAGTAGGAATCGAACCTACAACCTTCGGTTTTGGAGACCGACGCTCTGCCAATTGAGCTATGCCCCTAAAACACTACACTTGCACTACACAGCTGCTTCCGCCTACATGCAACAACTTGCGGAACCATACATCATACTACTTTTACAGCAAAGATGGATAGAGGGACTTTAGAGTCCACTCTACCCATCCGGGTATTGCTTACTTCAGGATCTTGGCGACGACGCCGGCGCCGACGGTACGACCGCCTTCACGGATGGCGAAACGCAGACCTTCTTCCATGGCGATGGGGGCCAGCAGCTTGACCGTCATGGCCACGTTGTCGCCCGGCAGAACCATTTCCTTGTCGGCCGGCAGTTCGATCGTGCCCGTCACGTCCGTCGTGCGGAAGTAGAACT
>NZ_JACUZY010000018.1:0-12034 GCF_014851605.1 Achromobacter sp. ACM02
CGAGGCGGAATGGGCAAGCGGGGGGAGGGTGGCGCCGTCTGACATGGGAGCTACTTTATCACTGGCTTTAAAAAATCTCGATAAAAATTATTGACGCCGAGATTTATGCTGCTTATCGTAGAAAAAAAGCGTCAAGACTACGACCGGTAATCAGCCGGCGGCAGGCGCAACCTGGAGACAAGCAGTGATACGGCTACACGACATCCGGTACGTCCGGCTGGGTACCCGCGACCTGGAATCCGCGGTCCGCTACGCGACCGCGGTGCTGGGGCTGGAAGTGGCGCGCAAGGAGCACGGCGCGGTCTATTTCAAATCCGACTCGCGCGACCACACCCTGTGCTATTTCGAAGGCGATCCGCGCGACCACACCACGGCGTTCGAGGTGGACACGTCCGAGGAACTGGAGCATGCCGGCGCGGTGCTGGAGCGCAGCGGCTATCAGGTCGCCGCGGGCAAGCGCGAGGACGCCGAGCAGCGCTACGTACGCGATTTCCTCAGTTTCATCGACCCGTCCGGCAACCGCATCGAGCTGGTGCACGCGCCGCACCACAGCGGCCGCCGCTATTTCCCCAGCCGCGATGCCGGCGTGACGGGCTTTTCGCATATCGGCCTGCGCACGCTGGACGCGCGACGCGACGAGGCCTTCTGGACCGGGCTGCTTTCAGCCCGGGTCAGCGACCGCATCGGCGAAGCGCCCTTGCTGCGCATCGACGAAGTGCACCACAAGATCGCGCTGTTCCCGTCCAGCTATCCGGGCGTGCAGCACATCAACCACCAGGTCGAAAGCATCGACGACATCATGCGTGCCTGGTACCAGCTGAAGGAATGGCAGGTGCCGATCCGCTTCGGCCCGGGGCGCCATCCGACCTCGGGGGCGATGTTCCTGTACTTCGACGGCCCCGACGGCATGATCTACGAGTACTCCACCGGCGTGCGCCTGATCACCGCCGAAGACGAGAAGACCTACCGGCCGCGCAGCTTCCCCGCAGTGCCGTCCTCGTTCTGCATGTGGGGCGCCAAGCCCGACATCCCGGAGTTCAAGACGTGAGCGCCGCGCCGATGAAAGCCGACGCCGGCCAGGAAGCGCTGGTGCGGACGGCGGCGCGCGGCCTGGCCCGCGCCGGCCTGGTCCACGCTTACGGCCATTGCAGCAGCCGCCTCGACGCCGATCACTTCCTGGTATGCGCCGCGCGGCCCATGGGCCTGATCGAACCGGGCGAGGCGGGCACGGTGGTGCCGGTGCACGGCGAACTGCCCGAAGGCGTGCTGGGCGAGGTCCGCATCCACCAGCACATCTACCGCATGCGCCCCGAAGTGGGCGGGGTGGTGCGCTCCATGCCGCCCACGGTCATGACGCTGTCCTCGGCCCGCGTGACGCCGCAGCCGCGCCATGGGATGGGTTCGTATTTCTCTCCGTCCGTGCCGCTCTGGGACGACCCGCAACTGGTGCGCAGCGACGCCCAGGCGCGCGGCGTGGCCCAGACCCTGGGCGCGGCCCGCGCCGTGGCCATGCGCGGCAACGGCGCGGTGGTGGCAGCCGAATCGCTGATGCATGCCGTGGTGCTGACCTGGTATCTGGAGGATGCCGCGCGCATCGAATGGCAACTGCGCTCGGCCGGCCTGGCCGACGGCGCGCCCACGTTCTCGCCCGAAGAGGCGGCGACCCGCGCCGTGGGCACGGGCCGGATCTACGAGCGCATGTGGGAATACCTGACCGCCGGCGACCCTGAAGCGGCGCTGGCAGACCTGTCACAACCGAGGACGCAATGACCGATTTCCGCAATTTCATCAACGGCGAATGGGTCGCCACGGACAAGACGTTCGACAACCGCGATCCGGTCGACAACCGCCTGATCGGGCGCATCCACGAGGCCGGCGACGCCGAGGTCGACGCCGCCGTGCGGGCCGCCAAGGCGGCGTTGCGCGGCCCCTGGGGCAAACTCAAGACGCAGCAGCGCGTGGAGTTGCTGCACGCGGTGGCCGACGGCATCATCCGCCGCTTCGACGAATTCGTCGATGCCGAGATCGCCGACACCGGCAAGCCCTACGACCTGGCCAGCCATCTGGACATTCCGCGCGGCGCGGCGAACTTCAAGATCTTCGCCGACCTGGTGCGCAACATCCCCAACGAGACCTTCGACCTGGAAACGCCGGATGGCGGCCATGCCCTGAACTACGGCGTGCGCGTGCCGCGCGGCGTAATCGGCGTGATCTGCCCGTGGAACCTGCCGCTGCTGCTGATGACCTGGAAGGTGGGGCCGGCGCTGGCCTGCGGCAACACCGTGGTGGTCAAGCCTTCCGAAGACACCCCGGCCACGGCCACGTTGCTGGGCGAAGTCATGAACGAGGTCGGCGTGCCGCCCGGCGTCTATAACGTGGTGCATGGCCGCGGCCCCGGTTCGGCGGGCGAAAAGCTCACGCGCCATCCGTTGGTAGACGGCATCACCTTTACCGGCGAAACCCGCACCGGCGAAGCCATCATGCAGGCCGCGGCGGTGGGCGTGCGTCCCGTGTCCTTCGAACTGGGCGGCAAGAATGCCGGCATCGTGTTCGCCGATGCGGACTTCGACAAGGCGGTGGCCGGCATCGCGCGGGCCGCCTTCGACAACACCGGGCAGGTCTGCCTGGGCACCGAGCGCGTCTACGTGCAGCGGCCGATCTTCGACCGCTTCGTGGCGGCGCTGGGCGAGCGCGCCCGCGGCTTCAAGCTGGGCCGTCCGAAGGATCCCGGCGTCAACCTGGGTCCGCTGATCTCGCAGCGCCATCGCGACAAGGTGCTGGGCTACTACGCCCGCGCCCGTGAAGAAGGCGCCACGGTGGTGGCCGGCGGCGGCGTGCCGGACATGCCGGACGACCTGGCCGGCGGCGCCTGGATCCAGCCCACGGTCTGGACCGGCCTGCCGGAAAGCTCGGCCGTGATCCAGCAGGAGATCTTCGGCCCCTGCTGCCACATCGCGCCCTTCGACACGGAAGAAGAAGCCGTCGCCCTGGCCAACGCCACGCCCTACGGCTTGGCGGCCTCGGTCTGGACCAGCAACGTGGGCACCGCCCATCGCATGGGACAGGCCCTGGAAGTGGGCATCTGCTGGATCAATTCCTGGTTCCTGCGTGACCTGCGCACGGCCTTCGGCGGAGCCAAGCAGTCCGGCATCGGCCGCGAGGGCGGCGTGCATTCGCTCGAGTTCTACACGGAGCTGCGCAATGTCTGCGTGAAGCTCTGACCTGTAAGCAGGCCTTAGTACCGGCAGGCGCCGCGCAGAACGGCGCCGCCGTCCATCCCCCAAGGAGACTTAGCATGCAAGCATACGCACGCGGCCTGTCCGCGCTGGCCGCGGTCGCGGCCCTGACCGTGGCCAACGCCGCAATGGCGGACATCCGCATCGGCTTTACCGGGGTGCTGTCCGGCCCCCAGGCGGCATTGGGCCAGGATCAGTACGACGGCCTGATGTTGGGCATCGAGCAGCTGGGCGGCAGCCTGGGCGGCCAGAAGGCGGTGGTGATCCGCGACGACGACCAGCTCAAGCCCGACGTGGGCGCGCAGATCGTGCAGAAGTTCATCGAGAAGGACAAGGTCGACGTGATCGTCGGCCTGGGCTTTTCCAATGTGCTCATGGCCGAACTGCGGCGCATCAAGGAGTCGGGCGTGGTGGCGCTGTCCACCAACGCCGGACCCGCGCCCATCGCCGGCCGCATGTGCCTGCCCAATCTGTTCGTGCTCGGCTGGCAGAACGACAGCATGTCCGAAGCCATGGGCAAGTACGTCAAGGATCAGGGCTACAAGCGCGCCTACCTGATGTCGTCCAACTACCAGGCCGGCAAGGACAAGCTGGCGGGCTTCAAGCGCTTCTATGGCGCCGCGCCCGCTGACGAGATCTACACCCAGCTGGGGCAGCTGGATTACTCGGCCGAGATCTCGCGCATGCAGTCGGCCTCGCCCGACGCGCTGTTCGTGTTCTATACCGGCGGGGTGGGCGTGAACTTCGTGCGCCAGCTGCGCCAGGCCGGCCTGATGGAAAAGCTGCCGTTCTTCTCGGAAAGCCTGATCGATTCCAACACGCTGACCGCGCTGAAAGAGCAGGCGGTGGGTGCGATCTACGGCACGCCTTGGGCCACCACGCTGGACAACCCGCAGAACCGCAAGTTCGTCGAGGCCTTCAAGGCCAAGTACGGCCGCTTGCCGTCGGAATATGCGGTGGGCGGCTATGACGCGGCGTTCCTGCTGGATACCGCCATCAAGCAGCAGGGCGGCAAGGTCGGCGACAGCAAGGCCCTGGCCGCGGCGGTGAAGGCGGCCGGCGCCAACTTCCCCACGGTGCGCGGCAAGTTCCGCTTCAACAGCAACAACATGCCGGTGCAGGACCTGTATGCCTACCAGGTCGTGAAGGAAGGCGACGGCGTGGGCTTGAAGCAGCTGGCCAAGGTGTTCACCGACCATCAGGACGCCTACGTGGCCGACTGCCCGCTGAAGTAACGTCCCGGGAGACGCCCCATGAACGGATCCTTGCTGTTGTCGCAGATGCTTAATGGCCTGCAGCTCGGCGCCTTGCTGTTCCTGCTGTCCTCGGGGTTGACCCTGATCTTCGGCATCATGAACTTCATCAACCTGGCGCACGGGTCGCTGTATATGATCGGCGCCTTCCTGGGCGCCACCGCCTACAACGCCAGCGGCTCGTTCGCCTTCGCCATCCTGGCGGCGGTGACGGGCAGCGGCCTGGTAGGGGTGGCGCTGGAACGCCTGATTGCGCGGCCGCTGTACAAGCATGATCACCTCTATCAGGTACTGGCCACCTTCGGGCTGATGATGTTCTTCAATGAACTGGCCTCGGTCATCTGGGGCAGCCGGCCGTACTACGCCGCCGTGCCGCAGGGGCTGGAAGGGGCGGTCAGCCTGTTCGGCAACGACTATCCGGTGTATCGCCTGATGATCATCGGCGTGGGCGCGCTGGTGGCGGTCGGCGCCTGGTTCCTGATCCAGCGCACGCGCTTCGGCATGCTGATCCGGGCCGGCGCCAGCAATGCGCCCATGGCCAGCGTGCTGGGCGCCAACGTGGACCTGCAGAAGACGCTGCTGTTCCTGCTGGGCGCGGTGCTGGCCGGCGTGGCGGGCGCGCTTGCGGGGCCGATCCTGTCGGTGCAGTCCGGCATGGGTGAGCCGGTGCTGATCCTGGCGCTGGTGGTGATCGTCGTGGGCGGCATCGGCTCGGTGCGCGGCACGCTGGTCGCGGCGCTGCTGATCGCGATGATAGACACGCTGGGCCGGGCCTTCCTGCCCGACATGTTGCGCGCCGTGTTCGACGCTTCCGTCGCCAATGCGGTCGGGCCGGCGCTCGCCTCCATGCTGATCTACGTGCTGATGGCCGTGGTGCTGGCGTTCCGGCCGCAAGGCCTGGTCTTCTCGGCGCGGCGTTGACGCGCGCTTGTACTGGGGTTGGATCATCATGCAAGAACACACATACCGGCGCTGGGCGCTGCCTTTGCTGTTCCTGGTCCTGGCCGGCGTGCCTTTCGTGGCGCAATGGCTGGGTGAACCGTTCTACGTGACGCTGGGCGCGCGCATCCTGATCTATGCGCTGGCCGCGCTGGCGCTGAACCTGGTGCTGGGCTTTGCCGGACTGGTGAGCTTCGGCCACGCCATGTTCCTGGGCCTGGGTTGTTATGCCGTGGGCATTCTCAGCTATTACGGGTTTGGCAACGGCTGGCTGCAGCTGGCCGTGTGCATCGCGGTGTGCGCGCTGGTGGCGCTGATCGTCGGCACGGTCTGCCTGCGGACCTCGGGCATAGGCTTCATCATGATCACGCTGGCGTTTGCGCAGATGTTCTATTTCCTGGCGGTCAGCCTGCGCGAGTACGGCGGCGACGACGGCCTGAACATCTACGAAGCCAGTTCCTTCGGCCTGTTCGACCTGGGCGGCAGCCAGCCCGTGTACTGGGCGGCCTGGGCGGTGCTGCTGGTGTCCAGCCTGGCGATGCTGCGCCTGCGCCGCTCGCCCTTCGGCATGATCCTGCGCGCCACGCACGCCAACCCGCGCCGCGTGGACGCGCTGGGCTATTCGGTGTTCGGCGTGCGCCTGACGGCCTACGTGGCCTCCGGTGTGCTGACCGGCGTGGCCGGGCTGCTGCTGGCCAATCTGACCGCCTTCGCTTCGCCCAGCTATATGTCGTGGCCGGTGTCGGGCGAACTTATCGTCATGGTGGTGATAGGCGGGCTGGGCAATGTGCTGGGGCCGATTTTCGGCGCCGTTGCCTATCTGCTGATGGAAGAGGCCTTCAAGAGCATGACGCAGCATTGGATGCTGCTGATGGGGCCGGCGGTGGTGGTCATCGCCATGGTGGCCAAGGGCGGCTATGCCAACTCCCTGGCCTGGCTGCGGCGTCCGCCGCCTGCCGCGCCGACGGTCCAGCCCCCGGCCGCGGGTGAACAACAGGACCGCCGCCCGCCGGACGCGATCGCCAAGGAGGCTTCGGCATGAGCATGCAAACCGCAGCCGCGCCCGTTGGATTGTCCACGCAGGACCTGGTGCGCCGCTTCGGCGGCCTGAAGGCGACCGACGGCGTGTCGCTGGACGTGGCGCCTGGCGAACTGCACGCGCTGATCGGCCCCAACGGCGCGGGCAAGACGACTTTGATCAACCTGCTGTCGGGCGAACTGCGGCCCGATGGCGGCGCCGTGCGCCTGGGCGCCGCCGACGTTTCCCGCGCCTCGGTGCAGGAACGCGTGGCGCTGGGCATGCTGCGCTCCTATCAGGTGACCTCGGTGTTCGACAGCTATACGGTGCTGGACAACGCCTGCCTGGCAGCCTTGCGCAAGCGCCGCCGGCGCCTGTCGGCCTGGACCGCCTTGCGCGATTGCGCCGACGTGGTTAGCGCCGCGACCGCGGCGCTGCGGGCCTGCAAGCTGGAAGACGTGGCCGAGGCCCAGGTGGACAGCCTGGCCTATGGCCAGCGCCGCCAGCTGGAGATCGCCATGGCATTGGCGGGCGAGCCGTCGGTACTGCTGCTGGACGAGCCCATGGCCGGCATGAGCGCGGCGGAAAGCGCGGGCGTGATCGCCTTGCTGCAAAGCCTGAAGGGCCGCTACACCATCGTGCTGGTCGAACACGACATGAACGCCGTGTTTGCGCTGGCCGACCGCATCAGCGTGCTGGTCTACGGCAAGGTCATCGCCACCGGCAGCGCCGAACAGATACGCAACCATCCCGACGTGCGCCGCGCCTATCTGGGCGACGACGCCGACGCATAAGGAGCCGCCATGTTGAGCATCAGCGGATTGACGGCGGCCTATGGGCATTGCCAGACCTTGTTCGGCGTAGACCTGGACGTGGGCCAGGGCGAGGTCGTCGGCCTCATCGGCCGCAACGGCATGGGCCGCAGCACCGTCATCAAATGCCTGTTCGGCCTGCTGCCGGCCAGGCAGGGCAGCATTCGGTATGGCGAGCGTTCCCTGCGCGGACTGGCGCCGTACCGCATCGGCCGGTTGGGCCTGTCGCTGGTACCCGAAGGGCGCCAGATCTTCCCGACGCTGACGGTGGAAGAAAACCTGGTCGCCACGGCTATACACCGCGGCGGCGGCCGCGGCTGGACGCTGGAACGCGTGTATGAGCTGTTTCCGCGCCTGCACGAACGCCGCGCCAACCTGGGCACGCAGCTATCCGGCGGCGAGCAGCAGATGCTGGCGCTGGGCCGGGCGCTGATGACCAACCCGAGCCTCTTGGTGCTGGACGAAGCCACCGAAGGGCTGGCGCCGGTGGTGCGCGCCGAAATCTGGCGCGTGCTGGCGCAATTGAAAGCCGAAGGTCTATCGATGATCGTGGTGGACAAGAACACCACGGCCTTGCTGCGCCTGTCGGACCGCAACGTCATCCTCGACAAGGGCGTGACGGTGTGGCGCGGCAGCTCGGCGGAATTGTCCCAGCGGCCCGACCTGGTGGCCGCCTACGTAGGAGTCTGAGATGAGATTGCAGGACAAGGTGGCGCTGGTCACCGGCGCGGCTGGTGGCATCGGACTGGCGATCGCGCGGCGCTTCGCGGCCGAGGGTGCATACGTGCTGCTGGCCGACCGCAAGGAGGCCGAACTGATGGCCGCGGCCCGCGCGCTGGGCGATCGCGCCGCCGCGCTGGTGGCGGACGTGACCGATCCGGCTGATGCCCAGAAGCTGGCCGACGAGTGCGTGCGGCGCTGGGGCGGCCTGGACATCTGCGTCTGCAACGCCGGCGTGATCCGCGCGGCGGACTTCCTGGACCTGAAGCTCGAAGACCTGGATGCGGTCATGAACGTCAATGTGCGCGGCACCTTTCTGGTCGCGCAGGCCGCCGCGCGCGCCATGGTGGCTGGCGGACGCGGCAACGGCGCCATCGTGACGCTGTCCTCGATGACGGCGGAACTGGCGATGCCCGACCAGCTGGCCTACGGCGCCAGCAAGGGCGCGGTGCGCCAGATGACCAAGTCGATGGCGCTGTCCCTGGCGCCGCACGGCATCCGCGTCAACGCCATCGGCCCCGGCAGCATCGACACCGAAATCCTGGCCACGATCACCAGCAATCCCGACGCCCGCAGGACCGTGCTGTCGCGCATACCGATGCAGCGCCTGGGATCGACAGACGAAGTCGCCAAGGTGGCGGTGTTCCTGGCCAGCGATGACGCCAGCTACGTCACCGGGCAGACGGTGTACGCGGATGGCGGCCGGCTGGCGCTGAACTATACGGTGCCGGTGCAGGAGTAGGGCGGGGCAGGCCGAGGCCGGATACGCTTCGACAGCGAGAAGGGCAGGGTGATAAATTTCCACGCGTCATCCGGAACACAAACCCTGCCCATGAAAACCGCCCCGATTACCTCCTCCCGGGATGCCGCCTGGCTGCAACTGCGCATGGCGCTCTGGCCTGACGCGTCAGCGTCTGAGCATCAGGAAGACATGGAGGATCAGGTTTGCGCGCCGGACCGATACGTCCAGTTCCTGGCGCGCGCCGACGACGGGCAGGCGATCGGCCTTGCCGAAGCTGCGATCAGGACGGACTACGTCAATGGCACCGACTCCAGTCCCGTGGCGTTCCTGGAGGGCCTGTATGTCATGCCCGAGGCCAGGCGACAGGGCGCGGCCAGGGCCTTGATCGACGCCGTCCGGGCATGGGCGCGGGACAGGGGCTGCAAAGAGCTGGCCTCGGATACCGCGCTGGACAATGTCGTGAGCCAGGCCGCGCATACGCGTCTGGGGTTCAGGGAGACGGAACGGGTCGTCTATTTCAATATGCCGATCTGAGGCGCCAACGCTGGTTTTGCATTGCGAGTAAGGTATGGGCTGGAGGCCCTGATTTTCCGGCACGTTGGCCTGTGCCCTTCAGCGGGAACCTGAATACCATGAAGATATTCCGTCCGGCGCTGCGGACCGTCCTTGCCGCGGCCGCATGCACCTTGATCGCCGCCTGCGCGGATAAACCTCCCCAGCAAACCGAGCTGGACTATCGCAGCCGCGCGCCTTCCACGGGACAGGGCAAGAGCGATACCCCCGGCTCCTCGGACCAACGCTTGACCATACAATCCGGCGAAGGAGAGCGCCTGAACCTGCCCTGGTTCGTGCGGGATGCGCAGGACTGGATCAACAGCAACTGACATATGACCAAGCCCATGACCATGCGACGGATTTTCCTGGCGCTTGCCGCGCTGGCCGTGTCGCCGGCCATCAACGCCCAGACGCCTTCCAAGCCTGCCGCCTGGACCCCGCCGGGCCCGACCGCATGCAGCTTCTCCGGATGGACGACGAACGATAAGCCTGCCATCCAGGTGCGCGCGGCGGCATCCGCCCAGGCAGCGGTGGTGGGCAGCCTGCCGACGACTCGTGGCGACGGCCCTGATCCCGAGATCGACTACTACAGCGTGACCTTCGACGTGACCGAGGCGCGCGACGGCTGGCTCAAAATCAGGAACGCCAGCGACGACAAGACCGGCGACGAACAGAGCAAGCCGCGACCCGTATATCGGGGCGAGGGTTGGATCGAAGCCGCGGATGCGCAGGTCGGCATCCAGTCTGCGCGCGGCTACGCCCGCCCCGACACCGGCAGTGAACGGTTGCTGGATCTGGGCAGCGACTGGCTGACCGAAAGAGCTACGCTGCGCGGCATCGCCGCCTGCGAAGGCGAGTGGCTGTTGCTGGACTACCAGATGCGCAACAGCGACACGTTCGAGCCGCTGGCGTCCAAGGACCGCACGCGGGGACGGGCGTGGTTTCGCGGCGTCTGCTCGTCGTCGGAGACGACTTGCGACATGCGGTCGGTGGACAAGTGAGCAGACGAGCAGGCGTTCGTGCGAGTCCAATTTATTGACATATCGGGAAATCCCGATATCATGGTGCCATGGATCTGCTCGAAATATTCAAAGCCCTCTCCAACCGTACGCGCCTTGAGATCCTCAAAGGACTGAAGGACCCCGCCAAGAACTTCCCGCCCCAGGACGAGGGCGACGTTCATACGGTGGGGGTCTGCGTCAGCAGCATCCAGGAAGGCGTGGGGCTGTCGCAGTCCACGGTGTCCGACTATCTGGCGACGCTGCAGCGCGCGGGCCTGGTGGAAGCCAGGCGCATCGGGCAGTGGACCTACTACAAGCGGAACGAAGCAACCATACGTGCTCTTGCCGGGCTCATCGGGAAAGAGCTGTAATTTTTTTGCAGGTAAATATCGGTATTTCCCGATATCCCTATTTTTCGAAACAAGGAAAACCATGAAAGCGATGACACTCAAATCATTCGGCGGCCCGGAATCGTTCGAACTCCGCGAATTGCCCAAGCCTGTGCCGCAGGCGGGACAGGTCCTGGTCCGGGTACATGCGACCTCGATCAATCCCCTGGATTACCAGGTCCGGCGCGGCGACTATGCCGATCTGGTGCCGCTGCCGGCCATTACCGGGCACGACGTCTCGGGCGTGGTCGAAGCGGTGGGGCCGGGCGTGACGGCTTTCGTTCCTGGCGACGAAGTCTGGTACACCCCGCAAATCTTCGACGGGCCGGGCAGCTATGCCGAGTATCACGTCGCCGCGGAAGGCATAGTCGGGAAGAAGCCGCCGGCGCTGAGTCATCTTGAAGCGGCCAGCCTGAGCCTGGTGGGCGGCACGGCTTGGGAAGCGCTGGTCGTGCGCGCGGGGCTGAGAGTCGGGGAGAGCATCCTGGTGCACGGCGGCGCGGGCGGCGTCGGCCATGTGGCTATCCAGCTGGCGAAAGCCATCGGAGCGCAGGTGTACACGACCGTGCGCGCCGCCAACGCCGAGTTCGCGCGCAGCATGGGCGCTGACGTGGTCATCGATTACGAAAAGGAAGACTACGTCGAGGCCGTCATGCGGGAAACGGGCGGGCGCGGCGTCGACGTCGTGTTCGATACCATCGGCGGCGACACGCTTGCGCGCAGCCCCGATGCGCTTGCGCAATTGGGGCGGGTCGTCTCGATCGTGGACATCGCCCAGCCGCAAAACCTGATCCAGGCTTGGGGCAAGAACGCGAGTTACCACTTCGTGTTCACGCGGCAGAACCGCGGCAAGCTGGATGAATTGAGCGCGTTGGTGGCGCGTGGCCAGTTGCGGCCGCATGTGGGCGCGGTCTATGCGCTTGCCGACATTGCACAGGCTCATGCGCGACTGGAAAGTCCCAACAATGGTATCCAAGGAAAGATCGCGATTGCCGTCGCGCCGTCGGCGTACCTTCAGTGCGGGGGGTAGGGCTTCGAGGTCGCGGACGTCGGCGACTCAAGAACCCCGCCTCACAACACCGAAGCGGCAGAGCCTCGAGCTTGCGGATGTCGGAGTTCTTTAGCCGCCGAGGCTGCCCTGCGCCATTCCGATGCTCGCCCCGGTGGGGCTGCGCTTCGGATGGCTCCGGGGTCCTCGGCTGGCAGTCGCCTAATGCGTTGGTTTCGGACCCGATCATGGGCAGATGCCGTGAGGCGGGGGCCGGACGGAGGGATCCGAAGCGCAGCCCCACCGGGGCGAGCATCGGAATCCCGCAGTCCGGACGCCGGCGACTCAAGAACCCCGCCTCACAACACCGAAGCGGCAGGG
>NZ_JACUZY010000019.1:0-3402 GCF_014851605.1 Achromobacter sp. ACM02
GTTCTTTAACAATCTGGAAGAAGCACAACGAAATGTGCTCATCGAGTAATCAGCTTGCTGATGAAGATGGGTACGGGTTGTGATTGCATTAATTTTGTTCCAAGTTCTCAAGACTGAGGTGAATAACCTCAGACTGCTTTGAAACTTATGAACGGCACAAACGCTAATACTCAGGTCCTATAGCCTACAGCGTTATAGGATCAAGCGACTAAGTGCATATGGTGGATGCCTTGGCGATCACAGGCGATGAAGGACGTAGTAGCCTGCGAAAAGCTACGGGGAGCTGGCAAACAAGCTTTGATCCGTAGATGTCCGAATGGGGAAACCCACTCCGCAAGGAGTATCCCTGGCTGAATACATAGGCCAGTGGAAGCGAACCGGGTGAACTGAAACATCTCAGTAGCTCGAGGAAAAGAAATCAACCGAGATTCCGAAAGTAGTGGCGAGCGAAATCGGAAGAGCCTTTACGTTTTAGCACGCAAGATAGTCGAACGGAATGGAAAGTCCGGCCGTAGCAGGTGATAGCCCTGTAGGCGAAATCTTGTGTGTGGAACTAAGCGTAAGAAAAGTAGGGCGGGACACGTGAAATCCTGTTTGAAGATGGGGGGACCATCCTCCAAGGCTAAATACTCGTGATCGACCGATAGTGAACCAGTACCGTGAGGGAAAGGCGAAAAGAACCCCGGAAGGGGAGTGAAATAGATCCTGAAACCGTATGCATACAAACAGTAGGAGCCTCCTTGTGGGGTGACTGCGTACCTTTTGTATAATGGGTCAGCGACTTACATTCAGTGGCAAGGTTAACCGAATAGGGAAGCCGTAGCGAAAGCGAGTCCGAATAGGGCGATTCAGTCGCTGGGTGTAGACCCGAAACCAGATGATCTATCCATGGCCAGGTTGAAGGCACGGTAACACGTGCTGGAGGACCGAACCCACTAATGTTGAAAAATTAGGGGATGAGCTGTGGATAGGGGTGAAAGGCTAAACAAATCTGGAAATAGCTGGTTCTCTCCGAAAACTATTTAGGTAGTGCCTCAAGTATTACTGCGGGGGGTAGAGCACTGTTATAGCTAGGGGGTCATGGCGACTTACCAAACTATGGCAAACTCCGAATACCCGCAAGTACAGCTTGGGAGACAGAGCACCGGGTGCTAACGTCCGGACTCAAGAGGGAAACAACCCAGACCGCCAGCTAAGGTCCCAAATTATCGCTAAGTGGGAAACGAAGTGGGAAGGCATAGACAGTCAGGAGGTTGGCTTAGAAGCAGCCATCCTTTAAAGAAAGCGTAATAGCTCACTGATCGAGTCGTCCTGCGCGGAAGATGTAACGGGGCTAAGCGATAAACCGAAGCTGCGGGTGTGCACTTTGTGCACGCGGTAGGAGAGCGTTCTGTAAGCCTGCGAAGGTGGCTTGTAAAGGCTGCTGGAGGTATCAGAAGTGCGAATGCTGACATGAGTAGCGATAAAGGGGGTGAAAAGCCCCCTCGCCGTAAGTCCAAGGTTTCCTGCGCAACGTTCATCGGCGCAGGGTGAGTCGGCCCCTAAGGCGAGGCAGAGATGCGTAGCTGATGGGAAGCTGGTTAATATTCCAGCACCGTCGTACAGTGCGATGGGGGGACGGATCGCGGAAGATCATCAGGGTGTTGGATGTCCCTGTTGCTGCATCGAAGATGGCGCTTAGGCAAATCCGGGCGCGTAAATCAAGGGTGTGGCACGAGCGAGCATTGCTTGCGAAGTGATTGGAAGTGGTTCCAAGAAAAGCCTCTAAGCTTCAGCTGTACGAGACCGTACCGCAAACCGACACAGGTGGACGGGATGAATATTCCAAGGCGCTTGAGAGAACTCAGGAGAAGGAACTCGGCAAATTGATACCGTAACTTCGGGAGAAGGTATACCCCGGTAGTGTGAAGCGCCTGCGCGCTTAGCATGATGGGGTCGCAGAGAATCGGTGGCTGCGACTGTTTATTAAAAACACAGCACTCTGCAAAGACGAAAGTCGACGTATAGGGTGTGACGCCTGCCCGGTGCCGGAAGGTTAAGTGATGGGGTGCAAGCTCTTGATCGAAGCCCCGGTAAACGGCGGCCGTAACTATAACGGTCCTAAGGTAGCGAAATTCCTTGTCGGGTAAGTTCCGACCTGCACGAATGGCGTAACGATGGCCACACTGTCTCCTCCTGAGACTCAGCGAAGTTGAAGTGTTTGTGATGATGCAATCTACCCGCGGCTAGACGGAAAGACCCCATGAACCTTTACTGTAGCTTTGCATTGATCTGTGAACCGGCCTGTGTAGGATAGGTGGGAGGCTTTGAAGCGTAGTCGCTAGATTACGTGGAGCCATCCTTGAAATACCACCCTGGTTTGTTTGCGGTTCTAACCTTGGTCCGTTATCCGGATCGGGGACAGTGCATGGTGGGCAGTTTGACTGGGGCGGTCTCCTCCCAAAGTGTAACGGAGGAGTTCGAAGGTACGCTAGGTACGGTCGGAAATCGTGCTGATAGTGCAATGGCATAAGCGTGCTTGACTGTGAGACTGACAAGTCGAACAGGTGCGAAAGCAGGACATAGTGATCCGGTGGTTCTGAATGGAAGGGCCATCGCTCAACGGATAAAAGGTACTCTGGGGATAACAGGCTGATACCGCCCAAGAGTTCATATCGACGGCGGTGTTTGGCACCTCGATGTCGGCTCATCTCATCCTGGGGCTGTAGCCGGTCCCAAGGGTATGGCTGTTCGCCATTTAAAGAGGTACGTGAGCTGGGTTTAAAACGTCGTGAGACAGTTTGGTCCCTATCTGCCGTGGGCGTTGGATACTTGACGGAGCCTGCTCCTAGTACGAGAGGACCGGAGTGGACGTACCTCTGGTGTACCGGTTGTCATGCCAATGGCATTGCCGGGTAGCTAAGTACGGAAGAGATAACCGCTGAAGGCATCTAAGCGGGAAACTCGTCTGAAGATAAGGTATCCCGGGGACTTGATCCCCCTGAAGGGTCGTTCGAGACCAGGACGTTGATAGGTCGGGTGTGGAAGCGCAGTAATGCGTTAAGCTAACCGATACTAATTGCCCGTGAGGCTTGATCCTATAACACTGATGGTTATGACCTGGTGATGTAGCGTTCCAAGTGTCGTTCAATACAAAATCTGGCTGCACCGTCAGCAGCCAGCCAACACCAATTACACCCCACCGTGCGTGATCATCGAGTCTGACTCTGATCACCACGCGTTGTGTTTCTTCCAAGATTGGAGCAGTTGCCTAACCGCAGCCGCTCAACCAGTTACGCTTGACGACCATAGCGAGTTGGTCCCACTCCTTCCCATCCCGAACAGGACAGTGAAACGACTTTGCGCCGATGATAGTGGACGGACGTCTGTGAAAGTAGGTCATCGTCAAGCTTTTATTCCGCA